>CAMEWL010000007.1:0-83430 GCA_945941025.1 uncultured Prevotellaceae bacterium
AACAATGAGGCTGTTTTTAGATAGTCTCGCAAACAATAATTTTCGAATGAAAAGAGCTGTGTCAGGTTATTGACACAGCTCTTATTGTTTCATCTAACGTATCAGTCGTTATTGCCAGAGCAATCATATCATAAACTTAATTCACTGAATCTGCATTCTCAATGTAGTCCTTCGCATACTGCGCGTAGTGCTCTGCGTAGGCTTCAGCCTTGCCTATGGGAGCTTTCTTGATGAACTTGGCTGGTACACCGCCCCATATCTCGTGTTCGCCCACCTTGGTGCCGCCCAGCACCAATGCGCCGGCGGCGATGATGGCACCCTCGCCGACGTCGGCACCGTCGAGCACCGTGGCACCCATGCCGATGAGGCATCCCTTGCGCAGTGTGCAGGCGTGTACGGTGGCATTGTGTCCTATGGTCACGTCATCTTCCATCACCGTGGGACCAGTGGTGTTGGTAACGTGTACGCAGGCACCGTCCTGCACGTTGCAGCGGTTGCCCATGGTGATAGGAGCCACGTCGCCCCTTACCACGGCACTGAACCATACTGAGCACTCGTTGCCCATCTTGACGTCGCCCACGACGGCTGCCGTCTCACTGAAATAACAGTTGTCACCCCATTGTGGGGCCTTGCCGTAAATACTCTTTATTATTGCCATACTTGAAATGTTTTTAGTCTAAGGTGATTTTCTCTATCAGCTTAGGAGCAGGCAGGGCAGGTGGTGTCTGCTCTGTGCTTATCTCCTTTATGCTTCTGGCATGGGGCGCTGCACCCTTGGCGGCAGAGCTGTAGCTTCGCATGGTGTCAAACTGCATGAAGCGTCGCTGCAGTTGCTCGTTATGAATGTTGCCCGGTGAACCTTGTGCCACCTTTAATACACGACAGTAGATGATATAGCGTGACAAGGCGTTGAATGTCTTGCTGTCCTGTTCTGTCACGTCATTCATCAGGCTTTGCCATGTGGGGCGGTAGAAATTCTTTTCCGTGGTGTACCATCCCAGGTAATTCGTGTTGTCGCCTGTGTATAAGGTGGTGCTGGGTGTGAGATAGGTGTAGCCACCTTGAATCCATCTCAATTCCTCGTTGCTGTATCCGGCATCGCAGGCGAAGAGGTAGCCTATATCGCCGGGCTGCATGATGTGTCTGCCTATGACATACTTTGTTACGATGCCGCCAGAGGTCCTTCTGAGTGTGCCCTCAATGCTGTCGTTCTCTGTGTCAGAGTCATACTTGGTGTTGATAAACAGACCGTACTTCTGAAATTTGAGGTATTGGTCTATGACTTCTTGTGAGGGGGCGTCATATTCCTGTGTGTACTCATCAGCTAGTTTGCCTATGCCGTGACCTATCGCCTCGTGTTGTAACACCTGGGTGAAATAACTTACGTTGTTTACCTTGCATCCTGTGGGTACGTAAGCGAGTGAGAATCCACCCGGAATGGAGTCGGTAGAGCTGTAGTTGGTAGCCAACAGCGTGACACCGCCATAGCGGGTGCTGTTTACTAGCATTATGACAAGGGCGTTGTGGAATTTGCTATAGTTCTTCTTCAGCGTGTACCATGCATAGTTCTCTATCTTTGTTTTTTTACCCGTAATCGAGACGCCGGTGGTGCTTTCAAAATAAGTGGAGAAAGCAGTGTTACGCTGTGTTGAGGTGATGCCGCTGACCTCAGATGCTGCCTGCACCTCATATATGTCGAAATATGCTTTGAGGGATGTCATCGGTTCCACTGCGAATAAGGCATTTACAGCGTTACTTACGACGTTGTGGTATGTGCCAGAGGTGATGTCGCTCTGCAGGTAACCGTCAGCCATAATGATGATGGGGAAACCATCGCCTACGGTGTGCTGTTGCAACACCTTCACGTAACCCTTGGAGTTGTCTGTAGGATAAGTGAAGCTGAAAGATGTTTCACTCTCAGAGGCATAGTCTTCGTCCTTGCCGCATGAAGCAAGGAGTAGTGACAAGAATATAATGCTGATATGTAAAAGCTTGTTCATATATCGTTAACTTCTTGGCTTATATCCTTTTCACGGTAAGCCACGCTCCATGCGTAGCCCTTCTCCCTATTTACTCCGCTGTCAAGCCTCACTCCTTTGGCGCGTGCTGACGACAGACATGTCTTCATGTCGTCGGTGATGCCCTCGCCGGTGAGTTTCAGCAGAGCCTCCTTCTGTGTCCACAACATGGTGAAGAGCGCATCGGGGTCGGCGGCCTCTTTTATCTGCTGTAATTCGTCATCGCTCATACAGTATTGCGCCAGCCGCTCCTTGTAGCGGCCGGTACACTCCACGTCGATGCCCACCTCGTCACTGTCCACTATGCAGCCTATGGCAGCCTTGCAATGGGATATGTTGAAGAACCTCTCGCCGGCACCGGGCGTGTCCTGCCCGTCGGTAGTACCCAGGAGCATGAACGGCTTGCCGTGCTCGGCAGTGCCGAAGACAGGTTGGAAACCGGTCATCTCGCTCAGCAACAGGTATGACAAGGCACACTCGCGTTGTCCCTGCTCATGCCTGAACTTCTGTGCCTGCTCGCGCCGCCAGGATGGGAGCCGGCACAACAGTTGGTCGGTGGGGGCGTAGTCAGAGAGGTTGTCTATTATTTTGTATCTCATAGGATTTGCGGATGTAAAGTTACGAAAAGTCGGGCGAAATACAAAATAAAAGCTTTGACAATTGAAAAAAAAATTGTAAATTTGCAATGTAAACATATAAGGTGGGAATATGTAGTGTCCACCTTGATGATAACCTAAGGATATAACAAGTTAACGGAGAAGAAGAAATGAGGATAATACCAAATATATGCATGGTGGCAATGATGATGTGCCACCTTGGTGCTGCGGCGCAAAGCTTTACCGCACAGGCTAAAGAGTTTGAGTGCGGCCAGATGTTGTTTCGTACGCCTGCCACAATAACGGTCATGATGCGCAACACTTCTACGTCGCCAGCTGCCGTGAAGTATGTTGACACAGGTTGCGGATGTTCGCAGGCGGCATATACTGCCGGCAACGTTAACCCGGGGCAGGATGTAACGCTCAACATTACTTTTGACTGTAAGCAGTTGGGGCACTTTGACCGCATAGTGCGTGTATATGACACAATGTCTGACACTCCGGCGGAGTTTGAGGTGCGTGGTCAGGTGGTGACACGTGTGGAGAACTATACGGGCGACTACCCTTTCAAGTTAGGCATATTGATGACTGATGCGGAGTCAATAGACTTCGATGACGTGCACAAGGGCGTGCTGCTGACGAAGAAGATACAGGTGTTTAACCCATCCGGGCAGACGGTGGAGCCTGTGATGCTGCGTCTGCCGTCATACCTCACGGCAGAGATGAAGCCCAGGGTGCTTGGCCCGAAACAGAAGGGCACGATGTATGTCACGCTTAACTCACGTGAGGTGCGTGACTACGGACTTACGCAGTCAACCATCTATCTGGCCAAGAACGGTGCCGACAAGGTGAACAGAGATAAGGAGGTGACGGTGTCAACGGTGCTGCTGCCTCCTGTGATACAGACGGACGAGCTGAGGCGTACTTACATGCCGCACATGGTGATGTCGTCAAAGACCTTGAATATGACAGAACTGCAGAACAAGTCAAAGGCAAAGGATGAGATAGAGATAAGAAACGAAGGCAAGGCCGTGCTCGAGATATCCAAGGTGCAGCTCTTTACTGCCGGACTGCAGGTGCAGTTGGGTAAGCAGCGTCTGGAGCCGGGCGAGTCAACAAGGCTGAAGGTTACCGCCATAGGCAAGGAACTGAAGAAAGTGCGTACGCGTCCGCGTATCCTTATGATAACAAATGACCCTAATAACCAGAAAGTGGTGATAAACATACAGAAGTAAAGTATGGAGCATCCAGAGAACCAAGCTGAATACAAGGGGCTGACAGTCAACAGCGGCGTTAGTCAGCCGTCGATTATCAATCCGTATCTCAACAGACGGCGTTTCGTGCGTAAGCGCTACACCGTTGACGAGATGGTGGACGGCATATTGGCTGGCAATGTCACTATGTTGTCGCAGGCTGTGACACTGGTGGAGAGCGTGTTGCCTGAGCATCAGGCTATGGCGCAGCAGGTGATAGAGCGTTGCCTGCCTCACAGCGGCAACTCCCTGAGAATAGGTATCAGCGGCGTGCCTGGTGCAGGAAAGTCCACTTCGATAGATGAGTTCGGGCAGTATGTGCTGTCGCATTACGGCGGCAAGCTGGCAGTGCTCGCCATTGACCCCTCATCAGAAAGGTCTAAGGGCAGTATATTGGGTGACAAGACGCGTATGGAGAAACTCTCCACACATCCTGATGCCTTCATACGCCCCAGCCCATCAGCGGGCAGCCTTGGTGGCGTGGCGAGGAAGACGCGTGAGACGGTGATACTGTGTGAGGCTGCAGGCTTTGACAAGATATTCATAGAGACGGTGGGAGTGGGACAGAGCGAGACGGCTTGTCACTCTATGGTTGACTTCTTCCTCCTTATACAGGTGGCTGGCACGGGTGATGAGCTACAGGGCATAAAGCGTGGCATAATGGAGATTTGCGATGCTATTGTGGTAAACAAGTGTGACGGCGACAATGTGAGACGATGCGAGATGGCGGCGCAGGGATTCCGCAACGCGCTGCATTTCTTCCCGAAGTCTGAGAGCGGATGGACGCCGCGTGTGCTGACATACTCTGGATTATATGCCCTCGGCATCAAGGAGATATGGGAGATGGTATATGAGTACTTCGACTATGTGAGGAAGAACGGTTACTTCAGCTATCGCCGAAGCAAACAGAACAGATACTGGATGAGAGAGACCATCAATAACGAGTTGCTGGGACACTTCTATAACAACCCCGTGATGCAACAAGCTATGCAGGAGATGGAGAAAAGCGTGCAGGGAGGAGAGAAGACCAGTTTTATGGGAGCGCATGAGCTGCTGGAGAAATACTATAGAGAGGGAATAAATGCAACAGAGAGTTGAGTGGCTAAGATATTATAAAAAAGACAGATGATGGACGACGAAATAATAATACAGCAGGAGGCAGACAAAGAAACAGACGGACAGCCGGACTACAGCCCGGTCAACCGTTTTGACGCCTCTGTGGTGCATCACCTCAGCGGCATGTACCAGAACTGGTTCTTGGACTATGCCTCGTATGTCATCCTTGACCGTGCGGTGCCGCATATAGAGGATGGCCTGAAGCCGGTGCAGCGACGCATACTCCATTCCATGAAGCGTATGGATGACGGTCGCTATAACAAGGTGGCGAACATCGTGGGCCATACTATGCAGTTCCATCCGCACGGCGATGCCTCAATAGGTGATGCCCTTGTTCAGATGGGGCAGAAAGACCTGCTTATTGATACGCAGGGTAACTGGGGTAATATCCTGACGGGCTCGTCGGCTGCCGCGCCGAGATATATAGAGGCACGCCTGAGTAAGTTTGCCTTGGAGACAGTGTTCAATCCAAAGACTACGGAGTGGCAGCTGTCATACGACGGCCGCAACAAGGAGCCTGTCACGCTGCCGGTGAAATATCCTCTGCTGTTGGCGCAGGGTGTGGAAGGCATAGCCGTAGGTCTGAATTCAAAGATAATGCCGCATAACTTCTGTGAGATATGCGACGCAGCCATAGCATACCTGCGTGGCGAGGAGTTCCATCTGTATCCAGACTTCCCTACGGGCGGCAGCATAGACGTTTCTAAATATAACGACGGCCAGCGCGGCGGCAGTATCAAGGTGAGGGCGAAGATAGAGAAACTCGACCAGAAGACACTCGTTATACGTGACATACCATTCTCAAAAACTTCAGAGACCCTTATAGCGTCTATCACTAAGGCAGTGGAGCGCGGCAAGATAAAGGTAAGGAAGGTGGAAGACCTCACTGCAGCAAACGTGGAGATACTGGTACACCTTACGCCCGGCGTAAGCTCAGACAAGACCCTCGACGCCCTCTATGCCTTCACCGACTGTGAGATAAGCATATCGCCAAACTGCTGCGTCATAAAAGACCGTAAGCCACAGTTCCTTAGCGTCAGCGATGTGCTGCGCAGCAGTGCAGACCAGACGATGGAGCTGTTGCGTAGGGAACTGCAGATAAGACGCGATGAACTGCTGGAGCAGCTGTTCCTCTGTTCGTTGGAGCGTATCTTCATAGAGGAGCGTATATATAAGGATAAGAAATATGAGAACGCTGCCTCCATGGATGCCGCCTGTGAGCATATTGATGAGAGGTTGACACCGTTCTACCCGCAGTTGGTGCGTGAGGTGACCAAGGATGATATACTGCGCCTCATGGAGATAAAGATGAAGCGCATACTTAAGTTCTCCAAGGAGCAGGCTGATGACCTTATAGCAAAGATAAAGGCGGAGATAGCAGGCATAGAGCGTGACCTCGGTCGCATGGTTGACATCACCTGTGAGTGGTTTGAGCATCTGAAGACGAAATACGGTGCGGAGCATCCACGTCTTACAGAGATACGCAGCTTTGACACTATCGAGGCCACCAAGGTGGTTGAGGCTAACGAGAAGCTCTACATAGACCGTCAGGAGGGCTTTATAGGTACCAGTCTGAAGAAGGCTGAGTTCGTATGTAACTGTTCTGACATCGACGATATCATCATCTTCTACCGTGACGGTAAGTTCAAGATTATCAGAGTGGCAGACAAGATTGACGTGGGCAAGAACGTGCTCCACCTTGGTGTATGGAAGAAGGGCGACCGCCGTACCATATACAACTGTGTGTACCGTGACGGCAAGAACGGACGTTACTTCGTGAAGCGTTTCTTCGTTGACTCATGTACCCGTGACAGGGAGTATGACATTACGCAGGGCACTAAGGACAGCCGTGTGATGTACTTTACTGTCAATCCTAACGGCGAAGCAGAGGTGATAAAGGTGACACATGAGCCTGGACCTCGCATCAAGAAGATATTCTTTGACTATGACTTCGCCACACTCGACATCAAGGGACGTGGCAGCAAGGGTAACACCCTGACAAAATATCCGGTGCATAAGATAGGGCTGAAGAGCCACGGACACTCCACGCTCGGAGGCAGAGAGGTGTGGTGGGATCGTGATGTCAACAGGCTCAACTACGATGCCCACGGCGAGTCATTGGGTAAGTTCCTTGATACTGACAGCATACTTGTGGTGCTCAGCAACGGCGACTTCTATATTACCACGCCTGACCCTAACAACCACTTTGAGCAAGACATACTGCGCATAGAGAAATGGGATGAGCACAAGCCGTGGACGGCAGTATTGCTTGATGCAGACAATAACGGTTTCGGATATATCAAGAGGTTTGAGATGGAGGCGATAAAGAACCACCGCTCGTTCCTCGGCGACAACGGCAACAACAAACTGCTGCTGCTGACAGACACACCTTTCCCATATATAAGGGTGACATTCGGAGGTAATGACAGCTTCCGTGAGCCTATGGAGATAGACTGTGAGGAGTTTATCGCCGTCAAGGGCTTCAAGGCAAAGGGTAAGCGCATCAGCACGTTCGCCGTTGACAAGGTAGAGGAGCTGGAGCCAAAGAGAGTGCCGGAGACTCCGGCTGAAGGCGAGAACGATGAGGATGCCATGGAAGAGGAAGAGAACCTTGATCCAGATGCTGGTAAGACACAACAGCAGGTGAAGGACGAGATGACAGGCCAGCTTAACTTGTTTGAGAGTTGATGAGAGTCGGCAGCCTGTTCATAGCGTTGATGATGCTCTGCCTGCCTGGTCATATTAATGCACAGGAGACAGAGGTGGCCACTATGCTTGGCGTGGGCGGTGCAAATATGCTTGACACCTATCTGTCGCAGGAGAAATACCGTGGCGTGGAGTGGCGTCTGATGTCAGAGGTAAGGCGTGACCGTCTGTATATGGACAGCTTGTCTATGGGCAGTACCGGCGGCTTGACATACGGTTTGAGTCATGAGCTGGCATTCGCCTACACTCATAACCGTGTCCGCAACGGACATGAATACTCCGGCCATTATGTGTTTGCCTATTCCGTGACAAGACGTTGGGACATGCTTCATGATGCCCTGCACATATATGTCGGCGGTATGGCTGAGGGACTGCTGGGCGGTACCTACAACAACCGTAACAGCAATAACAACCCGGCACAAGGCTATCTCAGCGCTGCTATAGGCGCACACCTTGCCGCACGCTATGACCTTACCGTGTTTGGCAAACGAGTGACGGTGGGCTATGAGGCGAGATACCCGTTGGTCGGCATGATGTTCTCACCTAATTACGGGCAGTCGTATTACGAGATATTCAACCTCGGCAACTATGACCATAACATTGTGGTCACATCTCCAGCCACCTTCCAGCTGAGACAACAACTGACGGCAGATGTTATGCTGAAAGGCAATACATCCCTGCGCCTGGGCTATCTTTGCGACATACGCCAGGCCACTCCCAACAACCTTAAGCAACATCACTATTATAACGCAGTAACGATAGGCATAGTAATAAGGAAATGAGGAGCTTGAGATACATATTAGTGGTAATGGTGTCGGTATGCGGCCTTGCGTCCTGCGTTGACGTGGAGGAATACCCTGACACGGTGGTGGGCAATACCGAGGCACTGTGGCGCATCATGGACGAGCGTTACTGCTTCTTCCGGGAGAAGAAAGAACTCTATGGAGTGGACTGGGACGAGGTGCATACCCTCTACAGCTATCAGGCGGAGCACGCTCCGCGGCTTTCGCAGATGCAGTTGCTGGAGTTTCTCGGCGGTATGCTCGGCACACTAAGGGACGGCCATGTGAACCTGTCCACCTCCTTTGATTACTCACGTGACTGGTCGTGGAAGGAAAAATTCCCGGCAAACTTCTCTGACTCCATACAACGCATATATCTTGGTACCGACTATAAGATAGCTTGCGGAATGTCTTACCGCATCCTTGATGACAATACCGGCTATGTGTATGTGCCGACCTTTGAACATGAGCTGGGTGATGGTAACATAGACCAGATACTCTATTACCTTGCGCCATGTAACCGTTTGATTATAGATGTGCGCAATAACGGCGGCGGCCTGCTTACCGAGGCGCGGCGTCTGGCATCACGCTTCTGCAGTGAGCCTACGCTCGTGGGATATATGTGCCACAAGACAGGCAAGGGGCATGATGACTTCTCAGAGAGAGAGGAGCAGTGGATAGAACCATCCTCCGGCATGAGGTGGAACAAACAGGTGTATGTGTTGACAAACAGGTCTGTTTACAGCGCTGCCAACGAGTTTGTGAAATATATGAAATGTATGCCACAGGTCACTGTGGTGGGCGACAATACCGGCGGTGGCTCAGGCATGCCGTTCACGTCAGAGCTGCCTAACGGATGGTCGGTACGCTTCTCTGCCTGTCCTATGTATGATGCTGACGGCAACAGCTCTGAGGACGGTGTGTCTCCAGATATTGCCGTAGATATATCCCCGGAAGATTATACGAAAGGTATAGACACAATAATAGAGACAGCGAGAAAAACAAAATAATTAACCAGTGCCTCCGCTATTACCATGTCAAAAGGTGTTGTCACCTTAATGTTCTCCCTGCGTCCCTCAACCAGTGTGACTGTCACTCCTATAGACTCCACCACACTGGCATCATCAGTAAATTGTTCCCTGTAAGTCTGCCGGTATGCACGTTTCAGCAGTTGTATGTCAAACACCTGCGGCGTCTGCACCAGCACATAGTCACTGCGCATCACATTCTTTCCGCTAACCACGCTGCGCAATGTCTCTATTACGGGTGTGACAGGTATTGCCGCCTCCTTCTCATGCGCTGCGTCATACAGCCTTTTTATCATGTCACAGTCAACAAAGGGACGTACACCGTCATGCACTCCCACTACGCCCGTGGCGTCGTCGGGGATGGTTGCCAATCCGTTGCTTACAGAGTGGAAGCGTGTCTCGCCTCCCTGTACTATCTCGTGTGGTGTGTCAAAGTGATACTCCGCACACAACTCCTGCCAGTACTTACGGTGAGCCTCAGGTAAAACCAAGATGATGCGTATGTCATCAGAATACTGGTGGAAACAGTCTATGGTGCGCATGAGTATAGGCTTGCCTCCTACGGTCATAAACTGCTTGGGAATGTCGCCCCCCATGCGCAGTCCCTTGCCTCCAGCTACTATTATGATATAGTCCATGCCGGGTATCAACTCATGAGGTGGTTGAACATCATACCCTCGCGCAACAGCTCTGCCTCTGCACCCTTGCCAAGCATCTCCAGTATGGCGTAGGAGAAAGGCAGCGTGGCAGCAGGTCCCTCACCTGTTATCACGTTACCGTCAACGGTAAACAGTTCCTTGGTGTATGTGGCTCCCGTCATCTGGCTTTCAAAACCGGGATAGCATGTGGCGCGTTTGCCCTGCAATATGCCGAGACCGCCCAGTATCAGAGGGGCAGCACAGATGGCTCCCACCTTCTTGCCCTGCTCGTATTGTCTCAGTACGGCGGTGCGTACGGCCTCACAGTCGTTGAGGTTTGTGGCACCCGGCATACCGCCAGGCAGCAGCAGCATGTCTGCATCATTGACGTCAGCCTCTGCCACAGTAGTGTCACATATTATGCGTACGCCGTGAGACATTGTCACCTCTGCGGTCTTGTTGATACTCACGGTAACCACCTCCACGCCTGCGCGGCGTAATACGTCAGTCATTGTAAGGGCTTCTATCTCCTCAGTGCCGTCGGCTATGTATTCGTAAACCTTTGCCATAATTTTTTGTTCAATTAAAATAAATAATGTATATTTGCATTTGCAAATATACATTATTTTTGTTTAACGGCAAAATAAACCCGATGAAAAAAGAGAAAATACGTTTCGCCGTCTTCGGCAACGAGTATCAGGCAAAGAAGTCGCAGGCGGTGTTTAAGCTCATCGCCATATTGCAGCAACATGAGGCCGAGGTATATATTGACCGTCCCTTCTATGAGTTTATCACCGAGGGACAGCGCATGGACGTTAATGCTAATGGAGTATTTGATGATGATGACTTCACGGCAGACTTCGCCGTCTCCATGGGAGGCGACGGCACCTTGCTCAAGACTGCCTCGCGTGTGGGGTCCAAGCAGATACCTATCATCGGCGTCAATATCGGCAGGCTGGGCTTCCTGGCAGATGTCAATCCGTCGGAGATAGAGCAGGCCATCTCTGCTATCTATGCCAATGACTATCATGTGCGTGAGCACTCTGTGATAAAGATAGAGACCAACAACGGCGACGAGGTGATAGGCTCTCCCTATGCCCTCAACGATATAGCCCTGCTGAAGCGTGACCATGCATCTATGATATCCATCCGTGCATCCATAGACGATGAGTATGTCATGACCTACCAGGCCGACGGACTGATAGTCACTACGCCTACGGGTTCCACGGCATACAGCCTGTCTAACGGCGGTCCTATAATAGCGCCTTCCACCGGCACACTGTGCCTTACGGCGGTGGCGCCCCACAGTCTCAACGTGCGTCCTATAGTGGTGCCCGACACCTCTGTCATAACCTTGAAGGTGGAGAGTCGCAGCCACTCTTTCCTTGCCGCTGTTGACGGACGCTCCTCTGGTCTTACCGAGGGCACTGTGGTGACCATATCAAAGGCTCCGTTCTCCACACGCATAGTGCGTTTCGCCCACCGTCACTACTTTGCCACCCTGCGTGACAAGATGATGTGGGGAGCAGACGGGAGGTGATAATAGGCCCCACCCCGGCCCTCCCCGATAGGGAGGGAGAGTTCCTTGAGGTTTAGGGTTTTTAGGTCGCTTCGCTTAAAGGTTTTAAGGTGATATCACCTCATGACCTCATGACCTTACGACCTTACGACCTCATGACCTTACGACCTCATGACCTTACGACCTTATGACCTCATGACCTTACGACCTCATGACCTTACGACCTCATGACCTTACGACCTCATGACCTATGAATTATAAACAGTTATTGCGCTGGCTATGGCGCTCCACATCATACAACAGACAGCAGGCACTGCTCAATGTCATAATAGGACTATTGGACGTGGCTGTCAGCCTTGCCCAGATATGGGCGGTGAAGCATGCCATTGACGTTGCCTCCCACAATGTGGAGGGCAGCGTCATCATGTCCGTTGGTGTCATAGCCCTGCTCATACTCTGTAATTTCATTCTCTCCATATCCTCGGTGTGGGTGCGCAACGTGCTTGGCATAAAGGCGCAGAACCGTATGCAGCAGATGATGTTGGAGCGCATACTGCGCTCAGAGTGGCGCGGACGCGGAGCCATGCACAGCGGTGATGTCATCAACCGTCTTGAGAGCGACGTTGTTCAGGTGGTAAACTTCTGTGCGGAGACGCTCCCTAATGCCGTATGCGTGTTCACGCTCTTTGTGGGCGCCTTCTTCTTCCTCTTCTCCTTAGACCATCTGCTTGCCATCTGCATAGTATGTCTGTTTCCTGTGTTCCTATTGCTCAGTAAGGTGTATATGGGCAGAATGCGCCGCCTCTCTCGTGAGGTAAGAGAGAGCGACAGCCTGGTGCAGAGCATGTTGCAGGAGTCTGTGCAAAACCGTATGCTAATCAAGACTCTTGAGGGTGAGGGCACCATGGTGGACCGTCTGGAGGGACACCATCAGGAGCTGCGCCGTAAGGTGCTGCGTCGTACACGCTTCTCTGTCATCTCCAACCTTATCGTCAATATGGGCTTTGCCACTGGCTACATCATAACCTTCGGATGGAGTGCCGTGCGCCTCTCGCTCGGTACACTTACATACGGTGGCATGGCAGCCTTCCTGCAACTGGTAAACAAGATACAGCAGCCAGCGCGTAACCTCTCAAAGCTGGTGCCGCAGTTTGTGGCGGTGTTTACCGCCGCCGAGCGTCTGATGCACCTTGAGGATATACCCCTGGAGCCTCAGGGCGAGCCGGTGACGCTGCCCGGCGTGTGTGGCGTAAGGCTTTGTGACGTGAGCTATTCCTATCCGGACGAGCCGGCTAACAATATAATCAACTGTCTGTCATACGATTTCCGCCCCAATACCTGCACTGCTATAGTGGGCGAGACGGGAGTAGGCAAGACCACCCTGCTGCGTCTTGTCATGGCGCTTGCCAAGCCCACTGAAGGCACTGTCTCCATATATGCGGACAATGGTACGGAGGAGGTGGCGTCGCCGCTTACACGTTGTAACATAACATACGTGCCGCAGGGTAACACTATGCTCAGCGGTACCATACGCGATAACCTGCTCTTGGGCAATCCTGAGGCCACCGACGATGATATGTATGCCGTGCTTGCCAAGTGTGAGGCACACTTTGTGAAGGAGCTGCCCGACGGCCTTGATACCAACGTGACAGAGAGTGGCGGTGGACTGAGTGAAGGACAGGCACAGCGTATCTGCATAGCACGCGCCTTGTTGCGTCGTTGCTCGCTCCTCATACTCGATGAGGCCACCAGCGCCCTTGACCCTGACACCGAGCGCCGCCTGTTGCAGAATATCCTTGCGGGGCATACCCACACCGTGATATTCATAACCCACCGCACTGCCGTGCTCGACTATTGCGACGCACAGCTGCGACTGTGAATAATTAATAATGAAAGCATGAATAATTAATAATTAACTCGACTTTCGCAAGTATGCGAAAACGATGATATTCAGTCGCCTACGGCGAGCAGGTTTAGCTCGACGGCCGAAGGGAAAGTCAAATCTATCAAATCTTTTCAAATCAAACAAATCATGTAAATATATTTTGAATAGTTTTGTGAGATAAATATATTTTGAAAGATTTGAAAAGATTTGTGAGATTTCTGTCACATAGTGACACTCATTATTGGATGTTTAAAGCGAAACTTGAATAATTAATATGCTCCGCTTTCGCTGTTTCATCCTGGGTGAGTATTAATTTTTTTACTATTAATTATTAGTTAGTCAAAATGTCACGGATAGTGGTAATTTGCTGACAAAGTGATTTTCCTTAACCTCGAATGCTTGCGAAATTACTCACCAACTTGTCTTTTGTCTTGAAAAACGGCAAGGAAACTATTGTAAGCGTATCTGTGTGATTATTAGGGTGATATGATTATTTTGCGTTTTTCTCGCTGGGAAAAGTACCGCTTTTCGGCGTGAAAGCTATCGTTTTACAGTGTAAAAGCTATCACTTTACCATGAGAAAGCTATCGAATGACACTGTGAAAGCTATCACTTTAGGACATAAAAAGCCCTTGTAAGCATCACTTACAAGGGCTTTTCTTTATTGTTTGTCATATATATTCCACCGTTTTTCCATAGCCATACCTGTCCCTCCGCTCTGGTTTGGTTTTCAGAGTGGGGAAAGCTGGTTTGACACTTTGTCAGCAAGTATGGCTAAAAAGTGACAAAATGATATTTTTTTCTTAGTTCTTCTTGAGCATAGAGAGATATTCTCCCAGTTTGTCCTCCAGCCCCAAAGTGGCAGCAAGCTGTTTCAATACAGCCTGCGCCTGGTCGAGAGACAGCTCCCCATTCTGGAATTTGCTGATGATGTCTTGTGGGTTGATATTGCTGAGGTCGCCCAGTCCCAGGTTGGCGATGATGTCCTGCAAGCCTCCGGTCTGTGCGCCGTCAGCAGTTTTCTTGCCTCCGCCCAGCATATTGCCGATGGTGCCGATGATACTACCGAAATCCATAGTGTTCCTCCTTTTGTTTTGATTAGTTAATATTGTTGGTTTTGTTTCTGCTGGTAAAGTTAGGAAAAAAAATATTAACGGCAAAATTTTTGTTTTGTTTCTAAGGGTTGGTGCGTTTTGTCTGCGGATTTACGGATTATAGGATTAGAGAATTTTTCGAGCGTTTTGTGTGTTCTTTCAGAGAATATTTGTAACTTTGTACCAAGAACAATAGAAATCCATTATTGATAAAGATATTAATCGTATCAAAGTAGTCCTTGCAGAGAAGAAAAGAACCAATAACCGGTTGGTGGAGCAGTTGGGGTGTGCGCCTACTATCGTATAAAAATGGTGTGCCAATGCCTGCCAGCCAACAATGGAGACGTATCTCAAAATTGCGGACCTGCTTGGTGTGAAACTGACAAAATAGGTAAGGACAAAGAAAAGTCAAGTAGAACACTCTTCTTTATTGAACCGTAATAACCAATTTGCAAACGCATGAGATTATGGACGAGATAAACGATATATATACAGCCATTGCAACAGATGGCTTTTCGGAAAGAACGTTGCAAATGATAAATAATTTAACAAACGACATACAATATGGAAGAAAAGATTTTATTGGATTTACTCTATCAGAGCATGCAGGACTCTGCAAGGGAGGCACGTCTCTCATTGGGGCGTCCATCGTTGTGGGTTACGCGAGAAGAAGCCTTACAGCAGGTGGCAATGCTGAATGCGGCGAAGGAAGCGTCCCAGCCAATTGGCAGATAGACGAAGAACAAGAGCGGTTGCTTGAAATGTGGGCGAAGGCTTGTGGTCTGTGGTTTGAACATTCATATATGAGATAACAGGAAAATCCATTGTGAGAATTTTGTTCTCACAATGGATTTTTCATATCTTTCTTTGGCTGTTTCAGAAATAAAACGTAACTTTGCAAAGATAAGACTAACGAGACTTTACTATGTTTCCAGAACTAAAGAAGATATATACCAAGGAGCAGTTGTCGGCGGTTGAGGCCCAGCGCCGGGCAGAGTTCATAGCCTGGGGGCCGGCGGTGTTTCAGTCGCAGAGGCTGATGATAAAACTGGGACTGCTTGACTTGCTGCGCGACTGCGGCGAGGAGGGGCTGACACGCGCGGAGATAGCAGAACGCACAGGACTTAGCGACTATGCGGCAAAGTGCCTGCTGGAGGCTTCGCTCTGCATAGGGTCGGTGCTTGTAGATGCTGACAACGGTCGTTATACGTTGTCGAAGACGGGATGGTTTCTGCTCAACGACCCCGCTACTCGTGTGAATATAGACTTTAATCATGATGTGAACTACGAAGGGTGGTTCCATCTGGAAGAGGCACTGCTTGAGGGCAGGCCTGCCGGACTGCGTCACTTCGGTTCGTGGCCCACGGTGTATGAGGGACTGTCACAACTGCCGGAGCAGGTACAGAAGAGCTGGTTCGGCTTTGACCATTTCTACAGTGACTCGTCATTCCCCGAGGCTCTGGAGATAGTCTTCGGCAAGTACGGTGTGAAGTCGCTCTATGACGTTGGTGGCAACACTGGCAAGTGGGCGCTGAGATGCGTGGAGCATGACAAGGAGGTGGAGGTGACGGTGCTTGACCTGCCGCAGCAGATAGAGATGATGCGTGAGAACACGAAGGGCAAGCCCGGAGCAGAGCGCATAAAGGGATGCGGTATAAACCTGCTTGACGCGGCGGCTGCCTTCCCTAAGCGTGAGGGCGGACTGGACGCTATATGGATGAGCCAGTTCCTGGACTGCTTCTCCATGGACGAGATAACGAGCATATTGAGCAGGGCGAGGGAGGCAATGACGGCTGACACACGCCTCTTTATCATGGAGACGCTGTGGGACAGGCAGCGTTTTGACACCGCGGCGTTCTGTCTCACCATGACGTCGCTGTATTTCACTGCCATAGCCAACGGCAACAGCAAGATGTATAACATGGAAGATATGTTGCAGTGTGTCAACGATGCAGGACTGCGTCTGGAGAATGTGTATGACGGACTGGGACAGGGCCACAGCATACTGGTGGCGCGCAAGGTATGACCGAAGGAAAGATGGATGCCATAGACTGCAGGGAGTTGTTGCCGCAGGGTGCTCCCTATGTGATGGTTGACGTGCTGACACACCATGATGAGGGAGTGACGGTGACGGAACTGACGGTGGCTCCTGACAACTACTTCGTGGTTGACGGTAAGATGTGCGGCGCCGGGTTGGTGGAGAATATGTCACAAAGCTGTGCTGCAAGGATAGGCTACATCAATAAGTATATACGTAAGAGCATACCGCGTCCTGGGGTGGTGGCGGCTATAAAGACGCTGGAGGTCCACGGGAAGCCCATGGTGGGTGAGACGGTAGTGACGAGGGTGAGGGTAGTGTATGAGTTGGAGGATATGCTGATGGCGGCAGTGGAGACGGTGGCAAAGAACGACGGTCGCTTGCTGCTGACAGCGGAGGGAGTAGTGGTGACAGTAGCATAAACGAAAACGAAGACGAAGACGAAAACGAAGACGAAGACGACCACAGATTACAGTGATTACAATGATTATTCTTTAACAACGGATTAAGACTGATTATACGGATTTTACGAATTGTAAAAAGAATAGTTATGAGTAATAATCCAGAAATAAAATAATTAATGAAAAATTCTTGCGTCCCTTCGGTGGCAAGCGTCTCCTTACGTCGCCGAGCGCGTGGTCGATTACATGAGAATTATATGTTATAAAACGAAGACGAAAACGAAGACGAAGACGAAGACGAAAACGAAAACGAAGACGAAGACGAAGACTTTTCAAATACAAAACTTATAATACAAAACTTGCGTAAGCATAATGGAAGAACTGATAAACGAACTGAAAGAGAGAATAATAGAGGCACTGAACCTGTCGGACCTGTCACAGGATGATTTTGACTGTGATGCTCCGCTTTTCGGTGATGATGGTATTGGGCTTGACTCTATTGACGCCCTTGAGATAATAATGCTGCTGGAGAAACACTACGGCATAAGGCTCGCCAATGCTGCTGAGGGTAAGGGTATCTTCAAGAGCGTACGTACGATAGCAGAGTATGTAGCCAAGAACCGCAAGAAGTAGTGCGCAGTTTGCAGCGTGGGTTATGAAGGTTTATGACTAAGGAGGAACAACGATACAGGATGCGGCGGCGCGGCGTGTGTGTCATAATCCCTACGTATAATAACGCAGGGACGGTGGCAGACGTGGTGTTGCGTGCCAAGGCGGAGTGTGACGATGTTATAGTTGTCAACGACGGAAGTGATGACGGTACTGCCGCGCTGTTGGAGAGCATCGAGGGCATTACGGTTGTTACGCTTGCCAGGAACAGTGGCAAGGGCGCTGCATTGAGGGCAGGCTTCAAGGAGGCTCTGAGCAAGGGCTTTGCATACGCCGTGACGCTTGATGCCGACGGACAGCATTATCCTGAGGACATACCTTTATTGTTGCAGGCTAACATTGAGCATCCAGAGGCTCTGCTGATAGGCGAGAGACGTGACCTGGACAGCATGAGCCGTTCGGGGGGCAGCAGGTTTGCTAATGCCTTCAGTAACTTCTGGTTCAGGGTGCAGACATGGGTGCCGCTGCGAGATACGCAGACAGGCTACAGACTGTATCCGCTAAGACGGTTGCATGGCTTGTCGCTGCTGACATCGCGCTATGAGGCAGAGCTGGAACTGTTGGTGTTTGCTGCATGGCATGGAGTGAAACTGCACAGCGTGCCGGTGAGGGTGTATTATCCTCCACAGGAGGAGCGCGTGTCACATTTCAGACCAGTATATGACTTCTCGCGCATCACGTTGCTTAATACTATCTTGTGCTTCATGGCGTTGCTCTATGCCTTGCCGTTGGCATTGCTGAGACTGCTGCGCACGGTGGTATATACAGTGTATTCGCTGTTGTTCTTCCTTTGCTGGACTCTTTTCTTCCTGTTGCCGGCATCGGCTGCGGTGGTGCTTGTCACACATGACAAGGAACGGCGCACATGGAGGTTGCACAGGTTGTTGAACTTCGTGGGGTGCCTGGTGATGAAGTGGCACGGCATACCAGGAGTGAGGAGGAGTATGGATAATCCTTATGGGGAGACATACCAGCGTCCGGCGGTGGTGATATGTAATCACCAGTCGCCGCTCGACCTTATGGCTATGCTCGCACTGTCACCAAGGATAACACTGCTTACCAATGACTGGGTGTGGAACAGTCCTTTCTTCGGTTTTGCCGTGAGGCATGCCGAGTATTACCCCGTAAGTCTGGGAATAGACAATGCGATGCCGCGGTTACGCTCGCTTGTGGAGCGTGGCTACTGCATAGCGGTGTATCCAGAGGGTACACGCTCGCCTGACTGCAAGATTACACGTTTCCGTAAGGGGGCTTTCCGTATAGCAAGGGAACTGAAGCTTGACATCATCCCAGTGATAGAGTATGCACCGGGTAAGTGTCTGCCCAAGGGAGGGCATTACCTGAGGCGTGGCGTGTTTCATGTCAGGATAGAACGCCCCATACCGTTTGAAGAGTACTCTAAGATAGGGGAGGACAAGGACATAGCGGCGTGGTTCAGACATTATTATGAGGAGAAGTATTCGGAGATAGCTGATGAGCAAGACCGTTTATGCAGATAATTTTACGTATATATGACTATTTGACTGCCCACAAGGGACTGAGGCGGTGGGTGCTTGCGAGCATTACGCTGCTTGCGCTGGTCTCGGTGTGTGGGTTGTCATATAAGGAGGACATAACAGACTTCCTGCCTGCGAGCACCCATGAGCGTGAGATGCTCGAGGTATATAGGAATGTGTCGGGGGCCGACCGTTTTATAGTTGTGTTCTCTGATAAAGGCGGCACTGACAGTATTGCCGGTGTGGTGGCAACATTTGTTGAGACGGTGAAAGATGAGCCTTGGGCAGGGAATATGACTGCTGAGGTGGATATGGAGAGAGTGGCGGAACTGACGGGCTTTGTATATGATAACATGCCTTACTTCCTTACCAGCGAGGACTATGCGCGCATGGACTCCATATTGTCTGTGCCGGGAGTGGTGGCAGAACGCTTGGAGGAGGACAGGAATATGCTGTTGCTGCCATCGGGGAGCATGATGGCTGAGAACATAGGACGTGACCCGCTGGGACTGTTCACTCCTGTAATAAGCCGTCTTGGTGAACTGAGGCAGGGACATGGCTTTGAGATATATGACGGTTATGTGTTTACACCTGACATGAGCAGGGCTATAGTCACGATACCGTCACCCTACGGCAACGCAGAGACAAAGAGAAACGCACAACTGCAGGAGTGTATAGAAAAGGCTGCAGAGAAGGTTCGTGCCAGTCATAAGGGAGCAGAGATACATGTGACGGGCGGCCCTGCCATTGCCGTAAGTAATGCCGCACAGATAAAGCAGGACTCAATATTGGCGGTGGCTATATCAGCAGTGCTCATCTTGTCATTGTTGGCGTGGTCCTTCCGCTCTGTGAAGAGCATACTGCTCATGGCTTTGTCAATAGGTTGGGGATGGCTCTTCGCATTGGGATTGATGCATTTCTTGAGTGATAGTGTGTCAATAATAGTTATAGGCATATCAAGCGTGATAATAGGTATAGCAGTGAACTATCCGCTCCATCTCATGGCACATCTGACGCATGAGCCGTCAGTAAGGCAGACGTTGAGGGATATAAGCAAACCTCTGTTGGTGGGTAACATAACGACGGTGGGAGCGTTTATGGCACTCATACCTATGCAGGCCACGGCGCTCAGCGACCTCGGACTGTTTGCATCCTTGCTGCTTATAGGAACAATAGCGTTTGTGCTGGTATTTATGCCGCACATGGCTGGAAAAGGACGCCAAGAGGTAAGTAGTGGTGGTGAGTCTAAGACTGGCGACGGTCTGCTGGCTTGCGTGACTACGGTAAGGTTAGAGAGAAAGAAATGGCTTATGGCTGTAGTGGCAGTGCTGACGGTGGTGTTCGGATGGTTCAGCCTGAAGACAGAGTTTGATACTGACATGTCACATATAAACTATATGACACCAGAGCAGCGTGCCGACATGGATTACTTCGCACGCCTTGCGCAACGTGATACTATGCAGACACGTGAGATTACCTATGTGGTATCACGAGGCGAAACGCTGGATGCGGTCCTTGACTCAGTGCAGGCTACGGGTTTGGACAAGATGGGACATTTTCTGACTTCGGAGAAGGAGCAGGCGAGAAGGTTACGTATGTGGCAGGAGTTTAAGTCCCGTCATGAGGCAATGCTTATGCAGGAACTGCCGGGACAGGCTTTGAGGTACGGTTTCTCTGCGGATGCCTTTACATCGTTCACTGATATGATGAGGAGAGAGTATAAGCCGCAGACGTTCGGATATTTCATGCCGCTGATGAATACCGTATTCTCAGGAAACCTAAAGTGCTTGAAAGGTACGCATACGTTCACTATAGTGGAACAGGTCACAGACCGTCAGCCGCTCCACGGTGAGACATTTACCGCAAGGAGCATCAATGGGACGATGGCCGCAGCGCTGTCAAGTAACTTCAACTATATCGGCATAGTGTGCTCATTTATTGTATTCCTGTTCCTGTGGATGTCATTCCGCAGTCTTAAGGTGGCGGTGATAGCCTTCGTACCGATGGCCTTAGGTTGGGTATGGATACTCGGTATCATGGCTATGCTGGGCATAAAGTTTAACATTGTAAACATAATACTTGCCACCTTCATCTTCGGACAGGGTGACGACTATACCATATTTATTACAGAGGGATGTCTGCGTGAGAAGCATGAGGGCACCGACATACTGCCGGCATACAAACGCAGCATACTTCTCTCGGCTGCCATAATGTTCATAGGCATAGGCACGCTCATCTTTGCCAAGCATCCCGCCCTCTTCTCGCTTGCGGAGGTTACGATAGTTGGCATGGCATGCGTAGTGTTTATGGCGTGGGTAGTGCCGCCGTTCCTTATAAACAGACCCACCCCCAAAGACCCACCCCAACCCTCCCTGTGAGGGAGGGAGTACTAAACGCCCAAACGCCCAAACGACTAAACAACCAAACGACCCAAAGACCCACCCCAACCCTCCCTGTGAGGGAGGGAGTACTAAACGACCAAACGCCCAAACGACCAAACGCCCAAACAACCAAACGCCCAAACAACCAAACGACCAAACAACCAAACGACCAAACGACTAAACGACCAAACGACCAAACGATGAAAGAAAGAATAAGACAGATACTTGAAGATAACCTGCCGTTGGTGGACGTTGACTCTGACTACCTCTTTGCTGAGTTATCATCACTTGACATTACCACCATCATGATGCTTCTCTCAGAGGAGTATGGCGTGGAATTGGGTGCCGCCGATGTTACCCCCAAGAACTTCATGACCGTTGACAGTATAGTGGAGATGGTCAAGCGGAAACAATAAACTTATTTATGGTCTCGGCGTTCATGCTGCGTGCCGAGACATCGGATATATCCTTATACAGTCCGCCCTGATGGTACACCTCAGCAGGTGTGCCGTGTTGTACTACGTGGCCGTGGTCCAACACATATATTACATCGCTGTCTATTATCTGCCCGATGTTGTGGCTGATGATGATGACGGTGCGGTTTTTCTCTCCAGTGTTTCTTTCAGCCATGCCAGGAACTCGCCGCGCCATTGGCGGCATTCCTCCGTGCCTTTCGTGTCAGACGCTCCGAAACCATGTCCGCCAGTGTTATATTGTATGTAGCGATGGGGTATGCCGTTTGCCGTGAGGGCAGAGTCAAGCAACTCCGAGTTCTGGTATTTCACCACAGGGTCATCCTTGCAGTTTACGAGGAATACAGGGGGGCAATCGGGTTTGACGTGCCGCTCCAGCGACAGGGAGTCGCGCATAATGCTCCTGCGTTTGCCGTATTCGCCCAGCAGAGCTCTGCGTGAGCGCTTGTGTACGTATGGCTTGTGCATGGTCACCACAGGGTAGATGGAAGCCACGAAGGCAGGCTTGCGCTCAAGCATCTCTGCCGTGAGCATTGCAAGGTGTCCGCCGGCGGAGAATCCCATGATGCCTATCTGCGTAGTGTCAATGCCGAGGGAGTCGGCGTGTGAGCGCAGGTAGTCAAACATATCGGCGGCATCGTTGAGGGCGTCGGGATGACGGTGGCCGCGGTAAATATAGCGTGTGTGCATGATATAGTCAAACACACCCTGTACGCGGTATTTCAGCAGAAATGCGCGTATGCCGTTAGCCTCCAGCCATGACACCACCTGCCTGCCCTCAGTCTCCATGTCATGCCAGCAGTATGAGCCGCCGGGACAGACGATGACGGCAGGTCTCCGCTCTTGCGCCGTGGCAGTGAAGAGCCTGTTGCCTGCGGACAGCAATAATGGCAGGGCTAATATGAAGCAGCGAATGTTCATTATTATTTCTTGCCAAGCACCTCAAGCACCTTGTTGGCTATCAACTGTGCACCCTCGACGCTGGTGTCTGAGCCGTTAGTGGTGTAGCGTTTCTTTATTCGCTCCTCACTGCTTTTTACAGGCAGTTCTTTGTCAAGGCGTATTACCGTAATGCCAAGTTGCTTGCCACACTCGCCTATGATGTCTGCCACCTTGCTGTTACGTGGCTCAGCGGCAATCATCGTCTGCATAGGGGCGAGC
This sequence comes from uncultured Prevotellaceae bacterium, assembly GCA_945941025.1. Taxonomy (GTDB): domain Bacteria; phylum Bacteroidota; class Bacteroidia; order Bacteroidales; family Bacteroidaceae; genus Prevotella. The sequence continues at coordinate 23,255 of CAMEWL010000007.1, forward strand.
AGCACTATGGTTGCATCGGGGAATGACTCGCGTAGCACCTCACAGTTAAATCTTACGGATTCAGCCAGTGATGTCACCAGATGGGCTTTCTTCATCAGCAGGTCTTGCAGCGGAGTCTTGAAAGCCTTGTCCACCGTCATGTTATACATCTCAGGACGCTGGCGCTCCAACCAACCGTCACATGAGCCGGCGGCAATGATGATGAGGCCTGGCTCTGGCTGGTCACCGTTTTTATAGTTTTCCTTGAAACGGTTTACCTGATTGTATATGACGTTGTCATTGTTAGCTCCGCGCAGTGTAGGCGAGAGGTTTAGCTTGGTGATGGCGTTGTCGGTCCATGTGGCGCCGTTGCGTGCGTAACTGATGCAAGTAAGAGGAGATGCCTGTTGCTTGAACCAGTAAGTCCAGCCGCGCTCTACGGTGCAGCTGTCGCCGCCCAGTGCGGCATTGGAGTCACCCATTATGACTACGTTGAATGGTGGTGTTACCGCATGACAGTATATCGCTGTTGCGCAGACAGCTAAAATGATGGTAAGTAACTTCTTCATATTGTTTTATTTGTTTAGTGGGTTTTAGTGGTTTTATGGGCGCGGTAATAATTATGAATTATGCACTATACATTATGCATTATGCATTATACATTATGCATTATGCATTATACATTATACATTATGCATTATGCATTATACATTATGCATTATGCATTATACATTATACATTATACATTATACATTTCTCTATATGCTTTCCTGTCCAACTTGCCGTTGGGTGTCTTTTTAATCTCCTCTGCAGTATTGTAATACAACGGCACCTTATACCTTTCGAGTGTCTTGCTTATATGTGTAGCTATATCGCGCTTGTTCAACTTATGACCGTCATTGAGCACGATGATAAGCTCCGGAGCCTCGCCAAGGATGGGGTGCGTATGAGATATGCAGATGCACTCGCGCACGGCAGGGTGTGACAGGGCTGCCTCCTCCACCTCCTGTGGAGCCACTTTCAGCCCGCCCACGTTGATTATGTCATCCTTGCGCCCGGTGATGTGGAGCATTCCCTCATCATCTATCCATCCGCCGTCGGCAGTATATACAGTGCCGTCTCGCATTACCTGAGCCGTCATCTCTGGCTTATCCTTATATCCGCTCATCAGGGTGTCTCCCTGACAGGCTATGGTTCCTTCGTCTGTGATATGGAAAGATGAGTGCATGAGCGGTTTGCCCAGACATCCGCTGAGGCATCGCCCGTCGTTGTAGTTGTATGTGCTGATGACTCCCGTCTCCGTTGAGGCGAAGGTGTTATACAGACGAGTGTGGGGCAGCAGCTCGCATAACCGCAGCATGTCGGGGTGGGGCAGCGGTGCGCCTCCTGCCTCGATGAAGTCTATGCGGTCTGTCAGCGCAGGCAGTCTGTCGGCAGCCTGGGTAAGCAGTATGCGTATGCTTGATGGAACAAGGAATGTGGCAAAGTGGCTGCCGCCCTCTTCTATGGGCTGCAACAACTGGTTTACGCTCTTCATTCCGTCCTTTATTATATATAAGGTGCCGCCCATCATCAGGGTAGGGAAAATCTTAGACCAGCATCCGAGGTGGTCCATCGGACCTGCTATTATCAGTGTGGTGTCGGGGGTGTAGCCGTGTCCGTTGATAAGGTTCTCGCTGTTGGCTATCACTGCCCGCTGACTGATGATGACACCTTTCTGCTTCCCTGTGGTGCCTGTGGTGTAAAGAGTGAAAGAGCCGTCCCAACTGTCACCCAGCAACGGCATGGGCAACGGCTCACGGTTGAGCATCCTGTGGTATAGCGTGGCGTATGTGAGCGTATGCCGCTCTTCGCCTCCTACTATGACGGCAGTGCGCTCTGGCTGTCTGTCAGCGTGTTCTTTTATGTATTCAAGAAACGTCTTCAATATGCTTTTTTTTTGTTTTTCAGATTGTCACTAAAAAGTGGTTTTTTGTGACATATTGTAAAGATATTAGTAAAATTTATAACGCCAATTCTTAACAGGTGTTAAATAACGTGTGGCGTCGTAAAAGCATAGCTTTTAGGGTGTGAAAGCTATCGAATGACGTCGTAAAAGCTATGCTTTCACACTGTGAAAGCATAGCTTTCATTTTGTCATTTGCGCACTATGCATTTTAGCTCACATTTTGCACAAAACTGTACACTATGAATTATGCGCTATGAACTGTGCACTGATTATTCCCTTTGCTTTATGCCCATGCGAGCCTCCACCACGTTGATGACGTAGTCGCCCAGCTTCTCGCACTCGTTGATGAGGTCTATGTAGATAGAGCCGATGGCATAGCTATACTTATGGTCGCCCAGGTCGTTGATGTTCTGCTCCTTCAGCTGGTCACGGAAATTGTTTATTTCAATCTCTATGTTGAAGTTGCGGTTGGCATTCAAATAGTCCTTGCGTCCCTTCATGAGGATGTTCATCTGCGTCAGTGCGTCATTGGTGAGCGCAAGCATCTGGTGAGCGTGGTTAAGCTGCTCTTCGGTGAAAACCTCCTTGGAAGAGTGCAGACGGTTGATGGTGCGTGCGATGTTGTAGCAGGAGTCGCCAATAGACTCTATCTCGCTTATCTCGCGCATCATGGCACGTATCTTCGCTTTGGTCTCGTCAGACAGGTGCAGGTCACTTACCTGGTCAAGGTACTTGGCTATCTCTATCTCCATGTTATCTGATATCTGCTCATACTTCTCCACGCGTGAGAAGAGTTTCACGAAGGCAGTGTCATCCTTCTCCTCAAGCAGTTCGCATGACCACCCATACATGCGCTGTGTACGGTCGGCAAAGTTGCATATCTCCTTCTGCGCCTCGAGCAGCGAGAGCTCCGGGGTGTCCATAAGGCCAGTCTGTATGAAGTGCAGACGGAAGTCTTCTTCCTCTTCCTCCTGTGTGCGCGGACTGGTTATTATCTTGCAGGCTATCTTCTCTATCTGCGGTATGAACCAGATGAGTATCATGGTGTTGATAACGTTGAACGAGGTGTGGAACGTAGCCAGCACGAATGGTAACAACATGGGGTTGGGGTGCTCGGGGTTATAGCCTACCATTGAGCATACCATGTCGGTGAAGGAGCGGAATATAAACATTATCCACACCACACCGAAGATGTTGAAGAACATGTGGGCGAAAGCCGCGCGGCGTGCCTGCGTGTTGGCTGTCATGGCGGCAATGTTTGATGTCACCGTGGTACCGATGTTCTCACCCATTACCAGCGCTATGCCGAGGTATATAGGCATCACGCCTGTGGCGCAGAGTGTCATGGTGATGGCCATGACGGCTGCCGATGACTGTACGCATACTGTCATCACTCCACCGATGAGGAGGAAGATAAAGTATGACAGGTAACCGTCCTCAAAAGACTTGAAGAAGTCTGTCACCGCCGATATCTGCTCAAAGTGCATGTCGGTGCCGGTCATCTTCAGCGTTCCCAGACCGAGCAGCAGGAAGCTGACGCCGAAGAGGAAGTCGCCTATGATGCGACGTGTCTTGCTGTATATCAGCAGCAGTCCGATAAAGAATGCCGGCCATACCAGGTCGGTGATGTTAAATGTGAAGCCCGTTGACATTATCCATGCGGTAAACGTGGTGCCGATGTTGGCGCCCATGATGATGGATATGGCTTGTGCCAGTGTCAGCAGTCCGGCGTTGACGAACGATACCGTCATCACCGTTGTGGCTGTAGATGACTGCACGGCGGCGGTGACAAAAGCACCGGTGAACATTCCCGTGAAGCGGTTTGTGGTCATTGCCTGCAATACGTGACGGAGCTGTGGACCAGCCATTTTCTGTAGGCTCTCACTCATTGACTTCATGCCGTACATCAGCAGTGCCAGTGAGCCTATGAGTTTCAATACAATCCAAATAGACATAGGTTCTTATTTTATTAAAGTTTTTTACAAAGCGTTAAGCACCTGTTCCTTTATCTGCTCAAGCTCATCTTTCATCTGCACCACTATATTCTGCATCTCAGCCTGGTTACTCTTTGAACCAGTGGTGTTAATCTCGCGTCCCATCTCTTGTGCTATGAAGCCGAGCTTCTTGCCTTGGCTCTGAGGCTCGTCCATGGTCTCGCGGAAGTATTTCAGGTGGTTGGCAAGTCTCTGCTTCTCCTCTGAAATGTCAAGTTTCTCTATGTAATATATGAGTTCCTGCTCCAGCCTGTTCTGGTCATATTCCACATCGGGCAGTTCGCGCAGGCTCTCAACGATTCTCGTGCGTATCTTCTCTACGCGGCTCTGCTCCCATGGCTCAATCTCCTTTGCCAGACGGGCGATGTTGTCAAGTTTCTCTTCAAACTTCTTGCGCAGTGCTGCTCCCTCCTGGGCGCGGAAGTCGTACAGGTTGTTCAGTGCCTCGTTGATGGCTGTCTGTGCTGCAGCCCATTCCTCGTCGGTCAGTTCCACGGTTTCGTCGTGTGACATCACGTCGGGCATACGCAGTATCATCTGCATCATCTCTGACGGTGTCACCTCTCCGCCCATCTCCTGCTGCATGGCTTTCAGCTGTGCATGATAGTTCTTGACCAGTGCCATGTTGATGGTTGGTGCGTCGCCAGAGGAGTCGCTCTCTATCCAGATGGAGAAATCTATCTTCCCTCTTATGGCGCTTGCCTGTATCATGCGGCGTATCTCTATCTCGCGTTCACGGTATATGGGGGCTATGCGCGTCTGGCAGTCAAACGTCTTTGAGTTGAGAGCGCGCACCTCCACGTGTATCTTCTTTTCTTTGTATGTTGCCACGGCTTTGCCGTAGCCTGTCATTGATAATAGCATCTCGAAAAAAGCAAAACGATGATGTTCCTCAGTAGTAGAGGAACATCATCGTCTTTTTTTATTTGTCGTTTATTATGTACAGTCTCTTAGGAGTCATTATTTCACACTGATCAGTTCGACAGTGAAGATAAGTGCAGAGTATGGTGGTATCTTGGCACCCATACCGCGTGAGCCATAAGCCAGCTCCTGTGGTATGTAGAACTCAAACTTAGAGCCTACAGGCATCAGCTGCAGACCCTCGGTCCAGCCTTTTATCACCTGGTTGCACTTGAACTTGGTGGTCTGTGGGTTACGCTTATAGCTTGAGTCAAACTCTGTACCGTCAATCAGGTGGCCCTCATACTTCACTTCAACCTCCTGGTCAGCCTTTGGACGCTCGCCGGTGCCCATTGTGATTACCTTGTACTGCAAACCTGAGGCGGTGGTCACCACGCCCGGCTTGGTCTTGTTAGCCTTGAGCCACTCCTCGCTTGGGCGTGAGAATGTCTTGTTGAAGTAGTCTTCAGCGGTCTGCATGTTGAACTTCGTAGTGTCGCCTTCCAGTGCCGCAATGAAACCTGCGTAGAGTTGGTCACTGTTAACGGTGTTGCCAGTGCTCTGCAGTTCCTTGCTTACCCCCGGTATACGAGAGTTTATCATCTGGGCGATGCGGACGCCTTCTGAATATGCAACGAGACGTGGGTCGTTGCCTTTTGCCTTCAGGTCCTTCAGACCCTGGATGAAGTCTGCCATGTATGCGGTGTCAACGTTCTGCTGCTGCAGATAAGGGATGAGGCCGTTGGTCTGTATGTATCCTGCTGCATAGCTTACAGAATCGCTGGTCGCCTCTTTTGATGCGGCAGAGACAGCCACCTGTGACGTAGCCGCTGTGGTTGCGTTCACTTTCTTTGGCTTCTTAGCTGCGTTTACGCTTAGCACCATAGCAGCGAGAGCCATGAATATGAATATTCTCTTCATAGTGTTATACTCTTAAAAACCTTATTTGATTTTTACAAGCTCGATGGTGAAGATAAGGGTAGAGAAAGGCTTGATGCTCTGACCCTGTGCACGCTCGCCGTAAGCCAGCTCCTGAGGAATGTAAACCTCCCACTTAGAACCTTCTGGCATGTGTACAAGAGCGTCAGTCCATCCCTTGATTACCTGGTTGCAACGCATTGTTACAGGCTCGCCGCGCTTGTAGCTTGAGTCAAATACCTGGCCGTCGATGGTCTTGCCCTCATAATGTACCATAACGGTAGAAGTATCAGCAGGCACAGTGCCGGTACCAGCCTTCAGCACCTTGTACTGTACGCCGCTTGGCAGTGTTACAACGCCTGGCTGCTTCTTGTTGTTGGCGAGGTAAGCCTCGTTCTTCTTCTTGTAGTCGCCGTACTGCTTCTCCATGTTGGCTGCCTTGATGGTGTGCATCTTAGCCTCAAGAGTCTTGCGTGCGGTCTCCAGGTCCATCAGCTGCTTCTTGCCTGTAACGCCAGACACGAAACCAGCGAGGAGGTTCTTCAGAGAGATGGTCTGTGTAGAGTCAGCGCCGAAGAGCTCGTAGTTCAGTCCCTGTACCATCTGTCCGCCTATCTGCTGACCTACCTGGATACCAGCATAGTAGGCTGCCTTCTTCTTGTCGTCGCCGGCAGTAGCACCCTCGTTGAGACCCTTGATGAACTCATCTATATATGCAGTGTCAACTCCAACACGCTCTACGAGATATTCCTTCAGGCCGTCGCTCTGTGACATACCAACGGCATAGCTCAGAGTGTCAATGTCGTTTTTCAAGTTTGCGGTTGGAGTACCGTTACCGCATGAGGTAAATACAGCTGCTGCAATGGCTACGCAAGCAGCGAATGTGAATTTCTTCATTTTTCCTAAATTGTTTTATTGTTATTTTTTGTTTTCGTCTTTGTTTTCGTTTTCGTCTTCGTTTTCGTTTTCGTCTTCGTTTTCGTTTTCGTTTTCGTTTTAATTCTCATGTAATCGTCCACGCGCTCGGCGACGTAAGGAGACGCTTGCCACCGAAGGGACGCAAGAATTTTTCATTAATTATTTTATTTCTGGATTATTACTCATAACTATTCTTTTTACAATTCGTAAAATCCGTATAATCAGTCTTAATCCGTTGTTAAAGAATAATCATTGTAATCACTGTAATCTGTGGTCGTCTTCGTTTTCGTCTTCGTTTTCGTCTTCGTTTTCGTCTTCGTTTTCGTTTTCGTTTTCGTTTTCGTTTTCGTTTTCGTTTACTTCACCTCTATCAACTCAACGTCGAATATCAGGGTGGCGAATGGAGGAATGGCACCTGCGGAACCAGCCTCGCCGTAAGCCAGGTGGTAAGGTATGAAGAAACGGTACTTGCCGCCTTCTTTCATCAGCTGCAGACCCTCGGTCCATCCTTTTATCACACCGTTAAGTGGGAAGGTGGCTGGAGTGCCGCGCTGTACGCTTGAGTCAAACAGTGTACCGTTGATGAGGAAACCCTCATAGTGGCATACTACGCTGTCGGTGGCCTTTGGTGATTTACCGTTACCCTCTTTTAGTACCTTATATTGCAGTCCGGAAGGAGTTGTTATCACTCCGTCCTTCTTTGCGTTCTCCTCAAGATATTTCTCGCCCTCAGCCTTCTGGGCCTTGCCTAACTCGGCTGCGCGCGCACGCTGTTGCTTCTCCTGCTCTACGAAGAACTGCTGAGTCAACTGCTGTGCTTCTGCGTCTGTCATCTGTGGTTTACCATTGACACAGTCCTTTATTGCCTGTGCAAAATCATCTAAGTTCAGTTTGTCAGCACCCATGTCTTTCAGCTGACGTCCGATTCCCATACCAAGGGCATAACTTGTTTTGTCCATCTTAAATAAATTTTTCAAGTTTCGCAAATGCTCAACTTGTTGGGTTAACAGGTTTTATAAGGTCGTAAGGTCATGAGGTGAAATATGTTTAATTGTGGTGAATAGTTGCCTAATATCACCTTAAAACCTTGAAGTGAAGCGACCGCAAAACCTTAAACCTCAACGAAACTGAAGCTTGCGAAAGTTGAGTTAATTTCAATAATCATACAAAATTACTCAAAAGTTTGCATTTACTTGTCTTTCATCATGCTAAAATATGTTAAGACAGTTGTGACACCTTTATTTTCCTTATTGCAAAATAATCTATATCAAGAAAAAATATTAACTTTGCATTTGTGGTATAACATGACGACTTCTCCCTCCCTTGCAGGGCGGGACGGAGTTGGTATAACGAAAACTGCGATATGAAAAAGAAGATTGTGGTATTGACCGGCGCAGGAATGTCGGTAGAGAGCGGCCTGAGCACATTCCGTGATGCAGGAGGCTTGTGGGACAACTATCCCGTAGAGCGCGTTGCCACGCATGAGGGGTGGGAGGCTAATCCTGATTACGTCAATGACTTCTATAACATGCTGCGCGTGAAATACAAGGATGTGCAGCCATGTGAGGGCCACAAGTTGCTGGCTGAGATGGAGAAAGATTATGACGTGACCATCGTAACGCAGAATGTGGACGCACTGCATGAGGCTGCCGGCTCCACGAAGGTTATCCACCTGCACGGTGAGATGATGAGGATGTGCAGCAGCCGCGACGTTGACAATCCTCGCTATCACGTCTCACTGCCGCATGAAGGCTTCGGCGAGACAGGTCTCGAGGTGCCTCACGGCGAGAAGGCTGGCGATGGTTCGCTGCTGCGCCCGTACATCGTCTTCTTCGGTGAGAATGTGCCTAATATGTATGATGCCGCACAGGTGGCACAGCAAGCCGATATCTTTATCATCATAGGCACATCGCTCAATGTTTATCCCGCTGCCGGACTCGTACAGTATGTTAAGCCCGGCACTCCCATATACCTCATTGACCCGAAGCCCGTGACAGCCAAGGCAAACGTAACTCATCTGCAGTGCGGCGCCAGCGAGGGAGTGAGGAAGGTGATGGAGAAGATATAACCCCTCCCCTTAATCCCCTCCCGAGGGAGGGGAGAATATATGTGGTTAGAGGTGTGTCTTTACAAATTGCATATACAGATTTACAATTAGTTTATACAGATAATAGATACAGATAAAACAATTACAAACAATCGTCCCATATTCCCCCTCCCAAGGGAGAGGAGGATATATGTGGTTAGAGGTGTGTCTTTACAAATCGCATATACAGATTTACAATTGGTTTATACAGATAATAGATACAGATAAAAACAATTACAAACAATCGTCCCATATTCTCCCCCCTCCCTCGGGAGGGGATTAAGGGGAGGGGTTTCAATTATGAAAATACTAATCATGAACGGTCCTAACCTCAATCTTCTTGGGGTAAGGGAACCAGGAATCTACGGCGACAGCTCGTTTGAGAGCTACCTGCCGAAACTGAAGGAGCGTTACCCACAGGTTGAGCTGGAGTATTACCAGAGCAATATCGAGGGTGAGATGATAAACAAGTTGCAGGAGGTAGGCTTCACCTACGACGGTGTGGTGCTCAATGCCGGTGCATACACCCACACCTCCGTGGCGCTGCACGACTGCATACGCTCACTGAAGTGCCCCGTGATAGAGGTACACATCAGTAACGTACACCAGCGCGAGGAGTTCCGTCATCACTCATATCTCTCCCCTGCCTGCAAAGGCGTGATATGCGGTTTCGGGCTTGACAGCTACCGACTGGCTGTCGAGGGATTGCTGGGCTAAAGATACTAAGAATACTTCAAAGAAAACTATTTCGGGCGGAAAGTTGATAAAAATTAACGTTTCCGCCCGAAATGAAACTTGAATAAAGGAAATATAGAGTAGCAATGGCTAAGAGCAAGACACAAGACCCCAATCATACCACGCTTGACGGCGAACATCTGCTTGACGAGTATGTGCTGGAACACAGTGACGCCGAACCGGAGTATCTCTACCGTCTGTGGCGTGACACCAATGTGAGACTGCTTCATGGCAGGATGGCGTCGGGCCGCCTGCAGGGGCGCCTGTTGAAGATGATGGTGCGTATGATACGTCCGCAGAGGGTGATAGAGGTCGGCACGTTCTCGGGTTACTCTGCCCTGTGTATGGCTGAGGGACTGGCGGCTAACGGCAGCGGCCATCTGTTTACCTATGAGATTAACGACGAGCAAGAGCCGTTCACGCGTCCGTGGATAGAAAACTCGCCATGGGCTGACTATGTTACTTTCCTTATAGGCGATGCAGGGACGGAGGCTGCAGGACTGGGCGAGAGGTTTGACATGGCTTTCCTTGACGGCGACAAGCGTACGTATGTGGAGACATACGAGGCACTGCTGCCGCTGATGAACCCAGGGGCGTTCATCTTGGCAGACAATACGTTGTGGGACGGCCATGTGATAGACCCTGACTATGAGCGCGACCAACAGACGGCGGGCATAAGGCGCTTCAATGACCATGTGGCGCAGGACGACCGGGTGTCAAGGGTTATGATGCCGCTGCGTGACGGACTGACGATTATCAGGAAGGGATAAGGTGACTGCCGTTTACACGGAGTGAGAACGACCACAGATTACGTGGATTAAACAGATTAGAAGATAGTAACGGATGGGATGGGTTATGTTTGACAACGGATTTATCTGACAACGGATTTTATCTGACAACGGTTTTTGTCTGACAACGGATTAAGACGGATTTAACAGATTAGAAGATAGCAACGGATGGGATGGGTTATGTTTGACAACGGATTATGTTTGACAACGGATTTATCTGACAACGGATTTTATCTGACAACGGATGAAGACGGATTTAACGGATTTCACTGATTATAATTGACTGAGATGAATCTCACTCTAATCCTTATAATTCTTAAAAGAATTCGCTTGTATATGATTTTGAAACTATTTTTTCACTATTCAGCGCTACATCCATGAGATTGTTACATTTTGAGAACGCATCATAGCCGATTGATGTGACGCTTGATGGAATGGTGACACTTATCAATCCCGTGCATCCATAGAACGCATAGCCGCCTATAGAGGAGACGCTTGATGGAATGGTGACACTTTTCAATCCCGTGCATCCATAGAACGCATCATAGCCGATTGATGTGACGCTTGATGGAATGGTGACACTCGTCAGTCCTGTGCAACCGTAGAACGTATAATCTTTGATAGATGTGACGCTTGATGGAATGGTGACACTCGTCAGTCCTGTGCAACCGTAGAACGTATAATCTTTGATAGATGTGACGCTTGATGGAATGGTGACACTCGTCAGTCCTGTGCAACCGTAGAACGTATAATCTTTGATAGATGTGACGCTTGATGGAATGGTGACACTTATCAATCCCGTGCATCCATAGAACGCATAGCCGCCTATAGAGGTGACGCTTGAAGGTATGGAGATGCTTGTCAGCCCCGTGCAGCCCTTGAACGCATAACTGCCGATTGATGTGACGCTTGATGGAATGGTGACACTTTTCAATTCCGTGCAGTCGTTGAACGCATAATCACCGATTGATGTGACATTGTATGTGATAGAATTGTATGTCACTTTGTTAGGAATTACTATTGTGCCAGAATAATCAGAATAATAAGAATAATTAGAATATGACTTATATGTCACTTTCACGGTGTAATCTGTATATGATGTTATGTTGTAGTATATTCCATCAACCTCAAAGTCGTAGGCATGGAGGCTTTGAACAAAAAATGCTGATAATGCCAAAAGGCATAATTTAATGTATAAGTTTTTCATAATGGTATAAAAAGAATAAAGGCGGAACTGTTCATTGCTTTTCCGTTCCTAAAGGTACCACCAAGCACCGCACATCAAGAAAAGCGTATGCAGTTCACTCCCCACAAGGGTACGTGAACACTAATCGCTTGTTCTCTGATGTTTGAAATTGGCGGTTTCTTAGGAACGAGAACAAGGACTGTTAGTCCATGTATATATATGTAGAAAAGAGCAGCAACGCTGGGGTTAATGATTCTTGTTAATCAAACAAAGAGGATTATTTCCTCGGCGTGCGTCTGCACTTAATTCGTTAAATCACTGTCTGTTTCGTAATTAAATGTGTTTTTAAGGGTTAATGACTTTATTTGAATTATAACTGTGTACGGCAAAGTTAAAAAATTATTTTCTTACGACCAAATGTTTGTGGTCTTTTTTCTTTTCTCTTATCTCATCGAATGGACGTTAATATAACGTCAGTTCGACGAAAAAACTACAAACTTAATATTGTTATTTTATTGACGACAATTCTGACAATTCTTGACAATTATTTGAATATCGTAATCTAAAATTGTCCGAAATTGTTAATATTCTTGTCAAGTATTCACTTTTTTATTAACATCGTTTGTTTTCATCGGATTCACGTTAATATTGGTTGTGCATAAACAAAAAAAGGAGTTAAGACTTCATGTCGCTTACCTGTCAGTAAGAGCATTTGTCTTAACTCCTTAATTCCTTAACTTCTGTATCTCTGAATCGTGATTACTTCTGCCTGATGAACACGTTGATAGGTGTGCCGGTCAGTTCCCAGTTGGCGCGCAACTGGTTCTCGAGGAAGCGGCGATACTGTTCCTTGACGTATTGCGGCAGGTTGGCGTAGAATACGAAGGTAGGTATCTGCGTGTCAGGTATCTGGTTGCAATACTTAATCTTGATGTACTTGCCCTTGATAGACTGCGGTGGTGTGGCCTCGATGATTGGCAGCATAACCTCGTTGAGTTTGCTTGTGCCGATACGCGCCTTGCGGTTGAGATATACCTGCTTGGCAGTCTCAAGTACCTTGAAGATGCGCTGCTTTGTCAGTGCGGAGGCAAAGACGATAGGGAAGTCGGTGAACGGAGCCATGCGCTCACGTATGGCGTTCTCAAATGTCTTGATGGCTATAGGCGACTTGTCCTCCACAAGGTCCCACTTGTTTACCACCACCACCAGTGACTTGTTGTTCTTCTGTATCAGCTGGAAGATGTTCATATCCTGGGCCTCTATGCCTCGTGTGGCGTCAATCATGAGAATGCAGACGTCGCTGTTCTCTATGGCGCGGATGGAGCGCATGACGCTGTAGAACTCGAGGTCCTCGCTTACCTTGTTCTTGCGGCGTATTCCGGCGGTGTCAACAAGGTAGAAGTCGAAGCCGAACTTGTCATAGCGTGTGTATATACTGTCGCGTGTGGTACCTGCTATCTCTGTTACGATGTTGCGGTCCTCGCCTATGAAGGCATTGATGATACTTGACTTGCCGGCGTTAGGTCTGCCCACTACGGCAAAGCGTGGTATGTTCTCCTCTACATCATCCTTCACGTCTTTGGGCAGGCGCTCAAGCACCATGTCAAGCAGGTCGCCCGTACCGGAACCGGAGATGGCGCTGATGCACACAGGGTCGCCCAGTCCGAGACGGTAGAAGTCGGCGGCATAATACTGCTGGTCGTTGTTGTCAGTCTTGTTTGACACGAGGATGACTGGCATCTTTGTCTTGCGAAGTATCTGTGCCACGTCAGTGTCAAGGTCGGTGACGCCCGTCTGCACGTCAACGAGGAACAGCACAAGGTCGGCCTCCTCGGTGGCTATCTTTACTTGATCGCGTATGGCATCCTCGAAGATGTCGTCTGAGTTTACTACCCATCCGCCGGTATCAACGACGGAGAACTCTTGCCCGTTCCACTCGCACTTGCCGTACTGACGGTCGCGTGTGGTGCCTGCCACGTCGCTGACGATGGCATGGCGTGTCTTTGTCAGTCTGTTGAAAAGTGTAGACTTTCCTACGTTAGGACGGCCTACGATAGCTACTAAATTTCCCATTTTTCATTTCCTGCTCCTTACAGGTTCTACTTTTTGCTCAGTAATAAAACTGGGGTTATATTACTCTGGGGGTTAATAATAAGAAAAATATCTGAGTGATAATCAGATTCTATGCCGTAATTATGTGGGCGCTGAGTTTACAAGGTAATATCTGGGTGTTAATCAGATGGCATTGTAGCCGAAGTTGTCAAGCTCCTTGTCATTGCTGCGCCAGTCCTTATCTACCTTTACGTATGTCTCAAGGAAAATATGCTTGTCAAAGAATCTCTCAAGGGTCTTGCGTGCCTCGGTGCTGACCTTCTTCAGTGCTATGCCCTGATGACCGATGATGATACCTTTCTGTGACTCGCGCTCAACGTATATCACTGCACGTATGTCGATGCGTTTGTCGGTCTCTTTGAATGACTCGCAACGTACCTCTACGGCGTATGGTATCTCTTTGTCATAGTATAGCAGTATCTTCTCGCGTATTGTTTCCGTAACGAAGAAACGTGCTGGTTTATCAGTGAGTTGCTCCTTGTCAAAGTATGCCGGTGATTCAGGCAGCAAGTCCTTGATGCGTGCCAGCAACATGTCTGTGCCAAACTTGTTCTTGGCAGATATAGGCAGAATCTCCGCGTTGGGCAGAAGCTTGTGCCATTGCTCTACAATGTCGCCCAGTTGCTTTTGGTCGCTCTGGTCAATCTTGTTGATAAGCAGTATGACGGGGATAGTCATCTTTGCCACCTTGTCAAGGAAGTCGCGGTTCTTCTCTGGATTCTCCACAACGTCGGTGACATAGAGGAGGATGTCCGCGTCCTGCAACGCAGACTCAGAGAAGGCCAACATCGACTCCTGTAGCTTGTAGTTAGGCTTCAATACTCCTGGGGTGTCAGAGAATACTATCTGCATCTCGGGTGTATTTACAATACCCATGATGCGATGGCGTGTGGTTTGTGCCTTGAAGGTGGCAATCGAAATACGCTCACCAACCAATTGGTTCATGAGCGTACTTTTACCTACATTAGGATTGCCTACTATGTTTACGAATCCTGCTTTATGCTTCATGTCAATTCATAATTTATAATTCATAATGTGTTGCTGGCAACGGTCTTGTGTGATTTGCTGGCAATTATGAATTATGCATTATTCATTATCCATTGTATCCCCACTTGTAGAAGCTTGCACCGTGTACGAAGCCTGCTCCGAAAGCGGTCAAGATGATATTGTCGCCTTTCTTCAGACGCTTCTCATAATCCCACAGGGCCAAGGCAATGGATGCGGCACTTGTGTTACCGTAGTGCTCGATGTTTACCAGAACCTTCTCAAGTGGAATCTCAAGACGCTTGGTTACAGCCTCGATGATGCGGAGGTTAGCCTCGTGAGGTATTACCCATTTCACGTCATCCTTGGTGAGGTTGTTGCGACGCATTACTTCCTCTACGTCATCGGCCATAGAAGTGACTGCATAGCGGAACACTGTGCGTCCCTCCTGGTAGATGTAGTGCATACGGTGGTCAACGGTATAGTGTGACGCAGGACATACTGAGCCGCCGGCCTTCATGTGAAGGAATGGCAGACCCTTGCCGTCGGTACGCAGGAATGAGTCCTGGAAACCGATGCCTTCCTCTTCCGTTGCCTCCATCATTACTGCTGCCGCACCGTCACCGAAGAGGACACAGGTCTGACGATCCTGATAGTCTACCATTGATGACATCTTCTCTGCAGCTACGCAGATAATGCGCTTGTAACGTCCACTCTGTATCATGGCTGCTGCCATGTCAAGAATGTAGAGGAAACCGCAGCATGCGCATGAAACGTCAAAGCCATGGGCATTGTTGAGGCCCAGCTTGCCGATAACTATCGAAGCGTTAGAAGGGAAACGATAGTCTGGTGTGGTTGACGCACATATAACGCACTCCACGGTCTGTGGATCAACTTGCGTCTTCTGCAACAATTGGCGACAAGCCTTGCGTGCCATATAGGCGGAGCCAAGACCCTCCTCATTGAGGATACGACGTTCCTTGATGCCTACGCGTGTTGTTATCCACTCGTCATCAGTGTCCACCATGCGTGAGAGCTCCTCGTTGGTCAGGATGTACTCAGGTACGTAGCCACCGACACCAGTGATTACAGCGTTTATTTTATTCATTGTGTTTCCTGTAATTACTCAGCGTCTTCCATTACAATAGCCTGCTTGCCACGGTACTGACCACAAGTAGGACATACTGTGTGATATACATAGTATGAACCACAGTTAGGACATACTGCAAGTGTAGGAGCTACTGCTTTGTCATGTGTACGACGCTTGAGTGTACGTGTCTTTGATTGTCTTCTTTTTGGATGTGCCATTTTTTCTTTTAAGTTTTTGCGTTAAGAAGCCATGTGCTCTTAACTACTGAATACTTTTTGTTTGTTTTAATTTCATTAATCCAGCCCAGCGTGGGTCAATATCACTGTCTGCAGTCTCATCACCGCTTCGGGCGGCTGACAGCTCCTTCAGGATGTCTGTCATCGCAGCATTGCATTTTCCAGGTGCATGAACGTGCTTAATGGGTACTGCCAGTGCTATCGTCTCATAGACAACCCATGTGACGTCAAGGGTTGTTTCGCCCTCTGCAATCATTATGGTGTTGTCGTCTGCCTCTTCCTCTTTGCCTGTCTTTATGTAGAAAATGCTCTCGCCACTGACGGGTTGCTGCATGTCCTCAAGACAAAGATCACACGGCACGATGACGTTGCCTTCAATGCACAACTTCAACGTAAACACATCTCCTACTGCCTTGCGTATAGACATGGAGGTGTTCACGCAGCCGCTGTGTATTTCGGCATCGCTGAGACTTTGGAAGAAGTCATCACCAACAGTACAGGTGAACGTCTGCTCATCTTTAGTAACTGTCTGCAAGTCGATTTTCAAGGTCTCAAAACTGGTCATTTGCGTGCAAAGGTAATAATATTTCCTCAACTCGCAAAATTTTTTAGCTTTTTTTTATTTATGTCAAGAAAATGTATGGTATGTGTAAAGGCTTGTGTGTCTGAGGAAAAACACCACGAAGTTGAATTGAGATGTGCTTTTAGTTAAAAAATGATAAACAGTTTATATTTTTGCTAATATATAAAAATAAATATGTACCTTTGTGGCAAATATCATGTAACACAAGGTCAGAAATTAAAGAAACGCAAAATAATGAGGAGATTAGAAAGATTTCTAGCTGCCGTTGCACTTCTTGTAACGTTGGCTTTTAATGCGATTAGTGCAGAGACTAAAGTTATCACTAAAGAATTTGTGAACGAGTCATTTGATCAGGCGAGCGTGGCGTTGGGAAAGTATGCCACGTTTTCGACTTCACCGGCTGGTTGGCAGCCTGGGCCAACGGCTAATATTTCTGGTGTTATGTTTATGGCTGTTCCTATTCCTATGCCTCAGTATGGATATCTCGATTTCGGATATGGCTATTCGAATATTGAGGATAATTGGGTGATGGAGTTTGATTTAGAGATGCCAAACATCTCGACTGCTAAAGGGCAGGTTGCTGTAACGGGTGAGAATTCAAGTGTTGCAAGCGGTACATATATAAATGATGCTTATCTGTCTTTCGTGGCGATGTATAGCCAGTTGGATCGGGACGCAGTGAGCAATATTGATGAATTGCGACGCCATAAGATAATAGTTGGAGGTGAGGAACTGGAAGATACTCTTATTCGTTCAGTGATACATGTGAAGATGGAGTGCACAAAAGCAAATACAAGTTCTGCGGAGTTGAAGATAACGTTGAACTGTGCTGACTTCTCTAACTATGTTATTGAAAAGACTGTTGATGCTCAGACACTAGGTAAGCCGCGAGGCTTCTATTGCTATTCGCCGGAGATGCAAAGTGGAGAACCGAAACAGTTTGTTTTTGATAACATTAAGCTGACCGCACAGTCAAGTGAGGAGTATGAGAAGTGTGCCGTGCCGACATTTACGGTGACAGGAGCTTCAGGCAAAAGTCGTACTGTCGCTATTGCGTGTGCAACGGAAGGCGCGGAGATATATTATTCAAGCACACCGCTGAATATAGGTGACGAGGGGTGGATAAAGTATGACGGAGAGATTACCTCTGAGTACAAGACCTTGTATGCTTACGCGGTAAATGCCGTCTTTGAGGATACTACGGAGGTGGTGAGCTTTGGTACTGGTGCAGGCTCGCAGCCTAGGTTCCGTCCTCAGATTATCAAGTTGGGGTATGAGCCGGGTAAGGGCTATCGTTTTACGATTGACCCGAACTTGGAGTCAATAGGTGTGATGCCTCAGGAATATACGTGGTTATACTCCGTGAATGGAGAAAGCGGTGAACAGATGAACTACAACCAGGGAGATACCCTGTATGTAGCTGAAGGAAATACAGTATGGACCCAGATGGAGGCTACTGGATATACAAGAGGCTGGGCTACTTGGGCGACGGAACCATATCCTAATCTGAATACAGTATGGGAGGAGGACCTTATCGGCAAGATAGATATTGCTTCCATGGGTACGTCACAGATGCCGCTGACTTTGAGCAGTGAGTCTTCCTTCGTAATGGAGGAGTTCTATAAGAGCTTCTACAGTATAGCTAAGGTTGGCAATACAGATATCAGCATAGACAACAGAATAACCCTGACAACTGACAGTGTGTTCTTTATGCAGAAGGAAGACGGCCAGAAAGGCGGATTGCTCAGTCTTAAGCACGCTGTGCCAGAGCTGGATAATGACAGTATGACCGAAGAGGAGTTGGCGAATTCGGATGAATTGTACTACTCCCGTTATGAAGGTATGGGCATAAAAGGTCTGTCAGGAGGAGAGTATGTGTTTATCCGTACAAACGGCAATGAGCCTGAGCTGATGAGCGGCAATGCCGAGCTTGTTTCAGGAGCGTCAACGAGAAATGAGTACATATACAAGATGTATAGTGAGGGCGGAAACTTATATGTGACGTTACCTTATGGCACGTATGTGACATCTGTCGCTGTCCGCTCTGATAAGGAGCTCATCACTACAAACGAGTATGGCTATGCGGCCTACATGACAGACAACGCCCTCGATTTCTCTGATATGCCGTCAGAGTTTAAGGCAGAAATCGTTACGGCAGAGGAGACAAGCGGTAACTTTACATATACTGAGGTGCTTGATGCACCGGCGGGAGATGCTGTTATAATAACAGGCACGCCTAATAAGACGTACCTGGTGCCGGTGTTGTCTTCTGCTGAAGGTCAGGGTAACATGCTTGCATACAACGAGACTGCGGTTGACATCAGCAACGTTGAGAAGCCAGTGTATGTATTAGACCTTACAAACGGCAAGATGCAGAAGGTTGCAGACAAGTCACAGCCGATACCAGCGCGTACACCTTATATAATATCTGCACTTGACGAGACTGTTTATCGTCATTACACTATGTCTTCGAGTGGCAGGCTGTCTATATACAGCGACAAGGCACTTGACTTCAGCGGTGTTGAAGGTTTGAAGGCGTATGCCCTGGAGTATGAGACGCCTGACAGCGTTCACCTTAAGCCTGTTACTCAGTTGCCTGCACACAACGGTGCTATACTTGAGGGTACAGCAGGTACGACATACGATGTTCCTGAGGTTCCTACGGCAAGTATCCCATGTGATAATTTCTTCATGGGCTCAGAGACAGAGCCTTTCGTAACCTCAAGCATCGACAAAGTAGTATATGCGCTCAACTCTACCACAGGTAAGGTAGAGATTATAGACAAGTCTTCTGTAAGCATTATACCGGCCGGAGAGTCATATTATATAACGAAGTATGTGGGCTTTGAGACAGTAAAGACAAATGCTTCGGGAGCATTGACTCTTATTACCTCAAATGCTTTGGATTTCAGGGAGGTTGGTATAAGGGCTTATATTGCTACAGGAGAGGTTGGCAATGACAGTGTTATACTGTCGCCGGTAAGCGCAGTGCCTGCAGGTACTCCAATCCTTCTTAAGAACGGAAAGCCAAACACTGAGTATCGCATCCCTTATAAAAAGGGTGAGGTTACAATAGGTGACAACAAGTTCTGTGGTTCAATGACAGAGGACTTCGATGTAAGCACCGAGAACCATTATGTATATGGTTTGTTGGAGAACAGTGACAGACTGACACATGTGGACCAGACGGCAGTCATACCGGCTGGCACTGTATATTTGATATCACAGTATGAGTTGCCGGTAATCATAGCGTCTGTTGACATAGCTATTCCTTCAACGGGTATGCGCTCGTTTGTTACAGACAAGGCTCTTGACTTTACAGGGATGGATTCTCTTGAGGTGCTTGTGTGTGATACTGTGACATTGGATGGTCCGCAATTCAAGAGAGTATATGAGGTGCCAGCTCATACAGCTTTCTTCGTAAAAGGTAAGGCAGGTGTCACTTATAAGGTGCCTGTAGGTACATGCGATAGTCTTGATGTAGTAAACCTTATAGAGGGTAGTAACGAGAAGGGCTTCTATGTGGGCAGCGTAAACACTTATGTGTATACAGTGATAAATGGTAAGGTTGATGTCGCTCCAAGCACAATGAGTTTGTCGTGGGGCGTGGGTTATATTATCTCTCCATGGAAGGGCTATGAGACAATAACCACTTCTGCTTCTGGTGCCACCACCTATGTGACGAAGGGCGCGCTCGATTTCAGTAGTCTGAATGGCGAACTGATGGCTCTCATTGTCTATAAAGAGACAGTGAGCCAGATATTTACTATTGCAATGGATCAAGTGCCGGCTAAAACTCCTATTATATTACAGGGTGCTCCGAATACCACCTACAAAGTTCCTACAGGCAACTGTTTTGAGCTGAGTAGAAAAAATCTGTTGCAAGGCTCTTGGGACAAGGAATTTGCTGTCGCAGATACTGCTAATATAGTATATGTTGTAAGCGGTGGTGTGTTTAAGGTAGCAGCCAAGACTAAGGTGATGGCAAAGGGTAAAGCCTATTTCGTGTCAAAGTATAGAGGCTATGAGAAAGTCACAACAAGTGAAAGCGGACATACGTCATACGTTTGTGAACATGCGTTGGATTTGACTGACGTATATAATGAGGTAGAGGCATATATAGCTATTCGTGAGAGGCCAACAGAGTTCGTCCTTGAGCGTATAGTGAAGATACCTGCTGGTACTCCTTTCTTCGTGAAGAGTCTTGAGGGTGAGGTTAGTAAGACATACTCATTACCATACGCAAATGAGGAAGTGACAGAGTTGCCTTCTGGTACTATTACACGTGGTTCTAGAACAGAAGAACATCTCGTTTCAGAATTTGGAGACTCTACGGTGTTTGTTCTTTCTGATGGCAAGTTTAAGACAGCTGCCCAAACAATGGTTTTAAAAGCAGGCAAGGCTTATATAGTATCTAAGTACCTCGGTTATGACTATATAACCACGTCAGCGTCAGGATTCACCACATACGTTTCAGATAAGCCTCTTGATATAAGGGATTATGATGGAGAGGTTAGAATGTTCATTGTGGAGTCAGAGGATGAGGACTCTATCTATACAAAGGAAGTGTTTGAGGTGCCAAGCAATACTCCGTTTATATTCCAGGGAGCGGAAGAGAAGGACTCTACTTATAAGATACCTTGGGGCAATTGCCAGTCGCTTCCTTATGTAAACCTTCTGCGCGGTTCTTTGACAGAGGAGTTCTATTGCAATTCTGTTGGAGACTCTATAGTCTATGTCGTGTCAGGTGGAAAGTTCAAGCAAGCATCAAGAGACAAGGTGATGGAGCCGCGTAAGGCATACTTCGTGTCAAATTTCTTGGATAGCGATGCTGGAGCGAAATCCGCATTCTTCATTGATGAGGAGGCAACAGGCATTGGTGGTGTACAAGATGAGCAGAAGAAGCGTTCTTCACGTCGCGTCAACCTTGCTGGTCAGGAAGTAGATGACACCTATAAGGGCATTGTTATAGACGAAAACGGCAGAAAACACCTACAAAGATAGGGTAATTACTATCAACTATGTTAATTAATTGTAAAAAATTTCTATGTAACACAAAATATACGTAACTTTGTGTAAACGTAAGAAGACAGTACGAACGTAATATGATAGGTAAGATGGAAAAGAAACTATATGTGGCCCCGGAATTAGATGTTCTTGATGCAGAATTGGACAATATATTGCTTGAGTCAGGCGGTAATGGTAAGGACGATGAGAAGACCGATGTTGACGATGCTAAGGCATGGGGCGGCGAGTGGTTTGACAGCGACGACTATGTTGAAGAATGATATAGTGGATTATACATTATAATATATGTAATACAAAAGCAGCGATGTGATAAAAACTCACATCGCTGCTTTTTTTTTGTACCAATCCCAAATCTCCAAAACAGAGGGGATGACCGAAAAGGTCATCCCCTCTGATGTTGTATATCCGTTATGGGCATTCTTCTTGTTAAAAAACCTCAGCCCTTGGCAGGGTAGGGAGTTGCCCATATTAACCTCGGTGCTATAGTCTATAGCTGTTCAATGTTGTTGTCTATGTCAACCCCATGCCGTTGTCTATACACCTATGGCAATGCCGTTGCCTATATCAGTTCGATGCCGTTGTCGGTAATCCTTATCAGCCTTCTCTTGTACAAATCGCCTACGGCCTGCTTGTATGTTCTCTTGCTGACTCCAAACTGCTCCTGTATGTCGGCGGCGTCGCTCTTGTCACCAAGGCGGCAGCGGCCTCCTTGTGTCTCAAGGTATCTCAGGAGACGTGCAGAGAAATCCTCTGTATGTTGTCTGCCGCTCTTCTGCAGTGCACAGTCAATCTTACCGTCCTTACGCAGCTGTGATATAAAACCCTTCACGCGGTCGCCGGTGTGCAGAGAGCGGAACACCTGAGTGTCATAAAGCAGTCCACCGTAGCGGTTGTCTATAATCACCTTGAAACCCAGGTCGGTCTTTTGCCATATCAGCAGGTCCACCTCCTGTCCTACGGTCAGGGCCTTATCATCTCCGGGCTGCAGCGTGTGCAGGAACTTCTCTATCTTGGCAGAAGCCATGATGCGGTAGCTCTCCTCGTCAACATGCACATAGACAATGTATGAGCGTCCGCGCTCCATGCGCCTCTTCTGCTCGCGGAACGGACAGAACAAGTCCTTCATCAGTCCCCAGTCAAGGAAAGCACCATACTCGTTAACCCATGCCACCTCAAGGTAGGCGAAGTCGCCCACCATAGCCTTCGGCTCCAATGTGGTAGCTATGAGCCTCTCCTCGTTGTCCAGATATAAAAACACCTCAATCTCATCTCCCACCTCAAGGTCTTCCGGCACATATCTCTCAGGCAGCAATATCTTACCCTCATATCCGCCTCCCTCAAGGTACATTCCAAAGTCAACACGCCATGTGGCGCGCAACTTATTCTTCTGTCCCAGTCTCAGTTTTTCCATGGTCATCGTTATTTAATACCATACCATCCTTGATGTGAATGGTGCGGTCGGTTGTGCGTGCCAGTTCCTCATCGTGCGTCACGATGACAAACGTCTGGTTGTACTTCTCTCTGAGCTCAAAGAAGAGCTGGTGCAGCTCCTGCTTGTTCTTTGAGTCAAGAGACCCCGACGGCTCGTCAGCCAGTATCACGGCTGGGTTGTTAATCAAAGCCCTCGCCACCGCCACGCGCTGCTTCTCACCTCCCGACAGCTCCGCCGGTTTGTGTCCCATCCTGTCTGCCAGTCCGAGAAACTGCATCAGCTCCTTGCAGCGTGCCTTCGCCTCGCTGCGTTTCTTGCCAGCAATAAGAGCCGGCAACATCACGTTCTCCTCAGCTGTGAACTCAGGCAGCAGCTGGTGAAACTGGAACACGAAACCTATGTTCTTGTTGCGGAAGTCGGCCAGCGCGTTGGTTGACAGCGTGGTCACGTCAATGTCGTTAATCATCACCGTGCCGCTGTCAGGCCTGTCCAGCGTGCCCATTATCTGCAGCAGCGTGGTCTTGCCGGCACCGCTTGGTCCCACTATGCTCACCACCTCGCCTTTCTCCACGCAGAGGTCGATGCCCTTCAGCACCTGCAGCTGTCCGTAAGACTTCGTGATATTTTGTATCTTAATCATCTTTACAATTTGGAATATATGAGACTACAAAGGTACACATTTTTTTCAAACTTCTCGCTATCAAGCCTAAATTATTTGGCTATTAGCACTTTTCTTCGTAACTTTGCATAAAGAAAGAAAGGAAAGACGACAATGGAAGAAAAGAAATACAACCGCACCACTGTCACCGCGGCGCTTCCTTACGCCAACGGTGGAGTGCACATAGGCCATCTGGCAGGAGTATATGTACCGGCAGACATCTACGTGCGTTACCTGCGCCTGAAGAAGCGTGACGTACTCTTCGTCGGCGGCAGTGACGAGCACGGCGTGCCTGTCACCATACGCGCCAAGAAAGAGGGCATCACCGTTCAGCAGGTGGTTGACCGTTACCACGAGATGATAAAGAAATCCTTTGAGGACTTCGGTATCTCGTTTGATATCTACAGCCGCACCACCAGCGACATACACCACAAGTTCGCCTCCGACTTCTTCCGTACCCTCTATGACAAGGGCGAGCTGGAGGAGATAACTGAGGAGCAGTATTGCGACGAGGTGACGGGCGAGTTCCTCACCGACCGCAACATCGTTGGCGAGTGCCCACGATGCCATGCTCAGGGAGCCTACGGCGACCAGTGCGAGAAGTGTGGTGCCACACTCTCTCCTGACGAGCTTATCAACCCAACCAATAAGAACAACCCCGGTCACGGACTTGTCAAGCGTCCTACCAAGAACTGGTACCTGCCGCTGGGTCGCTATCAGGACTGGCTGAAGCAGTGGATACTGGAAGGTCACAAGGAGTGGCGCTCCAACGTCTATGGCCAGTGCAAGTCATGGCTCGACATGGACCTGCAGCCGCGTGCCATGACGCGTGACCTCGACTGGGGCATACCAGTACCGGTGGAGGGAGCCGAGGGCAAGGTGCTCTACGTGTGGTTTGACGCACCGATAGGCTATATCTCAAACACCAAGGAACTCTGTGATAAGGAGCCTGAGAAGTGGGGCACATGGCAGAAGTGGTGGCAGCAGGACGATACCCGTCTCATACACTTCATAGGCAAGGACAACATCGTGTTCCACTGCCTTATCTTCCCAGTGATGATGAAAGCCCACGGCGGCTACATCATGCCTGACAACGTGCCGGCAAATGAGTTCCTTAACCTTGAGGACGACAAGATATCAACCTCACGCAACTGGGCTGTATGGCTCCATGAGTACCTCGTTGACCTGCCTGGCAAGCAGGACGTGCTGCGCTATGTGCTCACCGCCAATGCGCCTGAGACCAAGGACAACAACTTCACATGGAAAGACTTCCAGGAGCGTAATAACTCTGAGCTCGTGGCTATCTACGGTAACTTCGTAAACCGTGCCTTGCAGCTCACCAAGAAATACTTCGACGGCGTGGTACCGGCATGCGGCACTCTGCTTGATGTTGACAACCAAGCCATTGCGGAGTTCAAGGACGTGAAGGAGCGCGTGGAGGAATACCTTGAGCAGTTCAAGTTCCGCGAGGCACAGAAAGAGGCTATGAACCTCGCCCGCATAGGCAACCGCTACATCACTGAGTGCGAGCCTTGGAAGGTATGGAAAACCGACCCGGAGCGTGTTAAGACCATCCTCTTCGTATGTCTGCAGTTGACTGCAAATCTTGCAATAGCTTTCGAGCCGTTCCTGCCGTTCTCTTCAAAGAGACTGCGTGAGATGCTCAGCCTGCCAACATTCGAGTGGGAGCAGCTCGGCAGCATGGACATCCTCAAGGCTGGCCACCAGCTGGCAGAGCCTGCGCTGCTGTTTGAAAAGATAGAAGACAGCGTTATCGACGCACAGCTGCAGAAACTTGAGAATGCCAAGAAGGCTAACGAGGCAGAGTCCTATGTGCCGGAACCGGTAAAGGAGAATGTGGACTTTGAGACCTTCGAGAAACTGGACATACGCGTGGGACTCGTCACATCATGCGAGAAGGTGAAGAAGTCAAAGAAACTGCTGAAGTTCCACATTGACGACGGAACCCCTGACGGTCGCACCATCCTCTCTGGCATTGCCGCATACTATGAGGACCCAGCCGAGTTGGTAGGCAAGCGGGTACTCTTCGTTGCAAACTTCGCCCCACGTAAGATGATGGGTGAGGAGAGCCAGGGCATGATACTCTCAGCCGTTGACTATGACGGAACACTCTCTGTCACCACGACATCAAAAGATGTCAAGCCAGGCAGTCAGGTGGGATAAAACGAAAACGACCACGAATATAGCGACCACAGATTACAGTGATTACATTGATTTCTCAAACAACGGATTAAAATTAATTAAATAGATTATTTTAACAACGGATTTAGACTGATTATACGGATTGCACTGATTGTTGGACGAAAACGTGGCTGGACGAAGACGAAAACGTGGCTGGACGAAGACGAAAACGGGACTGGACGAAGACGAAAAACTGTAAAATGTACCGCCTTTGAAAATGTAAAGTTTTCTAAAAAAGCGGTGAAAGCATAGCTTTTACGTCGTAAAACGATAGCTTTTACACTCTGAAAGTTGCCCTTTTGTGGCGTGAAGTGATAGCTTTCTCCACATAAAAGCATAGCTTTTACACTGAAAAAACATAAAGAACGACCTTTTTGCTACATCTTGCAAAAAGGTCGTTCTTGTTTTTGCCCCCTCAGAGGCCCTGTATTCAATTCGCACCCCTTTATGGGCTGGCAGCCCACCAGGTGCCTTTTATTCGCTTAAAAAGAGTTTTCTTTTACGGTAAATTTTACAGTTGCTAAGAAAGCCCGTGTTGATGCCTGCCTACTCCTCGTCAGCGGCAGTCTTCGTTGTGATATACTTAGAGAAGAACAATGTGGCGGTTACGGCTATGAGGAATGCCGCAGCTATCAATCCCACCTCAGTCTTGTGGTTCACCGGGTCCACCCATACCTCGCTGAAGAAACCGTTGCGCGCGGCAATCTCCACGAACGACCAGAACACTATCACAGTGGCGAGGGCAAAACGTATGTTACGAAAAAAGAGAGAATAATCAAATAGGCGAAAAGTTTTTATATGTCACGGAAAAATGTTATCTTTGTATCCCGAAACATAACCTTAAACAATAGTTATACGGATATGAAGATTGTAACATCACTGTTTTTTATGCTATTTGCGCTCCTTTGTAACGTCAGTGCCCAGAATCCTTACCTGCCGTTGTGGGAGTTTATCCCTGACGGAGAGCCATACGTTTTTGAGGACCCCGATAACCCGGGCAAATACAGGGTTTATATATACGGTTCGCATGATATGCTGCGCAAGTATTATTGCGGCAGGGACCAGGTAGTGTGGTCGGCGTCTGTTGACGACCTTGCCCACTGGCGTTGTGACGGCATTATATTCCGCCTTGACAAAGACCGTGACGGCAACCTTATCAATGCTAACGGAGACGGTGACGTGCTGTATGCCCCCGATGTGTGTGAGACCACAGACTCCACCGGCAGGAAGGTGTATTACCTCTATCCTAATGTGCAGTCAGACGAGCGCGGCAGTGCCGTGGCCAAGAGCTATCGTCCCGACGGACCGTTTGAGGTGTGCAACTGGAGCAAGGATAACCCACGCCGCACTGTGGGTCCTATAAGCTTTGACCCCGCAGCCTTCGTCGATGACGACGGCAGGGCGTATGCCTACTGGGGCTTTACCCGTTCGATGGCGGCAGAGCTTGACCCTGCCACTATGAGTACGGTGAGGCCGGGCACGAAGGTAATAGACAATATGATAACGAGTTTCAAGGATTCTGTAAACATGGTGTATCGTTTCTTTGAAGCGTCATCCATAAGAAAGATAAAAGACAAGTATGTGTTTATATACAGCCGCTGGACTAACGAGGGTGAGGACGGACTGCCGCAGACCAACTACACCCTGGCATACTGTTACTCCAACTCTCCGCTGGGACCGTGGACATACGGCGGCACCATTATTGATGGACGTGGCAAGGAGCGTCAGCCTGACGGCAGTGTGAAGGCCACAGCCACACCTGGCGGTAACACCCATGGCAGCCTCTGCTGTATCAATGGCAAGTGGTGGGTGTTCTACCACCGCCAGGCAGGTACGTCAGAGTATTCGCGTCAGGCCATGGTGGCACCAGTGGAAGTAGAGGTGCGTGAAGGCGAGGGCGGCTATGTGCGTATCAGCGAGGCAGAGTACACCTCTGAGGGATTCAAGACCGAAGGCCTTGACCCGCTCACAGAGTTCCAGGCAGGCATAGCCTGCTATTACACCGGACCGCATGGTGCGCGGCAGGAGTTCCCGAATATGATATACTCCGGTTCGCATACAGAGGTGCATTACCTTGAAGAGTATCCTGGCTACAGCTATGACAAGGCGGCGGAGATAACCAATCCATACGCCGCTGAGATAAACCGCTGTCCTATGGTCAATAATGTTGACGGTTCGGTGGTGGGCTACAAATACTACAACTTCTCAAAGACGTATGGCAAGAAGAAACTGCGCCTGCAGCTCAACTATGAGCCGGAGGGCATTGACGGCATAGTGGATATATACATAGACCGTCCGTCAGAGCAGGAGGGCGGCGTGCGCATAGGTTCGCTGACAGTCAAAGGCAGCGGTGCGAAGGCAGGAGAGCCTGTCCGTGCGTCAGTTGATGTGAGCAGCCTTAGCCATTACAACGGCAAGCATGCCCTGTATCTGGTGTTCTCTTCAAAGACCAAGGGCAAGTCTGTATGCAGACTTAATACCTTGCGCTTCTCAAGTGCTGATTAAACAAAAGAAAAAACATATTTTGCGACGGTAACGGAAAGATAGTAGCCATCAACTTGCGTGGCAAGGCTCTCGGCAGGAAACTGAAGGAGATATACGGAGAGTAATGTGTAAGGGATATAAAAAAGAAAGCCTCCCCGTGGCATATATGCCGTAAGGGAGGCTCTTGCTATTTGAATCAATAAGGTTTTCTTATCTTACTATTGCTCCGATTACACCACCTATGATACCGCCTACTACGGCTGCTGTGGCTACATTGTCAGGATGACGCTCTACTACTACCACCGGACGTGGAGCTGGTACTGGGCGTGGAGGTGTGACTACCACTGGGCGAGGTGCTACTGGGCGTGCCTCAACCACGTGGATAGGACGTGCATGGTGGTGTCTGTGAACGTTGTGATGAACTACCACCGGACGTGGAGCTGGGTGAGGTCTGTGACCTGGTCTTGCGCTGACTGCTGATGTACCGATGATGCTGAGAACTATGAGTGTGAGTATTGACTTTTTCATAACGTGGTTCCTTTCTATTTAAGTGTTAGACTTTTCTTTCTTTTTTCTGTAAGCAAAGTTAACGCAAAAAAGTAACTCACGAAATGTTTTTCCCCTAAACGCAAAAGTAAAATCCCTATAGTATAGGGAGAAATTCCTATCGGGAGGAACAGCCTACGTCGGTCAGCGTAGATGGTTACTGCTTCAGCAAGTCGTCGATGCGCTCAAGATAGTCGAGTGAGTCATCGATGAAGAAACGCAGTTCTGGTATTATGCGCAGTTGGTTTCTTACTCGTTGTCCGAGGTCGTAACGTATTGTGGATGTATTCTGCTGTATGTTCTTCAGCAGTTCGTCACCACGCTCAGAGGGGAAGATGCTGAGGTATGCAGTGCAGATGCTGAGGTCTGGCGATATCTTCACTCTTGTTACGCTTACCATTACGCCGTGCATCTGGCGTGTCTGGCTTTGAAAGATGAGACTGAGCTCCTTTTGCAGCAGTCTTGATATTCTGTTTTGTCTTGTTTCTTGCATATCTTTATTCCTTATTCCTTATTCTTTATTCCTTATTCCTTATTCCTTATTCCTTATTCTATATTCCTTATTCCTTATTCTATATTCCTTATTCCTTATTCTATATTCCTTATTCTATATTCCTTATTCCTTATTCCTTATTCTTTATTCTTTATTCCCTGTTATTTCATGGAAAAGCCGTTATACACATTGATGTCCACGGTGCCGTGAATACCGTTGACTCGTCCGTCGGGACACAACTGCCAGTACACGAGGTTGACATCAGGTTTGTATTCTCCATAGCGTGCTATCCATACGTCATACGTCTTCTTTATGTCGGGGGCGGCAGACAGATGGCGGTTTACGAAACTTTGGCTCACATAGAGTATCGGTCTTACTCCGCGTCTCTGCTCCACAATCCTCAGCCATGTTCGCACGCTGTTGAACAGTTGTTGCTCTCCGCCAGCCTTGCGTATCTGTGCGTCGGTGGGTTCAAGGTCGAGTACCGGTGGCAAGTCGCCCCGTGTATATCTGCTGTTCTTGAGGAAATACTCAGCCTGACTGGCGCCAGGTGAGAGTATGGAGAAGAAGTGGTAGGCACCGGTGCGGTAGCCGTGCTTGCGTGCGGCGGCATAGTCGGACGCAAAGTATCTGCTCTTAATGGTTGTGCCCTCGGTGGCTTTTATGTAAATGAAAGACACGGGGTAGTTGACGGCTCCTTTGATGGTCTTCTTGGAAATGGTGCCCAGAGATGTAATTCTGAGGTTGCGCCAGTCTATGGCATAGCGCTTGCGGCCGTGCTCATGCTGGAAACGTGAGATGTCGATGCCGTAGATACGCTCGGGGGTGTATGTGATGCGCTCACCGAGGAAATGGTCTTGTTTCCATTCGCCCAGCATCAGCCTCTTGCCTGGAACCATGGAGAAGCCTACGCCTTCTCGTTTGCCGTGTTGCCATTCGCCCTCATAGAAGTCTCCTTTATGAGAAATGAAACGTCCGTAGCCGTGGGGCTGCATTACGGAGTCACGGTTGCCGGTGTAATGGCCTATGGAGTCGATGTGAGTGTAATGGACTTTGACGGCTTTTGGGTGACGGTTGGCAAGGCGCTTTAGTGCGTCGTCGGCTGTCAGACGTGAGTGGCGCAGCCGTGTGAACAGGTCGCCCTCTACGTCCACCTCTTCCTGTGCGGTGGTGGGTTGCAGGCGCAGCAAGGTGACGGAGTCGTTGCTCTCAGTAGGTATGCAGGCTATAGGACCTTTGTAGGTGTTGATGTAATAGTTGCGTACCATGCGTACCCTGAGGTTGCCGTTGCCGCTCAATGCTTTCTTTATCAAGGTGTCGAGGCGCATGATGGAGTCGGTCTTGGCTGTGAGTACCTCACCGTATCGTGCCACGATGTCGAAGCCGTTGTCGGTTACGGTGTGCGTCTTCATGTAATAGTCAATATCGTTGCGCTGCTCGTGGGCTATGATAATGTCGTTGGCGGTTATCTGCTCCTGGTGGTGCAGCAGGTTGCGTATCTGCTCGCTGCTCATTGCGCACAGGCGTGATGTGTCGGCGCTCTCCACTGCCATGGTGCCGCCGCAGTAGGGCAGCAGGCCGAAGCGGCGTATCCATTCTGCAGGTGCGTAGCTCTGTTCGTCGCGTACTTTCTTTGACGAGGCCTCCACAGCGTGTATAAGCAGGCTGTCGCCCTCTGTCTGGGGGAACGCTATGAGGTCAACGCTGTCAACAGACAGCACATAGCGTGTGAGTACGGTAAGCGTGACATCATTGTCGGCTGCCACCTCGTTGCTGACAGGACGCAGCAGCCATATCAGCCACAGTGTTGTCAGCAGTAACAGTAAGACTGATAATATTACAAGATATATCCTCTTCTTCGTTGACATTATTACAAGCTTTTCACCATTTCTTCGCAAAGGTACACTTTTTTTCTTGAATGACAAAATGAAAAACAGGCTTTCGCAATAGAAAAATCCTCCCCCGCCATCGCAGCGAGAGAGGACAACAACACAAACACAAATTAGTCTGGACTGATGTAATCTCAGTACGCAGACTTGTATTTCTTATCTGTTAAGCCTGCGGCTTATAGTCCGAAGAGTTGTTTCAGACCACCGTCAACACCACTGAAGCCCATGAAGGCGAGTGACAGCAGAGAGGCGGTGATGAGCGTGATGGACATACCCTTCATGCCCTTAGGCACGTTGGCAAACTCCAGTTGCTCACGCAGTCCGGCGAAGAGTATCAGCGCCAGACCGAAGCCCAGGGCAGAAGCCAATGCGTAGTCAAGAGACATCAGCAGGTTATAGTCTTTCTGTACCACGAGGATGGCTACACCAAGTACGGCGCAGTTGGTGGTTATCAGTGGGAGGAACACTCCCAGGGCCTGATAGAGTGGGGGAGATACCTTCTTGAGTATTATCTCTACCATCTGTACCAGAGAGGCTATGACGAGAATGAATGTCAGCGTCTGCAGGAACTCAAGACCGAACGGCACAAGCACGAACATCTGTAAGCACCATGTAACGAGGGTGGCCAAGACCATTACGAAGGCTACGGCTGCCGACATGCCCAGTGAGGTGCTGACCTTCTGGCTGACACCGAGGAATGGGCAGATGCCAAGAAACTGGCTCAGCACGATATTGTTTACGAATATCGCTGCTATGAATATCAGTATATACTCCATGTCTTTATATTATGGATTATGGGTTGTTTTAATATTTATGCTTTCTTGAAGCGGTTGATGATGGCAATGATGAAACCTAAGGTCATGAAAGCTCCCGGAGGCAGTATGAAGAGCAGCATACCGAAGTCCTCTGGTATGATGCGGAAGTCAAACACCGTTCCGTTGCCAAGCAGTTCACGACAGATACCAAGCACGGTAAGGCCGATGGTGAAACCCAGTCCGATGCCTATGCCGTCAAGGGCAGAGTCAAGAGGGTTGTTCTTGCCTGCAAAGGATTCTGCACGACCGAGGATGATACAGTTCACCACAATGAGTGGTATGAACAGTCCCAGGGACTTGTTGACCTCAGGCATGTATGCCGCGAGGCAGAACTGCACTATTGTCACAAGCGTTGCTATCACTACAATATATACAGGTATGTGCACCATGTCAGGTGTGAGGTTCTTTATGGCAGAGATGATGATATTAGAGAATATCAGCACAGCCATGGTTGCAAGTCCCATCATCAGTCCGTTGAGGGCGCTGGTGGTGGTGGCAAGCGTAGGACACATACCGAGCATCAGTACAAAGGTAGGGTTCTCCTTTATGATGCCGTTCATTATTATTCCGAATTTACTCATAATGTTCGTTCCTCCTTTGTTTTATTTGTTTTCTGCATAAGTGTTGTAAGCCTCTTGTACGGCGCGCAGGAAGGCACGCGATGTGATGGTTGAGGCTGTGATTGCGTCAATCTCTCCACCGTCATTGTCTTTGGTTACCCTGAGCTGGTTCTTGGCGGGGTTCTTGCCTATGATGCTTGACTTCTCGCTGTTTCCGCCGTTCTCCACAGACTGGAACCATTTGTCGGCCTTGGCACCGAGTCCTGGTGTCTCAGCAGTCTCAAGTATGGTGTAGCCCAGGATGTCGCCAGCGTTGTTGAAACCTACGAGTACTGTCAGGTTACCACCGAAACCGTTAGGGTCTGTTGACTGTATGGCAGTGCCTTTGTCTGTCTTATATGCTATGTATGTCAGCTTCTTACCGTCAACAGTACGTATGATGGTGTCAGGCTTCTCTACTTTGCATTTGCCGCCCATCACCTGCTCTATGCCGGCGTTAAGGGCGTTTTGTGCAGCCTCTTTGCGTGGAGCGTCTGTGAGGTCGTTGACATAAGCGAGAATGCCACCGCACAGTACTGCCACAGTGGTCAGTATGCCTACCATGTTAGGCAAATTAGATTTTAATTTCTCCATTTCTGCTGTCCTCCCTTATTCATTTACGAGCACCTCACCGAAGCGCTTTGGTTTAACATACATGTTGATAAGTGGGGTGAAGGCATTCATGATGAGTATGGCGAATGACATACCCTCTGGATATGCTCCCCAGTTACGTATCACTATTGTCAGTACGCCGATGCTTACACCGTATATCAGCTGTCCCTTGTGTGTCATAGGTGATGTGACATAGTCTGTGGCCATAAATATCGCACCGAGCATAAGTCCGCCGGCGAATATCACCTGGAACGGGTCGGCAAACTGCTTGCCGTCGATAAGGTGAAGCAGGCCTGCCAAGATAAACACGGTACCGATGATAGACACCGGGATGTGCCATGTTATAATCTTACGGCAGAGCATGAAGACAAGTCCGATAAGCAGAGCCAGTGCGCATATCTCACCGATGGTGCCGGCACCTGTCTGTACGTTGCCGAGGAACATATCCCAGGCTGTAGGCAGTTTGTCGAGTGCTGTGGCGTCACCCTTGATAGCCAGTTTCATCAGTGCCAACGGTGTGGCACCGGTTTCAGCATCAGTATAGGCTGTCATCTGTCCCTCAAGAGGCCATGAGGTCATGGCTGTAGGGAAACTGACGAGCAGGAAGCAACGTCCTACCAATGCAGGGTTGAAAGGATTCTGGCCTATGCCGCCGAATGACATCTTGCCTACGCCGATGGCTATCAGCGCACCTACTATTATCATCCACAGAGGGAAGTTAGACGGAAGGTTCATACCGAGCAGCAGTCCGGTAAGCAGCGCTGAGCCGTCAAGAAGTGTAGGCTCGCGCTTCAGAAAGGCTTTACATATTGCCCACTCAAAGAACATGCAGGCAGCTATACTCACAAGGCATACGATAAGAGAACCGATGCCAAAGAAGTAGAATGAAGCGAACAGTGCTGGAAGCAATGCTATCACCACTCCATACATATTCTTTTCCACGGAGTCATTGCTGTGAGCGTGAGGAGATTGAGAAACAATCAGATTTCCCATGATAGTCTTATTTTTTTTGTTTTGTTTTTAGTTTGCTTTTATAGTTTCTATGGTGGTATAGTAGTTATGGTGCCTGTAGTTCCTATAGTATCTATAGTATTTATAGTATCTATAGTTCCTATAGTTATCTATAGTTCCAGTCTCTACTATATCTCTCCTGTAATTATTTTGGCCAGTTAGCTGGCATGATAGCAGGCTTAGGTCCGGCCTTTATCTCAGCTACAGGGTTCTGCTTTGCACCAGAGAAGTCAATGACAGGAGTGACGAAAGGTTTCGGCTCTGTTGACATTGCTTTCTTCTCTGTTGCTGCACCCTTGTCAGTACCATTGCCTGCGGCAGGTTTGGCGGCAGGAGCAGGTGCGGCAGGAGCAGTACGGCTGCGTATTATGCCCATTACGGTGCCTTTGCCCTTGCGGATGTCGTCGAGCAACGGACGGTGAGCCGGGCATGTGAACTGGCATGAGCCACACTCTATACATGATGTGATATCCTCTTGCTCGAGCATATCCCATTTCTCCATTAATGTACCTTTGGCGAGAAGGAATGGCTCCAGTCCCATAGGACATACGCTGACACACTTGGCACAGCGGATGCAAGGCTGTGGAGCTTTGCGCTTTGCATCGGCACCGGTAAGAATTGTGATAGAGTTCTGTCCCTTGCCTACGGGTACTTCAATGGAAGGTACGGCACGTCCCATCATAGGACCGCCGGCCAACACCTTGTTCTCTCCTTCTGGCATTCCGCCACAGAGATTGATAAGTTCCTCGAAAGAGGTTCCCATGCGGACAAGGTAGTTGCTTGGATTGCTCAGGCCTTTACCTGTCACGGTAGTGTATCTCTCAAACAAAGGCTTACGTTTCATTACAGCCTCATATACTGCTACGGCTGTGCCGGCATTCTGTACCACGGCGCCAACGCTGATAGGTATGGCTGGTGGGGCAGGTACCTGTCGGCCAATAACGGCGTCAATAAGCTGTTTCTCACCACCTTGAGGGTATTTCTTCTTCAGAGGCACAACCTCGATATTGCTTATGCCCAGACGCTGCAGCTTCTCTGACAGTTCTGTGATGGCGGCAGGCTTGTTGTCCTCTATGCCGATGTATCCTTTGTCAACCTTTACGGCTGCCATCAGTATCTTTAATCCCTCAATGAGCTGGTCGGGCTTCTCCATCATCAGCCTGTAGTCAGAGGTGATATATGGCTCACACTCTACACCGTTGATGATGACACATTCAGCCTTCGCTCCCGGAGGCGGCATCAGCTTGACGTGTGTAGGGAAGCAGGCGCCACCCATACCTACCACGCCGGCGTACTTGATACGGTTGATTATCTCCTCTGGTGTCAGTTCTGGGTGAGACTCCAGACGCTCCAGTTTCTCTGAACGGTCTATGGATTCCTCCCAAATGTTTCCTTCACCCTCGCGTTGTACTGTGATACAAGGCTTCATGGCTCCAGACACATCCATTGCGTCGCCAACCTTGATGACGGTACCTGAAATAGAAGAGAAAATATTTGCGGAAACAAAACCTCCAGCCTCTGCAATCATGGTGCCCACCTTTACCTTGTCGCCTTCTTTTACGATGGCTTTGGCAGGTGCTCCGATATGCTGGCTGAGCGAATACACGGCTATCTTGGGCAATGGCGCCTGCTTGGTGACAGAGTCATTGCTCAGCTTGTTCTCGTCCGGGTGTATTCCACCAATTCTAAAAGTCTTTGATCTCATAGTTTTTGTTATTTTGTTTAGATTGCTCTGTCTGAGTATGGCAGGGAAGATGTAATGACTTCCCCTTGTGACTCAGAGGCTTGGCAACCTTTGAGTATTCACTTAGGCCAGTTGGCGGGTATTATAGCGGGTTTAGGACCACATTTGATTTCTGGAATAGGATTCTCTTTCTTGCCTGAAAAGTCGATGTCAGGAACGACGAAAGGCTTCTGGTCTGTTGACATCGGTTTCAGTTGTGCCGGTGCTGATGGTTTTGCAGCATCGCTCTTAGCCGGAGTTGCGGCAGATGCCTGCGGAGCGGCGTCGGCAGAATCAAGTATGCTGTTGACTTGGTCCATTACCTCAGCACCGCCTACAGGGCATGATAGTCCGTCAATAGAGCCTTTCTCCGTAGCAGCCTTTACAAGGGCAGCTGCAAAGCCGGGACATCCAGGGAAACCACAACCGCCGCAGTTCGCCTGTGGCAGTATGGCTGCGATTTGCCCGATGCGCGGGTCTTCCTCTACTGCGAACTTCTTGGATATCACAAACAGTACCAATGAAGCAATGGCTGCCGTGGTGCCAAGTGTAAGCATTGATGATAGTATTAAGCTCATAATGATTTAAAGTTAATTTATTTATGTTTGTTCTTTTATACTGTTGTGTCCTGCTCGTCAAGATAGAACGTCAGTTGGCGTGCCAGCCTGTTACGCAGCATGTAGAGCAGTGCGTAGTAGGGTACAAGTATTGCTATGCCCGATACTGCTGCCCACATCTCGTTGCCAGTCGCTCTCACTACTGTTGCGATAGTACTCATCATCAGTATGAGAGGTATGACGAAGGCAAGTATTACCGCCTTGGTGCCTACGGACTGCGCCGCCATGACAGTAACCTCGTCGCCAACGTGGTGACGGCTCGGTTCGCTGACGCGGGCATCTATCAGCTTTTCCTTGCTTTCCGCAGAGTTGCAGTATGATGCTACCTTGCAGCAGCTGCAGGCACTATGCTGGGTGATACGCACATGCGCCACCCCGCCTTCTATACTGTCTATTATTCCTTTATGCGATATGACATTGCTCATAGTATACCCTGTTCAAGGAAAACAAGTGTGTTTGTTCATGTCTAAGGTTTGTGTTCCTGTAATTTTAGGTTTTTGTTGGATTCGTATTTGTTATGTTTTCTCAAATTGTAATGTAGAGATTACAATCACAAAAGTAACAATATATTTTCAAATAGACAAAATTAATCAAAAAAAAACTATCATAAATATTAAATTTTCGCATATTTTAGCATTTTATTTTGCTTTTATGAGAAAAAAAACTATCTTTGCATAAAATATACCCATACAATAAGGAAAACGAAAACATACAGATACATTATGAAGCAGACAAAGATAGTAGCCTCGGTTAGTGACTTGCGTTGTGAAGTGGAGTTCATCAAGCAGTTATATGAGGCCGGTGTGAATGTTATACGTATGAACACCGCTCACGCTACGCCGGAGGGACTGAAGAAGATAATACGCAATGTCCGTACTGTGTCGCCGCACTTGGGAATACTTATTGACACAAAGGGACCTGAGGTCCGCACCACGGGTGCCGACAACCCGATAGAGTTTCATACAGGGGAGAGGGTTACTATAGTCGGAGATCCTGATCACGATACTGAACATGACTGCGTGCGACTGTCTTATCCTGGCATCTGCAAGGATGTGAAGGTTGGTGATGACATACTTTTTGATGACGGCGAGCTGGACATGCAGGTGTTGGAGAATGACGGTGAGCACCTGACAGTGGAGGTTATGAACGACGGTAAACTGGGTTCTCACAAGTCTGTTAATGTTCCGGGTGAGCATATTGACCTGCCGGCGTTGACAGAGAAAGACCGCCGCAACATACTGCTGGCAATTGAGGAAGATATAGACTTTATTGCGCACTCTTTTGTCCGCTCTAAGGAGGACTTGATGGAGGTGCAGAAGATACTTGATGAGCATAACTCTGACATTAAGATAATATCAAAGATAGAGAATCAGGAGGGAGTGGACAATATTGACGAGATATTGGATCATTGCTACGGCATTATGGTGGCTCGCGGTGACCTTGGCATAGAGATTCCGGCGGAGAAGATTCCTGGCATACAGAGATTGATAATTAAGAAATGTGTGTTCAGAAAGAAGCCTGTCATTGTTGCTACGCAGATGCTGCACACAATGATAAAGAATCCTCGTCCGACACGTGCGGAGGTGAGTGACATCGCCAGTGCAGTGTTCCATAACACCGATGCGTTGATGCTTTCAGGTGAGACCGCGAGCGGTGCGTATCCGATAGAAGCTGTAAAGACGATGGCAAAGATAGCGGAGCAGGCTGAGGCCGACCGCCGTCTGCACCTGCCTAAGGTTGACGTTGACGGTGCGGATACCAATTTGCGTGACTTCCTCTGTAAGGCCGCTATTGAGACTACTGCGAAACTTGACGTGAAATGCATCCTTACTGACTCTGGTACTGGTGATGATGCACGCACATTGGCGGCGTACCGTGGTCCGCATCCTATAGTGGCTATATGTAAAAAGGAGAAGTTGCAGCGCTGGCTGGCTTTGTCGTATGGCGTTATAGCCACTTATCCTAAGCAGGATGAATTGGACAAGATGTTCTATTATACGGTAAAGAAGCTCTATGAGCGTGGCATGGTAACACTTGATGATAAGGTGACGTATCTGTCAGGACACATGAATATCGGTATATCAGATAAGTCTGCCGGTGTGTCAATGCTTGAGGTGAACACCGTGAGTGAGGTATTTGCCAATTACGAGAAATAAAGGAATACCAGATGTTTAATCCCAGACTGCGCGAATACAAGCAATACGAGGTGGACAAAGATTCCCCGTTGTTGGAGTATCTCCTTGCTACGCTTCCAGGAAGCCGAAGCAAGATAAAAGGTACTCTGCAGGGACGTGGAATAAAGGTAAACGGCAAGATGGTGACACAGTTTGACTATCCGCTCCGTAAGGGAGACAAGATAAGTGTCAGCCAGTCGAAGAAGAATGATACCTTCAAGAGCCGATATGTCAGCATCGTTTACGAGGACCAGTACATTATTGTTATAGAGAAGAAACCGGGTATTCTGTCAATGGCGGCAGGACACTCGTCACTGAATGTAAAGACGGTGCTTGATGAGTATTTCAAAAAGACACGCCAGTCATGCAGAGCTCATGTGGTGCATCGTTTAGACAGAGATACCAGTGGACTGATGATTTATGCCAAGGATATGGATACGGAGCAGATTCTTGAGCATGAGTGGCATGACATCGTGTTTGACCGCCGTTATGTGGCTCTGTGTTCTGGTGAATACGAGGAGCAGACAGGTACGATAGCCAACTGGCTGAAGGATAATAAGGCCTATGTTACCTATTCGTCGCCTGTGGATAATGGTGGCAAGTACGCGGTGACTCATTATTGGGTGTTAGACAGTTCGGTGGAACACAGCTTGGTGGAGTTCAAGCTTGAGACCGGACGCAAGAATCAGATAAGGGTGCACTCGGCTGATATGGGGCATCCGGTATGTGGTGACGTGAAGTACGGCAATGGCGATGACCCGTTGCATCGCTTGTGTCTGCATGCTTATGTGCTATGCTTCTACCATCCAGTTACTCACCGTCCGATGGAGTTCTCTACTCCTGTGCCGTCGCAGTTCAAGGAAGTGGTGAATAAGGAAAAGAAAAAATAATAAGAAAGAAAAAGTAAAAAGATATGAATGACATTACCTTTTATATAATAGGAATATTAGTTATAATAGTAG
Source organism: uncultured Prevotellaceae bacterium (assembly GCA_945941025.1). Taxonomy (GTDB): domain Bacteria; phylum Bacteroidota; class Bacteroidia; order Bacteroidales; family Bacteroidaceae; genus Prevotella. The sequence continues at coordinate 62,957 of CAMEWL010000007.1, forward strand.
GAGTAATACTTCTGAAACGTTTTGTGGGTTGTGCCATCCGTATTATCGTGACGCTTATTCTTATGGCGATATTGGCTTTTGCATATTATTACTATAAAACTATGAGTTAAGGAAATGAGAAGTTTATTAACAATATTATTTGCAGTGTGCATTTCAGTATTTGCGGATGCACAGGGAGTATATAAGAAGCCGGCTGCAGTGGCTGAGCAGGGAGAGAAACCTCGTCGTGGTCTTTTTGACAGGGACAAGACTCCTATAAACAAAAAGTATCTGGAGGGCGCATGTCCTATGGTCGGTAACAAAATAGTATGGCAGAAGTATTTCTATGCTGACGACAAGAGCGCAAAGCAGATATATGATATCATGCTCTCTTTCCTTCAAAAGATGACGAAGGATGAGCGACAGACTGAGAAAAGCAATGTGGCAGCCGTTAACGAGGAAGAGTATCAGATAGGAGCACGTTTTGTAGAGAAGATGGTGTTCCAGAATACAGCCCTGTCTCTTGATCAGGCGGAGTTCGCATACCAGTTGTTGGTATATTGCATAGACGGACGTTGCGAGGTCGTAATGAAAAGCATGAGCTATGTCTATGAGGCTGACCGCGCAGGGGGTGGACAGTTTCCTGCTGAAGATATGATTTCAGACGAGAATGCCTTGAACAAGAAAAAAGATGGTTTCCAGAAAGGTGGGGTGAAGAAATTCCGCATGAAGACCATTGACAGGAAGGACGAGATATTCCGTAACATAGCAAACGCCCTGAAGTAATAATCGTTATGGCAGAAACAGAGGAAGGAATAGAGATACGCTCTCGGCGTAGGTATGCAAAGCCGGAAGATAAGCAGGACGTGGTATTCAAGATACGTCAGGTACTCAATCTGCTCTTTATAATATCAGGAGTGGCAGGTGCGGCATTATATACATACGGAGTGTGGTATCGCAGTAATACGCGCATAGAACTGATGGGCACGGTGATAGTGATTATCGCCGTTGTCATGAAAATGTCAGAATGTATGTTGCGAATGAAGAAGTAATGAGACGCAGCATAACACTTGTAATACTCTTTTTTATCTGTAGCATTATAGGTGCGCAGACATCAAATTTCGATGACGGTTTCAACGTTGTCGATAATACGTTTAACCCTAATCGTAATGCGGCAGACTCCTTAAAGGCGAGTCATAAGGAAGTGCCGAAGGGGATGAATGTATGGACGGTAGATGATGTGTTTGGAGACAGGGAAGAGGTTGAGCTTGATACGGCTCAGCATCTGTTTATGAATTCAATCTTTACCACTGGCAGGTATGGTGAATATAATACCACGGGAAACCTGGGAGCGCCGCGTATCTCTCGTATTGCTACAGATCGTGATTATGCTCCGCTCTTTCCTTTCACGGAGCCATACGGGTATTTCATAACGCCTCCGTCAGAACTTCGTTTTACCAATACACTTTCACCGATTACCAATGTATCTTTCAACAGTTGTGGTAACCGCACCAATGGAGAAGACCATCTCAAGGCTTTGTTCGCGGTAAATGTGAACAAGGAGACAGGTATAGGCTTTAAGTTCGATTATCTTTACGGAAGGGGATATTATCAAAACCAGTCCACCGCTTTGTTTGACTACACCATGTGGGGCTCTTATATAGGAGAGCGCTACCAGGCACATTTGTCAATGTCTTTTGACCACATGAAGACAAAGGAGAACGGTGGTATTACAGATGACAACTATATAACTCACCCTGAGATATATAATGAGTCATACTCAGAGAGCGAGATACCAGTATTGTTAACAGACAACTGGAACCGCACCAATGCTTTTCACTTGAATCTCTCACATCGTTATAATGTGGGATTTTATCGTACTGTTCCTATGACGGAGCAAGAGAAAGAGGCCAAACGCTTTGCCTTGAAGGCGGCTAAAGAGAAACTTGAGAGTGCGAAGCAATTAGAGAGGAAGACTGAAAAGACCTCGTCAGGTGCAACATCTTTCTCAGGCAGACCTGCGGATGCAAAGGTGGTGGGCGATATAAACAGTGACTCTATAAAGGATGTTATCAAGCGTCTGGCAGAACAGAAGAAGCAGATGGAGGACAGTCTTGCTGCATTGCGAGATACGGTGGCGGCTGATACGTCATGGACAAAGGAAGAGTATGTGCCGGTAAGCAGTTTCATACATACATTGCAGCTGAGCAACTACAACCATACTTACATTGGCTACAAGACACCTGCAGACCTGTATCTTAATCGCTATGCGATAATAGATGACAGAGCGTTAGGTGACTCCCTGTATGACCGCACGTCTTATTTTGACATAAAGAATATCTTTGCCGTCGGCCTGCTTGAAGGCTTTAATAAATATGTGCCGATGGGGGCAAAGGTGTATATATCCCATAACCTGCGCCATTATAACCTGCCTGATATCGACACTGCCCGCAGGCTCTCGTATAATGAGAGTGCCATTGATGTTGGCGGTGAGATACTCAAAACCACGGGCAAAGTATTGCATTACAAGTTGTCTGGAGAGTTTGGCGTGATAGGTGACAACTTTGGTGATATACTTCTCAGTGGTGAGGGGGATTTGAATTTCCGATTGTCAGAACGTGACTCTGTAAGCACCTTGTTGAAAGCTTCGTACAGTCTTGTCGCTCCTAAATTCTATCAAGCAACGTATCATTCCAAACACTTCTGGTGGGACAATGACGACTTCAGTAAGCAGATGCAGACTCATCTTGAGGGTGAGTTCAGACTGAGCCGTACACGCACTGCACTGCGCGTGGCATACGATAATTTCCAAAACCTGACATATTTGGGCGTAAGCTATAACCGTGGAGATAATGGAACGATAACAGGTTATACGGCAAATATGCGTCAGACGTCTAAGAACATCAGTCTCTTGACGTTAGCACTGCATCAGGATTTCAAGCTCGGCATACTCAACTGGGAGAACAGAATAACCTTCCAGCAGAGTTCTGACAATGATATATTGCCAGTGCCGGCACTTAACATCTGGTCTAACTTATATATTGACTTCCGTATTGCCCGGGTGTTAAGTGTCCATTTCGGTGCCGATGTGCGTTACTTTACTAAATATAATGCACCGGAGTACGTGCCACAGTTGTCACAATATGCGGTGCAGGAGAACTCTGAGGTGCGGACAGAGGTAGGCAACTATCCGATTATAGACGCATATTGTAATTTCAAACTCAGACACTGCAGGTTCTTTGTCATGATGAGTCATGTGAACGCCGGTAGTGGCAATCCTAATTATTTCCTCACACCTCATTATCCGCTTAATCAGCGAGTGCTGAGGTTGGGACTAAGTTGGACATTCTTTAATTAGTTCATAGCTCATGGTTCGCAGTTAACATTTGTGTTGGAAACTATGCACTATGAACTATGCACTACGCACTATAAACTATGCACTATAAACTATAAATTGTAAACGATGAACACCAAAGACTCACTTCTTATTTTAAGTGGTGGTATGGATTCCACTACAATGTTGTACGAGTACAAGGACAGAATAGCCGTGGCATTAAGTTTTGACTATGGCAGTAAGCATAATGCCAAGGAGGTGGAGTGTGCTGCCTGGCATTGCAAGCAGTTGGGAGTGAAGCATATCATAATCCCCCTGTCGTTTATGCAGCAATACTTCAAGTCCTCGCTGCTTATAGGTGGAGAAGATATACCAGAAGGCAGTTATGATGATGAAAATATGAAGAGTACGGTGGTGCCATTCCGTAATGGTATTATGCTTGCCGTGGCTGCCGGTATGGCCGAGAGCAACGGCCTGAAACACGTTATGATGGCTAACCATGGCGGAGACCACGCTATCTATCCAGACTGCCGTCCGGAGTTTGTTGACTCCATGAGCAAGGCTGTCAGTGCCGGCACATACGAACACTTGACTATTCTCGCTACATATACTAATATCACAAAGACAGACATTGCAATAAGGGGAAAACGTTTGGGCATAGACTATGCCAGGACGTGGTCATGCTACAAGGGAGGCGACAAGCATTGCGGCAAGTGCGGTACATGCACGGAGCGTCGTGAGGCCCTTGCCGCGGCAGGAATAACAGACACCACGCAATACGAGGACTGAATATGGAAAAAGACAGGATACAATCGCTTGACCTAGTCAAAATCGTTGCTATGCTGATGGTTCTTATGCTTCACGTCAACGTGTTCAAGGACTGGTCACGCACTGGCAGTACGGGAGCGTATTACGCCTTGGCAGGAATAGCCATACCGTTGTTCTTTATGACAAGCGGCTACCTGATGGCGAATAAGGCGGCAGACTGGAAGTATGTAGCAAGGAAAATATGGGGCATACTGCGCTTTACGCTGATAATCTCGCTGGTAGTCTATGGGTTGTCATATCTGATACACGGAAGCGCGAGATTTCCTTTCCCGCAGTGCCTCATACAACGTGGCGGTCTTGCGGTCTTCTGGTATTTCGGCGCGATGATTATGGTGTATGCCTCGCTACCGGTGTTGCTGCGAATAATCAATAACCAGAGATACTTCGTGTGCGCACTCGTATGCCTCGTTATATTCGGACAAGTCATGTTCACGATAAACCACTGGGGCTTTGAGGGACGCCATCCGTGGCAGACCTTCAGGCTGCATTATTGGTATATGTATTTCCTCCTCGGAGCATACATACGGCGTAACCCCATCTGCATAAGCAAGATAAGGCTGTGGTGGACAGTTCCTGCTGCGTTCCTTTACGGCCTGTTTTATAATATCGGAATCGTGACCACGGGTATAGAACACTACTTCGGCTCACTGCCGTGCATAGCCTATGCTTTCATAACTTTTGGCGCACTGGTAAGACTGCCTGTACGTGACAGCAAACTGGTGGACAGACTCTCGTCCACGTTCCTTCCAGTGTATGCCTTCCACTGGATGTTCTTGCAGGAGTTCTTCCACCATAACCCGTTCTTTACCATCAATCACAACCTGCCAGTCGTGCCAGCCACGGCACTTGACTATGTCATAACCACAGCGGTAATGCTCGTCTTTGGACTGGTCGTGATGCGTATTCCGTTTGCAGGTAGGATTTTCAGAATATAGGTTTCGTGCAAATTGCTATAAATCAAGAATAATAGAGAAAACTTCAAAGGGCGGAAATAGTTTTGCGGTGTATCATCTTTTTTTTGTAAATTTGTATCGTATATCTGTATATTGCACAACAAATTAGATGTTAACAAGAAAAGGTTGTGCCTGATGGGTAGTGAAATAATAAGGAAAAAAGATGAGTGAAATGACAAAGCATATCAAAATAATATTTCTTACCGCATTGCTTTGTGTCTTGTCCACAGCGGTTAAGGCACAGATAACGGGCGTTGTGGTTGATGCCGATACAGGCGACAGTATTTCTTTCGCCAGTGTCACATACCGTGGGCACCATTATGCTGTGGTAAGTGACGGTTGGGGGCAGTTCTCAATTGACCGTCGTATCGGCTGGAACCTCACGTTCTCTGCCGTGGGCTATAAGCCTAAAACGTATGCCGTGACAGACCGTACATTGAAACATCTTGTTGTAAAGCTGAAACCAGACTCAAAGAACCTTGAGGAGGTTGTCGTGAAGTCTAAGAAATCGAAATACTCCCGTAAGGACAATCCCGCCGTTGAGTTGATGCGTCGTGTGATTGCTGCCAAGCAGCAGACGAAGTTGGAGAACAAGGATTTCTTCCAATACCGTAACTATGAGAAGATGACAATCTCGCTCAATGAAATTACAGAGAAACAACTCACAGAGGGTGCCTATGCCAAGAAGCAGTGGCTTAAGGATCAGATAGAGATAAATCCGATAACGGGCAAGGCGGTGTTGCCTGTAATCACCAATGAGAAGGTATTTCACCGTTACTATCGTAAGGCACCAGAGAAAGAACGTATATATATAGACGCTGAGCACAGTAAGGGTGTAAATGACTTGATACAGACGGGTGATATCTTTACGGCATTGGCTAAAGAGGTGTTTACTGAAGTAGATATCTATGATGACCAGGTACGTCTTCTGCAATTCCCGTTTACTTCGCCTATAGGCAAGGATGCTATAGGCTTCTACCGTTTCTATATAGTGGACACGCTGGAGGTGGACAAGGATTCCTGCATACAGGTGTCTTTCATGCCTAATAACCAGCAGGACTTTGGTTTCCGTGGTGACCTGTGGATACTCAAGGACTCCACGTTGCACGTAAAGAAGGTACACCTCAGCATCCCTAAGCGTTCTGATGTAAACTTCGTGCGTAATATGTCGATAGACCAGGAGTACCTCCGTCTGCCGTCAGGTGACTGGGTGCTTATCAATAATGATATGCTGGTAGAGATGTCTTTGGTGGGGCAGGCGGGTAATTTCCTTATTACGCGCACCAGCCGGCGTGGAGACTATTCATTTGACCCCATTGACGAGAAGGTGTTCCGTGGAAAGGCATTAGAGAAACGCGACCCTTATTCAGAGATGCGTGACAAGGAATACTGGGAGATTAACCGTGAGGTGGAGCTTACCAATGGTGAGCAGGGCATGGACAAGTTCCTGCAGGGTATGAAGAGCACCAAGGGCTTCGGATGGTTGCTGCTCGGACTGAAGACGGTGATGGAAAACTATGTGGAGACCACCAAGGGGGACAACCCCAGCAAGGTTGACATAGGACCGATCAACTCCATGATATCATCAAATGATATTGACGGTTTCCGTCTGCGTTTGTCAGCACAGACCACAGCCAACCTTACACCGCATTTCTTTGTGAAAGGCTATGTGGCGCATGGCTTCCGCAGTGGTAACAACTACTATGGCGGTACGTTTACATACTCGTTTAACAAGAAGGCTTATTCGCCAGACGAGTTCCCTATGCGTAACATATCGTTCACAACCACATACGACATCTGCTCACCGTCAGATAAGTTCCTTAATGTGGACAAGGATAACATCTTTGCTGCGTGGAAATGGACAAAGGTGATGAACCAGGCATTCTACAAACGCCAGTCTATAGACTTCGTACGTGAGGAAGACTGGGGATTTGCCACTTACGCTGGATTGAAATTTGAGGAGGATGAGGGTGCCGGCCATCTGCGTTTTGAGAAGCTCACAGAGACATTGCCCGAGGGCTCGCAAGGTAAGTTCAGAATCAGTGAGGTGTGGGTACAGTTGCAGTACTCTCCAGGTCAGACATACGTAAACTCAAAGCAGAAGCGAGCAGCCGTCAATCACGACGCCCCGGTGTTCAAACTGAAGCATACCATAGGTATCAAGGGCTTCATGGGCGGACAGTATAACTATAATGTGACAGAGGCAAGCATATATTACCGCCAGTGGCTCAAGTCATGGGGCAAACTCGATATTAACGTGAAAGGTGGTTTGCAGTGGAACCAGGTGCCTTTCCCGCTGCTTATTGCGCCGGCGGCAAACGTGTCATATATATGGCAGCGTGAGACCTTTGAGCTTATCAACAATATGGAGTTCCTCAATGACCGCTATGCGTCAGTGCTGATGGAGTGGGACCTTAACGGAAAGCTGTTTAACCGCATACCGCTTCTGAAGCGTCTGCAATGGCGTGAGCTCATAGGCTTCAATGTGTTGTGGGGCGGGTTGTCAGACAAGAACAATCCATTCCTTGACCTTAACAAGAACAATGACCGCCTGATGGTATTCCCTACGGGTGTGGCACTGATGAATCCTCATGAGCCATACATGGAGTTCCGCCTGGGCATACACAATATATTAAAGATGTTGTCAATAGAATACGTGCACCGTATCAACTATCATGAGTTGCCTACAGCGACGAAGAATGGCGTACGTTTTGGCTTCAGATTTACTTTCTAAGTAAAAAAATAAGAAAAAAAATTTGGAGGTTACAAGAAAAAAATGTAACTTTGCACCCGAAAATAGATAAACCAATCAGACATAATGAACAATTCTTACGCATACTTCTTTTATTTTTACTTTGCAGGGCACTGTGAAGCGGGAAGTTGCGTGATGTAGTTCAACTTAAGAGAGTAAAGTAAAACACAATAACTTTAATTTCCCGCATAGCTTACGCCATGCGGGATTTTTTTTGAGATATGAAGAGAATAGCAATACAAGGTGAGTTAGGTAGTTTCCACGATATAACGGCGCGACACTGCTTCCAGGGTGACCAGTTGCAGATTATCTGTTGTGCCACCTTTGAGCAGGTGTTTGAGAATATGAAGCAAGACCCTACGGTCATAGGTATTATGGCCATAGAGAATACCATAGCCGGTTCGTTGCTTCATAACTATGAACTACTCAGAGAGTCGGGTATGGCCGTAGTGGGTGAGCATAAAACCCATATCAGCCACTGCATCTGTGCGCTGCCCGGACAGACGCTTGACGAACTCACAGAGGTGCACACCCATCCTGTGGCATTGGCACAGTGTCAGCATTATCTCAGCCGCCACCCTAACTTGAAGATGGTGGAATGTGAGGACACTGCGGGCTCAGCCAAGGAGATTGCAGAGAAATCCCTGAAGGGCGTTGCAGCCATCTGCCATGCTGACGCTGCAGAGATGTACGGGCTCGAGGTGCTGGAGAATCACATAGAGGACAACCCGCATAACTACACCCGTTTCCTAATAATGACAGACCCTCGCAAGGCGGACTTCCTGCGTGCGCTGAACGATACGGATAAGTCGAGCATCGTGTTCTCCCTGCCTCATGAGGAAGGTTCCCTCTCACAGGTGCTGTCTATATTGTCGTTCTACAAGATAAACCTCACGAAGATACAGTCGCTGCCTATTATCGGCAGGGAATGGGAATACCTGTTCTATGTTGACGTAACATACGATGACCTCGTTCGTTACCGACAGAGCATAGACGCTATCACACCACTCACGCGCGACCTCATTATATTAGGAGAATATCGCTCAGCTTAATAATGCATAACAACTCATAACTCAAAACTCAAAACTTATAAAAACTTCTCCCCCTCGCTTACAGCTCCCTCCCTTACAGGGAGGGCCGGGGTGGGTCAAAACTCAAGACTTATATGTATAAGATACAGCCAGCCGACCGTCTCTCTACGGTACAAGAGTATTACTTCAGCCGCAAACTGAAAGAAGTGGCAAAGTTGAACGCTGAGGGCAAGGATATTATATCATTGGCCATCGGCTCACCTGATATGCCACCGTCAGCGGCTACCGTTGAACAACTTTGCCGCACGGCATATAACCCTGACGCTCATGGCTATCAGCCTACAGTGGGTACGCCGGAGTTACGCAAGGCCATGGCAGGGTTCTATAAGCGTTGGTATAATGTGGACCTTGACCCTGCCACAGAGATTCAGCCAATGATAGGCTCCAAGGAGGCAATACTCCACGTTACCCTCGCACTCTGCAACCCCGGCGACGAGGTACTGGTGCCAAACCCAGGCTATCCTACCTATACCTCTCTCTCAAAAATCCTCGGACAGAAGATCGTGAACTATGACCTGCGCGAGGACAACGGCTGGCAACCCGACTTTGACCAGCTGGAGCAGATGGACCTGAGCCGCGTGAAGTTGATGTGGACCAACTATCCTAACATGCCCACGGGCGGCAACGCACGTCGTGAGACCTATGAGAAGCTGGTCAGCTTCGCGCGTAAGCACAATATAGTTATAGTCAATGACAATCCATACTCCCTTATACTCAATGACAATCCGCAGTCAATACTGCAGGTGGAGGGAGCCAAGGAGTGCTGCATAGAGTTCAACTCTATGTCAAAGAGCCACAACATGCCGGGTTGGCGTGTAGGTATGGTAGCCACCAACAGCGAGTTCATATCATGGATACTCAAGATAAAGTCAAACATTGACAGCGGCACCTTCCGTGGCATACAGTTAGCAGCGGCAGTGGCTTATGACAACGACGACGAGTGGCATCATGAGAATAACTACGTTAACTACAGACGCCGCCGTGAGATAGCAGAGCAGATAATGGATGTGCTGGAGTGTAAGTATGACAAGCACTCTGTAGGTATGTTCCTGTGGGGACGCATCCCTGACCGCTATAAGACCTGTGAGGAACTGACAGAGCGTGTGCTTCATGAGGCGCGTGTATTCATCACGCCGGGCTTTATCTTCGGCTCAAACGGTGAGCGCTATATACGCATCTCTCTCTGTGCAAAGGACGACAAGATACAGCTCGCCTTGGAGCGCATACGTAAAATGGTAATTGAAAAATAATTGAAAAATAACAAAAACACTATAAAACTATGGAATTAGAACTTGAACCACTTAACTTGCCGAGCGACTCAAAAAGACCTTTCGTGATAGCTGGTCCTTGCTCAGCTGAGACAGAAGAACAAGTAATGGAAACAGCCAAGGAACTGGCGATAAAAGGTTGCCACATGTTCCGTGCCGGAGTATGGAAGCCACGTACTAAGCCGGGTGGCTTTGAGGGCCATGGTGAGCCTGCGCTCGCATGGATGGCTGAGGTGAAGAAAGAGACAGGTATGCTTATCGGTACCGAGGTGGCTACTCCTGAGCACGTAGAGCTGGCCATGAAGTACGGACTCGATATGCTGTGGATAGGCGCACGTACATCAGCCAATCCATTCGCTATGCAGCAGTTGGCTGATGCCATGAAGGGATTAGAGGTTCCTGTGCTGGTGAAGAATCCTGTTAACCCTGACCTTGAGTTGTGGATAGGCGCCATGGAGCGTATCAACCAGGCAGGAGTGAAGAAGATGGCAGCCATACATCGTGGCTTCTCTTCTTTCGACAAGTCTATGTACCGTAACGCTCCTATGTGGCAGATACCTATCGAGCTGCGTCGCCGCATACCAAACCTGCCTATCGTATGTGACCCTTCACACATGGGTGGTAAGCGTGAGCTTATAGCTCCTTTGTCACAGCAGGCGCTCGACCTCGGCTTTGACGGTCTTATGATAGAGTCTCACTGCGACCCAGACAAGGCTTGGAGTGACGCTAAGCAGCAGGTAACACCTGAGGTGTGTGACTACATCGTGGGTATGCTCGTGGCACGTGATAACACCTTCACCACAGAGAACATCAAGTTGCTGCGTCAGCAGATTGACAATATAGACAATGAACTTGTGGAGCTTCTTGCTAAGCGTATGCGTGTGTGTCGTGAGATAGGCCAGTACAAAAAGGAGCATAATATACAGGTGCTGCAGACAGGCCGTTACAACGAGATTCTTGACAAGCGTGGAGTGCAGGGCTCGCTCACGGGTATGAGCTCTGACTTCATTAAGCAGGTGTTTGAGCATATACATGAGGAGTCTGTGCGTCAGCAGCTTGAGATAGTTAACCAGTAATTCTCCAAACGACAAAGAAATGAAAATCCTTATACTTGGAGCAGGCAAGATGGGCTCATTCTTTATTGACCTGCTAAGCTTTGACCATGAGGTGGGCGTATATGAGAAAGACCCTAAGCGCCTGCGCTTTACATATAATTGTCAGCGTTTCACGGAACTGGAGGAGGTGAAGGCTTTTGAGCCGGAACTCGTAATCAATGCAGCTACGGTGAAATACACCATACCAGCGTTCAATGAGGTGTTGCCATGTCTTCCTGACAACGTAATCCTCAGTGACATTGCATCGGTAAAGACAGGACTGAAGGAATACTATGAGCAGACGGGTAAGCGATATGTCAGCACCCACCCGATGTTCGGTCCCACATTCGCTAATCTCAACCAGCTGTCAGAGGAGAACGCCATCATCATCAGCGAGGGCGACTATATGGGACGTTGCTTCTTCAAGGACCTCTACAGCCGTCTTGACCTCAATATCTACGAGTACACTTTCGAGGAGCACGATAAGACCGTGGCATACTCCCTGTCTATTCCGTTTGTCTCCACCTTCGTGTTCTCCGCGGTAATGAAGCATCAGGATGCCCCTGGTACAACCTTCAAGCGCCATCTGCGTATTGCCAAGGGCGTGCTTAATGAGGATGACTACCTCTTGCAGGAAGTGCTCTTCAACCCTTACACCCATGACCAGGTGGACCAGATTCGTGCGGAGCTCAAGGAGTTACTTGATATCATAGACAACAAGGACGCTAAGCGTATGAAACAGTATCTCACAAAGATACGCTCCAACGTAAAGCGTGATGTTGAGGCGTTGAAATAATATCTTCGCATTACATAAAAGAAAAGAGGATGTGTCAGTAGTCTTGACACATCCTCTTTTTTTTACTTTATCTCAAACAGGTTGTAGAAACCTGTCATCATAAAGACCTTCTTGATGTCATCGTTAATGTCCTTTACGATGACCTTGCCTCCCTTGGCGGCTGCTTCCTTGCGGATAGTCAACAGCAGGCGGAGACCGGAGCTGCTGATGTACTCAAGGTTGCTGCAGTCAAGGATAATCTCTTTGTCGGCGTTCTCCAGCAGCGGCGTAATCTCCTGCTGTGCGCTGACTGCCGACGGAGTGTCAAGTCGTCCACTGACAGTGGCAAGCACTTTCTCGTTGTTTTCTTTTACTTCAAAAATCATAGCTGTTTCTTTTATCTTTATTCTTTAATCATCTTTATTCTTTAATCATCTTTATATTTTAATCGTCTTTATTCTTTAATCATCTTTATTCTTTAATCATCTTTATTCTTTAATCATCTTTATTCTTTAATCATCTTTATACTTTAATCATCTTTATTCTTTAATCATCTTTATTCTTTGCCCCCTCGATGCTCTTCAGGGAAGGAGGGGTAATCACTTCCTCCGTGTATCTGCCTCAGGCCTCTGGCGCTTGCTCTTCGACTTTGTGCCCCAGAACCTTTCTCAGAGACAGTATGTTCCTGCCATCCTTGCGCTCATAGCTTATGTCGTCCATAATCTGTCGCACCAGGTATATACCCAGCCCTCCTATAGGCCGTTCCTCTGCAGACAGAGTGGTGTCAATGTCGCTCTGTTTAGTGGGGTCAAAAGGCTTGCCGTTGTCACTGATGGTAATCGTAAGGTATTTCTCGTCGGTGGTGGCTACAATGTTGACTACGCCCATAGTTCCCTTGGGATAGGCATAGTTCATTACGTTGACCACTGTCTCCTCCACAGCCAGGTCAACCCCCATGCTCTCAGACATGTCGAGTCCTGCTTCCTCGGCTATGCTGCTGATGAACTCATGTAGCTGCGGCACTTTCTCTATGTCGTTAGGCAGGGTGATGGTATGCTGCCTTTGTATGTTGGCACTGTCCTTTTGCGGAGTGTATTGTACAGCCATCATCGTCAGGTCGTCGCTCTGTTCAGCCTCGCCTACGAACTTATGCACAGCCTCTGTCATCTGTTCTATTATGGTGACAGGCGACGGCTTGCCGTCAATACAAGCTGCTTTCGCTGTGTCGTGCAGACGCTGCTCGCCAAACTGCTTATGCTCAAAGTTCTCAGCCTCCGTCAGTCCGTCGGTATATAGGAATATAGTGGTGCCGTTGTCTATCAGCGTCTCCTGACGGGTGAAATGCCAGTCCCTCATGACACCTGCCGGTATGTTGCTGTCAACGGGCAGCAGCCCAAGGTGCTTGCCATCCTCAGATATAAGCAGTGGGGCGTCATGTCCGGCATTACAGTAACGCATATTGCCGGTACACATGTCTATCACACCTACAAACAGTGTTACAAACATATTCATGTCGTTATCATCGGCTATGCTGTCGCTCAGTTGGCTGACGATGTTGTCAGGCTCTGACACATGGGCAGAGATAGTGCGGAACAGCGACTTCGTGACTGCCATCACCAGTGACGCCGGCACACCTTTGCCGCTGACGTCTCCGATGCAGAAGAACAGCTTGTTGCCGCGTATGTAGAAGTCATACAGGTCGCCGCCTACGGCCTTCGCCGGGGTCTGCTGTCCGTATATTGTGATAGAGTCGCAGTCAGGGTAGGGCGGGAAGCTCTTTGGCAGCATGGACATCTGTATGGCACGTGCTACGCTCAGCTCGTTTTGTATGCGTTTCTTCTCAGAGTTTATCTGCTCCAGGCGCCGTGCGCTGCGTGCTGAGTGCCAGATGATGAAGCCCAGCAGTCCCATGCCTGCGAGCATTAACAGTCCGAGCATGAATGTTACATGTCTCAGGCCGTGGAATATCTCGCTGTCGGTGCATACCACCGCCATAGACCAGCCGGTGTCGTCATCCATCTGGTCATAGAACACATATTTTTTCTCGCCTTTGTCATCGCGTACGGTGGCCTGACCGTTCTCTCCTGCCAGCATCTTGCGGTTGATGTGGCTTATGGTGCTGTCCTCCATCTTCGATGATACATGCTCCAGACTGTTGCTCATGATAAGCGTCTCCACGGGACATGCCATAATCTGGCCCTCGCGTGACAACAGTACGTTATATGAACCGGGGTAGATGTGATGTGCATTGATAACCTGTGAAAGCCAGTCGAGCGACACGTCGGCGGTAAGCACAGCTACGATGTTGCCGGCAGGGTTATGTATGGGCTTGCTGTATGTGGCCATCATCATCTCTCCTCCGCCCTTGTCATAGTACGGCTCGCTCCAGTATCCGCTACCGGTCTGCATAGGCTTGGTGTACCACTCCATGGAGTGATAGTCATAATCCTTGGTGCCCAGTTGCTTGCTTGTTGTCTTTCCGTCACTCTTGTAGGAGTACGGTGCAAACTGCCGTCCTTTGCTTTTGTAGTAATAAGGCTTGAATGCCACAGTGCTGCCCACTATATACTCATTGCTTGCCAGCATCATGCGGGTTACGGCTTCCAGTGAGTCTGGCTCAGACAGCCGTTGCTCCACAGCCCACACCGTATTTGCCACCGCTACCTCCACGATGTTCTTTACGTTGCGTATCTCAAGGCTCTTGGCCTGAAGCTCGCCCTCGGCACGTTGCTCCACTTCTTTGCGTATGCCTTCTTTCGCATAGAAATACTGTATGGCGCTTGTAGCCTCTATCAGTATGGCCGCAGTCAGTATGATGGCAATGTTGCTCTTCGAGCGTTGTGACTTTGGAGTAAATCTGCTAAAGATGTTTTTCATGATAAGGTTCCAAATGTTTTATTGACTAATGTGTGGAATTCTTTATAGGCGTCGGTATCAGATAAGTCGTTCAGTGCCTCGGCAAGCGCATGGTAGCGCCACGCATGTTCTGCCGGGTCTTTTACTGTGAACCTGTTCCACAGCTCGTCGCCCAGTACAGCATAGTCATGGGCTATGGCCCGCATATTGGATAGCTTGTCGCCCAGGGCTACTATCTTGATGTCAAGGTCGGCGTTTCTCAGTCTGTCAAGGGTATCCTGCTTGCGCTGGTGCCATGTCTCGGCCTTTGAGCCTCCTGTCTTGTCATCACTCTCGGCTTCTACTAACATAGCGACACGCTCTCCGAACTCCTTCTTCAGGTCGTCGGCGGTGGTATCGGTGTCCTCTATCACGTCATGCAGTGCTGCTGCTGCCAGAAGCTCCTGGTCATTGGTCATGGTTGCCACTATGCAGACAGCCTCCATGGGATGCACGATATATGGAAACCCTTTTCCTTTCCTTTCCATTCCCTGGTGTGCTTTGACGGCGAAGGTTATGGCGCGGTCAAGCAAAGAGGTGTCGATATGTTGTTTCATTGTGTATCAGGTTTTAGGGTTATGATTTCTTTGTGTTGGCGGCGTCGCTGGTCTCTTGCGACTTATGCGTGAGCTCTCGTGCATGCTTGAGAATCTCGTTTGCTATCTCTATGTTGTTAGGGTCGCTTCCGTTCAGCAGGTCTATGACCTTGCACAGCTCTGTCGCTCCGCCTCCTTTCTTCAGTATATATACATAGCAAAGGTTCTGCAGACCGATGTTCTCAGAGAGGATGTCGATATCGGTGGTTCCAAGCTGTGATGTAGCTAACTTGAATGCGTCGTCACTGTAGTCTTCTATTAGCCGGTTAACATCACCGAGGGTCTCCATGCCTAACTCTTGTAATACCAGCAGGAAGTACATCATCGGTGCTGGGTACAGCTCTGCCTGATTGATGGAGGCAATACGCTGGTTGAGGCTGTTGAACGGTCGCGTGTCAAGGAACTGTCTGAAGGTGTCGGCATTCAGATATACATTGTCCAACTGTCCTGATGCCTGCAGCGTCAGCATCTGGCGACGGTAGTCGGCCAGGGTGTTGCGCAGGCGGTCAAACTCCTCGTCAATAAGTTCCAGCATACCGGCGAGCCTGTTAAACTGGCGCAGGTACTCGCGTGGTATCTTTATGTCACCCTTGTATTTCGTGTCATGGTCAAGGTCGCTCCATACATGCTGCAAGGCTGTGCGCATCTGTATCTCAAACGGCAGTTCGTTAAGCTGCGGCATATCTGCATCTTCTGATATCTTCTTTGGCAGACGACAGATGTAGTGCAGTGAGTTGTAGCCGAAACTGTCAAGGCGGTGCAGCTTGCGCTTGTCCACGGAGTTCCTCCAGTCCACATCAAATATCTCGCTGACGATGGCGGCAACCTTATCCACGTCCGTACCGTAGAATGTTACTATGCGTATGCCGAGGATGTCCGTCACATCGTCAAGAGAGTTGTATTTCGCTCCCTTCAACTCTAATTTCCCCGCCAAGGAGTCAGCCGCCTTGATACGAGATTCCAAGGCGGTTACCCTTACACGCTGTGTGTCAAGAGCCTGGCGCAATGCGCCAATAGCCAGTTGCTCTATGCGCTTGTATGTGGAGAGGCGTTCATGGTATTGCTCCATGAGCATCTCGCCATGAAGGTCAAGTTGATAGTTCATCCGTGTGTGTAAAATATATTCCTATGGCAAAGATACTTAAAGTTACTGACAAGACAAAAGAAAATGTCAATTTTTTTTTTCTATCATGGCGTTACTTTTCTTGTCTCGCTGGCGTGTAAAGATGAGGTGGCAGGCTGGCATACTTGTATGTGTCGTTGGATTGTCAAAATGTAAGCAGAATACATGAATTTACAGCATTGTGTCATTGTGTGGCTTGCGGCGGAAAAGTTAGAAAGAGACATGATAATCATGTCACGGGAGCTTGAATGTCGGCTTTTTCTGTCGTTTTTCGTGTCCGATGTTGTCATTCGATAGCTTTTAGGTTGTCATTCGATAGCTTTTACACTGTCAAAGCTATCGTTTTACATCGTGAAAGCTATGCTTTTACGCCCTGAAAAGCGATGTTTTAGCATGGGTGGAATAATCGTGTGTCTGTTAAGGCTCTGAAACATAGTGTTTTGCAAAATGGCGCAAAAAAGGGGATTTTTGCGTCCAGAAGGTTGTCTGGTGGCAAAAATCCCCGTATTTTGATGGCTGCAAAAATCAAAGTGTAAGCAAAATATTTGTTTTCGTGACACTTTGTTAATTCTTTTTTCTATTCTTTCAGCAGGTGTTCCACGTCTGTGTCGTCACGCTGTTTGCCCTGCTTGTCAAAGAGGACGATGAACGGGATGCCGCTGAAATTGAATTTCTCTGACAGGTAGCCCCATTCCTGTCGTGTGACGTGAATGTGCTCACCCTTGATGTTGTTAGATTCGAGGAAAGAGCGGCATTTCTCTGGTGTGTCATCTGTTATATATATGTATTTCATGGGCTTGTCCTTGTTTGCCTCTACCTCGTCGCGCATGCGGAGCATCTTGGCGCGGCACGGACCGCATGACATTGCCCAGAAATCAACATACAGCACGTTGCCCTTGTATGGCTCAATGATGCGCTGGAAAATGCTGTCGCCCTTGGTCAGGGGCTTCTGCTCCTCTACCTTTATCTCGTATTCTTGTTCATTATTTTCTTGTTCATTAATTATAAATGTCTTTTTTCGTTTGTCTGGAGGTGCAAAGATATAAAAAAATAAATAAAAGTCGTGGTTGCGGGTGTGATGGTTATAACTAATTAACAATTTTTCTTAGTTGATTGATAAAAGTTAAATAATTATAAAAAACAAAGAAAAAGCCCGTTTGTTTTGCAAGTACTACAATATTTATTTGTAACTTTGCACTCGCTTTGTGCATATACGCGTAACAGAGGCAAGTAAAACAGTACAATATCGTACCACTTAAAAACAGTTAATGAGACAAGACAACAGAAAACAAAACTTAAAAAGCCAATATCGCATCAATGAGCAAATCCGCGTGCGTGAGGTACGTGTAGTCGGCGAGGACGGTTCCTCGGTGATGCCTACGAGAGAAGCTCTTGATATAGCCCGCCAGCAGGGCGTGGACCTTGTGGAGATAAGCCCTAACGCAGAGCCACCTGTTTGTCGTATCATTGACTATTCAAAGTTCCTTTACCAGCAGAAGAAGAAGGCAAAGGAGATGAAGCAGAAGCAGGTGAAGGTTGAGGTGAAGGAGATACGCTTCGGACCGCAGACCGATGACCATGACTATAACTTCAAGCTCAAGCATGCCAAGGAGTTCCTCGAGGAGGGTAACAAGGTACGTGCGTACGTATTCTTCCGTGGCCGCTCAATTCTCTTTAAGGAGCAGGGTGAGGTGCTGTTGCTGCGTTTTGCCAATGACTTGGAGGAGTATGGCAAAGTAGAGCAGATGCCACGCTTGGAAGGAAAGAAGATGTTCCTCTTTATTGCGCCTAAGAAGGTAGGTCAGGCTAAGAAGTCACAGCAGAAGATGGACAGAGAGCGCCGCGAGGCTGAGGCAGCAGAGGCTGGCAAGCAGTCAGTGGCTGACGAAGCACCGCAGAACGGTGGCCTGGCAGAGAATGCTAAGGGCTTTGAGGCCTTGGCAAAGTTGCGCGAGGGCATAGAAGACTAAGAAAATAACAGCGAAGGCGCTTGGTATATGCGCCCAGCAATTAATAACAATTAATAAACATAACAAAAAAATGCCAAAAGTAAAGACAAACTCTGGTGCTAAGAAGCGTTTCGCTTTCACCGGTTCAGGTAAGGTTAAGAGACATCACGCTTACCACAGTCACATCCTGACAAAGAAGACCAAGAAGCAGAAGAGAAACCTGCTCGGTTCTGCAATCGTTGACACAACAAACATGAAGCAGGTACGTGACCTGTTGTGCTTGCGTTAATTAACCCTATTGTCTAATCTTTTTGAAAAGAAAGTAAAAAACTATGCCAAGATCAGTAAATCATGTTGCCTCAAAGGCAAAGAGAACTCGTATCCTGAAGTTGACCAAGGGTTACTATGGCGCACGCAAGAACGTTTGGACCGTAGCTAAGAACACTTGGGAGAAAGGTCTTACATACGCTTATCGCGACCGTAAGAATAAGAAACGTAACTTCCGCGCACTGTGGATTCAGCGTATCAACGCTGCCGCACGTCAGGAAGGCCTGTCATACTCTGTACTCATGGGTATGTTGCACAAGGCTGGCATCGAGATTAACCGTAAGGTGCTCGCTGACCTCGCTATCAACAACCCTGAGGCTTTCAAGGCTATCGTTGACAAAGTGAAGTAAATGGGGCGGATATCCGCATCTGTTGACAGATAACAAAAAGACAGGCGTTTTTCATAATCTGAAAAATACCTGTCTTTTTTTTGCGTGATATTGATAATAAAAAGAATAGGCGTGCGTTAACTATATATAATAACAATAATTACCCGCCTATGAATCAAAATTACCCTATTAATTACTTTATGCCGTCAGAAAGCACACTGTCGATTATTCGCCAGTATGCACATTCTTTCCGCACACTTAACGTAGAAGGAAAATATATTCCTGTCTTTCTTAACTAAACATCTGTTATGGCTTTAGTTTCCCCCTCTCTTCTCGCGGCAGACTTCTTACACCTTGACCGTGAGATAGAGATGATAAATAGTAGTGAGGCCGACTGGCTTCACCTTGATGTCATGGATGGCTCTTTCGTGCCAAACATATCTTTCGGCTTCCCGGTGTTGGAGGCTGTGGCAAAGGTATGCACCAAACCTCTTGACGTACATTATATGATAGAGCGTCCGGAGCGCTATATTCGTCAGACAGCGGCGTTCGGTGCAATGATGATGAATGTGCACTATGAGGCTTCCGTGCATCTCAACAGAACCATACAAGAGATACATGACGCAGGCATGAAGGCCGGTGTCACGCTTAATCCGTCAACACCGCTATGTGCCATAGAGGATGTTCTTGAGGATGTGGATATGGTGCTGCTTATGAGTGTGAATCCAGGCTTCGGGGGACAGAAGTTTATAGAGAACACCATACAGAGAGTGGAGCGTCTGCGTCGGATGATAGATGAGAGCAGCTCCAAGGCTCTCATTGAGGTTGACGGCGGAGTGCAGAATGAAACTGCTCCACGTCTTGTGAAGGCTGGTGTTGACGTGCTTGTGTCGGGTAGCTATATCTTTAGGGCGGAGAATCCTCATGAGAGGATTTCTGAACTGAAACGGCTGTAAAAAGAGAGCGTGTCAGATTAAACAAACAACGGATTTCACCGATTACACGGATTAATAACTTGCTGATATTCAGCAATGACGAAAATCCGTGTAATCGGTGAAATCCGTTGTTAAAGAGAATTGTTGTTTTTTTGACACATCCTCTTGTATGTGACAATGTGTATATGCTGTTCAGCAATGACGAAAATCCGTGTAATCGGTGAAATCCGTTGTTAAAGAGAATTG
>CAMEWL010000008.1:0-80389 GCA_945941025.1 uncultured Prevotellaceae bacterium
TATAGTGCCCTACGGGCAGAAATCTTACAAATCTGTTCAAATCTTACAAAATATACTTTTAGCACTGTACCCCATAGACTGGCATCATAGACAAAGTGAAATTGTTATAAAAGATTTGTTTGATTTGAAAAGATTTGTTAGATTTGACTTTCCCTTCGGCCGTCGAGCTAAACCTTCTCGCGAAGCGACTCCTGACAGGTAACTTCACATGCAGCACAATGATATATAGTGCCCTACGGGCAGAAATCTTACAAATCTGTTCAAATCTTACAAAATATATTTATCTCACAAAACTATTCAAAATATATTTACATAATTTGTTTGATTTGAAAACAGAGGTGGGCAAATGACAAAATGAAAGCTATGCTTTCACAGTGTGAAAGCATAGCTTTTACAACGTCATTCGATAGCTTTTACACGGTAAAAGCATAGCTTTCACGATGCCTACCGACATTTAACAGTTGTTAAGTTTTCGCGTTATAAAAACGGCTCGGAAATAAACAAAGTGTCACAAAAACAGATGTTTTTGTGACACTTTGTATTTTACTCGTTTCCGTCGTTCCACAGCACCTTCTTTCCTCCTATGATATAGACCATGCCTTTGCGCAGCTGCGACTTGTCGAGGCTCTTGCCGCCAAGGTCGAAGACCGCATCCGAGGCAGCAGGGTCAGCAGAGCGTACGGTAGCGATACCGTCAGCCTCCTCACTGATATCATACAGGAAGAAGGTCTCGTCCATATCCTCAAAGACGAAGGACAGGTTGCCTAACTTAGCCTCTGTTTCGAGCACTATGCCGTTCTTAGCCAGCGTCTCCACAGTGAGGTATGCCTTATGTGCCGGTATCTCATCGCCGATAAACTTATAGAAGCCCACACAGTCGGGGTTGATGGTCTTCTTGTAAGCCATGGTATAGCAGTTGACCGTACCTACGGCCACATCCTCATCTAACGGGTTACCTCCCAGTACGCTGGAGTTGGAACCGTTAGTGATATCGCTGAGGTTCCATGTCTTCTTAAAGACATAGTCCTTAGACTTGGCACCCGTAGTGGCATATACTATATAACCGCAGTTTGCCACCATATAGTTTACCTTCTTCATGTGAAGCACATTGCCCTCAAGCACCTTATTGTTATCAGACGGGGTGCCGGTACCATAGACAGTGATTTTACCCGTGCCCCCTGTGCCGTCCTCATTGATACTGGTTACAGGGACCTTGGCATTAAATCCGAGACAGATGGTGCTCCATCCTTTCCACTCTTCCTCGTCATCACCGTCCTCTCCCAGTCCGCTGAGATGAGGAACTGTGAGAATATAGGTGTCAGCCTTCCTGAACACTACAGTTTTGGTAGGCTTACCCAGTCCGCCACGCTGGTTAGCGGCACGCACATAGAACACCCTGCCGTCCTGTGAGTCATCAGGCGAGAATACCGTCTCTGTGGTTACATCAAAGAACTCGAAGAAGCCTGTCTTTTCATTTAGTCGGAAGACAACATAGCACAGAGCCTGGTCACTGCCCGTCCATGAGATGCCTTCATCGGTCTGTATTGGTACAACACCGTCAAGGTGCACCTGCTTGGTAAACACCGTAGGGTCATAGGCATTATCACCTCCGAGCACATTATGCACGGTATATTCCGCAGCCTGCGAGGCTGTGAGAATGCAGTCGTCGGAGCCAGCAGCAGGGGAAGCGGCGCGCAGCGTACGTCCTGTAAGGTCAGCTATAGTACCGTCGGCATTCACGGAGCCGTACTCATGCATACGGCAGACGAGGTTCTTGGACATGACGGTGTAACCCACAGATGTAGGTATGGACTCATATACAGGATAGAGGAACGTCTGGTTAGGCGAGCCCTGCCAGCAACGTCCGATGTTATACCTGCCATTCTGCAATGCGTAAGCCTCCGGACTCTCACATTTCACGACTGCTTTGTTGAAGACATATCCCCACGGCTCATCATAGAGGTAGTCAGCACCTATATAGTTGACCGATGTGTATTTAGACACATGGCTTGCCGCCACGATATTGTTAGGAGTAGTACGCTTACGCAGCACCATCGTAGGACGCTCCCACCAGTCATCGCCTCCACCGCAGATGAAATCGACCGTACCCCATACGGAGCAGTCCTCGTAGTAACGGTGTGTGCGGTAGAAGCCAGGAGACTTACCTTGTGTTGACGAGGTGTTAGATGCAGAGACGTATGTGTCCTGATATCCCTTCATCGTCACGTTCTTCCATATAGAGTGTACACCACGGTCATAGACTGCGGCAGACTGGTCGCCGGGGTTGGCGATGTTCTTCTCTACCTGGAACAAAGAGTAGCGGTTATCCACGGTAAAGTCTTGGAAGTAGGCGTTCTCCTTCTTAGCTGACACTCCGAGGGTATTGGTGTATGATATACCATATATATATGGGTCACTGAAGATGATGGTGCTGTCCTGGCTCTGACCTATGACAGACACATTATTACGCTTCACATAAGACTGTCCGTTATGGAAGTCATTGACTGTGATAGCCTTTGACGCATCAGTCTTACCGCCGAGATAACTGTATGAATTATCCTTATGCGAGTCATACGTTCCGTTAAGCATCTCTGTGCCTTGCATCTGATACTCACCGTCAGGCACGAAGATATAGTAACGGTCTGTACCACCGGCAGCATTGGCCTTTGCCAAGCCCTCGTCAAGCGTACCGTACTCTACGCCTTGGGCATCAAGGTTGGCGAGGACATCATCAGGGAGTATCTGTTTGCGCTCCCCTGCTGTCTGTGTCTTTGCGTCGAAGCTCTGCTTATGTGTAACCACGAAGTTATACAACGCATGCGGCACATTGTCTGGCACTGCCTTGGTGGTGAAGGTTACGGTCACTTCCTCTCCGTACGCCGCGCCGTACACGTCCTTCAACGTGCCGGCAGGGATGGTGAGGGTGTACTTATGGCCATACTCCAAATCCCAGTAAGAGAACTTCAGCGTGTTGCCGTCTGTGACAGCCTTCATCTGCTGACCCAGACCGGTGTTGTAGGCAAGTGTCACACTGCCCGGCTCATGGTCGAGCGTGATGGCTATGACACCCTTTGTCTCTGCATTAGTGACCGTGACGTTCTTGGCATCGCTGCCGTTCACGGTGACCGCACCTACTGTAGGAGCAGTAGTACCCGTGATCTTGAATGCTATGTTATATGTTGCCACCGTCACGCCACCTGCTGTCTTCAACAAGATGGTAGAAACCGGATTGGCTGGTGTAGGCTGTGTTATGACGGTGGTACCGTTACTTGTGGTAGTGGCTGCCACCACCGGCATACTGTTGCCGCTGTAGGTAGGTGTGTAATCCTTTTCCAACCGTGTGGTGCTTTTGAGCATGGCGAGGTCATCGGCACTGACAGCCGTATTATCTATGGTAACACCCGTGAGATCGGGTTGTCCGCTTACAGGGTGATACGTAACCTTAACGTATGTAAAGCGTCTGCCGCCGTCACCAGCGAAGGCTATCCGCTCCTCTGCGTTTGAGCCGGTATAGTCAAGTGTCACGGTACGTCCGTCACTACTCTTTGTGGTGTAAGCGTTAGTACCGGCGATGGTGGTGGTATTTATCTCACCAGCGTCAGAGTGCAGCTCTATGGTGCAGTTAGACGTTACAGGCAGAGTGAACACTGCGTTCTTATTTACAGTACAGCTCTTCTCAGCCACCACGCTGCTCTGGTCGGCATTGCTTACCAAGCCGCTGCTGCCGTCGATACGGAGTGGCAGGTCTATCTTGGTGCCGTTGACATCAAGCTGTTCCACCGTCAGGCCCATAGAGCTCTGGTAGAAGATGGCGGGTGCACCGAGCTCTGCAGACAGCGGCCACTCTACGACAGAAGAGGTGGTGAGCTGACCGCGTGACACGGTATTGACAGAGAAGTGAGGCATGAGCAGCAAGTCGCCGCCTACGGCAATATCGTCTGTCACCAGATACTTCTCACCGAAGTCATAGCGGTTACCAAGATGGTCGGTGTAGTAATCAAGGGTATAGCCCTCTATGTAGAGGTGCTGGTTATGTGAAGGCATGGTGAACCTCTCATCCCACTCCACATGCTGCTGGTATGGCGGCAGACCGGCAGCCTCGCCACCTGCAGAGAAGTCGATGTAGTAAAACTTCTTCTGTCCGAAGAAAGCACTGAGCGAGATGTACTTGGTCATGTCTATCGTCAGCTCGTCAGGCGTGTCAGATGACCAAGAGTATGGCACGTCGTTTATCTTCTTGCCAGAGAAGGTGCCGAGCACATTGCCGTCGGCGTCGGTATATTGTCCTGCCTTGTGCAGGTAGTCGCGAGCCTGGGCGTCATAGTCCCAGTCACGTACATAGTAACGGTAGCCCTCATCATCCTGCCAGTATTTCAGCTCATAGTACTTATTGCGGTTGGCGGTAAGAGTGACGGTGGCATTGTTGGTGTATGCCAGTCCGCGCGAGGTCTCCATACCCGGCGGTGATACTGACACCGTACCCATGCTGGCATTGTTGGTAGCAAAGTTAAGGTACTGGTACTCAGCATCAGGCAGCGAAGCACTGAGATACTGATAGAACGAGAAGTCATTACCTATGCGGAGGGTAGCCTCAAGGTCAACCTCCGGCACGGTCCAAGTATAGAGGTACGCGCCGTCGTTGTTACGGGTGATGTACTCATCGTCTATATTATCAGGTGCACGGCCGTTGATGGCAGTGCCTCCACGGAGTATGGGCTGGTATGTGGCAAGGGTGAACTGCGCGTTCTGACCTGAAGGCATGGTGATGACAGCACCCTCGGTAAGTGACATCCATGTATCAACCTGTTCGTTGGTCAGCTTGTTACCCTCCATATCTATCACCTTAGCCGCGGTGGTGTTAATCTTTACAGGCACATCGATGGTGAGGTCACTGCCGTCACGCGCCACGATGTCACAGTGGGTGGAGTAATAGAACTCTGCCTCGCTGCCCAGTGTCATAGGCTGCGCTCCGTAACCTGTACGGAAGTCCCACATCATATTGGCTGATGAGCGACGGGTATTGAGGTTATTCTGCTGTCCGCTGTGACGGAATACCGGGAGCAGGGTAATCTCCTGTCCACCGCTGGCGAAGAACTTGTTCTCGCCAAGCTCATAACGCACCTGCTTGTTGGCCTTCAAGGAGTCTGCGTCCAGCCAGTACGCCAAGGTCATTATGGCGTTATCCTGCGGGAAGTACAGGCCGTAATTGCTGGGTACTCCGACTGAGGTACTGGTAAGACCGTCAGGGAGGAACTTGTCAGAGCCTATCACGGAGTTGGAGTAGTTCTTACCGTAGTTATAGAGATTATCCACCTTGGTTTCTACGTCGAGCAAGGCAAATTCATCTTTTCCACCAACCTCTTTAGTGGCAGAGATATCCTCGGGCACCTTTGTGCCGTCAGAGAAGGTACGCCGCAGTACGAAGGAGTGTGTAAAGTCATACCTCACCTTTCCCTCCTGTCCCCGGGCAAAGCGCACGAAACGCTCGTTAGTGCCGTCGGTAATGGTTATCTCGTCAGTAAAGTCGGTGCTGTAGAAGTCGCCGGCGCGTGTCTCCGTCCATCCCAGGAAGCCGTAGCCTGTCTTGGCTATGACGCGCATAGACACCTTGGTACCCTTGGTATAGCTGCAGTTAGGAGCCTCAGGGGTATATTCCACATAACCGCCCTTTGACGGTATAGAGACGACATTGAGCTTATAGGTCTTGAACTTTGTAGTCTTAGACACTACGTCGGAGTTATTCTTCTTACTGTTGGTGGCGATGGCTTTTATCGTCACGTTCATATCGAGGTGTGTGCCCTGGTCCACCTGGTTGTCATCAAGGTTGGGCACGTATTTTATGCCGTCGATGGCATCAGGCTCGGTGCCGTCGATGGTATAGTATATCACATCGTCAGGGTCGTCAGTGGCAAGAGTGAACGTTGCCTCGTCATTGTTCAGCGTGACAACAGGTGCGTTGGCATTAGGCGAGAATGTCACCTTATATATACGGAGGTATTGCGGACCGAAGTTGATTGAGTCAGTAGCCTCGTCGCCTTCCTCATCATTGAAGCGTCCCTGTATGGTGACACCGCCGGCAGGCACCTTTATCAAACCTGACGTAACCTTGTCGGTGGCCTTTGAGCGGTAAGCCGTGTTGACACCGTTGACGTTGAGGTAACGGTAAGGACGCTCGGAGGTGCCGGTGTTAGAGAACACCACCTCGAGTGTGCCCGGCACGGTGTTGTGGAAATAGAGCTCTGAGCCCTGGAAACATCCGTCGGTCTTTGAGAGGTACTGTCCGGTACCTGCCAGATACTGCGTGCCGCCGTAATAACCCTCGGCATCGGTGACACCTGCCGGCCATGGACCCACGGCATCAGCGAATGCCATCTGACCGTCCTTGCTTATTAACAGCACATCGGCAGAAGCACCGCTCCAGTCCCACTGACGATAGCCTGTGACATCGCTGAGAGGCGTGCCGGCGTATGCCACGCTGCGACTGTAAGGCAGTGAGAGTGTCTTTGTCTTGTCCTCTGCTGTGAAGGTGAGCGTGAGCGTGCCACCCGCGTCAACAGCGTCGGTGGCATAAGTCACGTCAAACTGCTGTGCTATGGTACCATCGGTCTCCACCTTGAACGCTGATGGTGTGACAGTGATGTTATCCGACGACCCGCTCACCGACATAGAGGCGGCAGAGTAAGGCGTGAAGTCTGTTCCGCTGACAGTCACCTTGACGGTCTGGCGTTTCACCTTCGCGTTCGTAATCTCAAGTGACAGAGGCTCCGCCGACACTTCCAACTGTGCTTTGGTGGAAGAGACGGTGAAGGTCTGGTCTGACGCTGAGTATATACCGTTGGCATCCTGGTGTGCCGTGATTGTCACGGTGCCGCCACGCAACATACGTATCAGTCCGTCAGAGGATACGGTGGCGAGGTCTGTATTGCCTGAGGTATATGTAACAGGCGCACCGCTGATATTCTCATAGTCGGTACCTGCCTCGAGCAGGTAGCTCTCGCCCGTCTTGACCACATAACTGGTGTTAAGCATGGAGAAGCCTGCCATGTCACAGTCTATATAATATATGTGGCAGCCGTTGGTGTGGTGCACAATTACATTGACGTACTCCTCGTCGCCGCTGCCTTTCACCAGCCACTCCTGCTCCACGTATGTGGTGGGCAGAGGCACGCTGCTGCCGTCGGGAGCCTTCAGCTCTGTACCGTTGACCTTCAGTGTTATGCCGCGTGCGTCACTTGACTTGTGGCTCTCTATACCTATCTTAATAACCGAGCCTACCTTGACGGCAGGGATGGTGAAATAGTCCGTGCCTGTCTTGCCGCCGAGCCAGAGGTATGAGCCGCCGTGATAGGTACCAAGGTCAGTTGACGGATAGTCAAGGGCTATGGCGAGGCTGCGCCCCACGGTGTTGCTGAAGGAGAGGCCTTTCAGCTCGCTTATCTCCTTGCCGTCGGCATGGAGCGTGCCGCTCTCTGTATTTATCTGCCAGAAGCAGTTGTCACGCGTGGCATCCGTAGGACCGGTCGTGGTGCTCTCAAGCTCCACGTCACTCCAGTTGGACGAGGGCTTGGTGGTGCCGGCGTTGGCCCACGAACCCGCACGCAGGTTTGCCTTGGTGGCATCACTCCATGAAGTGAAGTCAAAGGTGTGGGTGGTTATGCTGAACGTAGTGATGTTTGATGTCACCGTGCCGTAGCTGTTGGTTGCTGCAAGGTAGTAGTACTCTCCCTCTGCAGGGTTCGTCACGGTATATGTGGTGGTGGTAGCACCGCTGATGGCAGTAGCGCCGGTGGTGCTTGCCGTGGTGTTCTTATACCACTGGTAGCGTGTGGCGCCGCTGACCTCTACCTTGAGAGTCTTTGGCGAGCCGCTCCTTACTGTGTAAGAAGAGGCGAGGTCGCCGGTTATCTCTGGCTTAGGCAGACGCGGATAGGTTACGATAAGTCCGCTTCCGTAGCTGCCCTCATTGACCGTAACCGTGACACTGGCGGCATTGCCCACGTATGTATATGACATCTTATTGCCAGAGACGGTCATATCCGTTGACAGGCTGCCGTCGGTGATAGTGCCTGAAGGCTTGTAGGAAAAGTTCATGAACTCTATCTTCATGCCGCTGACGGCGGGGATGATGAACTTGGTGCCGTCATTTATCTGCGCCTTGTCGTCGGTACGGCTAGAGTTATTGAACTTACCAGCATCTGTGTTGACTATCAAAGGCATATCCTGTGTCTCGCCCTCCACATCTGACTGTGTTACGAGATACTGATTGCCACGGCGTTCCCAAGCCACGCTAGGGGCTCCATTACTCTTTCCGAAATACCATGTGGCTGTCACATTGTTCTCAAGAGCATCAAGTGTCTTGGTGTTGGTACGGAAGACCGGGGTCAGGGTTATATCATCCTCTCCTACCGTTATAGTCTGTCCAGGAGAATATGTATTGGTACCGTCAGACCATCCTGTAAGGGTGTAACCTTCCTTATATATAGTCTGGTTCTTTGGCAAGGTGTATTCACTATTAAACTCCACCTCTGCGGTGGCAGGCAGCTGTTGCGACGTGATTGACGCATCACCACCGTTTACGTAAGTTACATTAATCGTTGTCGGAATATCATCCAGTGTAATGCTCTCTACTGCAAGGTATGGCATATAGTTGCCACCAGCAATGACAAGTTCATCCTCTCCGCCACTATAGTATGTGACAACGACATTAGCCGTTGTGTTATTATGATAGCATGCGCCATTATTAGTATTTATGGTCTTAGCGACAGTAGCACCAGTGCTCTTGGATGTAACCGTAAGGTTGCCTCCCCATGCACACGTTCCCACGGTAATCTTCACCGGACCTCCTACTGGAACGACAGCACTGAAATTAGCCAAGCCATGCAGATCAGAGTGATACTTACCTGTTATTACAGCATCGGCAGATACATCATCAGCCTCCACCCTGGTGTATGTCAGTCCGTCGCTATTCATTTTAAGACCTGCTGTAACAACTTCTTCAGACTCTGAAGAATCCAGGAATGCGCCGTTACGGAAGTCAGCCTTAATGTCATGGTACACCCTGCCATTACCTACAGAGACTCTTAGGGTTCGCTCAACCGCACCGTAGGTCCCGTCAGCCGCCTGGGTTATAGTAATATCAACAATGCCAGCGGCAACACCAGTGATGACACCTGAGGCATCTACGGTTGCAATAGATGTATTGGAGGACAAGAATGATAATGCGCCCTCAGAATCAGTGTCATAGTCAGCACCTTTCATCAAGCCATAGGTGTAGCCCTCTCCTACCGCTATGCCATTTCTTCTTGAAGGTGTGATAAAGAGTGCCTGTTTCTCACGTAGCACTTCCAACTTAGTTATAAAAACATTTGTTCCTTGAGCCGCACGCGTAAGAGTCATTGTCTTACTGCCAGCCGCATCAGCAGGTACAAACATGCTGATGGTATTAGGCGTCGTGCCTCGGTTTACATCATCAGCAGAAGCATCTGATGTATCAATATTGACGAACTCTGTGCCACCGCCAGTACTTACCGTTGTGGTACCGTTGGCAAACTTGATTAAGGCACCTGACACTTTATTCGCCGCATTATTATTTCTATAACCTGTAACATTAATAATATATCCTTCGTCAAGTTCATTGTCTAAGGTAACACCTATAGTATGACCTGTGAAATCACTTGGTCCGTTAACACGTATTACTCTGTATATGCTATTCTCAAAATTTACACTCGTACCATCTGATGCAACAGCGGAGCCACCAGTCTCTACCACACCATCAGCAGTGGCCGTAGGATTTTCCCATGAATAAACTGGGGCATAGCTTACCTCATCACCAGTAATGGTGACATAATCCAAGTTCCAGTTACTCTTGAAGCCGTTACCAAACAACAGTCGTACTATAACCTTACTCCTGTTAGCCGCATTAAAGGATAACGTCCCGTTATTATATGTCCACCAAGTATCGGCAGTCGTATATGTGCCAGCCTCCTTCCAGGTCACTCCATTATCCGTACTGTACACAGCTGTTAACGTAGCTGCTTGATTACCACCATAGGCGCAAGCAAAGGACATTCTCACATTGGAATAACCTGTTGTTGGGAATTGCACCTCATAATAATTGTCATGAGTACTTGCATCTGTAGGAGTAGAAATATCATTTGCCTGCGTATTCTCGATACGGAACACATGGTTATTATAACCGGAACATAGTTGCCAATAACGGGAACTCTTACCCGTAACCACATAGTCAGTTTGAGTGCCGACAGCTTCATCAGCAAGAATCTGCGGAGCTCCATTTTTAAACCAAGTAGCACCAACTGCTGCCCAGGTTCCGGAGTTTGGCGTATATACATTTCCTGACACACCATACCCTCCTTCAAACGTCCAACTCGCCAACTGGACCGCAGACACTTCACTGCCACCAGCAAAGAGCATAACTAACGACAGTAACATTACTGCCATCAAATGTTTGAAATTGGAAATAGTCTCTGCTAACAGGACTGATGCAGAAAGTTGAGAAGTATTTTGCACACTCAGCGCAATACTCTCATGAATATATCGAAATGTTTTCATAGGCTATATGATATCTTGTCAGTTGGTTTTGCTTTGTATATGTCAGTTGATTTATTATGACGAATAACAACCACTCACCGACGTAACACGGGAGGTCATCCCCTATTACGCAGTATTTTTCAATATGCAAAAATAACAATTACACTCAAAACCGAGGGGTAAAAATATACCAAATAGCCCCCATCTACTCTAAATTAAGATTGTTTAACAAACACAAAATCCTTTTAGTAGTACAGATTTCGCATCTTTACTACTAAAAGGATTTTCAATTAACAAGTCTCTAAGGACTGAATAATAGTTAGTTACCTATATATCTCTATTGTTTTTTTGTCTCTCTTATTACTATTTGTTTATATAGTTAGATAATAGTTAGTTTTACTGTGCCAGCATGTACCTGCATGGCTTTTATCAGTTAATTTAATAGTCAGTTAACGTGTAAAGGTGGTAATTTTGTTCCACCTTTCACCTGCAAAGATAATATATTTCTTTTATCTACCAAACATTTTAACAATTAAATGTTCTTTAACTATAGAATTAACGAAATAACGACATGACGAAATAACGAAATATCGTTATAACGATATAACGATATAACGAAGAAGGCTGTCAAGCGTAGCGCTTGACAGCCTTCTTTTAATATGACCCTAAGAGTATTATTCTCCGTTCCACAGGACTTTCTTTCCTCCGATGACATATACCATACCCTTGCGGAGCTGTGACTTGTCGAGTCGCTTACCACTGAGATCGAATACTGCCTCTGGATCAACTTCAGAAGAACGTACATTTCTGATACCATCAGCATCCTCATCACCTTCGTAGAAGAAGAACTCCTCGTCACTATCCTCAAAGACGAAGCGTACTTTCTTCGCATTTGCCTCGGTATCGAGTATGAAGCCCATAGACGCTGCTGTCTCCACCGTGAGGTAAGCTCTGTGAGGCGGTATCTTCTCACCGATGAACTTGTAGAAGCCTACACAGTCTGGGTTGATGGTCCTCTTATATGCCATAGTGTAACAATTCACCGTACCTATGCTGACAGTATCATCCGACTCATTACCATCGAGGAAACTGTCATTGGCACCGCTGGTGAGATCGTTGGTATCCCATGTATAGTTGAAGCGGTAGGTCTTTTCTGTCTCACCTGTCGTAGCATACACTACATAACCCTTTCCTGCTTTCAGGTATTCAACCTTCTTCATGTGTATAGTGGTACCTTCAATTTTTGCCTGTGCGGCATAGACAGAAATCTTGCCATTTCCAAATGTGCCATCCTCGTTAATGCTCTGTGTAGGAACCTTAGCGTCACGAGCAAGACAGATAGTGCTCCAGCCCTTCCAATCGTCTCTGGTGTCACCTGTCTCAGCCAAACTGTCCTTGTGAACGACCGTGAGGTCATACCATCCAAGCTTCTTGTACTTAATGGTATTAGAAGGCTTACCCAGACCACCACGCTCGTTGGCTGCACGTACATAGAATACCATGCCGTCGGCATTAGCCTCATCTCGTGGTGTGTAAACTTCGTTCAGACATATATCAAAGAACTCGAAGTTACCTGTCTCTGTATTCTGACGGAAGACGAAGTAGCAGATGGCCTGGCTCTTACCATTCCATGTAATACCCTCATCGGACGGTCTAAGTACAACGCCGTCAAGATCTACCTGTGCGGTATGTACACGTGGGTCATAAGCCTCACCACTACCGAACATATTCTCTATGGTGTACTCTGCTGCCTGGTTTGCTGTGAGCACATAGTCATCAGAGCCGGTGCCTGGAACAATTGCTGCAGTAGAGCGCTTAGATAGGTCTGCTGGTACCCCAGCCGCAGTCAAAGAACCGTACTCGTGGAAACGTATAACATCATTATTACCTATTCGTCTACTAAATCCTGCGGCAAGCGGTGCCACGTCAAACGTCATGTTAAGCAGTGTCTGAACAGGAGAATTTCGCACATCGGTACCCAAAACGAAAGCATTCTCATTTTTTGTTCTTGCAGCGGCATTCTCTGCTGTGAACACTCCGTCCTTTAGAATATAGCCCCAAGGCTCCGTAGAGAAATGTTCTATAGCTGAAAGTATTGCAGCACGATTTTTATTATAACGTAACACAACCTTCGGGTTCTGCCACCATGTCTGACCATTTCTGAGCAGCGGATAATGCATACCCCACAACTGGCAGTCCTCATAGTAGTTATCAGTCTGTTGCCCCATAACAGGAGAAGATACATAGGTACCGTCGTGAGCTTTCAGAGTTACATACTTAGCTACGGTATGATAACCATTATCTACGATAGACGGAGCGCCACCAGTCTTTTCTTTCTCATTACCTACCAGATATGCGTCAGGCTGGTTACCCATTGAGTTACAGAAACGGTTCTCAAGGGTGAAGTCCTGCATATAAGTACCCTTTACAATATCTGAGGTATCTGAGATACAGAATATCGGCGAGCGTTCAAGACCACAGATGCGAGGATCACTGTATATAATCGTGCTGTCCTGACTCTGACCAATGATAGATATATTGTCAGAAGAGAGAATAGAACGTCCGTTATAGAACACATGATCCTTATAGTCTGTCAAGGTCAAGCCAACCGTCTTTGTCGATGTACCGTCAAGGTCCTTACCCCAAAGGTTACCAGTGACTTCCGTAGATGTCAATGGAGATATACCTCTAACGTTGTACTCACCATCTGGCACAAAGATACGGTAACGCTCTGTGCGTCCGGCGGCATTGGCCTTTATAAGACCTTCCTCAAGAGTACCATACTCAATAGTTTTTTGTTTCGTGAGATTCTCAATCACGTCATCTGGTAAGATCTGTACAGTATCCTTCATCTCCTGTGTGAAGCTGTCCCATACTATCTTGTGCGTAACGATATAGTTGAACAGTTTAGATGCAACTGCCGTTGCCGCAGCGGTAGTGAATGACAACGATATCGGATTTGCACACTTCACACCATATATATCCTTGAACGTTTTCGCAGGTATAGTGAAATCGTAAGAAGTATCTGCATTCAATGACCAGTAATGCAGGTTCAGTGTATCCCCTGCCACAGTTGTAGTGAAAGTCTTATCACCTATAACCACGTTCTTGGCGACCATAGGATGGTCGAATACAAGACTGATAACACCAGAGGTGGTCTGAGCATCACTTGTGCTTACGCTATTATTCTCAATCTCAACAACGCTATTATTCACCTTAGCACTCTTAAGCGTTGGTGCAACTTTGCTTGTGATATTGAAGTTAATGGTATATGTCTTCAATGTCACCTTATCATTGTCACTAGCCTTAAATCTCAGATACAAAATAGCAACAGGATTCTCAACCGTAGCCTGTATAACATCTACGACACCATTCTCTGTATCGGTAATCAGTGGCTCAGCCGTTACAGTAGGCAGGACATTTGATGCTTCATAGATATCAGCCGCAGAACAGTCGTAAGCAAGCGTAGTACTGTTGTTGAACGCAGCAAGTTCCTCTGGCGTCAACGATATTTCACCTATCTTGACAGACGCAAGCGCTCTCGGTTTGTCAATCTTGTTATACTTGACACTTATACTCTCTACCTGGGCATCTTTATTGAATCTAATAGACTGACTGTTGGAAGTTTTTGTCACAGCCTTTGTGAGAGTCGTTCCCTGCAGGGTTTCATCACCAGCTATTGTGACATCACCCTTCTGGAATGAAGCAGCACTTGCAGGAGACTTGACAATAAACTCACAGTCTGATGTGGATAAAATCGTCAACTCAGCATCTTTGCTGACCTCAAGTACACCAGAACTATTGACCCTATAATATACTTTGGTGCTTCTATTGTTGAAATAGCACTTAACATCAATGATATTGTCATCATCAACAGCAAGCTGGGATACCATTCTGCCGTTAGCATTATTGTAATCGAATTTCATCTGGCTTCGAGCGATATCCCAAGTGACAGTTCTGCCATTTTCGTCAGCCACATCATATACAGACTTTTTATTAGCTGTAAAGACTGGCATGAGAAGCAAATTGTTACAAATACTGTAGGACCTACCGAACTCATAGTGACAGGCTCTAGGATTATCCACGCTGTCCACACTTATATAGTACTGCAACGTATATCCCTCCTTATAGAGGTTATAGTTGTTAACAGGCATATCAAACTTCTCACCCTTCTCCACATACTGTACAGGCAATGCGATACCTTCGACCTGATTATCTGAAGCGGAAGACATAAAGTTTACGGTATAAGACTCGCGTGGGCCAAATACAGCCTGTATCTCAAAGTAGCGCTTGAGAGTAAACACTACAGTATCCCCATTTACATGAGTAAATGTTATATCATCAGAAGTTACAGATTCACCAATTGGCTTTGGAGAGTCATCAGTAGCACTCTGATATGTACCGTCAGGGAAGAACTTCGTTCCCGTACCTGTTATCCAATACTTCAACTCATAGAATCTGTTGCGCTCTGCTGTCAAGGTAACGCTACTATTCTTCTTAAATCCGAGACCGAGGTCTGACACTGTGCCGTGATCATTCTTATCAAGAGTGTTGACGGCAGATACAGTACCCATCACGTCATTATTAGATGTTGCCTTGAAGTAAACAGTCTCCGTATTCTCGTACTCAGCGTGGATATAGCGATAGAAAGCATAGTCCAAATCACCAATAGTGAGAGTAACTGTTGTCGCATTATCCTTTATAGTCCACGTATAGAGATAAGCATCACCGTCTTTCTCAACATTCTCATTATATACGTTGTCAGGTGCGTTGCCGTCTATCTTAGTACCGCCCTCACCAGGGATGATAGGCTTATAGGTAGCCAAAGTTATCTTGGCGCCGTATGCTGACGGTATGATAATCTTGGTGCCCTTAGATATTGAAGCCCAGTTTTCATCATTCTCATTGGTAAAGGCTGCCGTGGCAAATGAACTGTTGGTATTGGTAACACCGCTACAATCTATCTCTATAGCTACATCTACCGTGTCTCTATATTCCTGTGTGGCACCATCCGTATGTGTCATAAGGGTATTAGTAGCTAAGAAACACTTTTTTCCTGCTGCCAGTGTCAACGGATGACAATACTCTGAATGACGGAAGTCCCACTTAACATCGAAACGAGACTTACGATTTTCCAAAGGCAGTGCTGCACCACCTTTATTCTGCATGAGGACTGGTGTCAGTGTATATGTCTGACCTTCTTTTCTTTCTGCCAGATTAGAACCATTATTATACCTCTTTCCATTCTGATCCTGCCAGTACATAAGGGTATAAGCCGGACCATGATCAATGGAACCTGCATAATATGGATATATGCCCGGTGCGAAGATAGAATTAGACACTATAGGTGTCTTGAAGTTCTCAGTGTCATAATTCTCCAAGCTATTATTTTCCCTTGCTCCGTTCTTATCATAGAATATCGGATTCTGCACATCATAGTTGACAGTGACGATCTTACCCTTTTCGAATACTGCCCAATACTCATTCGATTCCGTGTTTATGGTAACATTGATAACTGCATCGAGCTGGTTGATGAATTCTTGATTAGCAATGTTGGCAAGCGATGTTGCCCATGCTGAGAAGCCATAGCCACTACCGGCCTTTGCCTCCAGCCTAACTGTGGCATTCTCTGTATATTCATAACCTTCTGTAACCGGGGTAACTACTATCTTACCAGATTTTGAAGGATATACACCGAAGTTGAGTTTATAGGTTTTCATATCGGTCAGCAAACTATCCACATCTGACGTGTTCTTGTTTGGTGCTACAGCAATAGCCTTGATAGTACAGTTGCTTATGAGAGGAACTGCTGCTCCAGTATACTTCTTA
The DNA here is from genome assembly GCA_945941025.1 of uncultured Prevotellaceae bacterium. GTDB lineage: Bacteria > Bacteroidota > Bacteroidia > Bacteroidales > Bacteroidaceae > Prevotella. The sequence goes on from CAMEWL010000008.1 coordinate 16,378, forward strand.
GTACTTGCGGCACCCACTACAGGGTCTGTGCCGTCTATGGTATAATAGAACTCTTCACTTGGATCACCTTCTTGATGATTAACATCTGCAGAAGGAGCCAAAGTGAATGAAGACGTGGTCTTGTCAAGAGTAATGACAGGCTTGTTAGCATCAGGAGTGAACGTCACCTTATAGATACGCAGACTCTGCTCACCTGTAGTAAGTCCTGTGGTATGAGCCGTTATGAGTACACCACCTGCTGACACAGGGATTGACGTAGCGGTCACAGGGGTAACATCGGTTGCTGTGAAGGCAGTGTTCTCACCGTTAACAGCAAGCGTGATATTGTTTGCACTTGAAGCAGAGAACACCACATCTATTGTACCCTTACACTTGGTCTTGAAGTACAATTCCTTACCGTCAAAACACTTACTGATGTTATTAGCATAGTATGTACCTGAACCTGCGAGGTTTGCTGCAGTGAAGCCCTCCGGCCATGCCTGTCCATCACTGAGTTCTATGTCTTTGAACGCCATATATACATCCTGTGCAGGATTAATGAGAGAAGCGGCGTTGCTCCAATCCCATACAGTCTTTATGCTAACAGGTGTTACGTCTGACGTTCCGGTAAAGGCTGCCTCACGACCGTATGTAACGGTGGCTGTTGCCTTTGTGTCCTCGCTATATACGAATGTGAGCACAGTGTTGTCCTGAGCCTGAGCAGCTGTTCCTTTGTATGTCACGACTATCTGCTGAGACAGCGTACCATCACTACCTACAGTGAATGTCTCAGAGTCTGTTGTTATATTAGAAGCCTTAGCATCCTTTGTAAGTGTTACAGTGCTACCAGGATTAAGGTTCTTACCGGTAAGAGTGATTACCGCAGACTTACGTGCCACCTTCGCATTGTCAATATAGACATTATAGGTAGCGGCGTTAGTGCTAAGCAACTCTGGTGCCGGGTAATATATCTCCAAGTCCTTTATATAGTTATTTGCTATATTAAGTGTTATCTCTTTCTTGCTTCCGGTATATGCATATACATACCTTACGGCACCCTGTTCACCATACGTAGCGTTGTAAGTGATATTCTCGCCGTTTATTGTGATGTCTGTAGGATAATAGACCGTCAAGGCTATTCTTGCACCCTTCACTACCGGCAGGGTGAAGTTACCATTGTTTGCTGCCATCCAACCATTTGAAGCCATTGCCTCATTGGTCTGGTTGTCACCCTTGGTCATCTTGATGCCCACATCAATGGCGTCACCGTTGATAATAGGCTGAAGAACGTTGGCAGATGCATTGTTATTATACTCAGCAGAGCCGTTCTCCGTAGCGAATACCCAACGTACTGTCATCTCCTCTGAACGCTTCTGCAGAGATACATTGCCAGCATTCGGCGTGAAGACAGGATTAAGAATAACATCCTTCTGAGGAGTGTAGTCCTTACCTATAGCCGTTTTAGTTTTGCCATCCGTCCAACCTGTAAGTGTATATCCGTCCTTTATCAATGTCTGGTTCTTAGGCATAGTGACAGGCAGACCACTTTGTACTTTTATTGGTTTAGGAGCCTCTCCGTAAGCATCTGCATCATTATTCGCAAAACCGACATTAACATAGAAACCTACCGCTGCAGCTCTTGTTGGTGTAATAGTACCTGTGGCAGTATTAGTCACAAGGCAATAGTAATATGCTGATTTATTAACCTTTTCAATAGTATATTCCGCACTCGTTGCTCCAGTGATAGCAGTACCACCCTTATTTTTACTATTAGTTGTTTCATACCACTGGTAAGAAAGTGCGTGTCCATCAATATTAGCAGCAAGCTCAGCCTCTACACCCATTTCCAATGCAGAGCCCTTGTCAACCACATAAGACTCATCAAGATCCGAGACTATGACAGGAGCATACTTGTCAGGGATTTGCATTATATCAATACGATTAGCATGAGTGCCATCCTGTGCCATTAAGAAAACTATTGCGCCATCAGACAAAACAGCTATGGTCATAGTCCTATTGTCAGCACCTGGCGACGTCTTATATTTTGCTGCTCCTTCAATGGCAACACCATCTTTTGTGCCATCTGTATACCAAACATTTCCTTTAAACCCTCCAGTCAAAATAACTTGCTGTCCTTTCTTCAACCCTGGTATTGCCACATATCGTGCATTTTTATAGTTGATTATACCCTGGTCTGTTCTATCATGACGAATACGGACGTCTGTGTTTTGTACCGCCAGATAACCTGCCAATCCATAAGGATGTAAATATTTCTTTAAAGGTATTTCAGCACTTGTACCATTCGGTATTTTCAATAAAACACCACCACCATCAGAGAAGTCACTGGCATCAGTTGCATCCCATGTCATGAAATTCAACGTCTTGTACGTAAAATAATCCACACTCGCACAAGTAGATGTAACAGTACCATAGTTATTAGTTATCGTAACATAGTAATACTCTGACTTATCTGTCGCACTACTTACTGTATAAGAGGCCGATGTGGCTCCCTCTATCTTGGTGCCGCCCTCATTTGAATGCGTAGTATTACGATACCATTGTATTGTGGCACCATCCGAAACATCAACATTGAAAGTATGTTCCTTGCCTGTTTCCAAATAATAATGTGCATCCAAGTCCTTACCAAATACAGGCATACCCGTTGGCACATAATGCACTCTGAGGCTGTCGTAAGCACCTGCACCAAGTGTCATGGTGAGCTCATCATTATTACCCTTATATGTATATGTAAGAGTGGTGCCATCTACTGTCATGTTACGTGGAGTCTTCAAGTCGGTGGTAAGCACCGTAGCAGAAGGAGTCTCTCCTGATGTAAAGAGTTCGATGGTAGTACCATACTTCATAGGTATCTTGATAGTGGTACGCTCTGCTACTGTTGCAGTAGCAGTGCCAGTAGCGAAGCCAGTAGAAACCACCTTGGCTCCGAAGTCCTGCAGTTCTCCTGTCACTGCCTGCTGTGCAGCAAGGACATGAGTCTCACCGTCTGTCCAGTTAACAGTTGGAGCATCCTTGCTCGTAGCGAAAGGCCATGTAAATGTTGTCACCTTTATTATAGCAGAGAGAGACTGCTCATTTGCTCGGAATACAGGATTAAGCACGATGTCATTCACTATATCGTATGACTTACCAAACTCGTATGTATTTGTTCCGTCTGTCCATCCTGTCAATGTATAGCCAGACTTTAACAACTGGTAGTTACGTGACTCAATAGTGAATTTCTTACCAATCTCTATCACTTCTGCAGCAGGCACATCACCTATTGCATCAGCATCATTGTTTACGTAAGACACCTGTGGCTTGCACTCCACACGAGCTGTTTTTGATACAACACCTGCACCTTTATTACCATTTCTTACCACACAATAATAGTAGTAAGACTTGTTTGGTTCCGTTGTATATGATGCCTCTATAGCGTCAGGAATAAGCACTCCCCCCTTTACTGAATCCACTTCATTCCTATACCACTGATACGTAAGATTTTCTCCAGAAGCTACAACTGACAATGTTTTTGTATCTTCACGAGCAACAACAAATGTTTCTCCTGAAAGATCTGTTGTTATCGTAGGACGATATTTATTTGATGTCTTTATAGATTGTAATTCATTTGCTCCTTCCCTTTTCAAGTTAAGTTGAAGATGTCCAGCAGTTTTTACAAATGCCGTAATTTCAGTTCCTGCAGCATTAACACTTATATCAGCAACACATCGATCTTTTTGTCCATTAGCCACAACATCACCAGCTTCCAAACTTGTACCAGTCAATGTAACTACATCACCTACTGCTAAGTCATAGAGTATTACAGGACGTGGTCCAGAGGTGTTCCATATAGTTTTGATACCTGTATTTGAAAGAATTTCCATATCGCCCCACCAACCGAGGTAACCAGTAAGTGAATATGGATAAAGAACGAAGTTAGCAGCTTTCTCACCATTACAGTTGACAGAACCCTTTGTCCCCTCGGCTCCCAATTGCTTATCATAACTTGGCAATCCCTTAATATCAAGGGTTATATAATCATCCACATGCACAATATCGCATGATGAAGTGGTAGAACCATAAATATTTGTTGCAACGCAATAATAACACGTCGTAGATTTGGCCACGCCTGATACACTATATGACGCAGAGGTTGCACCATCTATTTTCGTTCCCTCGTCTTCACTGCCATACGGCTTTGAATACCACTGATAGGAAACAGCAGCGGGAGCACTCGCGCTTACGGTGAGTGTCAAACTCTCGCCAATGTTCAAGCCATGAGCACTACTTGACAAATCTGTGTCGAACACTGGTTTTGACGTCTTTGGATACACCAAGGTCAAAGTTGATATTGACGCGGCATCACCGTTATAGGTTACAGTGACACGAGAAGCATCACCTGTATATGTCCACGTATCACCGTCAACAGTCATGTCCTCGGCGGAATAATCTCCGATGGTTCCCGTTGGGAATGTAATAGTCATTCCTTTTATTGCCTCAATAGTAAATGACTTTCCATTCACTATTACTGGTACATCCTGACTTTCACCATCAAAAGTTGCCTGAGCAACATGATATACCTCTGTGCCAGTAGATGTCCAAGCAACATCAGAGAAAGAAACCGTTGCCGCTATTTTTATGTCGGAACGCGCCACGGTATTCTGTGTGAAGACAGTCGTAAACTCTGTATTATCAACAATCTTCGCCTTCTCACTTAGAGAATATGTGATAGAACCATCGTTCCATCCTGTCATTGTATAGCCCTCCTTATACAAGGATGTATTCTTAGAAAAAGCAAGTTTTTTTCCAGCCGCGATCTCCACCGCCTCAGGAACTACACCTTTGATATCTGAGTCAATGTCATCTTTCTTAAAAGTGACTGTAACATTATAAGTTAACTCGCGGATGACCTTGATACTATCTATTTGAGGATAGACCGAGGTTTTATCATTTACCTTATCTAATTTAAAATAGAAATTACCATCATCCTCCATCACAAAGGAGTAAATTTTCTTGTCCACATCTGTAGTACCCGTATATTTGGTAGATGTAATATAGTCTGTATTATTACAATACACTTTTATATTATCACCCTTTTCCAAGTCTGGTATCAGAAGCATTCTTGCACCATTACTAACATTTCTGAGTCCTGAATTATTTTTATAACTTTTCCAAGTATCATTAACATACAATCCCAAACACCAATTTGGAGACGTAATCGCACGGCATGACGTACTTGCCTCAGTCTTTGTATCAGCATCATCATACGTTAATGTTGCATCCTGAGTTGTGACTCCAGAGAACTTCCACAAATAAGGAGTAGCATAAGTATCACAATCATATTCAATTGTAATATTCAATACTGGTGCCTTAGTGAGAGAACCCTTGCCATAAAGGTCACTACCACCAGCATTTCCTGTCCACTGGAAAATTATATAGTCCTGTCCATTCTCTGCTATTGCCTTAACTGCGTCAGTCACAACAGCCGTCAGAGGTCCTCTTTCACCTGTACCCCCCGTATTTACCTTTACAGAAGACGATGATCGATAGCTCGTATTACGAAGGTCTGTCCCCGTTTGCCCAGCAAATGTGCCATAGTCAATGGAAAAGTCCTTATTCATATAATAGACAAACTCATCCCTGGCATAGTTACCTCCTTGGTTTACATAATATATCAACTCCGCCTTTATAATGGTCGCACCCTCTGGCAGTTCATAAGAGAACTGGGCGTAAGCACATCCAGCCCACGCATCTTCTGCATCATTATTATAATGTTCCTTTTCAGAATCAACCGTAGATGCACCGGTGTTCTTTCCCCACTGGGCACCTGACGTATGATCCAGAGTAGCTGTAACTACTTTCCTCACGGTTTCGGCTTTAGCATTGCCAAATCCTCCTGTGCAAATCATGAGAAGTGTAATCAACGCAGTGACTGTGAAGCGCCTCAAATAGCTGGAGCGTTTCACGTGGTCCATGGTTAGACTCATCGTTTCCTTGTTGTTTGACATTTTTCTTGTCATAGCGTTACATTTTATAAATTTCATATTCCAAATAAAATTTATATAGTGTTAGTTAATATCTTAATAATAGCCAGTCTTCACTTATCTCTCATGCACTCTTATCTCTCTTAACATGAATTGTCATGAATTAGTCATGAATTTTTTTCGTTTCTTATCTACCTCACACGTCAATATGACGATTTATAATCCTTCGAGCGCTGCAAACAGGAACTATGGCATCAACTTTTCTCTTAGATGAAGAAGAAAGGCGTCAGATACCGAGCTCCGTTCTGATTTGTCATAGATATACATAAGCGTCAGTTTTCCCTTGCGCTCCTTTAGTATGACATCGGCAGTGTTTGTTATCACTCTTGCTCCTCCACTCTTTCCCTTTCCTTTTGAGCGTATTTTCATCCGCACCTTTCTAAATCCTCTACCAAGGTCAACACCCATCATTGGGTTATCAGCCAACTCTTTAATTAACTCTGTGAGGTCTTTCTTGAATGATGCATAATGCTTAGACAGTCTGCGAGCTTCCCTGTCAAAATCCTCCAGTGTGTCAAAACTATAGCTCATTCAGAAGTTCGTTTATGTCTCGTGTGAGACGTTTTCCCTCATTGACTTCCTTCATGTGCATAAAGGCGAGGTTCAATCCCTCCTTTATCTCCTCATCTGTCATTACAGGCATATCTACCGCTTTGGGTTCTATGAGACGTTCTGACAACCATTTCTTGTTTTTGGCTGTCAAGCTAAGTCCTTGCAGGTAAGTCCAGAGGTTATTCATCGCTACAGTATTCATATCTCATTTCTCCTCTCTTTTAACACGAACTATCGTTGATTTTCTTTATTCTCTTGACACGAATTGTCATGAATTAGTCATTAATTTTTCATTCAATATTATAAATCAGCGAAATTGCTTTTTCTTCGACCAGTAATCTTTATCTCGTTCATCCGCTTTCTTAAGACTCCATCAGCAATCTCCTAATCTTAGATATCTCAACGGACTCCTGCACTGATTTGTCATATATGTCTACCAAATACAATACGCCCGAATTCTCACTCACGATGACATTTGCCGTATGAGTTATCACTCTCGCTCCCCCACTCTTTCCTTTACCCTTTGAGCGTATTTTCATCCGCACCTTCCTAAATCCGTTACCAAGGTCAACACCCATCATGGGATTCTCAGAAAGCTGTTCCATCAAATCCAAGAGGTCACTTTTAAGTGAAGCATAATGCTTCAGCAACCGTCTCACGCGCCTTTCGTAGTTCGGCACAGTCTTAATATCATAACTCATTCATAAACTCCCACGCATCACGTGCTTTAAGTTTTCCGTTCTTTATCAACTTCATCTCTTGAAAGCCTGTCTTCATCCCTTCCCATACCTCGTCTTCTGTCATAACAGAATCGTCTGCCTCTGCCATCTTCACCGAAGCGCGAACTGGTTCTAGGAGACGTTCTGACAACCATTTCTTGTTTTTGGCTGTCAAGCTAAGTCCTTGCAGGTAAGTCCAGAGGTTATTCATCGCTACAGTATTCATATCTCATTTCTCCTCTCTTTTAACACGAACTATCGTTGATTTTCTTTATTCTCTTGACACGAATTATCATTAATTATCTTCGATGTCATCTCTTCTCTTCCCTTTATTTTGTCTTTGAAACGAATTACCGTAATTACTAATAATTATTATAATTTGTTTCTTATCTATCTGTCTCTCTCTACCCAGTTCTCAAGACGAATGCCTTGTACACGTCTGAAATGTCTTATATTATCTGTAACCATAGTCATGTCATTCTGTACCGCAGTACATGCTATGGCAAGATCTACGAAATCCTCTAAAGGAACGCCTTGTTTTCTCAAACGCATCTTCTCACGTGCAATCTCTTTCATGTAAGGAGAGACACTAATTATATCTATTCTATCAATTAGTTCCTCTACCTTCTTATACTCTTTATCTCCCCTACCCGCATCTTTGTTTATCTCAGCTCCATAGTATAACTCAAATATCGTAAGGTCTGTTATTGAGCAACTACTGAGCCCCCGTTCTTTGAACTTTTGGATGACATTTTCATTAGAACGCAACAGATGAATACATATTGAGGTGTCTAATAGGTATCTCCCTGACTGAGTCTTTTCTGATTTTACCCCCATAGTTCTTCTAATCGCTGTTCTCTACTACTCATAGTCCTACACGACTCACAACTGTCTATTATTTCTTCTGTTGTGCCAGGCATATCAGACCAAGCGCCAGCAAAATCATTTAAGAAGGCAATTGTATCCGGGTCTGTATCATATTTCCCAAGATGCTCTTTTTCTGTATTCTCTTCGTAACTCTTCATTGCACCACTTACTGATACATTAATGAGGAATACTTTTAATTCGTCCCTCACCTTAGGACTTGCATCCTTTATCATATTCCAGTAAGGCAGAGCCTCCGGACTCAATGTTATGTTTCTTTCCATACTCACCTCCTTTTCTTCTCCTCTTGACACGAATTATCATTAATTATCCATTAATTATCTTCGATGTCATCTCTTCTCTTCCCTTTATTTTGTCTTTGAAACGAATTACCGTAATTACTAATAATTATTATAATTTGTTTCTTATCTATCTGCTTTCTTATGTTATATCTTCTATTAGCCTTCGTATCTCTACATCAGATATTGACTCCACATCTGCTTTATCATAAATTGTCAGCAGTACGATCTCGCCTTCAAGCGTCTGCACCACTACATCTGCAGTATATGTTATCACTCTTGCTCCCCCACTCTTTCCTTTTCCTTTTGAGCGTATTCGCATCCTCACTTTGCGAGCTCCCCCTCCAAGGTCTGTACCCATAAAAGGATTCTCAGCCAACTGAGTTGCCAACTCCATTATATCTAATCGAAATGAGCTATAACGCTTTGACAGTTTCTTCAAATCCTTGTCAAACTTACTTGACGTCCTTATCTTACAGCTCATTAATCACCTCCCAAAAATCACGCGTCTTCAACTTTCCTTCCTTAAGCAGTTTAGCATCACGAAATGCCCTGCGTAGGATTTCCAACTCGTCCTCACGTGTTTTTGGAAACACAAGGCGATCCTCTATCTCATCTTCCTCATTCCCGTCCTTTTCCGTCTCTTTCTCGGGAGCATTGACATGAACGAGGAAGTATGCCAATTCTTCCTTCACTTTTGGACTTGCACTCTTTATGTAGTTCCAGTAAGGCAGAGCCTCCGGACTCAATGTTATGTTTCTTTCCATACTCACCTCCTTTTCTTCCTCTCTTGACACGAATTACCATAATTATTAATTATCATAATTTGTATCTTATCTCTCACTTTCTACATTGACTCAGCCATAAGGTCCTTACGGCCTAACAGGCTGAAGAGAGTTATCGTGTTATCTTCATTTAGTATTCTTAAAGAGCGCATCACCTCGTTAAGGGTTGAACCACTTGTGGCTATGTCATCAACCACGAGGATATTCTGTTTTCTGATAGCGGTGCAGAGTCTCTCATCCTCCTCGCTCGCGAACTTCAGAAATCCTGTTATATATGGTCTGAGCTTCGCTTTCCTCACATCCTTGGCTATAGTAAAATAGTCTTTTTTGTGTATCAGGTCAAGCATTTCCTGTATGCTTTGTCTCACCTGCTGCTTCTGCTGCTCAGTATAGCGCGGTCTCCCGTTTTCCAACACATCATCAAGATAGTGCTCGCTATATCCGCTCATATCGAAAGAGACGTTCTCTGGTAATGCCTTAACCAACTGTAAGCGTCGCATCATTGGCTGCGCAAAGCGATATATATATCTGACGATATAGTTGTTTACCTCACTTGATGACTCTGGCGTTATCACAAGGTCATAGTTATAGAGGTTTATCTTCTTATGCAGGTTATTTACTGCTTTTTGTATGAACTGCGTAAGGTCCGATTCGTCACGAAGTGACTTAGGGAACTTCAGGTGCCGTATGAAAGATGTACGCACGTTACCATCAACATCGTCGGCGAACTCATAGCCATAATAGAAACACTGTCCGAAAGCCTCTACCTGATAGCCTGAGCCTGTAAGACGTATCACATCGTCTTGTCCATCGTGTAAGAAGTCGAAGACGAATCCATTAGTTTGTATGTCATATCGAACTCCCATCTTACGTTTCGTTCTTCCGTTTTACTGAACTGTGATAGTTCCGTATATTTGGTCCGCATCTGCGAGTACATAGAGGTGGTCAGGCACTATCTTCACGTGTATTGTGCGTGCCTTGCCCATCACTGTGGCACCAGCGGTCTTCAGCTTCTCAAAGTTATTATCATCAAAGCTGATGGTGCTCACCACGTTCTTACGTGTCACTACATCCTTACCCTCATCATTGACAACGACAGCGTCGTATGTCACCTCGAATACAGGGTTGAAGCCTGTAGCTGGAAGCAGATAGATTGGCTTGCCCCAAGGTACTGCGTCCTTGTTCACGCGCAGCACTCCATAGGGAACTTGATCCACGGTCTCTGTAACCGTTGTATAGTATTCTGACCAATCCTTGCCTGCCGGTGCATCAGCCTTGTTGTCACGGTAAGGTATGGCCACGGCATTGGCGGCTGTCACGTCAAACTTACCCTCATCTATAGTCCACCTTATATCTCCTGAGCTCCATTTTTTTTCGATTGTATTCCAGGTATATTTACGAGACAACGTACCCTTGTTAAGGAAGCTGGTGCCGTACACCTTCACGCTCTTCACCACGAAGTAACGCAGCTGACTCATCTTCTCACCCAACTGGAACACGAGTTGATATCCTGTGAGTGCCTGATCCATCTTGAAAGATATAACGCCGTCAGCGTCATTCTTATAGTCTGGCAGATTACACATCAGCACCTCATCTATAGAAAACGGCTTATCGGCACCAAAGTCCACTGGAACTGTGAGTGTATATACATTATCGTCACGAGTAACCTGTGCATTCTCATTATATGGCATATACGCGAAGTTGTCAAACGTGCTATAGTCCGCAAAGCTCACCCAGTTACGCAGAGGTGAGTATGTCCAAGACAGCTCGTCGGTAATAGCGTCAATCTTAGCTGTTACCTTAAGGTTCTCGAACATCTTGTTCTTTGCGAGATCTTCTGCATCACGCATATTATACCATCCGATGACACCCATGGTATGAGGGTCACGGTTATAGTCGTACGGTATATATTTTACCGCACGCGTAACATCATTACCTATGGCGAACTTCACCTCGCCATATCCGTCAGGATGTGTCAGCGGCATATCATCACCGCTACATGCGGCTGTAAGCATTACAACCGCCACGCCTTTTAATATGTTACCTATTTTCTTCATCGTCATATTACCAATCTTGAGTTCCTTGTCCCTCTTGCTTGTTCACTGTGTTATAGAAGGTGTCATCAGCCTCCCATTCCTGTACGCTGACCACCTCAAACTCTATAGGCTTGTCTTCGTCGAGCTTTGTAGCCCACTGATACCACTTGCCTGCCAGGATATTCTTCTTATCCAGACGCGCCTTATAGAAGTTCTTCTTCAAGTCGCCAGTAGCCGCAGAGCCAGTATGTCCGCACAGGTAGAGAGTAGGATGCTGCATACCTTCCACTGATATATCCACCGGATACATCTGCATATATGCTATGAGGAAATACCTGTCACCACGCTTATATATGGATTTATACTCACCTTTTGTCTTACTGCCTTCTTCATGGTCTATAAGGTCCATGCCCTCTGTCTCTGTACCCAGTTTCAGAGTAAGTTTTGATGCTATCTCTTCCACATGCATAGACTTGGTGTCCAGGTTGAACGTACCCTTCGTCACGAAGTTATATCCCTCGACATATTCCTCGGACTTACCGGCATCATGCTTGTGATAGATTATGAGCGAGTCAAACACCTGTGGCTTTTCCTGCTCTGGTATCACCATATAGAAACGTATGGTAGCCTGCAGGTGGGAGAAGTTAAAGCAGGTATAGCCTGTCGCTCCCTGATTACCCTGCGCGTAGAGGTAATCAAATGTACCCAGGTGGGCAGAAGCAGCCTTCTCCGATGCCATATATGCCTCCATCTTTATATCGTCTGTAGGGACATAGTGTCCCATCTCAACATTCGAAGCCTGTATCTGTCCAGTATAGACTACCGGCATCGCGGTATAGCCAAGCTCTGGAACGCGTCTGTTTGCTGGTCTCTCAAGGAAAGGAGCCCACGCCACGAAGTCCTTGGTATTCTTCACATTCAATACATACTTCTTGCCGTTAGGACTGAACTCTGCCTTATCCAAATCAACGCTGTTAGTAGTGCTGCGACGATACTCAAGTTTCTGCCTCATTGACTGGCCAATGCTGTTGAAGTCCTGCTTGGTTCCTTCCTTGTACATAGGATATACCGCAATCTTGTCAGTATCCCTCCACTCGAACATCATCTTGCCATCCTTCAGGAACAAAGCACTACGTGATGCGTCACCACACTCCAAGGATGGCTTCGTAGCCATGGTACCCTCCTCAAGTATCATCTCGCCATCTGCAACGATGCTGTCAGAGGAACATGACACAAGGAGCATCACCGCAACTACTGTCAGGTATGTAAATATATATTTCATCTCTTATTATTTCTAATTCTTTGACAGGGTTATGTTTACTATACCGTTGGCATCAGCCATCGTTATTTTTCCATCTCTATTGATATCTGCCACGCTGAGGTCTATCTCCACCGGCCTGACACCCACATTATAGTTAGTTAACAACTGCGCGTCAGTGAGGTCAACCTTTCCGTCGGCATTGACATCTCCGAGCAGTCTCTCGTTCTTTCCCAATTCTCCGTCTTCAAGCACAGCAGTGACGAAATCAGGGGCATAGCACCTTTGTGAACTTACTGCTTCCGCATCTGTTTCCAGATACGCACCGCCACGTTTGCCGTTACTCTCACTCCACATCTCCCCTGCTCCACTCTTTGCCTCTGCTATATCATCATCCAGACTCACGTCATACAGTTTTCCTGCCTGAAACGCTACTCCGGTAAGTTGTCTTTCCACAAACGTGCCGTCATCTGCATTTATCCTCACCGTCAGTGTCTCATTACTGAGATCCGCGGGACACATCATCAGATATGCCGTCAACGTCTGCCCTTTCTCCAACTCCAATTCATCTGTAACAAGTGTCATCAACGTGTTCTTCTCCACCGGCTTCATCGTTTGTTCCGGTACATTAACCGTTGCCCCGGTAATGAATCCTTCCCCCGTTGTCTTCAGTGTTATACTGTTCACTGACATTGCCTCTGTCACTGTATATTGCAGTCTCATCACGCAACCGAGGTGTGAGAAATTGAACTGCGCCGACGTAGTCGTTATCAAATCCCTCGCTGTCATGTAGTCATACACTCCCAAGTGTTGCGTCGATCCATTGCCACTCTGTCTCTGTCCCTTATATGTCACGGACAACGCTGTATTATTCACTCCGTAATGTTTCCCGTCATACGGAAAGAATCCGTAGCAGGTATTACCGCTGACCAAAGCCCATCCAGCATTAGATACGGCTACATAGTTACCATTGTCCTCTACCGTTCGAGCGAGCAACAGTACGCAATCGCTGCTCCCCTCATCTACGTACGCTCTCCCTTTACCTCCACTAATCCAGCTGAAATGTAAGCCTACGCCCTCCTTATATACATATACAGGATACACGTCTGCGGCACCAGCCGCCATTACTATACACTCCAACAGGAGAAGAGTTGTAATCCATCTCCCCATCATCCTTCTGACGATTATCATACTACTCCATGCCGTCTATCTCAAACACGAAATCGCCCTCACCACCATCAAACACACCTCCCGACCTCTTAGCCGAGATGCTTGGCTCATTGTAGTCGCCACCAGAGTTATCGCCCGACCCCATACTGGGGCCAGTACCCTCAGTGACAGAACCAGCAAGCAGCTCCTGTTCCTCCTCCATTTCCTCAAAGGTTACCAAAGGAGCTACATAACTTTTCTTTGATATGAATATATTTCTGTTCATCATATTTTATAAATTCACGTTTCAACACATCCTTTCCCTCTGAGAAAAAAAGGACATAGTGCTACTGTGATTTACAAAATTACAACTTTATTCCGATATTAGATATAAAAATACAGAATATCACCCACACTTTAACTTTAATTAACTTTTCTTTTTTACAGGCTCACACGTAAGTCCTACTCCTAACTTCTTGAAGATTTTCCTGTCAACCTCAGAAAGCATAACGGTAGAGTGCACCTGACATCCCTGCAGCTGGGGAAGTTGTTCAAGGGCACGTCGGCAGTTGTCATCAGCCTGTGATAAAACAGAGAGTGCCACGAGCACCTCATCGGTATGCAGACGCGGGTTGTTGCCGCCGAGATACTCAACCTTTGTCTTCTGTATCGGCTCAATCATTGCCTGCGGGATGAGCTTTATCTCATGGTCTATGCCAGCAAGATGCTTGGTGGCATTAAGGATGAGGGCAGCAGACGGACCGAGCAGTTCGCTGGTCTCACTGGTGATGATAGTGCCGTCGGCCAGTTCGATAGCCGCACACGGTTTGCCGCAACGCTCACGACGCTCCTTGGCTGCCGTGGTAACACGGCGGTTGTCAGTCGTTATCTTGGCCTGCTGGAAGAGCAGCTGTATCTTCTGCACCTCCGCCTCATTGTTGGCACCGTCGGCAAACTTATTAGTGGCATCGTAGTAACGACGTATTATCTCCTGGCGCGAAGCCTCCTGACACGCCTCATCATCGCTGATGCAGAAGCCTACCATATTGACACCCATATCCGTAGGAGACTTATAGGGGTTCTTGCCGTATATACCCTCAAAGAGTGCGTTAAGCACAGGGAATATCTCTATGTCACGGTTATAGTTGATGGCAATCTTATTGTACGCCTCCAGATGGAATGGGTCAATCATATTGACATCGTTGAGGTCTGCGGTGGCAGCCTCGTATGCTATGTTGACAGGATGCTTCAATGGCAGCGACCATACCGGGAAGGTCTCGAACTTGGCATAGCCTGCCTCCATGCCGCGCTTGTTCTCATTATATAACTGAGAGAGGCACACAGCCATCTTACCGCTGCCTGGTCCCGGGGCGGTAACGATAACGAGCGGACGGGATGTCTCCACATAGTCGTTCTTGCCGAAGCCCTGATCGCTGGCGATGAGTGCCACATTATGCGGATAGCCGTCGATAAGGTAATGCACGTATGACTTTATGCCCATACGCTCCAATCGCACACGGAAGTCATCGGCGGCATGCTGTCCGTTATAATGTGTTATAACGACGCTGCCTACCATAAAGCCACGTGCAATGAACTCACCACGCAGTCGCAGCACATCCTCATCGTATGTGATGCCGAGATCAGCACGAACCTTGTTCTTCACTATATCCTCAGCGCTGATGACGATGACAATCTCTATCTGGTCACTTATCTTGCTGAACATACGCAGCTTTGAGTCGGGCTGGAAACCCGGTAACACACGACTGGCGTGATGGTCGTCGAAAAGTTTTCCACCGAGCTCAAGGTACAGCTTGCCCTTAAACTGCTGAATGCGTTCTTTGATGTGTTCTGACTGTATGCGAATGTATTTGTCGTTATCGAAACCTTGTTTCATTGTTTTATTTCTTTTTCCTTAATTATGGTTGCTGTGATACAGCAACATACTGGACTGCGGGGCTGGAAAGGGCGGAATATTAATACGGGTTGCTGTGATACAGCAACATACTCAACCGTGGTGCAGCAACATACTCAACCATAGTGCAGCAACATACTCAACCGTGGTGCAGCAACATACTCAACCATAGTACAGCAACATACTCAACCATAGTGCAGCAACATACTCAACCATAGTGCAGCAACATACTGGACTGCGGGGCAGCGGACCGTGGGGCTGGAATTACAATGCCTTGTTGAGGTTTACCATCTCTATTGCAGAAAGCATGGCATCGGTACCCTTGTTACCGGCCTTGGTACCTGCACGCTCCACAGCCTGCTCTATGCTGTCTGTAGTAAGAATACCATTAAGCACTGGCACCTGTGACTTCATAGCTGCCATGGCAATACCTTTCGCTGACTCATTTGCCACCATGTCAAAGTGAGGAGTAGCACCACGGATGACTGCTCCGAGACATACCACTGCGTCATATTTTCCTGACTCTGCCATCTTCTGGGCAGTGAGGGGTATCTCAAACGCACCCGGCACGAGGGCGAGAGTGAGGTCGTCGGTATTACCACCGTGACGTACGAAGCAGTCCTCAGCACCGCTGATAAGGTGATTGACAATGAAATCATTAAAACGTGAGGCTACAATGCCTATCTTCTGACCCTGGGCGGTCAATGCTCCTTCTATCTTTTTCATAATCTTTCTTTTTTTATGTATAGGGACTATAGATACTATAGTAGCTATAGGGCCATGGTTATTTCTCCTTTGGTTTCTTTATATGCAGCAGGTGTCCCATCTTGGTGTATTTGGTGTACATATAGAACTCATCCTTTTCGTTGGTGGCTATCTCTATTGGTTCCCGACGCACCACGCGGAGGCCGAAGCCGTCAATGCCGCTTATCTTCTGTGGGTTGTTGGTCATGAGTATAAGGTCATGTATGCCGAGGTCTGCAAGGATGCTGGCACCTGTACCGTACTCGCGGAGGTCAGCGGCGAAGCCCAGTGCGATGTTAGCCTCCACGGTATCCATGCCCTGGTCTTGCAGGTTGTATGCCCTCAGCTTATTGACAAGGCCAATGCCACGCCCCTCCTGACGCAGGTAGAGCAATACTCCCCTGCCCTCTTTCTCTATACGACGGAGAGCCTCGGCAAGTTGTTCACCGCAATCACAGCGCAAGGACCCGAAGGCATCGCCAGTAAGACACTCCGAGTGCACACGACAGAGCACCGGTTCCGGCGTTGTGACATCACCCTTGACGAGAGCCACATGATGCTCGCCCGTCACCTTATTTATATAACCGTACGAACGGAACGTGCCGTATTTCGTAGGCAGTTCGGCACTCGTCACCTGTTCTATGAGTTTCTCCGTGCGGCGACGATACTCTATGAGCGACTTGATGGTGACGCAAACGATATTGTGCTCCTTCGCCAGTTCCAGCAGTTCCGTGGTACGCATCATAGTACCATCCTCACGCATAATCTCACAACAGAGGCCAGCCTCTGTGAGGCCGGCAAGACGACACAGGTCCACTGTTGCCTCTGTATGTCCGGCACGGACGAGGACACCGCCCTCACGCGCCTGCAACGGGAACATGTGTCCCGGACGACGGAAGTCTATAGGCTTTGATGACGGATCGGCTATGGCACGAGCCGTAATGCCACGCTCCACGGCAGAGATGCCTGTGGTGGTTGATATATGGTCAACGCTGACAGTGAAGGCCGTCTGGTGGTTGTCGCTGTTATGTGTCACCATCTGCGGCAGGTTCAGTCGCTCACAGAGCTCACGACTCATTGGCATACAGATGAGTCCTTTTGCCAAGGAAGCCATCAGATTTACATTTTCTGTCGTAGCGAACTGTGCAGCACAGATGAGGTCACCCTCATTCTCGCGGTCAGGGTCATCTATAACCAATATGCACTGTCCTTGTCTTAATGCCTCAAGGGCTTCATCGATTGTGTTGTATTGCATTGTTTTATTTCTTTTTCAGGGATTATGGTAATGGTTGCTGTAGAGCTATGGCCGACTGAGCGATTGATGAGGGTTGCTGTGATACAGCAACAAACTCAACACAGCAACGAACTCAACTTAGCAACAGACTAAGCACCGCAATAAGTCCTACCAGGAACCAAGAACCTACGCCATAAGGAAGGAACGATAGAGGTTTATCTTCTCTTCCTCAGAGGAGCCAGCCGGAGCGGCATTCCCATTCCCTTGCGGCATAAGCCGCTCTACATATTTAGCTATCAAATCATTCTCAAGATTCACCAAGTCACCGACCTTGGCCGTATGGAGCGTAGTGGCTTGCTGCGTATGAGGTATCAGTGACACCGCGAACTCCGATTCGCTGACCATGGCTACCGTAAGGCTCACACCCTGTATGGTGATGCTGCCCTTCTCTATTATGTAACGTATAATCTGCGGTGATGTCTGTATGTACAGCCAAAGAGCATTATCGTCACTCTCTATACGCGAGACCTTGCCCGTACCGTCAACATGGCCTGAGACGATATGACCACCCAGTCGTGTCTGCAGAGTGAGGGCGCGCTCAAGATTCACCTTGCTTCCCGGCTTCAACGAGGCAAGGGAGGTACGACGTACCGTCTCTGGCATGACATCTGCGGTGAAGCATCCTCTTGGGGCGGCGATGGTATCGCCGCTTACGAGGGAAGGACGCACTGCTACAGGAATGGAGGTGACGGTGAGACACACACCGTTGGTGGCGATGCTATCGCCTACCTGCGTGCCTTGAAGCACCTTGCCTGCCTCTATCTCCAGCGTGACGGAGGTTGTACCACGTCTTACTGTCTTTACTGTTCCTATTTCCTCTACTATTCCTGTGAACATTGACTCACTTTACTCGCAAGTTATGAGTTATAGATTATAAGTTATGAGTTGTCTTGCGGACTATGAATTGGACTTCTTTACCAAGCCAGAGATGAGGATATCATCTCCCATGGTGGACACTACCCTGCCGGTGAGCTCTACCGCCTCAGACATGACATCGATGCCATTGCCCTCTACCGGTGTCTTGGCGGTCTTGCCACCTATTATCTTAGGTGCGACGAATGCCAGGACCTCATCTACAAGTCCTTCACGCAGCAGCGCCTCGCTGAGTGTGCCGCCACTCTCAAGCAGGATGGAGTCTATCTTCTCCGCCGCAGCACGCTGTGTCAGTTCAAGGAGGGTGTTACAGTTCCACAAAGTGACACCTGCCTCTCGTAATTGCTGCAGTTTCTCCTCATCGGCGCCGTCTGCATAAGCCACGACGAGCGGATACTCATGTGCAGTACGTACCAACTGACTCTCCATCGGTATGCGAGCCTGACGGTCGGCTATGATGCGCACCGGTTGTCTGACCTCATGCTCCTGTATTCCCATCTTGTCCATAGTCTCTGGGGTCAGTCGCACATTAAGCAGCGGGTCATCAGCCAACACTGTACCTATGCCGCAGAGGATAGCCGAGTGACTATGTCGCACAAGGTGTACATACTGTCGTGCCTCCTCTCCTGTTATCCACTTGCTATCGCCCGTGGCAGTGGCTATCTTGCCGTCAAGCGTCATCGCCCACTTAGCCGTCACCCAAGGCATGGAGGTCGTTATATATTTCAAGAACACGCGGTTCTGGTTTCTTAACTGCTGCACTAGGGCGGCGATAATATCGCCGCTTACGAGGGAAGGGGTGGATTCACCTGAGCCTGTGCCTTCCATCCTTACCGAAGAAGAGGAGGGTGTGCTCGCACTTGCGCTCATTGAGGCTGGCTCTTTCCCTGACTGCTCCAGCACATCGACCTCTATGCCCGCCTGACGCAACTGGTCTATACCTTTGCCTGCGACAAGAGGGTTAGGGTCACGCAGTCCGACGACTACACGATGGATGCCGTGACTGATGATGGCCTCCGTGCATGGCGGCTGATGGCCTTGATGGCAACACGGCTCAAGGGTAACATACATAGTACTTCCCTGACAGTCAATGCCATGCTCCTCCGCATACTTGAAGGCATCGCGCTCAGCATGTAAGTCTCCGTAGCGGTGATGCCATCCTCGTGCGATGATATCATCATCCTTGACAATCAACGCTCCTACAAGGGGGTTGGGGTTTACCCTTCCCTCTCCTTGCTGGGCAAGGCGCATGGCTTGCTCCATTAGAAATATGTCATCGTCTGTAACCATATAAAGTGCAAAGTTACTCAGAAATTTCTAAACTACAAAATTTTTTTTCGTGGAGGACTGGCAACGAGAGAAAGCGGACTCCATAACACGGGCGACAAGAGGGTTGCTGTAATACAGCAACATACACAACTGGAGGAAAGAGAGAACTGAGGGACAAACCTGAGGGCGAGCAAGGAGGGGCGAGCAAAGAGGGGCAGGCAGGGAGAGGTGAGCAAAGAGGGTTGCTGTGATACAGCAACATACACAACTGGAGGAAAAGAGAGGACTAAGGGACAAGCCTGAGGGCGAGCAGGGAGGGGCGGGCAAGGAGGGGCGAGCAAGGAGAGGCGAGCAAGGAGAGGCGAGCAAGGAGGGTTGCTGTGATACAGCAACATACACAACTGGAGGAAAGAGAGAACTAAGGGACAAGCCTGAGGGCGAGCAGGGAGGGGCGGGCAAGGAGGGTTGCTGTGATACAGCAACATACACAACTGGAGGAAAGAGAGAACTAAGGGACAAGCAAGGAGGGGCGGACAAGGAGGGGCGGACAAGGAGGGTTGCTGTGATACAGCAACATACACAACTGGAACAGAAAGACCGACTGAACAAAGCTGGGAAGAGAGACCTTTAGAAAAAAAGAAGAGAGGCAGGTGTTGTTGAAACACCTGCCTCTCACTTAACAATATTCTATATTATTCAGTTTCCTGATATGTCTATTAGTTGTTTGCCTTGATGATAGCTACACGAGCAGAAGCATCACCCTTCACACCTGAACCCTTGCAAGAGTTGATTGTAACACCCTTAGCCTTCAGGTAATCAGCAACAGCCTTAGCACGTCTCTCTGAGAGTGACTGGTTGTAGTCAGCTGAACCCTCTGGAGATGCTGTAGCGATGATATCAACAGTACCCTCTATGTTGTCAAGCACTGCCTTTGCCTCAGAAGTGAGTTCAGCAGAGTTCTGTGCGAAGAAGATGTAAGAGTCGCCAGCAACGACGGTCTGGTTCTTAGCAGGCACCTCAACAGTCTTCACAACCTCCTTGATGACCTCCTTAGGCTTCTTAGCCAGCTCCTGACGGAGAGAGTCGATAGTATTCTCGAAGTCACCGATGTTATAGGTCTTGAAGTAGTGTGTACCGTTAGAACACTTGAAGTGGTATGTGTAAGCAGCACCGAGATAGAGCTGCGCACCGTTCATATTGAAGGCAGAAGCGTTCTGACCGCTACCTGGAGAGGTGAAGTTCCACAGAAGTGCAGGACGGAAGCTGAGAGTGTGACGATAAGCCTTGTCAATGTTGAAAGCGAAGTCAAGGCCTGTCTTTCCAGCCCAGCAGTTATTGTAACTATCAGTTTTCCATGGACGGAAGCCGTGGAGCCAACCTACACCGACAACAGCGCCGACCTCAAAGAAACGAGGAGAGCCTTTGAAACCGCCGAAGATGTTTGACAAGTTAACCAAGCCGTTAACGCCGCCATAGAGACCACGTACAGCATTAGTAGCGCCAGTCTCCTTGTTGCGCATCAGATAAGGGCTGCCGTAAGAGTGAGAGCCGAACCAACCGTCGAACTCCAACTCAGCACCGAACATCGGTGAGAACCACTTACCAACAGAAATACTTGCTACAGGATTGACCGGGAACATATCACCGAACATATCCTTTACAGGAGTAGCGGCACCTACGCCCACCGTAACGTATGTGTTGTCTAATAATTTAGGGTTCTCTATTGCTAACTGAGCAGAGGCCTTACCCGTTGACAACAATGCGAGGGCTATGCCGAGAGAACCTTTAAGCAAAGTAGAAATTCTCATATTCATTATGGTTATTTTTTGTTTTGTTTGCGTTCTTTCTTCGTATTTAACGCAAAGGTAATAATATTTTATTATTGCCACAATCTTTTTTGAAAATTTATAACCTTTATTAACACTTTTAACCCTTAGCACATTGCATAAGGATGAGTATTTCCTCTCCGAGGATGTAATGAAGCAACATCTTTTACCTTAAACTTTTCTGCAAAATCACACAAAAAAGGAAATATACACAAGGAAAACTCATAATAAAATAAAAAAAAAAAGGTATAATTCTCCATATATAAAATAAAATATGTAACTTTGCACTGGAAACCGAAAAGACATTAACACGTTATATAACAAAAAAATAAGGAAACAGAATAGATGAACCTTGACCTACTTACCGCCATCTCTCCGATAGATGGTCGCTATCGCAGCAAGACAGACGCTCTGGCTGCCTATTTCTCTGAGTATGCTCTGATACGCTACCGTGTACGCGTGGAGATAGAGTATTTCATTACGTTATGTGAGTTACCCCTGCCACAGCTGAAGGACTTTGACCATTCGCTGTTTGCTCGTTTGCGCAGCATATACACAGACTTCACGGAGCAGGACGCACAGCGCGTGAAGGACATTGAGAAGGTGACTAACCACGACGTGAAGGCGGTGGAGTATTTCATCAAGGAGAAGCTGGACGAGATGGAGCAGTCGGGCCTGGGCGAGGGTTACTTCGCCGAGAGCCGTGAGTTTATCCATTTCGGCCTGACATCACAGGATATCAACAACACCAGCGTACCTCTCTCTGTTAAGGAGGCTCTTGCTGAGGTCTATATACCACAGGTAGAGGAGCTGATAAGCCAGTTGAAGGACTATGCCGAGGAATGGAAGGACGTATCAATGCTTGCAAAGACACACGGTCAGCCAGCATCGCCTACCAGACTGGGCAAGGAGGTAATGGTGTTCGTTTACAGACTGGAGGAGCAACTGCAGACTCTGCGCGAGTGCAAGTACACAGCGAAATTCGGTGGTGCCACGGGTAACTTCAACGCCCACCACGTGGCCTACCCCGAGTATGACTGGCGTGAGTTTGGCAACAAGTTCGTTGGCGAGAAGTTAGGTTTGCAGCGCGAGCAGTACACCACGCAGATATCCAACTACGACCACCTGGGCAGCATCTTCGATGCCGTACGTCGCATCAACACTATAATAATAGACCTTGACCGCGACTTCTGGATGTACATCTCTATGGAGTATTTCAAACAGAAGATTAAGGCTGGCGAGGTAGGTTCAAGCGCCATGCCTCATAAGGTAAACCCGATAGACTTCGAGAACTCAGAGGGCAACCTCGGCATAGCCAATGCCATACTGCAGTTCCTGGCACAGAAGTTGCCGGTAAGCCGTTTGCAGCGTGACCTTACAGACTCTACAGTATTACGTAACATCGGCGTGCCTCTCGGCCACGGCGTAATAGCCATACAGAGCACACTGAAAGGACTGCGCAAGCTGATACTGAACCAGGAGGCGCTGCAGCGTGACCTTGACAACACATGGGCAGTAGTAGCAGAGGCCATCCAGACCATACTGCGCCGCGAGGCATACCCACACCCATACGAGGCGCTGAAGGCCCTGACTCGTACAAACAAGCACATGGACGAGGAGACCATACATGAGTTTGTGAAAGGACTTGATGTAAGCGAGAAAGTGAAGGCCGAACTGATGGCTATCACACCATCTAACTATACCGGAATTTAGCAGTTCGCAACACACTGAAAAACAAATGTTTAAGAGGGGCTCTGAGAAAGCATAGCTTTTACACCCTGAAAGCATAGCTTTTACAGTGTGAAAGCTATGCTTTCAGAAGGAGAAACGATAGCTTTCAGGAAGCCATACGAGACAGACCCTCCCCGACCCTCCCTGTGAGGGAGGGGGACTTAAAGAAAACGAAGACGAAAACGAAAACGAAAACGAAGACGAAAACGATAACGAAAACGAATACGAAAACGAATACGAAAACGATAACGAAAACGAATACGAATACAAATAAAAACAAAAACAAAAACAAACAAGTACGACCGTGAGGTCGTAATTACACATTATTTATATATATAACACATCAAAAGCCAAAAGCATTATCTACACAATGGAAACCAGAGATGAAGAACAGCAGATGAACTCTGCAAGAAATGAGAGCACCCGCGAGGGACAAGGTAACAATCAAGGAACAGACGGCTACCAGCCACGTCAGCCACGCCAGCGTATGCGCATACCCGTACAGCGTCCGGCTTACGGCGAGCGTGCGTCATACCCACAACGTAACGGATATGGCAGAAACAACGATGAGGGCGGTTTCCGTCCTGAAGGATTCGGAACTGCTCTAAACAACGAAGACAGAGGCTATCAGCCACGTGGCGGATACAACAATCGCGGCGGCTACGGTCAGCAGAGAGGCGGATACCAGCAGCGCGGCGGATATAACAACCGTGGTGGCTACGGTCAGCAGCGCCCATACCGCAGTTACAATAACGACGGCGAGCAGCAGGAGGGTGGCTACCAGCAGAGAGGTGGCTACGGTCAGCAGCGCGGCGGATATAACAACCGCGGTGGCTACGGTCAGCAGAGAGGCGGATATGGTCAGCAGAGAGGCGGATATAACAACCGTGGTGGCTACGGTCAGCAGAGAGGTGGCTACGGACAGCGTGGCGGATATGGTCCACAGCGTCGTCAGCACACTGCCGACTATGACCCTCAGGCTAAGTACTCCATGAAGAAACGCATAGAATACAACGAGAACAACATTGACCCGACACAGCCAGTACGTCTCAACAAGTTCCTCGCCAACGCCGGCGTATGCAGCCGTCGTGAGGCTGACGACTTCATAGAGGCAGGCGTAGTGACAGTAAACGGACAGGTGGTAACTGAGCTCGGCACCAAGATAATGCGTACCGACGAGGTGAAGTTCCATGACCAGCCCGTGACACTGGAGAAGAAGGTGTATGTGCTTCTCAACAAGCCGAAGGACTATGTGACTACCAGCGATGACCCACAGCAGCGCAAGACTGTGATGGACCTCGTGAAGGGTGCATGTCCGGAGCGTATATACCCTGTAGGCCGACTGGACCGCAACACCACCGGTGTATTGCTGCTCACAAACGACGGCGACTTGGCATCTAAGCTGACACACCCTAAGTTCTTGAAGAAAAAGGTATATCATGTATTCCTTGACAAGAACGTGACACTGGCTGACATGCGCCAGATAGCAGAAGGCATACAACTTGACGACGGCGAGATAAAGGCCGACGCCATAGAATATGCACACGCCACAGACAAGAAGCAGGTAGGCATAGAGATTCACTCTGGCCGCAACCGTATCGTAAGGCGCATATTCGAGTCACTGGGCTATCATGTGACAAAGCTTGACCGCGTACAGTTTGCCGGACTGACAAAGAAGAACCTGCGCCGCGGCGACTGGCGCTTCCTCACCGAGAAAGAGGTGGACATGCTGAGAATGGGAGCGTTTGAATAATGCATAATTAATAATTAACGATTAATAATTAATAAGCCTATCCCGTTCTTCCCCGGGAAGGATGGGATGGGTATCATAACACATAACACACTCGTGAAACGTACAAAGATAGTAGATGCCCTTGCCAAGACAGTCTTCGGCGAGGCAATAGACGTGAAGGGATGGGTGCGCACGCACCGTTCAAGCAAGGCAGTGGACTTCATCGCACTGAACGACGGCTCTACAATAAAGAACATACAGATTGTAGTTGACCCGAGCAAGTTTGATGCAGAGATGCTCAAGCAGATAACCACAGGCGCATGTATCCACGCCACCGGCATGCTGGTGGAGAGCCAGGGAGCAGGTCAGACCTGCGAGATACAGGCGGAGACAATAGAGGTGTATGGCACCTGCGGCGCTGACTACCCTATGCAGAAGAAGGGACAGTCTTTTGAGTATATGCGCCAGCATGCACACATGCGTCTGCGCACCAATACCTTTGGTGCCATCATGCGCATACGCCATAACATGGCTATGGCCATACACACCTACTTCCATGAGCACGGCTATTTCTACTTCCACACACCACTCATCACAGCCAGTGACTGCGAGGGAGCAGGCAACATGTTCCAGGTAACGACAAAGAACCTCTATAACCTGAAGAAAGATGCCGAGGGCAAGATTGACTACTCTGACGATTTCTTCGGACAGCAGACTTCACTGACAGTGTCAGGACAGCTGGAGGGTGAGTTGGGTGCTACCGCACTTGGCGCGATATACACCTTCGGTCCTACGTTCCGCGCGGAGAACTCAAACACCCCACGCCACCTGGCAGAGTTCTGGATGATAGAGCCAGAG
This sequence comes from uncultured Prevotellaceae bacterium, assembly GCA_945941025.1. Taxonomy (GTDB): domain Bacteria; phylum Bacteroidota; class Bacteroidia; order Bacteroidales; family Bacteroidaceae; genus Prevotella. Next base: position 42,299 of record CAMEWL010000008.1, read on the forward strand.
ATAGCCTTTATGGACCAGGAAGAGCTGATGGACTTGGAGGAGGACTTCATAAAGTACTGCGTACGCTGGGCACTGACAAACTGCAAGGACGACCTTGAGTTCCTCAACAAGATGATAGACAAGGGCTTGCTGGAGCGTCTCGAGGGTGTACTGAAGGAGACCTTCGTACGTCTGCCTTACACTGAGGGTATCAAGATACTGCAGGAGGCGAAGAAGAACGGAAAGGAGTTTGAGTTCCCTTGCGAGTGGGGCGATGACCTTGCTTCTGAGCACGAGCGCTACCTCGTAGAGGAGCACTTCAAGAAGCCAGTCATCATGACCGACTACCCTACTGCCATCAAGTCATTCTACATGAAGCAGAACGAGGCTACCGCCGACGGTGGTTCTACTGGTTACAAGGGTTGCGTAGCACCTGGTCCTACTATGCAGGGCACCGACGTGCTGTTCCCTCAGATAGGAGAGATAATGGGCGGCTCCGTGCGTGAGGAGAGCTATGACAAACTGATGGGAGAGATAGAGCGCCGCGAGATGGACACCACACACCTGTGGTGGTATCTTGACACACGCAAATACGGTTCATGCCCACACGCAGGTTTCGGATTGGGCTTTGAGCGTCTGATACTGTTTGTGACAGGTATGCAGAACATACGTGACGTGATACCATTCCCACGTACCCCTAACAATGCAGAGTTCTAAGCAAAGGCTATCAAGCCGTACATATAAAAATGCTCACCGACGGAGACGTCAGTGAGCATTTTTTCATTGAACGAAAAAACAGACCCTCCCCGACCCTCCCTGTGAGGGAGGAAAAGAGACCCTCCCCGACCCTCCCTGTGAGGGAGGAAAAGAGACCCTCCCTAACCCTCCCTGTGAGGGAGGGAAAGAGACCCTCCCCAACCCTCCCTGTGAGGGAGGGAAGTTGATGGGGACGAAAACGAAGACGAAGACAACTATAAGAAAGAAGGAACGAGGAGGAAAGAGGGAGAAATAAGAATTATGCAAGTCTGTATTTCCCTAAAGCACACACTTTTGTCTGTTATTTGGCATTTTCTTGTTGTCTCTCACTTAATTATACTTAAAAAGCATAACAATCTTTTTTTATTATAAAAAAAATACGTAACTTTACAAATTGGAGTAGAAGGAGAAAAAGATAAAGGAGTGACATGAGAGAGGCTAATACTATGCAATACAAGACAAAATAAAATTTTAGCTAACTAATACATTGACTAAAACCAACTATGAAAAAAACATTACACACATTGGCTTTGCTGATGATTGCACTACTATCGTGTACTCTCACAGCAAGCGCTGTTTCCATCCAGACGACAAAGGGATGGTTTGAAAGTGGCTATGTGACATGGGCGAAGGAGGCTGGAGCCACCTATACCGTGTACTACCGTCCGCAAGGCGGCACATACCAGAAGATGGATGACGAATTGGTACGTCTTTACAGCGACTACGGTCGTGCCGACATGGTAGGACTGAAGGCCGGCAACTATCAGTTCAAGGTGGTGTCAAGCATCAGCGGCGAAGCTGAGTCTGACATCTTCTACGCTGCTCCGCATGACCGTTCCGGCTTTGCACACATAGGCATGACAGAAGGTATCGGTGCATACAAGAATGACGGCACGCTGAAAGACAATGCCCGCGTGATTTACGTTATGGCAAAGACGGCAAAGACCGTAAAGTGTAACGTCATGGGCGACACGGATGCGGAACACACCGGTCTGCAAGCCATCATCGCAGCTTTCGAAAAGGGTAAGGAGACACGTCCGCTCTGCGTGCGTATAGTAGGCACAGTGAAGGCTGACGACATGGACAGCTTTGGATCTAACGAAGGTCTGCAGGTGAAGGGCAAGAGCGGCTCCACCAACATGAACATCACCATCGAGGGTATCGGCAGCGACGCAGCAGTACACGGTTTCGGATTTCTCGTACGCTCTGCAAAATCTGTAGAGTTCCGTAATTTCGGCATCATGTTATTCATGGACGACGGCATTTCTGTGGATACCGACAACCATAATGTTTGGATTCACAACATGGATATATTCTATGGCGGTACCGGCAGCGACGCTGACCAGGCAAAGGGCGACGGCTCTGTTGACATCAAGGGCAAGTCAAGCCACATCACCATGTCATACTGCCACTTCTGGGACTCAGGTAAATGCTCGCTCGGCGGTATGAAGGGCGAGACCACAGACTGCTGGATGACATTCCACCACAACTGGTTTGACCACTCAGACTCACGCCATCCACGCATACGTACAGCCTTCTACCATGTATATAACAACTACTTCGACGGCAACTCAAAGTATGGAGTGGGCGTAACGTCTGGCGGTTCATCATTCGTGGAGAACAACTACTTCCGTAACTGTAAGTACCCCGTGCTTATCTCAAAGCAGGGAACAGACGCTGAGGGCGACGGAACATTCTCCGGAGAGGACGGCGGCGTGATAAAGATATTCAACAATGTCATTATCAACCCGCGCAAACTGCAGATATATGACGGCGAGCAGACCGACGGCAAGTGGGACGCTGTGGAAGCTGACAACCGTGACGACGAGGTAACAGTGAAGTGTCTGACAGGTGGCACGGGATATAACAACGCCGCAGACCTCGCGGCACGCACAACATACATAGAGAACAACATGGATGACCCTGAGGACATACCTGCCATAGTGCGCGGCGACCTTACCGGACGCGAAGGACTGGGAGCCGGACGTATTGACGGCGGCGACTTCAAGTGGACATTCAACAACTCACTGCAGGACGAGAACTACGGTGTCATATCAGAGCTGAAGGCGGCCGTCGTGGCATACGAGGGCACTGTGCAGTCATTAGGTAACGGTACGGCTATCAGCGACCGCACACCAGCCACAGCCACCGTTGACAGCGGCGACGGCAAGGGTATAGACCAAGAGGTCAACGACGAATACACTCCGTCATGGGCTGGCGGCGGCGGAAGTACCGCAGCGGCTGGAAAGCAGGTGATAGGCGAGGACGGAGCATGGTTCTGGTTCAACACCGACAACGACACACAATACAAGGCTTACTTACAGTCAGGTGCCATCACTCTCAGTTCCGGTGCATCATACAAGCCTGAGCAGGAAATAAAGAAAAGCGACGGCACCGCATGCTCTGAATACATAGGTTCGATACGCCTTGCCAGCGGTGAGAGCATAACCCTTCACGGCGAAGATGGCATATCATCGGCAGCATTCTATGTATCAAGCACAGGCGAGCAGTCCTGGCAGCTGTCCACAAGTACAGATGGAGAGACATTCACAGCATTTGGCAACGCCATAACCGGAAAGTCGGGCGCACACCCTAACGTAAACTACACCGGCACCGACGCAACGATAAAATATGTGCGTATAACCAACAAGAACTCGAGCACACGCGACGTGCAGGGTGTGAAGTTGTACACGCTGTTACAGGAGTCTGACCTCACGTCTCTCGTTGACGGTACACTGTATATCAAGATAAACGAGACATACACCCTCACCAAGGGCCAGGACTACAACACCTCATGCACAGGTGAGATGACCTACAAGTCAAGTGCCACGAAGATTGCCACCATTGACGAGAATGGTAAGATAACGCCACTCGCACAAGGTAACACGACCATAACACTGACACAGAAAAATGATGACATACGCAACGGAGGTTCACTGAAGTACAAGGTGACGATAACCGACGACCGCGATGCTTCTGACCTTGCACTGACATCTGACGCAGAGGTAATGATTGCTTACGGCACCACATCTGCCATCACCGCAACATGCTCTAACGCTTTGACATACACTTCAAGTGCTCCGTCAATAGCAACGGTTGACGAGAACGGTGTGATTACCGCCACTGGCTTCGGTACGGCAAAGATTACCGTCAGTGATCCAGGCAGCGACACCCGACGCCCTGGCACCGCCACTGTAACAGTTAACGTACCTGATAACCGTCCTGCTTCTTCTCTCGCCGTAGAGAAAGAGGACATAAGCATAGAGCGAGGCAATACGCGGAAGATTAACGTCAGCAACGCCGTAGGTACCGTGAGCTTCAACAGCGTTAACACTGACATTGCCACTGTTGACGCGAATGGCAACGTTACCGCCATAGCAGAGGGTGAGACCACCGTGGCAGTGACCGACGAGGGTGACTATAGCGTAAAGCCAGGTGTAGTGAACGTGACCATCACCGTAACTGACGCACGTAAGGCCAATCCTCTCACCGTCACACCGACGACAGTTGAGATAGATATGCTGAAAGCTCTTACCGCCACACTTAACGTAACGAACGCTCAAGGCACTGTGACATACGCCTCAAGCGACACCAAGGTTGCCACAGTGACAGACGGTGTCATCACTGCCATCAGCGAAGGCGAGGCAGTCATCACTGTTTACGCGGCTGGCAATGACGAGTATAAGGCCGACTCAGTAAAAGTCAACGTAACCGTTATACCTATACCGTCTCTCGCCCCAGTGACATGGAACCTCACAAACATGTCATACACAGAAAGCGGTTCGTTCTCCGCCAATGCCACTAACGTATTTATAAGCACTGACGACACGAACACTAAGCTTACATACGTAGCAGGCAGCAGCTGTAAGATCGACAACAACCAAATGAAGATGGGCGGTGCAACGCAATACGGCACGACACCAAACCGTTACTTCATACTGCCAAAGATATCTGGCTCCGGCACATTGAGCATAGAGTACGGCGATAATGCCAATGCCGTTAAGGTGGTGACATCCATAGATAAGAATGCGACACCTGTCGCAACAATCAGCAGCAGTCAGGCAAAGGTCTCACTCAGTGGACTCAATGCTTCGACAACTTACTACCTGTTGATGGACTCGAAGTCTTACTTCAAGACCATCACATGGACTCCTAACGCCACAGCGGTGAACTCTGTAAGCGAAGCACAGGCAAAACCAACAAACACGTATATCTATGACCTCACAGGACGACGTGTCGCCACACCTAAGAAAGGCCAGTTATACATACAAAACGGAAAGAAATTCCTGTTAGAGGAATAAGTGTTAATAAGTACTGATATAGAACGAAAATATGGGATGCGTCAAGAATTAGGGCGCATCCCATATTGTTTTCTTTGACATATCAGGAAATATTAGTAACTTTGCAGCATGTTCAACGTTATGATTACACTGCTGGTGCTTGTTGCCGCCGGCTACACCTGCGGTAAACTCGGATACCTTGATGAAGAGTTTGACCGCCGATTGTCACGCCTTGTCATCAACATAACCTGTCCGGCGCTCATTCTGTCGTCAGCGATGACAGGTACGCTGCCCGACCGCCGCTTTATCCTTCCGCTGCTTATTATCAGCGTGGTGACTTACGCCCTGCTGACGCTGGTTGCTTATACACTGCCTAAATGGTTTACAAAAGACGCCGACACCGCAGGAGCGGCAGGCTTCGCCATGATGTTCGGCAACGTAGGTTTCATGGGATACCCCGTGGTCGCCTCGCTCTTCGGGCACGAGGCGGTATTCTATGCCGCCGTGCTTAACGTAGTGAACACCTTCGCCGTTTTCACCATAGGCACCATGCTCATCACCGGCAGAGGCGAGGTGGGCAGTGAGCGTTTCCAGAAGAAAGTGCTATACTCCACTCCTATGCTCGCCGCATACCTCACCATAGCCATCGTGGCACTTGGGATTGACGGCATACCAGAGTATGTGAGCAAACCCTTGTCAATGCTCGGTGATATCACCGTGCCAGCCGCGCTGCTCATAGTAGGCTCGTCAATGGCACAACTGCCTAAACGCGCCATGCTGGGCAACACCACGGTGTATATCACGGTTCTATTCCGGTTGTTGCTATTGCCCGTGGCACTCTTCTATGCTACCCAGCTGATGGGCTTTGACTCTTTCGTAGTCAACGTGAACACAGTAGTGGTGGCTATGCCCGTGGCCACATACGGCACCATACTGTGCCTGAAATATGAGAAAGACACCACTTTCATGGCAGAGGTGACATTTATCTCCACCCTGCTATCCATGATTACAATACCGGCACTGGTAACGGTATTATTTTGAACAACAAGAGCCTCTTTCATGTATTCATGACTTGCGTTTACTCAAGATATTCCGTCCATTCCCCTAAATTGTTCCGCAAAGTGTTTGCGGAACAATTTAATTTATCTAACTTTGCAATTTATTCAACTAATATCAAACCTGTACCAGACACATACATCTAATTGCTGAACATACAAGTAGAGTTTATGGAAACTTCAAATAAGATTATGCATATCAAAGATATATATAGCAAGGCTCTGACGATTGTCATGGCTTGCGCACTATGTTGTGGCACCTCTATGGCCGCAACACAAATAACATACGCAGACCAGCGCACCGTTACCTTCGTTGCCGGTGACGATGCTACCTGCGCCACCACCTCACTGTCTTGCGCCAGCGAAGGCAGCGTAACATCCGTGACTTTGCCTGTGGCAACAGACAATAACGGTGCAACATTTGTGGGTTGGTACACAGCTCCTGTCGGCGGCACATGCGTCGGAGGCTCAGGAGACACATACACCCCAAGCGGTGACATCACACTGTATGCAAAGTATGACCGTGCGCCAAAGTCTATCGCTATTTCCGGCGAGTCAACAATAAAATATGGTGCTACAACTACACTCACTGCCACCCTGACGCCCTCAAACACTGTCAACGACGGTATAGCATGGGGAACAAGCGACACAAGCATTGCTACCGTTAACGCAAATGGCGTGGTGACAGCCGAAGGACTGGGTACCGCAGTCATCACAGCCTGGTCCACCACAAATCCGACGAATGTAAGAGAGACATTCAGTGTCAGAGTTGAGTCAGACAATTACGGATATACCGTCAATGCCGTTGACGGCGAAGGAAACATACTGAAAGAGTTAACAAAAGACACTTACGCTACGGGAACTGAATTTTACACATTCATTCCCAAATATGTGCTTGTAGGCAACACACTATACCAAACGGCACGAGTAACCGACGGTAACTACTATACAATATACGACACACCTACTGCCGATGGATACGTGATAAACCGCCCATATACTCAATCTACGGTAAATAACGTAGTATATTACAGCGAAGCGGAAAATTGCAGTGCATTTACAAAGACTTACGAAGCAATAACCAGCCGCACTTCAAACGGCGGACTCGCACATAACGAATACACATACAAGAAAGCCACGACACTTGTCCCCGGCACCTACAAGATATATGCGGAGGGTTCAAACGGAAACGCCGATACAAGGACTTGTGACTTCAAAGTGGGGAAAGAGGTAGTGTTTACATTAAACATAGTCAATGGCAACAACAAAAGTGGCAGCTCTGAATACTTCTCTATAACAGAGCCTACAGACTTATATATACGTTGCCAAGGCTCATCAAAAAGCGGCCTTGACTATTTCTACATCGTTCAGGACCCGGTATATCATGTGACACAGAACCTGCAGCAGTTCAACTTCACCAAGGAGAACATTGACGGCACCGTATATACCACCGCCAACCCAATAAGTAGCAGTGGTAACAACGCCGGCATACGTAACGGCGTGAGCGGTCCGTTCTACAACATAAAGAACACGAGCAACTACGTGACCATCACCTTTGAGGGAGCCAAGGCATTCAGCATTGATGCCTTCCACGGCAACAGCAAGGAGACCAGAACCGTACACGTGTTTATAGATGACGAAGAGTCCGTGGACTTCAACGTGCCGCCAGGAGAATACGCCACATCACCAATCGTATCAACAGGCGGCACTGGCACACACACAGTAAAGATAACAGGTGCCGGCAAGGATGTATATCCCATCGACATCGTATTCTACACCGAGCCGGCAGTGCCCATGCTCAACTATACCAGTGCTGCGGTAAAAGTAGGTGAGACACAGGAACTCACCCTGCGCCTGCCATACGGATGTATATTCAATGAGAACGCAATGACCAATGCCGGCGACGCAAACAAGGTAACGGCAACATTCACCCGAATGCTTGATTCTGACAATACTTACAGGAAAGGCACGCTCAGCCTCAAGGGTCTGGAGAATACCGGCAGCAATCCTACGAGTCTGACTTTCGACATCGTAAGCAGCAACGAGGATGTGTATCAGAACGGCACTGCCACAATAAAGGTTGAAGTTCTGAAGGCTGGACTTACGCTGACATACACCGACGGTGACACTGGCGATGACGCTACGGAATATGTGTGCAATGCTGACGAGAACACACCGGCACTGCCGAAACTGAGGCTTACAGCCACAGACGACAGCGGCAATCTCGTATCAATCAGCAGCCTCAACATTACATACACCTCAGATGACGCAACCGTGGCAACAGTAAACGAGACCACAGGTGACATCACCATCACCACCACCCCGTACGGCAACGGCACAGCCGTGATAAAGGCCACAGCAACAAGCGATAACTATGACACTGCTGACGCGGAATACTCCATCACTATACAGAAGGGCGTAAACTGGAAGGTGGCTACGCACCCTAGATTCAAGAACAATGCTCCTGCTGTACGCGACACATTCCATGTATATAGGAATGAGGCTGGCGTAGAGAAACTTTATCTTGTAGGAACCCTCGGTGGTTGGAACAGAAACACCAATACGTACAATTATCCAGGTTCGACTAAAGCTAAAACAGACAGCTGGGGAGAACTGAAAGACGCACGCACAGGTGTGGACGGTTTCTCGGAATACCGTAGCGGTGCACAGGATGCAAGCAACGAGAATATGTACAGTTCACTGCAGCAATACTACAACGACGTGATATACGGTGTGGAGCGTTTCGGTTGGTTCAAGCAACCAGACGGCGACACTTCCTATCCATTCACACTGCCAGTGCGCGGTTCATACATTACACTTGAGCCAGAGGTAAACGGTACATTGTCTGTATATATAGAGCAGAACGGATCTTGGAACACTGAGAGAGACGACATCTACGACAACGACGGAAACCGTGTGTCGGTAAATGCCAGTGGCAATGCTGCCAAGTTCCCTGGCTCGGCACCATTCCAGTTCCGTCCGCATGCCTTCTTCATAGTTGACGAGAACGGACATCTGGTAGATAAAGTCAAGATAATAACCCGCACAAAGGTTACATCAGGCATAGCAGAGAGCGGAAAGGACGACACACAGAACACCATGCTCAATAGCTTCTGCGCAAACTACGCATGTGAGAAGGGCGAGAAGTTCAAGTGTATCCTTGACGAGAATGCCGACGGATACAACGACGTTACTAATATAGGCAACTGGAAGGAATTCAAGGAATACATGTCACACGGCGAGCAGCAACGAGTTCACGACAACTGGGCGGCCGGTGTGAATGGCGCCCAGGTTATCACGAAACTTGACAACGGTGCTTACCTTGCCATAGACCCTGGCATGGTAAAGTACACTTTCCATGTTATTGCAGGACAAACCTACTATGTATTCTCTAACTTCTCAAAGATAGGTTTCAGCGGCGTGAACTTCGTACCTGACGAGGAGAACCAGCCGAGCGGCACACTCGAGCTGTTAGAGGACGTAGCTTATGAGCCTTCAGCTCTGAAAGCAGCCGAGGGCAGCAATGCAGTACCGATGTATGAGACCATAACACTTAACCGCTCATTCACCGCCAAGAAATGGAATACCATCTGTTTGCCGTTCACGATGACAGAGCGCGAGGTGGAGAATGTATTCGGCAATGGCACAGAACTTATTATCCTTGACCGCGTGAACGTGGACGAGGGACACGCACAGATATTCATGACCTATCATGAGATACAGAGCATACTGGCAGGCTATCCATACCTCATCAAGCCTACACAGAACGTTGACCACATAGAGGTACACAACAAGGCCATAGACCCTGCCCAGCAGGTAATGGAGTTTACCAACAACGGCTACACCTCAAAGGGTGTCAGCGGATTCTGCAATCCACAAGTGTTCAGCAGCAGCCTGACAGGCATGGCAAGCGACGTAACAGCAAGTGCATACCTTACTGCCGGTGACATCTATCTGTCAAACAACACCCTGTATATCTCGCGCGGTCAGTCATTTTTGAAAGGCTACCGCTCATACTTGAAAAAAGAGGATGACGGCAGTGCTCCGGCGAAGTCTGTAAGCTTTAATTACTTCAAAGCATGGGAAGAAGATGAGGTCACCGCCATCAAAGTATGCGAGATGTCAGACGAGGCACTTGACTCTTTTGAAACAAAGAAGATGAACGGAGTATTCAGTGTTACTGGACAAAAGGTAAGCAACACACTAAACGGATTAACAAAAGGCATTTATATATTCAACGGCAAGAAGGTTATTGTGAAATAATCTCACCAACAGGATACATTATGAAAAGGAGATACATACAACCAACAGTCTATTTTGAGGAACTGGAGATAGACAGTGTTATGAATGCGCATCCAAGCCAATGGAGCATCATTGTTGACAATGAAGCGTCAGACAATGATGATGAGCACGGCACAGGACTTGAGGGCAGTGACAATACCGACACAGACAATCCGCCTATATGGGGTGACTAAATTAAAAATAAGCATCAAAAACTACAAATATGAAATCAACTACAAAACAACTACTCCTCATGACTCTCCTTGTCATGACAGAGGTACCAAATGCCATAGCTGGAACAAATATCTCGCTGAGGTTTGACGATGTGTCTACAGGCAGTAAATCAACAGATTTCACTGTTGGAGACTTTTCTATCTACGCAACGACAGGTAATCCAGTTACTATACTTTCAAGTTCACAAACCATCAACGGAGTCTCTTTCACAAGATGTCTTAATCTATCTGGTGTAAGAGCTGCCGCATCGCGCTTGATTGTTTTCTCCGTGACAGGAAACTGCACTATTAGAACTTACGGATGCAGTGCTGGTTCCAGTTCATCTTCACCACGTCACTTAATCATATCATCAGGAAAATCTCCTTTAGGAAGCCAACTTGAAAGCAATTATTGTGAGTCGTCTTCAAATAGTGATTTCGTTTGTAGAGACTACACCTATGTCGGTGAAGCAACTAATATATATATCGGTTCACACAACAGCGGCTATAACATTTACGGCATCGACGTAATTTATAGTGATGGAGATAGTGGAGAAGGTGAAGAAAGCGGTGAAACCACTCCTGAGACTCCCACATATCCTGCCGCAGGCAGTGCTATGACCTTTGATGCAACAAAGCGTTACTCTGAGTGGGTGATAAACTCACGCTTAAATGATTTCTACGGCAACACCACAAAGACTGGTTTCGGGTTGTATGATGACGAGGGAAACCAGACAGAAGTAGCCAACAACAGCAAAAGCGTCTTGGACTACGTACCCGGTCTTGTGGCGAAAGCCATTCTCGAGGCAGTGGATTATTACAAAGACAATGATGCTGTTAATGTGAATCCATGGTACTACGCTATTCAGAACTACGGCAACACTTTTGACATATCAAGCAACGGAAAAAATGGAAAGAGTTTTGACGACCTCAACGCCGTGAAACTCTATTTCAAGTTGCAGGAAATGGCCAACAGTGGTAAGTTCGCCGACAGCCCATCATACACGACCGAACAAACCGTCACAACCTCTAACACACGGTTGGCTGCGGCTCTGGCAGGCATCAAGTCTGCCAACACTACTTACTCCATAAAGGAGACCACTCTGCCCGGTGCTGCCGGTGGATGGTGGCATAAGTCTGGCTACACCAACCAGATGTGGTGCGATGGTCAGTATATGGGACCTGCACTGCTTGCGCAGATGCTTAATGAATATGACAACTATGAGAGCGACGGTTACATTGCCGGTAGTAAAGAAGCCGACTGGGACTTGGTAACAAAGCAGTTCACCATATCATGGAACTATCTCTGGAACCCAGAAGTGAAATTGCTCTACCATGCCTTCACCGCAGACCCCGAGTGTACTGCTGATACAATTTCAAAGACAAACGCATCAAAGTGGGCAGGCTTCCCTAACAGCAACGGCATCTACCACTCTGCCGAGTATTGGGGCAGAGCTGAGGGTTGGTATTTCCTGGCACTTGTTGACGTGCTGGAGCAGATGCAGATAGCAGGGCTGACACGCACGCAGAACTATAAGACCTTGCACGGCTATCTTAATGAGCTTGCTGCAGGTATCGCGGCAAAGCAGGATGCAGCAACAGGTTGTTGGTATCAGTTGCTGAACCATGACGGTACATTCGTAGCCCAATCCTACAGCGGTAGTAGCTACACATCGAATCCCGTAGCAAACTACCTTGAGTCTTCTGCTACGGCAATCTTCACGGCAGCCTACCTGAAGGGTATGCGCCTCGGACTCTATGAAACTGACTACACAGCGATAGCCAAGAAAGCATATCAGGGCATCGTTGAGCAATTCATGGTGGCTGACGGCAACGGGGGCGTACACCTCGTTTGCTGTTCTAAGTCTGCCGGCGTGGGAGGTTCTAATTTCCGTGATGGTTCAGCAGAATACTATCTCATGGGTAAGGACACAGCGCCTACGGTGAAGGACCCTACATCGTCAAGCTTTTACACCGAGGGCAAGGTGCTGGGTGGTTTCATCCTCGCTGCTACGGAGTATGAGCGCTTATTTCTTGACAAGAAACTTGAGCTCACCGAAGCCGGAGAGTACACAGGGTTTGCCGCAGGCGAATATGATAAGGTTACGCTCACACGCTCCTTTCCCACCGACCAATGGACTACCATGGTAGTACCTTTCTCTGCCAGTGCCGAGCAGGTACAGACAGCATTCGGCAACGGCACAGAGATTGCTACCGTTAACAGACTGACAAACGACGAGCTGTACTTTACAAAGCAAAATGCCATCACAGCCAATGAGCCGGTATTGATAAAAGTCGCAACAGTAAACTCTGACAACACATATACATTCAACAACGTGACCGTAGAGAACAACGCCACGCCTATACAGAGCGGCAACGGCGCACAGCTTATAGGCACATACGCTCTGCTGACCGGCGGCCAGTCCGGCGACCTCGGTGCTACAGACTACTTCATATACAACAATCAGTTTTATGACTGCACCTATATGGGACGCATGAAACCCTTTCGTGCCTACATCACCCTGACAACAGCCGGAGCGAAACTGACATCTTTCTCTTTTACCGATGATGAAGACATCACTGCTGTCAACACAGTGTGCATGGAGCCAGCATCATCAACCCCGTCTCTCGTATATAACGTGGCAGGACAGCGCATCAACAATAACGCGGCACACGGTCTGATAATAAGAAAAGGTATAAAGGAAACCAAATAAGAATAATACCAATATGAAACACAATATATATATAACGCCAGAGATAAAGACCTGTCTGCTGAACATTCCAAGCCTCATGGCCGGTTCTTATATAGAGAAGGGAAATACCGACGGGCAAGGAAGTGGAAACTTTGATGCTCCAGCCAAACAAGGGTCATCACTCTTTGATACTGGGAACGAGGAAGACATCACAACAACATGGTAAAGATAAAGCCCCCTGACAAGCATCTATATGCCGTCAGGGGGCAAATTGTTTCTATAAATCAGCCACAAAACACTCTGTCAGCCGTGGTATTACTTGCAGAATAAGAAGTTTTTTTATAATTTTGCACATATATGGCAGAAGACACACTACGCCGTCTGCGCCATGAGATGAGCGCAGAGGGCATTGACGCAATCATTTTCCCTACAGCAGACCCACACGGCAGCGAGTATGTGGCTCCCCACTGGCAGGCGCGACGCTATGTCAGCGGATTCACTGGCTCCGCCGGAACCGCGGTAGTCACAAGAGATAAAGCCGCCTTGTGGACAGACTCACGCTATTTCCTGCAAGCCGCCGCTGAACTGAGCGGCAGCGAGTTCATGCTGATGAAGGAGGGACTCACCGACACCCCCACCATGACCGAGTGGCTGCTGAGGAAGATGTCTGCCACAGGCGGCACCTGCGTAGCCGTTGACGGTAACATGATGTCATACGCAGAGCTTACACGCTTGCAAACGTCACTGAAGGCTATCGGCGTGACCGTACGCACCAACTATGACGCCATGCGTATGATATGGCCCGACCGTCCCGCCATTCCCTCCAACAGCATCTATGCGGTTGACGCAGAATACATAGGCGAGAGCACCAGCGACAAACTCCTACGCATACGGACGGAGATGCGCCTTAAACAGGCTGACGCCTATATAGTGACAGACCTGATGGAAGTGGCATGGTGCCTGAACCTGCGAGGCAATGATATTCCCATGACTCCAGTGTTCATAGGCTTCCTTATAATAAGGCAAGACACCGCCACGCTCTTCTGTAACGGTGTACTGACCACCGAGGCACAAGATATGCTGAGAGCCTCACACGTTGACGTAAAGCCATATAATGACATCACGTCACAGGTAAAGGCTCTTGACGGCCGCACGCTGTGCGATGCCGACACCATAAACTACAACATATACAAAGCCACCCCCCACCCCATAGACTCCCCGTCGCCCATCTCCGCTATGAAAGCCATAAAGAACGCCAAGGAGATAGAGGGCTTCCGCCGCTCCATGCTGCTTGACGGCGCGGCTATGGTGAAATGGCTGCGCTGGCTCAAGCCTGCCGTTGAGGCTGGCGGCCAGTCGGAGATAAGCGTAAGCGACAAGCTGGAGCAGATGCGCAAGGAAGCTAATGAGTTTCGCGACTTGTCATTCTCTACCATCAGCGGTTACAATGCCCATGGCGCTATAGTACATTACACCGCCATACCCGACACCAACGCCGCCTTACACCCAGAAGGACTGCTACTCGTTGACAGTGGGGCGCAATACACCTGCGGCACCACCGACATAACACGCACCATAGCCCTCGGACCTGTAACACCCGAGATGCGCCGGGCATACACCCTGGTGCTGAAGGCTAACATAGCACTTGCCACCACGCCTTTCCCTGAAGGTACCAACGGCACGCAGTTTGACAGCGTGGCACGCTCCGTCTTGTGGCGCGGCGGTCTGCACTATATGCACGGCACAGGCCACGGCGTAGGCTGGCGCCTCTGCGTACACGAGGGGCCCCACAGCATACGTATGGACTGGCGTCCGGAACCGTTATGCCCCGGCATGACCGTAACCGATGAGCCTGGTGTATATATAGAGGGGCAGTTTGGCATAAGGACTGAGAATATGATGCTGGTCGTGGAAAGCGAACTCGGAGCTCCCTTCCTGCGCCTTGAGCCGCTCACCCTCTGTCCTATAGACACTGCTCCCATAGACCTCTCACTGATGACAAAAGAGGAGACAGAGTGGCTCAACAAGTATCACGCCCGTGTGCGCACCGAACTGCTGCCACTACTTACCGACGAGCAGGACCGTGAATGGCTGACCAATGCCACTAAACCCATATAACAACTCATAACTCATAATTCATAACTTGCAAATGAAATACAACACTATAATATTTGACCTTGACGGCACCCTGATGGACACGCTGAAAGACCTGTGGCTGTCTGTCAACTACTCACTGAGAACTAACAACCTGCCTGAGCGCTCACTTGAGGAGGTTCGCACCTACGTAGGCAACGGCGTAAGGCTGCTGATACAGCGCGCCATACCTGAGGGCAGCGATGAGCAGACTCTCAACGCTGTATTACAGACATTCAAGGAGTATTACCAGGCACACTGCAAGGATAACTCCGCCCCATACGACGGCATAGCCGATGCCATGCGTACACTGAGACAACAAGGCAGACGCATCGCCATAGTCAGTAACAAGCCACAGTTTGGCGTGACAGAGCTTCACGAGGAATGGTTCAAGGACTTGGCTGAGGTAGCCGTGGGAGAACGCGAGGGCGTAAGGCGCAAGCCTGCACCCGACATGGTTGAGGTTGCGCTGAAGGAACTGGGCGTAAGCAAGGACGGCGCAGTGTATATTGGTGACTCTGACGTTGACATTAATACGGCAGTCAACAGCGGCATGCCGTGCGTCAGCGTATTGTGGGGGTTCCGCGACAAGGACTTCCTTACCAAGCACGGAGCCACGCAGTTTGCAGAGAAGCCGTCAGACCTGTTAAACATACTCTAAGACATGAACACCATCTGTTACATCATAGCCATGCAGGCAGAGGCACAGCCCCTGATAGATGAGTTTCACCTGCAAGAGAGGGAGGGGTTCTTCTCTCCCCTGCCCTGCCGTATATGGAAGGGCGAGGTAATTAACGGCGACAGTAGTAAGAAACTTATCGTAGTACTGCCCGGCAGACAGCACGACCGTGACCTGATAGGTTGCGAGCCTGCCGCCATGACCACCACTCTCGCCATAGAGCGGTTGCACCCCGACATCATAATAAACAGCGGCACCTGCGGTGCGTGGCAACGCCACGGCATGAAGGTGGGCGAGGTATATCTCGGCTCTGGTGCCATGTTTCATGACCGTCACGTGCCGGGCGACAACGCATGGGATACCCAGGGGCTGGGTAACTACACCACATGGGAGGGAACAGAAGACCTTGCGTCATCTCTTGACATCAAGACCGCCAAGGTCACGACAGGCTCTTCGTTTGATATGACACAAGAGGAGGAACAGGTGATAGAACGCAACGGCGGACGGCTGAAAGAGATGGAGGGAGCCGCCGTGGCTTTCGTCTGCTCTCTCTACCATGTGCCGGTGGTGCTGGTGAAGGCTGTCACCAACCTGCGCGACAGCGGCAATGACGACGACATGGAGTCCTTCCACCAGAACCTCATAAAGGCATCAAAGGCACTGCTCGCCATAAACAAGAAAATCATATCAAAGATATAGACCATCCCTATATTAACGTCAGTTCGACGAAAATACTACAAACTTAATATTGTTATTTTCTTGACGACAATTCTGACAATTCTTGACAATTATTTGAATATCGTAATCTAAAATTGTCCGAAATTGTTAATATTCTTGTCAAGTATTATGACCGCTCGGCATGCAGTGACGCCTACCTTGGCAAGAATTATTGACAATGGGTATTGATATAATGCATAATAAATTGTCAAAATTGTTATAATTGTTGTTCTGTCCACTTTTTTATTAACATCGTTTGTTTTCATCGAATTCACGTTACAGTATGTCTAAGGTAAGAGATTGGCAGGAGATGATTGTAGAGAAAAAACGAACTACATAGAATAGGACATTTTTGTCATTGCTTGATTAAAATCATGTCAGGCAAAAAACGCAAACTAGGAGAGAATAAGGGGTAAAAAACGGAAAGAGGGTGCGAAAATTGATGATTTCGCACCCTCTTTTTCGTGAAAGCTATCACTTTACAGTGAGAAAGCATAGCTTTTACAATGTCATTCGATAGCTTTTACACCATGAAAGCATAGCTTTTAGAGGGGAAAAAGTATCGTTTTTTTATGCTTTTTCAGAACCTGCTGCTGATTATCAGACAGTTACAACCCATCGCAGATTTCGCTGTACGCGACCAGCAGGAAATTATTTTGAAATATCGTAAGCACGGAGCGTTAACGGAAGTCCCCGGATAGGACAAAATCGTCATTGGTTATCATAAATCAAGTGTCGTTAGGTGACGTGTTTAGGCAGTTTTTGGGGGCATGAATCATATTCCCAATAAAATATCCCTCCAATCTGATGTCAGACTGGAGGGATGTCGTATAGCTATGTAACTATTATTTCTTAGAATCTGTAACCTATCTGCAGGGAGTGTTTCATGGTCTTTACGTTCTCCGCATATTCCATGATATCATACTGCAGACGATAGCCGGCATAGAAGCCACGCACAATAACGAAGTTGACACCGGCGTTGAGACCAAACTGGAAGATGTTGACATCCTCGTCTTTCAGGCGGTTTGTTACCTTCTCACCGTCAGCAGTACCCTCTGACACCTTTGACACGATGTTGAACTTAAAGTTCGCACCCACGAAAGGCACAAGACTCATCTTGCCTTGTGAGAAATCAATACTGTAAGCCAGATTGACAGGGACAGACGCACTTATCATGTTGATTTTGCGCTCCGCACCCTCATACTTCGTCACTTTCAGTTCGTTGCCGTCCTCGTCAGTCAGTTCCACGTGGTTGCTGCCTCCAATCATCTTGATTTCCTGACCGTGTGAGTAAACCTCACAAGGGTCAATCCTGAGGTGGTCAGTTGTGTGACCGTATGCGTATGAGAACTCCACGCCTGTCTCAAGGAAGAGAGGCATACGCTTCAGTGTGTTGATGGTGAGGTTAGGTGAGAGCAAACCACCCACGGTGATACCTAACGGATTGAATGAGATGGACTCGCCGTTCACCGTCTCCTTCATGCTGCCATAGTCAAAACTGCCGTAAACACGAATGAAGTTAGGAGTCTCCTTGCTGTTACGATACACATACCACTGTGCGAAAGAACTGCTCACGAACATTGACAGCAGTGCTGTCAATAAAAGATATTTCTTCATTATATTCTCGTCTGTAGTCTTTTTATAAAGTCCTGTAATAAAGTACAAAATTAATAATTTATTTTAATTTATACAAATTTTTGTATGTTTTTTGCTGATTCTCTTATTATTAAAGAAGAATTGGTGCCGCCAAATCCGAAAGAGTTGCTTAATACGGTGTTAAGAGTGGCATCTATCGTGGTGGTGGCAAGACGCAGCTTCTCAGAGTGACTGTCAGGCTGTCTGAAGTTTATGTTAGGCGCTATGAAGTTGCCTCTCATCATCAGTATGCTGTAAACTACCTCGCTGGCTCCTGCCATCCAGCACTCGTGGCCAGTCATAGACTTCGTGCTGCTGACATACGGCATGCCACCCTGCGGGAAAAGCGCCGCAATGGCATCAGCCTCCTCGGCGTCGCCTACTGGGGTAGAAGTGGCGTGGGCATTGATGTAGTCAATGTCTGCAGCGGATATCCCGGCGTCACTTATGGCGTGTCTCATGGCTTGCAGTATGGCGCTGTTGTCAGGAGTGCTCAGTCTGCCGTCGGAGCCGGTGGACGTACCGTAGCCTATCACCTCTGCAATGATGTCGGCACCGCGAGCCACGGCATGGTCATAGTCCTCGAGCACCAGCGCCGCCGCACCGCCGCTTGGTACCAGTCCGTCACGGTCGGCATCAAAAGGTCTGCTGGCTGTCGTCGGGTTGTCAGAGCGCCCGGAGAATACCCCGAGAGCGTCAAAAGACGACATGGCATATTGGTTTACCTCCTGTGCTCCGCCACAGAGTATCATGTCTTGCATACCCTGGCGTATCATCATCGTGGCAATGCCTATGGCGTGGCTGCCGCTGGCACATGCGCCGCTGACGGTAAAACTCGTTCCGCGCAGGTTGAAAATCTTACAGAGATTCATCGTCACGGTGGAGTTCATCGCCTGGAATATGTTGCCGGCACCGATGGCGGCGGAGTCACCCACGTCGCGCATCACCTCGTGTGCCTCCACGATAGCCTTCGCCGAGGTGTCATTTCCGAAGATGCAGCCCATGGTCTGCTCACATTGCCCGGACTCAGAAAGCACACCTGCCATGGTCATGGCCTCCCTTGACGCCATGAAGGCATACGCCGCCTGCTCAGACATGCTGCTGCGCTGACGGCGGTTGAGTATGTCCTTTATGTCGGGCGTTGCCACGATGCCGGTGAGCGGGCAGTGATAACCATAATGCAGGCGCTCGGTGTCATATCCTATGCCCGAACGTCCGCTGCGCAGGGAAGCCTCCACTTCGTCAGTGTTGTTCCCTAAGCATGACCAAATGCCAATGCCTGTAATTGCTACACGTTTCATCTGTATGTTACTTGTACTGCAAAGATAAGAAAAAGATGGTTGATAAATAAATGAAATATAACTTTGTGTTGAAAAAAGAAAAAAACGTCTTTTTCTTTTGTCTGTTGCACTCTTTTTTTGTAACTTTGTGTGTAAAAAAACAGTTGTTAATGAATACAAGTGAGATAAAAGAGAAGGTTAACGCTTTCCTTGTTGACGAATTAGAGATAGATACCAACAAAATATATGACGATGCACGCTTGAAAGAGGATGTGGGCATAGACAGTCTGGACTATGTTGACATAGTGGCTTTCGTCAGGCGTGAGTATGGCTTCAAGATAGAGAAGGAGCAGATGAAGGATGTACTTACGTTGGGGCAGTTTTATGAATTTATAGCTCAGCATGGATTATAACCTCAACGGACAGGGAGTGACCTTTGGCAGTCTGTGGATGCACAGGCAGCTCATAAGGATGATGAGGTATGTGCCGGTGGAGGTGTTCTATTATTTTGCCGCCATATTTGTCATTCCCGTGTGTCTTATCGTCAATCCGGCTCAGAGGATAATATATCGTTATTTCAGGGATTGCCATCACGCTTCGCCGGTCAGGGCAGCGCTGATGACATATCGTAACTTCTATTTATTTGCTCAGGTTGTCATAGACAGGTTTGCCATGTATGGAGGCAGACGCTTTGACGTGGATGTAGAGGGCTATGACAATTTTCGGCAACTTGCGGAGCAGAAGGAGGGCTTTTTGCAACTTAGTGCCCATGTGGGTAACTACGAGATAGCCGGCTATACGCTTATAGCAGAAAAAAAACGATTTAACGCATTGGTGTTTGATAAGGAGAAGGCTACGGTGATGGAAAACCGTGGCAGGCTCTTTTCGGTTACCAATATCCGCATGATAGCGGTAAAGCATGATATGAGCCATCTCTTTACCATTAATGAGGCCTTGGCTGATGGCGAGACGGTGAGTATGCCTGCAGACAGGATGCTGGGTTCTACAAAAGGTGTTACCCTGAATTTCATGGGCAAGGAGGCTGTGTTCCCGCTCGGACCGTTTTCTGTAGCCACCATGCGCGGACTCAATGTGCTTGCCGTCAATGTCATGAAGACAGGTACGAAAAGATACAAGATATATGTCACGCCCTTGCGTTATGACAAGGACAAACCACGTGCAGAGCAGACAACGCAGTTGGCACGGGCCTATGTCGATGAACTGGAGCGTATGCTGAGACTCTATCCTGAACAATGGTATAACTATTTCTCGTTTTGGAAGTAATAGCCACAAACATAACATCACCGCTCGGACGTACCACTGAGGAAAACTATGTGGCTGTCAGGCAGGGGCAGAGTGCACTGCGTCTTTGTAGTGCAGGAAGCAGGGGCGTGCCCTTTGACTTTTGTGCTGCTGTCTTTGACGCTGTTCCTCAGTTTGAGGAGCTGGCATACTCGTCTGCCGCTGAGGCTTTGTCGCACACGGTGGGCATGGACCTCAGGCGTACGGTGTTTATCCTAAGTTCTACGAAGGGTGTCATTGATGAGCCTATGGGTGTTACTGCCACACGCATAGCACGGCGTCTGGGCATCGAGGAGAAGCCAGTAGTGGTGTGTAACGCTTGTATCTCTGGCTTGTCGGCGCAGATACTGGCAGACAGACTGCTTGGCAGTGGCGCATACGATTGTGCCGTCATAACAGGAGTGGATGTGCTGACAGACTTTATCATATCGGGCTTCCAGTCGCTTAAGGCATTGTCTGCGCAACCGTGCAGGCCTTTTGACATAGAACGCCTCGGGCTTAACCTTGGTGAGGCTGCCGCTACCATGGTGGTGGTGAGAGACAAGGAGATGGCAAAGGGCGACGGCGATTTCCGTTTCCGTACGTTGCGTTGCTCTACGCATAATGATGCATGGCACGTGACCAATCCGCATCCGAAAGGCGAAGGGGCGTACCGTTCTCTGCTGGAGGTAGGGAGTGATGATGTTGCGTGTATCGGGGTGCATGGTACTGCAACGATGTTCAATGACCAAATGGAGTCTATGGCGATAGTAAGGGCACAGATGACAGATGTGCCTCTGTCTGCCCTGAAAGGCTATTACGGACATACTCTGGGAGCGGCAGGACTGCTTGAGACGATAATCACCGCTCGTGCTTTGCATGATGGTGTGATACTGGCAAATGAGGGCTTCTCTGTCAGAGGCGTCAGTGGGAAAGTCAATATACAGGAAGGTGAGCGTCATACGGACGGCCGTTGCTTCGTCAAGATGATGTCAGGCTTCGGAGGCTGTAACGCTGCTATAGCCTATCAGGTGGGAGATGATACAGCCTTGAGTGAAGAGGCACCGGCGAGGCTTGATGCCCCGGCCGTACAGCGGAGAGAGACGGTGAGACATAACAAGATGGATGTTCTGGGCAAGTGCGTGTACGATGCAGTGGAGCGGCTGATAGCGGAGAACCGTGACAATCTGTCGGATGATGATATAGAGAACCACTTGTCGTTGATAATATTCAACAAGACATCATCCGTGGTTTCAGACCGTAAGTACCAGGCAACGATAAGCGACGTGGAGAACTACTACCCCAGTCCGTCGGTGTTCGTATATACGCTTCCTAATGTGGCACTGGGTGAGATAGCCGTGCGCTATGGCATACATGGCGAGACTTCACTCTATATACTGCCGGAGAGGGATGAGGCTGTTATGCGGAGTATTGTTGAGACATCACTCAATGACAATGACACTCGTTATGTCATAACAGGGTGGGTGGACTGCCCTGATGAGAATAATAGGGAATGTGACTTGAAAATAGTGAAGAGACAGTGAATATCATTATCAAAGGCATAGGGATAGTATCATCGCTGGGTATCGGGGCTGAGGCTACCGCCGAGGCATTGCGCAAGGGCGATACAGGTATTCGTACAATGAGATACCTGCAGTCGCAGCATACCGAACTACCTGTTGGCGAGGTTCCGCTCTCCAATGAGGAGATGATACAGATGTTAAACACCACACCTGGAAGATATGTCAGTCGTACAGCCTTGATGGGTGCCATAGCCTTGAGGGAGGCTTTGCATAGCGCCGGCATCGATGCCGACCTGAAGGGTAAGCGTGTGTGCCTCATCTCAGGGACAACCGTAGGCGGTATGGATATGACTGAGAGAGTGTTGGCAAGTGCGGATGATAATGACCTATACTACTGCGTCAAGCATCATGACTGTGGTATCAGTACAGAGGATATGGCACGTCTGGCTGGTGTTGAAGCGGAGTGTTGTACGGTGTCCACGGCCTGTTCTGCGGCACTTAATGCTATCATAGTGGGCAGTGAGATGCTTAAGAACGACGAGGCAGACATCGTAATAGCCGGTGGCAGCGAGGCATTGAGCCGCTTCCATCTGAACGGTTTTAATTCACTGAAGATACTTGACGACAAACCTTCCCGC
This sequence comes from uncultured Prevotellaceae bacterium, assembly GCA_945941025.1. GTDB lineage: Bacteria > Bacteroidota > Bacteroidia > Bacteroidales > Bacteroidaceae > Prevotella. The sequence goes on from CAMEWL010000008.1 coordinate 65,441, forward strand.
CCCTTCTGTGCCACCCGTCAGGGACTGAACCTCGGAGAGGGTGCGGCCTATGTTGTGATGACACGAGAGGAAGACGCGAAAGGAAAGGGTATATATCTTGCGGGATATGCCAACCGTTGTGACGCATACCATCAGACAGCCTCATCACCTGAGGGTAAAGGAGCGTCATTGGCAATGTCCGCCGCATTACGAATGGCACATCTCACGCCACAGGATATAGACTATGTCAACGCGCATGGCACTGGTACTCCTGACAATGACAGAAGTGAGAGCCATGCCTTGCAAACAGTATTCGGTGAGACCTTGCCCCCGGTGTCCAGCACTAAGGGCGCAACTGGCCATACCACGTCGGCTTCTGGGGCAATAGAGACGGTGATATGTATCCTTGCCATGCGTAACGGATTTATACCGGGCAACAATGGTTGGAGGGAGAAAGATGATGAGTGTATAGCGCCTGTTGCTGCTGCGTATGCTGCGACACTGCATCATGTAATGTGCAACTCTTTTGGGTTCGGGGGGAACGACAGCAGCATAATACTGTCAGATACAACCGTGGAACAAAGACAAGATGCCGTTCCTTCATGGCAAGTAGAGGAGGTTGCCGATGTAACGGTGGACAGTATGGAACAACTTACGGAGTTGGCAGAATATGTGTCGCCGAGAGAAACACGCAGGATGGGAAAGCTGTTAAAGGTCGCTACCCTGTCATCATTGAAAGCTTTGCGTATGGCCGGGGTAGATAATCCCGACGCCATTATCACAGCCACGGCAAACGGTATGCTGGAGAACAGCGAGCAATTATTGCGTGAGATAGCAGACAACGGCGAGCAGACAACCAGTCCCACGCTCTTTATGCAGTCCACCCACAATACCATAGGCAGCGCCATAGCCATACGTCTGGGGTGCCATGGCTATAATATCACATATACACAAGGTGACCAGTCACTGCAATGTGCGCTGAGCGATGCCCGCAGACTGATTGCTACAGGTCAGGCAGAAACGGTGCTTGTAGGTTGCCATGACGAGTCCGCGCCTTATCTCAATACGTTGCTACAACGCCTGGGAGAAGAAACTTCCCGTGAGATATACTCTCGCTCAATAGTGCTTACAAGGAAAAAGGAAAGATGATGAGCCATACACTAACACTGCTTATATTGTCGTTGCTGCAGAGCGCATTGCTTGCCATGGGACAGGTATTGCTGAAGGTATCGATGGTGCGCATGGAACCTTTCGCGTTCAGTGCGCGTTTCTTCCGCTCGCTGTTGCTCAACTGGCCATTCGCCTTGTGTGGTATCTGCTTTGGCGGTGCGGCGTTGTTGTGGATGTATATAGTGAGACACTTCCCACTCAGTCAGGCCTATCCGCTGGTGTCAATGAGCTATGTCTTCGGCATGATAGCGGCAGTTGTGTTCTTTCATGAGACGGTAGAGGCAACGAGATGGGTGGGAGTGTTGTTTATTATGATAGGATGTGCTTTGATAATAAGATAGTATTACAAAAAAGATGAGGAAGAATATTATTTTACTAACCGCGTTGCTGCGTGAACAGCAGTTCCTGTCATGTGACATGATACCTAACAGTGACATCATCTGTACCAATGACCTTGTCGAACCGTATGAGCGGCACAACATACATAATTAGAAATAAATATAATGTAGAATAATATGATAGCAAGACTTATATTTTTCTTTTCACTCCTACTGTGTATGCCAGTGTCAGCACAGGATTGTGGCAGACAATCGTTTAATGATGGTTGGACGTTCCGTTTAGGTGATGACGGCGTGCAGCGCAATGTGAGAATACCCCATGACTGGGCTGTAGAGGGAGACTTCAACAAGGACAACCCCTCTGGTACTGGTGGCGGAGCCTTGCCTGGCGGCATAGGATGGTATGAGAAGCATTTCTTCGTTGACAAAAGTGAGCGTGGCAAGGCCGTGCGCATAACCTTTGACGGAGTATATATGAACAGTACGGTATGGATTAACGGTCAGGAACTGGGTACACGTCCTTACGGATACATATCTTTCTCCTACGACCTCACCCCTTACCTGCGCTATGGCAAGGACAACGTAATGGTTGTCAAGGTTGACAACTCTGACCAGCCTAACTCCCGCTGGTACTCAGGATGTGGCATATACCGCAACGTATGGCTGACCAAGACCAATGCCATACATGTGGCAGAGAACGGCACATACGTCACAACCACCATGCGTAAAGATGCTGATGGCAAAGCTGTGGCGGCAGATGTGAACATCGTTGTTGACATAGTCAACCCCCAAAACCGACTGGTGAAGGTGCGCAACATCATACGTAATGCTGACAACGAGACGGTGGCACAGTCAGAGGGTACAACCAACAGTGCCGGTGTGATGGTGCTGACCACCAATATCAGTAATGCCCAGTTGTGGTCTGTTGCCTCCCCTTACCTATATACGGTCGTCACACAGTTGCTTGACGCCGACGGCAAGTTGCTTGACGAATACAACACACGTTTCGGCGTGCGCGATGTGCAGTTTACCACCGAGGGCTGTTTCCTGAACGGTGAGCACATACAGATACAGGGAGTATGTAACCACCATGACTTGGGATGCCTGGGAGCCGCCGTTAACCGCCGCGCCATAGAGAGGCAGTTGGAGCTGCTCAAGGCTGCAGGCTTCAACGGCATAAGGTGCAGTCATAATCCGCCGGCACCAGAGTTACTTGAACTTTGTGACGAGATGGGCTTCCTCGTGATGGATGAGGCTTTCGATATGTGGCGCAGGAAGAAGACAGCGTGTGACTACGCGCGCTTCTTCAACCAGTGGCATGAGCGTGACCTTGCCGACTTCGTACGTCGTGACCGCAACCACCCCTCCGTGTGCATCTGGAGTATAGGTAACGAGGTACTGGAGCAGTGGAGTGACGCGAAAGCCGACACGCTGACGCTGGAGGAGGCGAACCTTATTCTTAACTTCGGACACGCAATAGAAGATGACAAGACATCTGGCGACCAGTTGTCCGTCAACTCTCTGCTGTGCCGTAAGCTGGCTAACTTCGTTCGTGCCCTTGACCCTACACGTCCTATTACAGCAGGATGTAATGAGCCAAACAAGAACAACCACCTCTTTAAGCCTGTTGACGCGCTTGACATCATAGGCTATAACTATCATAACCAGAACATCCATGACGTAAAGAAGAACTTCCCCGGCCGGCCGTTTATCATAACAGAGTCTAACTCCTCCTTGATGACGAGAGGATATTACAGACAGAACAGCGACTCCATGTATGTGTGGCCGAAGAGATGGGACAAGCCTTTCTATGACGAGACCTTCTCTTGCTCAAGCTATGAGAACTGCCACGTGCCATGGGGCAATACCAATATCGAGACGCTGAACCTCATGCGCCGCTATCCATGGATATGCGGACAGTTTGTATGGACAGGCTTTGACTATATAGGCGAGCCTACGCCTTACGGCTGGCCTGCCCGCTCAAGCTATTTCGGCATAATAGACCTTGCAGGCTTCCCTAAGGATGTGTACTGGCTGTATAAGAGCAGGCTGACGCAAGAGCCGGTGTTGCATCTGTTCCCTCACTGGAACTTCGGCAACGAGACCTATGCGGGCAAAGACATAGCTGCCAGCAAGATGTCAAAGGACGGGTATGTTGACGTATGGGCATATTACAATCAGGCCGACACGGTGGAGCTGTATCACAACGGCAAGGCGATAGACGCTGCCGCCGTATTGCCGCATGACACCTCCCTGATGTGCTGGCGTGTGAAGTATGAGCCGGGCGAACTCCTCGCCGTGGCAAAGCGTAACGGACGTGTGGTGCGCTCCGCGTCAGTAAGCACGGCCGGCGAACCGGCAGCAATAAGGCTGACACCTGACAGGCGAGTCATTACGGCTGACGGCGTGGACCTGTCGTTCGTCACGGTGGAGGTCGTTGACAAGGAGGGCCGTCTGTGTCCTAACGCGTCAAACCTGATACACTTCGATGTGACCGGCGCGGCGTTTATCGCCGGTGTGGATAACGGCTCGCCCATATCTCTTGAGCGTTTCAAGGATAACAAGCGAAAGGCATTCTACGGCAAGTGCCTGCTCGTGATACAGAATAACGGCACCGCAGGCAAGGTAACGATAAAGGCGACGGGCGACAACCTGAGTGCCGCGACAACTGAGGTAATCTGTCAATAAACACATAAAACACAATGCAACATCCTAAAGGTTTATATCTTTTATTCGTCACAGAGATGGCCGAGCGTTTCTCATACTATGGCATGAGGGCTCTCTTCGTACTGTATCTGGTGGCGGCATTCTATTCCAATGACGATGCCAGCGAGATATACGGCTCATATACAGGTCTGGTATATCTCACCCCTCTCCTCGGCGGCTATATAGCAGACCGATACTGGGGAAACCGCAGGAGTATCATAGCCGGCGGACTGATGATGGCGGCAGGCCAGTTCCTTATGTTCGCCTCGGCATGTTTTGTTAACCAGAGCATATTTGAGCGGGGCGGACAGATAGACGCGACGGTGGATAACAGACTGTCGTTGTGGCTTATGTTTGCGGGACTTGCCGCACTGATTATAGGCAACGGTTTCTTCAAGCCCAACATCTCAACCATGGTGGGCGACCTGTATGAAGTTGACGACCACCGTAAGGACTCAGCTTTCACCATATTCTATATGGGCATAAACCTCGGAGCCTTGATAGCACCGCTGATATGCGGTCCGCTGGGCAAGGGCGACTGGAGCAACCCAGACGGTTTCAAGTGGGGCTTCTTCGCCGCCGGTTGCGCCATGGTGGTGTCGGTGGCGGTCTTTGTGTTACTGAAAAACCGCTACCTCGTCACGCCTGACGGCAAGCAGATAGGCACTACAGCCCACCAGGCACGACCATCATCTGAGAACGCTGAGCAACAAGGCACGGAGCGCAAGGGACACGGCAGGCTCAGCACCATACTGTGCATAATCCTCGGAGCAGTATTGATGTATGCCTTCTCTTACAATGCTGATGACTATAACGACTACATCTCTGCCTCCATATACGCGGTATCCATAGCGCTGCCGGTGTTTATCATAACCGATGCCGGACTGACGATAGATGAGAAGAAGAGAATATGCGTGATATACATCATAGCATTGTTCGTCATATTCTTCTGGAGTGCCTTTGAGCAGGCAGGCTCTTCCCTTACTATCTTCGCTGACAAGCAGTGTGACAGATACATAGGAGGATGGGAGATGCCGACGACGTGGTTCCAGTCTATCAACCCTATCGTGGTGGTTCTCTTCGCTCCTGTCATGGCAGTGTTTTGGGAGACACTACAGAGATACGGGGTACGCATCCACTCAATAACCAAACAGGCGTTGGGACTGGCGCTGCTTGCCCTGGGTTATCTGGTCATAGCATACGGCACGTATGGCGTTGACTCTTCTGTCAAGATAAGCATGTGGTGGCTGTGCGCCTTGTATTTCATACACACGCTGGGCGAGCTGTCACTGTCACCTATAGGATTGTCACTCGTCACGAAACTGTCGCCGGCGCGCATGGCGTCACTGCTTATGGGCGTGTGGTATATGAGTAATGCGGCAAGCAACATCCTTGCCGGAAAGCTTGCCACCCTGCTGCCTATAGAGGGCGAGCCTAATGACAGTATCTTTGGTATTGAGATATCCACCCTTTCAGACTTCTTCCTAGTGTTTGCCGTCATGGCGGGTGTGGCCTCTTTGTTCCTGGCACTCATTACCCCATTGCTAAAACGTATGATAGGAGAAGGAAAACATAATATATAATAGTATGCAGACATTAGTATTTGCCACAAATAACGCACACAAGCTCTCAGAGGTTAGAGAGATTTTAGGAAGGAACTTCAGAGTGTTGTCCCTTAGCGACATAGATTGTCGCGAGGAACTGCCTGAGACGCATGAGACTCTTGAGGAGAACTCCATGGAGAAGGCCGTCTATGTAAGCCAGCGTTACGGCTATGACTGCTTCGCCGATGACACCGGCCTTGAGGTTGACGTACTCGGAGGGAAGCCTGGCGTATATTCCGCTCGCTACGCCACAATGGCCGAGGAGGGCTGGACCGACGCAGCCTCTTGTTCCAGCCACGATGCTGAGGCTAACATGCGTAAGCTGCTGCTTATGCTGGGTGATGAGAAGAACCGCGCCGCTCAGTTTAAGACGGTAGTGTCGCTGATTATGAACGGCAAGACATATCAGTTCACGGGTATCGTGAGAGGAGTGATAACCACAGAGCGACACGGAGGTGAGGGCTTCGGCTATGACCCGGTGTTCCGCCCTTATCAGGAAGACCCTGATGATACCACGCCCGTCACTCTGCTCGACAGGACGTTTGCGGAGATGACCAGTGAGGAGAAAAACAATATATCCCACCGTGGACGTGCCATGCAGAAACTGGTAGGGTTCCTGTCTCAAAACTGATATGTGACTTTTGAGGGATTAATGAAAAATACGTCATTGAATAACACTTGATTTATGATAACCAATGACGATTTTGTCCTATCCGGGGACTTCCGTTAACGCTCCGTGCGTGCGATATTTCAAAATAATTTCCTGCTGGTCGCGTACAGCGAAATCTACGGAGGGTTGTAACTGTCTGATAATCAGCAGCGGGTTCTGAAAAAGCATAAAAAAACGATAGTTTTTGTCCTCTAAAAGCTATGCTTTCATGGTGTAAAAGCTATCGAATGACATTGTAAAAGCTATGCTTTCTCACTGTAAAGTGATAGCTTTCACGAAAAAGAGGGTGCGAAATCATCAATTTTCGCACCCTCTTTCCGTTTTTTGCCCATCATTCTCTTCTGGTTTGCATTTTTTGCCTGGCATGATTTTAATCAAGCAATGACAAAAATGTCCTATTCTATGTAGTTCGTTTTATCTGCGGATTTTGGGATTGATATTCTTTCGCCTATTCTGTATTTACTTTTAGTACTTGAAGCTCAGTTTTGCCTTGATATCCTTGCTGCTGCTGCCTATGTAAGCCTTGAAAGAACCTGGCTCCGCTTTCCACTGATGGGATTCCTCATCATAGAACTTCAGGTCATCCTCCGTTATATGGAATGTCACCGTCTTTTCCTCACCAGGCTTCAGGCTTACCTTCTTAAAGCCCTTCAGTTCCTTTGCAGGACGGATAACACTTGACTCGTCATCGCCAATGTAAAGCTGTACTATCTCCTTACCCTCACGACGTCCGGTGTTCTTCACCTTCACCGTAGCGGTATAGCTGCCAGCAGAACCGCTGATAGCCGCGCCGGAGTACTGGAATGTAGTGTATGACAGACCATAGCCGAATGGGAACAGCACATCTTGCTTGGCTGTGTCAAAATAGCGGTAACCCACCATCACGTCTTCCACATACACTTCCACCTCGTCGCCGTGGCCATCATGAGTCTTTGGGTCGGCTGACGCATTGACAGCGGGAGCCTCAGCAGTCTTTTTCGCCAGCAGAGTCTTCAGCAGCTGCTCGCTCTTAGGCTGCTTAGTACCAGAATACTGTGCATCCTGTGGCAGATCCTTTGGCTCTACACCAGGATAGCCCAGCAATCCGAACTTATGTGCGGGATAGTCCTCCAGCTTCTTCGCGTAGGTAAAGATGGTCTTACCCGACGGGCACACATCACCTGAGAGGATATCAGCCAGCGAGTGGCCGGCCTCACTGCCCAGATACCATGACTGCACCAGTGTGGACACCTTCTTTATCCACGGCATGGCATAGGCATTACCTGAGATTATCACCGTCACCATAGGTTTGCCTGTCTCAGCCAATGAGGAGATTAGCTCATCCTGTCCGTATGACAAGTGGAACGAACGGCGGTCACCACCCTCACAGTCCTCAAAATGGTTCTTGTTAAGGCCGCCTATATATATTATAAGGTCTGCGTCTGAAGCCGCACCTACAGCCTCTGTCCTCAGTGCCGCCTGCTCACTGTCTGCTATGTTATCTATGCCGCCATAGCTGCACTTGCCTGAGTTATAGCCCTGCTTATATATTATCTCCACATCATTACCGAAGCGTTCCTTCAATCCTCTCAGCGGAGACACCTCGTCTCTTGCCTTCAACTCTGAAGAGCCGCCACCCGGGCACAATGCTCGCGTGGCATTCTCACCCACGACGAGTATGCGACGGTATTTCTTAATATCCAACGGCAGTAAGCCACGGTCATTCTTCAGCAATACTATAGCCTCATTGCCGATGCTGCGTGCTGCGGCTATATGCTCAGCAGTATTCATGCTGCCGTATGGCTTACGGCTGTTCATGGCCGTCTTGAAGTTCAGCGTCAGCACACGTGCTGCCTTGTCATTCACCACGTCCATTGGTATCTCGCCCTTCAACACCTTGTTATAATAGGCATTGCCGAGGTAATAGTCATCATACGTAAATCCCTCTGCCTCTGTGGTCAGACCGTTAGTATATGAACCCATCTCTATGTCAAGACCGTAGAGTGCCGCCTCACGGGTATCATGCGCACCACCCCAGTCACTTATCACCGCGCCCTTGAAGCCCAGTTCTCCCTTTAACAGGTTGTTGATAGTGAAAGGATTGTGGCAGCAGTGTATGTCATTATACTGGTTATAGCTGCCCATGACACTCCATGCGTCACCTTTATCCACTGCAGCCTTGAAGGGAGCGAGGTATATCTCATGCAAGGCACGGTCTGACACACGCACATCCACATGGCCTCTGAACTCCTCCTGGTCGTTGAGCACGAAGTGCTTCACGCAGGCTGCCACGCCGTTCTTCTGTAATTCCTGTATATAAGGCACCACCATCGTTGATGACAGATAGGGGTCCTCGCCCATATACTCGAAGTTACGTCCGTTAAGCGGTGTACGGTAGATATTAACACCAGGTCCCAGCAGCACGTCTTTCTCACGGTAACGAGCCTCCTCGCCTACCGACATGCCATATAGGGCAGCCATACCCGGCTCCCATGTAGCAGTCAATGCAGTCAACGCGGGGAAGGCCGTAACAGAGTCATTGGTCCATTTTGCCCATCCCCAGTCATTCCAGTTTATCTCAACACGCACGCCATGAGGGCCGTCTGACATCCACAACTCTGGTATGCCTAGACGTGGCACACCTGGTGAGGAGAACTTACTCTGGGCATACGACAGACGGCACTTCTCCTTAAGTGTCATACGCGACAAAGCATCTTTCACACGTACCTCCACTGGCAGCGACTCGTCCTGATAAGGCAACAAGCGCTGGCGTTGCTCACCCATCATCGTAGTAGTTGACAGACAAAGCAGGGCAAGCGTCATACCCACCCATTTACTTTTTTTCATCATTTGCTTGTAAATCATTTAGGATATTGTTTAGTTATAAAATTTCTACCACAAATTTACAAAAAAACCTTCTCACAGCAAAACCTTTACCCAAAAACGGACATAATAGAGACAAAAATGGGCAAGAACTACTGTCCCTGCCCATCTTGATTCAATGTTAATATGACGTTTTAGTCGTCAATATCAGATATTCGCATCAAACTTCTGCTGCAACATAGCCTTGTTGGCTGCACCTACATGGCGGTCAACCTCCTGACCGTTCTTAAAGAATATAAGCGTAGGTATATTGCGTATGCCCATCATGGCAGCCACGTCCTCGGCCTCCTCTACGTTGCACTTACCAACGATAATCTTGCCGTCATACTCCTCTGCCAATTGTGACACAACAGGAGAAATCATCTTACACGGGCCACACCATTCTGCCCAGAAATCCACTACCAATGGCGTATTACCATTCTTCAAAGTCTCAAAGTTTTCACTTGTAATCGTCACTTCCATAGCTGTAAAAATTTAAGTATTAATATTTAATCAAAATCCGTCTAACTCGTAATACTCATCCTCCAAGTCACGAGATGACTTCTTGTTATCATCATCACTAAACTCAAACGTCTCATCAGTGTCTTTTCCTGTCTTCTCAGAGGCATCTCCGTCAACTATCTCTATTACCTCACCATCGTCTGACGGTTTCGTATCCTCTGAGTCGGTTATCTCTATCTCATCATCGGAAGAAGATCTCACAGTTGGTTCCGACTGCTCTATCATAACATCAAAGCCATCATCTGACTTAGGCTGTGCCGCTGGCTGGGACTGCTCCGCTGGTATATCAAAGCTGTCATCGCCCTGAGGCTGTGCTGCCGGCTGGGACTGCTCCGCTGGTATATCAAAGCTGTCATCGACCTGAGGCTGTGCTGCCGGCTGAGACTGCTCCGCTGGTATATCAAAGCTGTCATCGCCCTGAGGCTGAGCCACTGGCTGAGACTGCTCCGCTGGTATATCGTAACCTTCTTCGCTCTTCTGTTGTTCCTCTTGCTGAGGCAATGAGAAAGTCTCTTCCTCACTCGGTATTGCAACCTCCGTGCCAACAGGTATATCCATGCCGTTGTCATACGACTCGCCCTCTTCGTCTTTCTTGGTCTCATCAATAGGCTTGGCACCTCCAGGAGCCACCTCCTCTGTAGGCAGTATAGGCTTCACTGGGTCTGGCTCCAGCCTTACGTCATTGCCTTCCTCATCCTGTCCGGTCTCAGTCATGACTGGCTGCTCGGTATGCACATCCACAGCATCATACAGTCCGTCAGGACGTCCCATAGGCAACGGAGCAAAGTGGTTTACATAGAACGTATCATAGTCATTGTAAGAGTATCGCGCGCCAATGAGGGCAAGGTTTTCCTCACTTATCACTATAGGGCGTGCGTTACCCATTGTCTTGCGTATATTCTCCTGCTGTAACAACAGACGTGAATACTGTCGTGCCTCATCGAAATTACGGAAGCCACTGACTATCATGTGGTGCATACCGTAAGAGTCCTCTATATCTATGTCAAAGCTCCTCACCATAAAGCTGGTGAAGTTATATCGTGCCATCTGGAACAGCAGCTGGTTCTCTGCCACGCTGTCAGGGGCATACGCCATCATAAAGAGGTAGTCCGTATTCTTCTCTGCAGAGAACGTACGGGTAGAGTCAACAGCCGTAGCGCTTAACTCCACGCCACGACGGTTCCACACATCGCTGAGGTCAAACTTGGCGCCATGCAGTTTCTTGCCAGAGCGCACTCCGTTTATAATCATACCAGCCATAGTGCTCACGCTACTCTCCGGATACTCCTTGATTATTCTCTCCATCGCTGCCACGCACTCATCGCCGTCGCCGTCATTGAGTTTCGTCATGCCATAGAAGAAAATAAAGCGGTCACGGTTATCACCCAACGGGAAGCGCGTCTCCGAGAGTGTCACGTTGTCATACACCTCTTGGAAGCGGTCGTTCTTGAACGCCTCGTATGTGGCACCATAGAGCGAATCCTCTATATGCTTACCAAACTTGGCATTCTCAGCGTAATAAGGGTCTGTTAGCAGTATGGTGTATTTTGACTCCGGACAATACTCCTTCAGACTGTCCACATAGGTCTTTGCCACGTCATGCTCTCCCTTACGAGAGTGCAACAGGAAGAGATGGTAATACACCTCATCCTTCGGGTCATAGTCAGGATAGTCCCTTAACAACCTGTCAAACTGTTTCTCACTCAGCCTCAGGTTGTCTAACTTATCCTTGAATATTATCGCCGACTTTACCAGACCTTCTTTTATCAAATCATGGCAAGTCGCCTTCTGCTCATCAGTGAACGGTATCTGTGCCAGATAATACTCACGAGTATGAGGGTCTTGCGCCAGACTGTCATTCACTACTGGCATACCACCTTTGGCATCACCCTCAAGCGATACGGTTTCGCCTTCGTCTTCATCTAAAGAATCAGTCGGCTCACTGCTCATATCACTTATCTGTCCCACTACGGTACGGTTAGAACGCTGCCAGTCATCCACGTTTTCACGTCTGCCCCAGATTCTTTGGAAGGTCTGCTTTCCCTGAGCCACCGCCTGCATGTTATAGAAGTACCATGCTCCTGCCTGTCCTTGTGCAGATGGCGTACGCAGGGTAGGAGTATTGTTCTTGGGCTGCATATTGGAGTTACCATACTTTTGCTGGCGTTTCTCCAGTTCGGCCTCGGTTTTCTTGCTTTCCTCCTCTTTCTCCTTATCGCGAAGGGCCTTTATCACCCTGTCAATGGCAGCAATGCGCTCTTTCTCCGGCATCACTGAGAGAGCAAGCAGAGAGTCTTGCAGATGTATGGATTCCGTATATGGTGCTAACTCATCAAGCACCTTCGAACGTTTTGACAGTTCCTCATAGTCCGGGCGTTCCTTGTCAAGCATACCTATAGCCTCACCATAGCAACGCTGTGCATCGCCGTACTTTTCCAACTGCCAGTACAAGTCACCCAGATGCAGCAGCAACACGCCTTTCTCCACTCCCGAGCGCGTAGCCTTCACATTGCCTTTCTCATAAGCTCCTATGGCTGATGTGGTATCTCCCTCCGCCAGGTAGATATTACCCATGGCATAGTACACCTGGTCAAGATAATCCTTGTTATTGTCATCACGTGCCATACGGCGCAGCTTACTAATCATCTTCTTTGACTGTCCCGCTGCCATTACCTCTGTCATGGAGATACGTGCATTGAACGCCAGTTCATACGGAGGGTTCAACCTTACCACCTTCTTGAATGCCTCAAAAGCCTCCTGCCTGTTTCCCTGAGCTGCCTCCAACTGTCCCAGGAGGTAATACTCCCTGGCGCGTTGTTTGCGGCGCATCTCATGCTTTATCACACGACGCAGATAATTCACTGCCTCAGGGATATTGTCGGTGTGCAGGTAATAGTCACACAAGGTATAGTCCCATTCCTTCTGCGCACGCCAGTCTATGCTGTCACGCTGCATATTGCGTATCACGTCCTCAGCATCATATATCCAGCCACTCTCAATATAGCACTTGGCAAGCCACGCCCTTGCCTTGCCATATATGGCAGGCTGTCCCTTATACAGACGCGACATATAGGAGAACGTGGCGGCAGCCTCATCAAAACTACCCTTATAGAACTGCGAACGCCCCATAAGCATCCACGCACGCCATATAAACGGGTTATATTCCTTGCGTGAGAGCCACTCTATATCCTTTTCGGTCTTCCTACGGTTTTTCTTCCACTCCGGCTTTGCCTTTATGCTGTGCAGTTGTATAGCTTTCTCTGCCTTTGTTATCGCCGTCTCATAATTGCCTTTACCCAAATCGCGACTGGCTTTGTTTCCCACGGTATATAACGGTATGCGTTCCGTGTAGTTGTCTTTGTTGCCATTCTCTTTCTCCAGGGACGCGTCTATATATGCCAACGTACCGTTGTAGTATATGTTGTAGTGTGCCGTAAACCCATGCCAGAAACGTGTCAGGCTGGTGTTCTTCTTTGTAGAGCACGACACCACCATCGCCACGCATACACACAGGGGCAGCAGTCTCACGCACAAACGCAAGAAGGCTGTATTACACGGCGTCATACCGCGTAATACAGCCTTCATCTTATTACGTTTGTCCATGCGTATCATCTAAGCCTCTGTAATATCAAAACCTGCCGCACGCAACTCATTCCAGAACTCAGGGTAACTCTTTGTTACCACCATCGGATTATTTATTCTCAGTCCCGGGAACATTATGGCTGCCGGTGCGAAAGCCATTGCCATACGGTGGTCTTCATACGTATCTATCGCCGGCTCGGCCATAGGCTCACATCGCTCCCCGTTCCATGACAAGGTGCCCTCCACACTGTCATCAAGCACAAAGCCCAGTTTCCTCATCTCCGCCTTCAACGCCGCTATGCGGTCTGTCTCCTTTATACGGAGTGTCTCCAAGCCAGTAAAACGGAACGGCACATTAAGCAGCGCCGTTGTCACCACGATGGTCTGCGCAAGGTCTGGCTGACCAGAGAAGTCGAAATCCAGACGCGGCAGTCCGCAGTGCTGCGGTGACAGCGTCACGTCTGTGGGCACAAGCGGTTTTGACTTGTCTGCGAACTCTGTCTTTACCCCCAGCATTCTGAATATATACCTTACGGCACTGTCACCCTGCCTGCTGCCATCCATCAGCCCTGGCATCACAGCCTTCAAATCCCCCTTCGGATATTTCTTACCCAGCAGTGACACTATCTCATACCAGTAGCTGGCGGCACTCCAGTCATTCTCTATGACAAACGACGTAGGCGCATAGGCCCTCGGCTCCACACGTATAGTAGAACCGTTTGTCCAGTCCACATCACTGCCATACTCTCTCATGGTGCATATAGTGAGGTCTATGTAAGGCTTTGACATCACATGGCCCGTCATGTGCAGCGTCAGTCCGGTACTCATCATCGGACCTATCATCAGTATCGCCGAGATAAACTGTGACGACACGTTACCAGGGATATCGAGTCTGCCCCCACGCAGTTTTCTGCCTCTTACGCGCAAGGGTGGGAAGCCCTCCGCCTCCACATACTCTATGTCGGCGCCCAACTTCCTCAACGCATCCACCAACACTCCTATCGGGCGGTGGCGCATACGCTCGGTGCCTGTTATCACATGCTCACCCTCAGTCACTGACAGTATTGCTGTAGTGAAGCGCATGGCGGTACCTGCCGCCTTAATGTTTATCTCGTATGGCATACTGCCAAGTGCATCGACCATTACATCAGTATCGTCACACTTACTCAGGTTCTCTGGATATGTATCACTGTCTGACAGGTAGTTGATGGCCAGTGCCCTATTACTTATGCTTTTTGAGGCTGGCAGTGCCACGGTGTGGTTAATCTTCTCGGGAGCGTTGATAATATACTGCATGATATGTGTTCGTTTTTTCTTGTTACGTTCTCCCCCTCCTTTCATATATAACGCAAATATAACAAATAAATTATAAAAAGAAGTAACCCAAGTGTACCTATTGCTGCTATTTTTGTCAAATTAACAAAAAATCTCTTCTTTTGCTTGCCAATCTCGAAAAATATTAATATCTTTGCATAGCTTTTTTCGGGATGTGGCGCAGTTGGTTAGCGTACGCGTCTGGGGGGCGTGTGGTCGCCAG
>CAMEWL010000009.1:0-71703 GCA_945941025.1 uncultured Prevotellaceae bacterium
AACAATGAGGCTGTTTTTAGATAGTCTCGCAAACAATAATTTTCGAATGAAAAAACTCATTAACGTATTAAAAGCAACAGGACAGCAGTGCACACGCTTTTGGAATTTCTACAAAGGCTGTTTCAAGGGCCGTCCTTGGTACATAAAGACTCTTTCCACCATTGCTTCTGTGCTGGTACTTTTCCTGCTTTATCTCGGAGCAGTGGATATGAACCTGTTCTGGTTGTTCGGCAAGTCGCCGGGCTGGGCAGAGATAAGTGAGCACAGAACGAGCGAGGCTTCGGAACTGTACTCTGCTGACGGTGTGTTATTGGGTAAATACTTTAATGAGAACCGCACACCTGTAGAATTTAATGAGGTGAACCCGATGTTCTGGAAAGCTCTTATTGACACAGAGGACGAGCGTTTCTACAGTCACTGGGGCATAGACCCCATGGGACTGCTCGGAGCTGTGAAGGATGCTGCCACCGGAGCAGGAGCACGCGGTGCGTCAACTATCACGCAGCAGTTGGCGAAAAACATGTTCCGTACACGTACCAACTACAGCACTGGACTGTTAGGCAAGGTACCGGGCGTGAAGATGCTCATAATGAAGACGAAGGAATGGATTACGGCAATGAAGCTGGAGTTATACTTCGCCTGCACGATGGGACGCAAGGCCGGCAAGGACGAGATACTGGTACAGTATGCTAACACCGTGGACTTCGGCCATAATGCTTTCGGCATCAAGACTGCGGCAAAGACCTACTTCAACTGTCTGCCTAAGGACTTGACAGTAGAACAGGCAGCTGTGCTGGTGGGTATGCTGAAAGCCACAACATTCTACAACCCCATATCACATCCTGACAACGCACTGGCACGACGCAATGTGGTGCTGGAGAACATGCGTAACCATGACGACCTCACAGCACAAGAGTATGTTGATGCCAAGAATACCGGCATTGACGTATCTGAGTTTAACGTGGAGGACAACTATGACGGACAGGCGAAGTATTTCCGTGAGGCTGTAGCGAAGTATATCAAACAGCTGAGTGAGGAGGACGAGCGTCTGGAGGGTATCGACCTCTATAGCGACGGTTTGAAGATTTACACCACACTTGACACTAAGATGCAACGCTATGCAGAGGAGGCTGCCAGAAAACACATGAAGATAATACAGCAGCGCTTCAACGACCACTGGAGAGGTATGCAGCCATGGCAGGACGAGAACCATAACGTGATACCTCACTTCATTGAGGACATAGCCAAGCAACAACCGGTATACCAATATCTCACAAGCAAGTATAATGGTAACCAGGACTCCATAGACTATTACCTCAACAAGCCACACACGGTGAAGGTGTTTGACTATGAGAAGGGCGAGGTGGAGAAAGAGATGTCAACCATGGACTCCATACGCTACATGGTAAGTTTCATGCACTGTGCTTTCGTGGCCATGGAACCGCAGACAGGATATGTAAAGGCATGGGTAGGCGACATAGACTTTGACCACTGGAAATATGACAAGGTAACAGCGATGCGCCAGCCAGGCTCTACCTTCAAACTCTTTGTATATACTGAGGCTATGGAGCAGGGACTGACACCTTGTGACAAACGCAGGGATGAGTATTTCCAAATGGAGGTATGGGACAAGAAAGAGAAGAAAAACGTGATATGGCGTCCAACAAACTCTGACGGACACTTCACAGGTGACTCTATGCCTCTGAGAGCGGCTTTCGCTCGAAGCGTCAATTCTGTTGCGGTACGTTTAGGACAAGAGATGGGCATAAAGAATATCATAGAGACAGCCCACAATATGGGTATTAAGAGCAAACTGGATGACGCTCCGTCACTGGCGCTCGGCTCAAGCGATGTTACTCTCTTGGAACTGACTAACGCTTATAGCTGTATAGCCAATAACGGAAAGGCCCATGAGCGTGCCATACTCATAACAAAGATTGTGGACAGAAAGGGCAACGTCATATATGAGGCTCCAACGGAGACGAAACAGGCAGTAACAGAGAAGACCGCCTTCCTTATGCAACAGATACTGCACGCCGGCGTTACCGAGGGCTATGCTACCTCACAACCGTTGTGGAAGTTTGTCATGAACTACCCTGACTGTGAGTTTGGTGGTAAGACAGGTACCTCTAACAACCACTCTGACGCATGGTTTGTGGCAACAAGTCCTAAGTTGGTATGCGCCACATGGGTAGGAGGTGAATACCGTTGCATACACTTCAGGACCGGACAACTGGGACAAGGCTCGCGTGCTGCATTGCCACTTTGCGGATATTTCATAGAGAAAGTATTAGCAGACCCGACCTTGGCACGTTACCACGGCAAATATGAGAAGCCGAAGGATGGAGACATCAGCAGAGGTATGTATGAATGCTCATACAACTGGGTATCGCGCAGCGACACCCTTGATGTTGACTCTTTAGGCACAGGAACTGTGATGTATGATGAGGAAGGCAACCCAATAACACCTGCACCAACAGAGAAAGAAGGTAATCCGCAGCAAGAGAATGCTTCCGCAGCCACGGAACAAAGTGGGGAAAACTTATAATACACTGGCTGTGTGTAAATAATATATATATGAGAACTATTAAGTTTGTCACAACATTTCTTCTGTTACTCAGCTTACAGCTGTTGCATACAACAGCAGCGGTAAGACGCGAGTTTAGGGGAGCATGGATACAGTGCGTCAACGGACAGTTTCAAGGTATGGGTACAGAGGAAATGCAAAGGACTCTGACCTATCAACTTGACGAGTTGCAAAAGGATGGTGTAAACGCCATCATCTTTCAAGTGCGTCCCGAGTGTGACGCCTTGTATGAGAGCAACTACGAGCCGTGGAGCCGTTTCCTGACTGGCAAACAAGGACAACCACCAGTGCCATATTGGGACCCTCTGCAATGGATGGTGACAGAGTGCCATAAAAGGGGTATGGAACTTCATGCCTGGATTAATCCGTTCCGTGCGAAGACAAAGGTGACAAAGGAACTGGCACGCACACACATTGCACTAAGAAGACCTGACCTGGTGTTTCCGTATGACGGATTATATATACTGGACCCAGCAAAACAGGAGAACACTGACTATACATGTATGGTGGTAGCCGACATCGTTCGCAGGTATGATGTTGACGGACTGCATATAGATGACTATTTCTATCCCTACCCTGCCGCCGGATGCGTCATACCAGACAACCAAGAGTTTCTTAATGACAACCGCGGATTTAACAACATCGGCGACTGGCGACGCGATAATGTAAACAGATTCATACATCAGTTGTATGACACCATACACGCAGTGAAGCCTTGGGTGAAGTTCGGTGTATCACCTTTCGGTATATACCGTAACCAGAAGTCAGACCCGGAACGCGGCTCAATGACTAACGGCCTGCAGAATTATGATGACTTGTACGCAGACGTACTCACATGGATTAACAACGGTTGGGTGGACTACTGTGTACCACAATTATACTGGGAGATAGGACACAAGGCTGCTGACTATGCCACTTTAATAAGATGGTGGAGCCAGTATGCATCCAACAGGCCTCTATACATCGGCGAGGACGTAGAGCGTACCGTAAAGAATGCTGACTTGAATTATCCTCAGCAACACCAGATGGCTGCAAAGTACTATATGCACCAAACCCTGCCAAATATCAGCGGAACAGTACTATGGTACGCCAAGGCTGCCGTTGACAATATTGGCAACTACGGTACAATGTTGCGCAACAACTATTGGAGTACGCACGCAGAACAGCCGTTAATGCCATTTATTGACGACACAAAGCCAAACGCTCCAACCAAGCTCAAGCCTATGTGGACGGAAGATGGCTATATGCTTTTCTGGAAAGAGCCTAATTACTCTTCATGGCGCGACAAACCCGTAAAATACGTGGTATATCAATTTGACCCGAAAGAGGATATCGACATCAGTAACGACTCACACGTTGTAGGTATTACCACCAACCCATGGTACAAACTGCCTTACAACAGAGGTAAAGAGAAGAAGATATATGTGGTTACTGCACTCACACGACTCGGAAACGAAGGCAGTTACGCAAAGAAGAAAATAAAACTTTAAGCTAAAGCAACGACATTGGGCTAAAGTGATGACATTTAGCAAGAGTGATGACATCAAATTAGAGTAATGGTATCTAATATATAGTAATGGTATCTAATATATAGTAATGGTATCTAATATATAGTAATGGTATCTAGTATATAGTAAGTCCAATGCAAAAAAGCAGATAAGTTCTACAATATACACAAATATCATCAATGACACCGATGCACACTATATGCATCGGTGTCACTGATTTTATAGCTATGTACTTGTTATTTCTTATATAACAGAGAGTTCCTTATTTGCTGAACTCTTTTATTCTCTGTTCCTCAGACAGCTTGCAAATCAACAAACGGCCGTCCCTTTCTGCCACGATGTATCCGTCCAAACCTTGAACTACCACCTTTTCTGCATCCCTTACGTTTATAAGACAGTTAGATGTCTCAAAGGTTTTTATGTTTTCTCCAATCAGGGCGTTGTTGTTTGAATCCTTCTTTGACAGAGTATGCAAAGAACCCCATGTACCAAGGTCAGACCAACCGAAATCTGCAGGGAACACATATATTTCCTCTGCCTTCTCCATTATGGCATAGTCAACCGATATGTTCTCACATTCCGCATAACGCTCATTAATGATTTCCTGCTCCTTGTCAGTACCGAAGTATTCCGCCATTGACTCAAAGATATCATTCAACGCCGGCTGATACATACGGAAGGCATTTACCACCGTTGAGACATTCCATACAAAGATGCCTGCATTCCAATAATAATAATTATGACTTACATACTCCTGTGCCGTAGAGAGGTCTGGTTTCTCCTTGAAAGAGTTGACACGGAAGATATCCTTGTTGCTTATGGTTGCCATTGACATATCAGCCTCAATATAGCCATAACCTGTCTCCGGGCGACTTGGTTTGATGCCTAAAGTCAGTATCGCATCTGATTCTGAGGTGAACAACAATGCTTCCTTGACCACACGCTGAAACTCCGCGATATTCATAACGATATGGTCACTTGGAGTTACCACGATATTGGCCTTCGAATCTTTTGCCTTTATCCTATGGCTAACATAAGCTATACATGGAGCAGTATTTCTACGACATGGCTCACTGAGTATGTTGCAAGCAGGCATCTCAGGTAATTGTTCCCTTACCTTCTCTACATATACAGCACTTGTAACCACCCATACATTGTCAGGACTACATATATCCTTAAAACGGTCATACGTAAGTTGCAGCAGAGACCTGCCTACTCCCAAAACATCTATAAACTGCTTCGGATTCTCCTCGGTGCTCATAGGCCAGAAACGACTACCTACTCCACCTGCCATTATCACGAGATGATTCAATGTCTTCTTATGTTTTTAAGAGATTAACCTAAATATTTTATCAATATCTTAGCATTACCACTGTCACGAAGCTTTGCTATTGACTTCTCACGTATCTGTCTTACACGCTCCCTCGTCAGACCTAATTCATCACCTATCTCCTCAAGTCCTTTCTCCGGGCAGCCAATACCATAACACTCACGTATTATAATAATCTCGCGCTCCTTGAGGACACGGTTGAGAACGGCGTTGAGTTCCTGCGACATAGACTCATGGTCCACAGTACGGTCAGTACGTGAGTCCTCTCCACTCGCCATAACGTCAAGCATACAGTTCTCCTCACCATCCTGGAAAGGAGCATCAATGCTGACATGATGACCATCCGCCATAAGGCTTTGACCAATCTTGTCCTCATCAATATTTGTAGCCTCAGACAACTCTCCGACGCTCGGATGACGCTGGTTCTCTTGCTCAAACTTGTTTATCTCATGATTGATTCTGTTCAAAGAACCAACCTGATTAAGCGGCAAACGAACAATGCGACTCTGCTCAGCAATAGCCTGCAGGATACTCTGACGTATCCACCACACAGCATAGGAGATGAACTTAAAGCCACGTGTCTCATCAAACTTCTGAGCAGCTTTTATCAAACCAATGTTTCCCTCATCAATAAGATCCGTTAACGACAATCCCTGATGCTGATATTGCTTCGCAACAGAAACAACAAAACGTAGATTAGCCGTCACCAACTTGTCTTTGGCACGCTCACCTGCCAGTCCGCCTTTCTTGATCTGCTGTGCCAACTCTATTTCCTCATCAATGGAGATAAGAGGGGCACGACCAATTTCTACCAAATACTTGTCAAGTGCCTCACTGGAACGATTGGTGATACTCTTCTGAATTTTTAACTGTCTCATTGTCTTATTTTAATATTTCTATAAAATAACGTTCCTACCGTCTTTTTATTATACCAAGGAATAAATTATATTGACATTATAACAAAATGAATGCCAAACATACGTTTTAACTCCCTGGCACTTACTTGGTTTGATAATTCTCCAGCCTATGTATAGCCATCTGCTCATACTTCGTTCCCGGTCTGCCATAATTGGCATACGGATATATTGATATCCCGCCACGT
This sequence comes from uncultured Prevotellaceae bacterium, assembly GCA_945941025.1. Lineage (GTDB taxonomy): Bacteria > Bacteroidota > Bacteroidia > Bacteroidales > Bacteroidaceae > Prevotella. The sequence continues at coordinate 6,528 of CAMEWL010000009.1, forward strand.
GGCAGAAATATACCCGTCACTTCTATATACTTGGGATCCATGAGACGTATCAAGTCTTTCATTATAATATTTACACAATCCTCATGGAAATCGCCATGGTTGCGAAATGAGAAAAGGTATAACTTCAGACTTTTACTCTCTACCATTCTTTTATCCGGGATATACAGTATCTTTATCTCGGCAAAGTCTGGCTGACCAGTTATAGGACACAGGGAAGTAAACTCAGGGCAATTGAACTGCACCCAGTAGTCATTCTCTGGATGCTTGTTCTCAAATGCCTCGAGAATTTCCGGAGCATAGCCCTGCCCATATTCAGTCTCGCTACCAAGTAGCTTTAAGCCCTCCTCGTCACGTCTCATTCTTCTGCCCTGTCGTCTATGTTATCACCATCAGTAGGCTTCAGCGCTTCCTCAAAATTCGTAATCTTAGCATCTACCAAGATATCATACCACTGCAACAACTTCTTAATATCGCTGCTGTGTACACGATCCCTGTCAAAATTAGGAACGAACTTTGCGAAATACTCCTGCAGTTCGCTTGATGAAGCCTTACGCCACTTTATACTTACCTTATTTCCGTTCTCCAAATCACGAAGAGCTGCCATAATCTCACCCAAAGGCTTGTCCTCTTCATCCGTGTACATTGCGATATCGGCCAAAGAAGTAACCCGGTCATTGGCAAACGTTGTACTACGCTTATGCGTCTCGTCAAGCATTTCTACTATAAGACCATTCTTTGAACGGGATACAAGCTCATAAAGTCCTGGTTTGCCACTGATGGCAAGAATTGTTTTTTTCATTTTATTTTTCTTTTTCTATCTTAATGTATAATTTTCCTTCAACATATTCAATATGCTGTCAACCTGCGCTTCAAGAGATGATGTGCCGTCATTATATATGACATACTGGGAACGCTCCTCTATCTGTTCCTGCGGCATTTGCTTATTTATCCATTCCTCCGCATTCTCCCTGCTAAGACCATCTCTTCGCATTACGCGCTCCACCCTTACCTCGTAAGGTGCACTTACCGCAATGACGGTATCTACATAGTGTTCCAATTTAGCCTCATACAATATGGCACACTCCATCCACTGCTGCCCCGATGCCAGGAAATCCTCCATCACAACTGGATGGACTATGGCATTAATAGACTGTTTGTTCTCTTCTGACTCCAACAGGAACTTTGCAACGACAGGCTTATTCAACGTACCATCATCACTATACGCATCCTCACCTATCAATGTCGTCAAACGTTCCCTGATATAAGCAGATGTACGCATAAGACGCTTAGCTGCACTGTCACAGTCATACACGTCTATCCCCCGTTTCCTAAGCAGATTACACACATAGGATTTACCTGTGCCTATACCGCCTGTTATGCAACAATGCTTCATCTTTTCAGATTCTCTATTACATAATCCACCTCTGAGTACTTCAGGTTGGCCCTTACTATACCCTTTGGTTGCGAGATAAGTTTGATAGGAAAACCGCCATGCGAATTCTTTGGCAAATCATTATAATCAGCAACAACGGTAAACAACTCCGGCTTCACAGTTCTCAAGCTTGACACTCCAACAGACACCCGCACACTCACTTTTGCCGGGAATGTCTTAATCTGGATGTTATCAGGCCAGTTGACAGGCTTCACAGGGACGCTTATCATCACCTCTGTCAATCTGTCCACTGTAACAGAGACCTTGGCTGTATCAGTACCTTCTATCTTCGCACCATATATATGCTGCAATCGCTGTTGCACCACCACAGATGATGACAAGTCATGCAGCATCAAAGGCTCTGTATATACAACATTTATCGTATCAAATGCTTCTTCCGTGGCATATATCACCACGCTGTCAGGTGATACAGTGGTACGCATGACATAGTAATCAGTCATAGCCTGTATCTTTCCCTTGACCTGCACCGGTACTTTTTTCTGTCCGCCATAGGCATAATAGAAATCCCAATGGTCAGCCTTCACCGAAATTATCTTCGTTGACTCCGACAAGCGGCGGCCCATCATCTTCTGCACATCTGCTGACTTCACCACCCCATGGCCTCCTGCCCCTGCATAAGCTCCGAAAGATATCGTCAAAGGCGGTATCGGGTTAATGTAAGCATATCGCAGGAGGTTAAATCCTTTATCCTTTACAGTAATCCTGAAACTCTCAGGCAAATCCTCGGTTATGACCACATGCTCAGGAATATTACCTATCTTCAGTTCTACGGTAAATTCCGTCTCGTAGGTATCATTTATCGTGGACATAAACCAGAACAATGTGCTTATCATCAGAAATGACAAAAACACAAGGAACTCCTTACTCCACAGATGGAGCAAGAAATTCCTTATCGCATTATATCTGATACGCCACGTCACAACCGTACCTTATCTCTGTTGTTGAGAGGCGGCATTGGCAAACACATAGCTGCGCTCTACCACGATGTTAACGCCCCTTGAAACCTCTATCTCTATAGTATTGTCCTCTATGTTTATTCTTTTTACTACACCATACACGCCACCAGCTGTGATAACCTTTGTACCCTCTGTCAGGGAATTCTGGAAATTACGGATTTCCTTCTGTTTCTTCTGCTGTGGCAGTATCATAAAGAAATACATGATGGCAAATATAGCCACCATCATAATGAGCATTGAATAGTTTTCCATTTCTTTTTTTCTTATTACCTGTATTATTTAACTTGTTTTTTCTCGGGCATTGTCTTATGCATCTTATTCGTATTGATAAGATGTCTTGCTATAGTATCCAGCATACCGTTGATGTATCCTGCGGAACGGCCGGTAGAGTATTCCTTGGCCAACTCCACATACTCATTCAGCGTCACACTGACAGGTATAGCCGGGAATGTCAACATCTCCGCTATTGCCAACTGCATTATCACGACATCCATGTATGCCAGTCGTGAGAAATCCCAGTTACGGCTTGCCTCCGTCATATAGCGCTGATACTGGTCTGAGTTCATAATAGCGGCACGGAAGAGTCGTCGTGCATACTCCCTGTCCTCCACATCGGTGTATTCCGGCAACAACTCCTGATTCTTTCCATTCTTCTCGTCAAACCTCTTTATCGTCTTCAGCACGAAAGAATCCACTATCTCCTTGTCGTCATTCCAATACAAGCTTTCCTCCTCCAACAAAGCACTCAAGTCCTCGTTGTCCTCTACAAAGTACTTGTATATCTTTCTCCATAATTCGCGGTGAGCATCATAGCTGTCATCATCAGAAGCCATGAATTCCTGATACATCTCACTTTCCTCTATTCTCAGAAAGAGATTCTTCACAAATTCCACCTTATCATCCCAGACATTCCTTTGCTCTTCAACAAAGGTACGAAGCATAGTATTCTCCTCCAACTGCGTAGCGAACTTATTAAACGCAAAACGGTCAGACGGCCTCTCCTGCCCCTCTCTATCTGCTCTCGCCGCTGCAACGTCATAGCGTTTTCTTGCCATCTTGGTCACAGCCACGACCAACAACAATAAAGTATTGTAAAGATGATATGCTTTTGACAAAGAGAACAAGAACTCCTTCTCCGCGTTCTCTATATTATGGTATCCGTTTTGGAAATAAGCATAAGTTAACTGTACCGCTTTTCTTCTTATTATGTCTCTGTTTATCATATCTAACAATTATTAAAGATCGCTGTGTTCATATATCTTTACACACTACTCCCTTGAAACTGCAAAGTTAAGAAAAATAGTAGTATTTTCAAAGCAATGCACCTGTTTTTTACTTTTTTTACACTTATTATCTCTTATTCTTTGCGTATGTCAATAAAATTGAGTACCTTTGCACTCGCTTTTACAACAAGCATCCTGTGTGATGGTGAGTTAAGCATTAATTTTAATCATTAACAACTTAATTTAGAGTAACACAAAATGTTAGAAATCAATCTTTCAGGAAAGAAGCGTACCGAGACTGGTAAGAAAGCTTCTAAGGAAATGCGTAAGGAGGGATTTATCCCATGTAACCTCTACGGTGAGAAGAAAAACGAGAACGGTGCACCTGAGGCACTTGCTTTCGCTATCCCATTCGCAGAGCTTCGCAAGGCTGTTTACACTCCAAACATCTATGTCATCAACCTTAACATTGACGGTGAGGCACACATCGCCATCATGAAGGAGATTCAGTTCCACCCAGTAACAGACGCTATCTTACACGTTGACTTCTTCGAAATCACTCCTGAGAAGCCTATCACTGTCGGAATACCTGTTAACCTTGTCGGTCTGGCTGCTGGTGTACGTCTCGGTGGACGTATGAGCCTGTCTATCCGTCAGATTAAGGTAACAGCGCCATACAAGCAGATACCTGAGAAGCTCGATATCGACGTTACAAACCTCGAGATCGGCAAGAGCATCAAGGTTGGCAGCCTGTCATTCGACGGCATCGAAATTGCTACACCTTCTGAGGTTATCGTATGCTCTGTCAAGATGACACGTGCCGCTCAGGCTGCTGCAGCTGCTGCTGAGGCTGAGAAGTAAGCATAAATCTTGTTACATAATACAATAGAAGTGAAGAGTGAAAAGATCTTACGGTATGGCAATCATCTGTAAGACTTTTTCACTCTTCATTTTTCGTATAGCATACATTATATTATAATGGACAAATTTCTAATTGTAGGTCTGGGAAACCCTGGAGCAGAATATCATGAGACCCGCCACAATGCCGGTTGGATGGTTGTTGACGCCTTTGCCAAGGAGCAAGACGTGACATTTGACGACCGCAGGTACGGCTATGTTTCCGAAACGAGCATCAAGGGCAAGAAACTCTTCCTGCTCAAGCCCACCACCTATATGAATCTCAGTGGCAACGCTGTAAGATACTGGTTAGAGAAGGAGAACATTCCCACTGAGCATCTGCTCGTCATCGTAGATGACCTGGCACTCCCTCTCGGCAAGATGCGCCTTAAGGGCAAAGGCTCCAACGGAGGTCATAACGGTCTGGGCCATATACAACAGTTGATAGGCCAGCAATACGCACGCCTACGCATAGGTATCGGCGACGACTTCAAGCGTGGCGGACAAATAGACTGGGTATTGGGAAAGCTCTCTGATGAAGACAAGCAGACACTGTCACCTGTCATCAGCACCGCGTGCGAGGTAATCAAGAGTTTCTGCCTCGCAGGCATTGACATAACAATGAATCAATACAACAAAAAGTGATGAACACCCTTAAGCAGCAAGAGTCTGCACGACTTGACAAATGGCTGTGGGCAGCCCGCATTTTTAAGACACGCACCCTGGCTGCTGACGCATGCAAGAACGGACGTGTAGCTGTAACTGACAGCAGCCACACCACAAGCACTCCTCCGGTAAACGCCAGCGCAAAGCCATCACGCACGGTAAAGGTGGGCGAAACAATACATGTGAGGAAACCGCCGGTAACATATTCATTTAAGATTATCAACGCAATAGAGAACCGTGTCGGAGCGAAGTTACTCAGTCAGGTATATGAGAACGTTACCGACGCAAAGCAATACGAGTTATTGGAGATGGCACGTATCAGCGGTTTCGTGGACAGGGCTAAGGGAACAGGACGTCCTACGAAGAAAGACCGCCGTGCTATGGAGGCCTTCACAGAACCTGCCATGTTTGGCTGGAATGATGAAGATGACGACTCTTTTTTCTTTGACGAAGAATAAAGGCCGGAATAGGACAAAATCGATTTTTCACTGTCTGAAAAACATCCATAAAAAAACTCAAACCAGGAAGAAAAACTCCCTCTGAAGGCATGAAAATCATGTCTCGGAGGGAGTTTTTTGTGTTTTTCATCCTAAAGTGATAGCTTTTACACTATGAAAGCTGTCACTTTACCCTCTAAAAGCTATGCTTTCATGAGGTAAAAGCATAGCTTTTGGAACGAAAAAAGGGGCTTCTCAGCCCCCCTTTTTACATCCCTATACTGATTATCAGATAGTTACAACTATCTATAGATTTCGCTGTACGCAACCAGCAGGAAATAATTTTGAAATATCACAAGCATGAGGCGTTAAAAAAAAGCACAAAATAGGACAAAATCGATTTTTGCCTGTTTTAGCCTAACTCAAAAATGCCGTTCTGCAAGCCATAAAACAGTCTAAAAAACAAGCTCACACTATTAACTCCGAATAGAGGGGAATGTCGGGCAACCGCACCCACCTGCCAGCCTCCTTGTCGTGGAACAGGCAGAAATGGTTGGTGCCATTGCTCACCGTGAGGTAAGGCGCATGGAGCATCATATTATATGTCATAATCTGCCTTACCACATCAGCAGTGAGCGTCACGCTTTCCGCCTTATACTCCATTATCATCAACGGTTTGCCGCCGCGGTCAAACAACACAGAGTCACAACGCAGCCGCTTGTCGCCTACACAAATCTCTATCTCGTTAGCCATCAACGCTGCCGGGTACTGCCTCTCCGTAACCAGAAAGTTTACGAAATGCTGTCGCACCCACTCCTCTGGTGTCAGCGACACAAAACGATGACGCAGGATGTCAAGTACCTCGTACTTCCCATTCTGCGTCTTTCGTATCTTTATGTCCTTATACTCCGGTAAATTCACAATACCGTCTCTATATTACGTTTTAACTGCTCAACCTTGCTCACGCCCACCAGTACGGAAGTAACGCCTCGTTGTCCCAATACCCATTTCAGAGCCTTGTCAGCCAACGGATGTCCCTCTTGTCGGGCTTCCTCTGCCATTTGTCTCAGCGTCTGCACCAGCTCTGGCGTCAACCTGTCAGCCGTAAGGTGCACACTGTGTGTCATGCGCGAGCCTTCTGGAATGCCGTTAAGATATTTATCTGTCAGTAGTCCCTGCGCCAATGGCGAGAAGGAAATAAATCCTATACCGTTATCTGCACAATAATCAAGTATTCCTTCCTCTATAGGCGCACGGTCTATCATATTTATCCTACCTTGGTATATCAACAGAGGCACGTCATGAGCACTGAGGTACTCCTTGGCTTTCTTCAGAGCCTCTAACGGCCAGCGGGATATTCCCACATACAGAGCCTTACCTTGTCTGACGATATCCACCAAAGCCTGCAATGTCTCCTCCAACGGAGTCTCCGGGTCATAGCGATGGCTATAGAACAAGTCCACATAATCCAAACGCATACGCTTAAGACTCTGCTCAACGCTTGCCATGAGATATTTCCTTGACCCCCAGTTGCCGTAAGGCCCCTGCCACATATCATATCCAGCCTTCGTGGCTATGAACAATTCATCACGATACGGTCGGAAATCATCATCCATCAGCTTACCGAAATTCTCTTCGGCAGCGCCATACGGCGGACCGTAATTATTAGCCAAGTCAAAATGCGTTATACCGTGGTCAAAGGCATAGTGCGTTATCTCACGCTGACGCTCCCATGGGTCTGCATATCCGAAGTTATGCCAGAAACCGAGACTTATCTTTGGCAAAAGCACGCCGGATTTTCCGCAGCGGCGGTACATCCTGTCCTCTTCCGCATAGCGTTCCGGCGACGCAATGTATTGTTCACGTAGTATCATAATTCTAAGTTATGAGTTATGAGTTAAGAGTTACAGGCTAAGAGCTATGGCCTTTTCGTTCTTTCCCTTATCTGAAAGAGTCTGTCAACAACTTAATCTCAACCTCCGGGGTTATACGCTCATACAGTATGTTATATACAGCATCAAGTATCGGCATATTAACATGCAGATGCCTGTTAATCTCCTTCATACACTTGGTACCGAAATATCCCTCTGCTATCATCTCCATCTCTATCTGCGCAGACTTCACACTGTAGCCTTTGCCTATCATAGTTCCGAAAGTCCTGTTGCGCGAGAAATTAGAGTACCCGGTAACAAGCAGGTCGCCTATATATACCGAGTCTTCTATACGGCGTTCTATAGGATGGACACACGTAAGGAAACGCGACATCTCCTGCAGAGCGTTGGCCATAAGCACCGCCTGGAAGTTATCTCCGTATTTCAAACCAGAGCAGATACCAGCAGCAATGGCATATACATTTTTCAATACAGACGAGTATTCTATGCCTATAACATCTGTAGATATCTTTGTCTTGATAAATCTGCCCTTCAGCACTCCGGCAAATTTCTCTGCCTTGTCCTTGTCAGAGCAACCGATTGTAAGGTATGACAGCCTCTCCATAGCCACCTCTTCCGCATGAGACGGACCGCCTATGCAAGCGAGGTTGTCGTATGGCACATCATACACCTCATGGAAATACTCCGAGCACACCAGGTTCTCATCTGGCACTATACCCTTTATCGCAGTAACGATAAACTTATCACGTATGTTCTGCTTCAGTTTCCTGAGATGGTTTTTCAAATAAGGCGACGGCGTCACAAACACAAGCGTGTCATAATCACGCACTATCTGGTTGATATCAGATGTGAACGTGATTTCATTAAGATTAAAATGCACACTCGTGAGATAAGCGGGGTTGTGTCCCATGCGTTTGAAATCCTCTATACGGTCATCCCTACGCATATACCACCCTATGTGGTGAGTATTGTTCACCACAATCTTTGCGATGGCCGTTGCCCAACTGCCGCCACCTATTATAGCTATCTTTCCGCAGTCAAACATATTTCTACGCCTCTGCCGCCTTATCTATCCAACCCTGTATATCAGCTACAGAAGGCTTCTGCATCTCAAGTTTGTATTTCTTTACTATATCGCCGATTTTCTGCTGCAGTCCCTGTGCTTTCTCTTCCTTGATATTCTGCACAAGGTTAAAGCCTGCCTTACGCAATACCGGCACCCACTCTTCGCTTACGCCTACCTCAGCCCATTCTGCCACTGAGCTCTGTGGAGTCTTTGCTTCCGGCTTCATCTGTGGGAAGAAGAGCACCTCTTGTATGAATGACTTACCTGTCATCAGCATCACCAGTCGGTCTATGCCTATGCCGATACCGCTGGTAGGCGGCATACCATACTGCAATGCACGCAGGAAGTCATGGTCTATTATCATAGCCTCATCATCACCCTTGTCAGCAAGTTTCATCTGGTCAATGAATCTCTCTTCCTGGTCTATCGGGTCGTTAAGCTCTGAGTAGGCATTTGCAAGTTCCTTACCGTTTACCATCAACTCAAAACGCTCTGTAAGTCCCGGCTTTGAGCGGTGCATCTTTGTAAGCGGTGACATCTCCACAGGATAGTCTGTAATGAATGTAGGCTGAATAAACGTACCCTCACAGAACTCGCCGAAGAGCTCGTCTATGAGCTTACCCTTACCCATGGTCTCATCTACCTCCATACCCTTCTCCTTACAGAAGTTACGTATCTCTTCCTCTGTCTTACCGTTACAGTCAAAGCCTGTTTTCTCCTTGATGGCGTCAAGTATAGGCAGACGACGGAACGGAGCCTTGAACGATATTGTCTTACCGTCAATCACTGTCTCAGGCTTACCGTTGACAGCTACACATATCTCCTCCAAGACCTTCTCGGTAAACGACATCATCCAGTTGTAGTCCTTATAGCTTACATACAACTCCATGCAGGTAAACTCTGGGTTGTGATTTTTGTCCATACCCTCGTTACGGAAGTTCTTGCCTATCTCATATACGCCCTCGAAGCCACCCACGATAAGGCGTTTCAGGTACAGCTCCGTGGCTATACGCATATACATCGGTATATTGAGAGCGTTGAAGTGAGTGATGAACGGGCGTGCACTCGCACCACCGGCAATACTTTGCAGTGTAGGTGTCTCCACCTCAGTGTAGCCAGCCTCATCAAGTATTCTTCTCAGTGTACGTACTACTGTAGCACGCTTCAGGAATGTATCCTTCACACCGTCATTGACCACCAGGTCAACATAACGCTGACGATAGCGCAACTCCGGGTCATCAAACTTGTCGTATGCCACACCATCCTTATACTTCACGATAGGCAGTGGCTTAAGAGATTTTGACAATATGGAAAGCTCCATGGCATGCACGGAAATCTCACCCGTCTGGGTGCGGAACACATAACCCTTCACGCCAACGAAGTCACCTATATCCATCAACTTCTTGAACACCTTATTATATAAGTCTTTGTCTTCTCCCTGACAGATGGCGTCACGCTGCACATACACCTGTATGCGTCCCTTAGAGTCCTGTACTTCCATAAAGCCTGCCTTACCCATAATACGACGGCTCATCATACGGCCAGCTATGCATACCACACGACTATTCTCTGCCGTAGCCTTACCTGGCACGTCATTGCCCTCCTCGTCTCTCTCTGTTGGCAGGTCAACGAAATTTTCTATAATCTCTGTTGAAAAGGCATCCACAGGAAACTCTGCAGCTGGATACGGGTCTATGCCCATGTTGCGCAATTCTTGCAGACTTTCTCTGCGACCAATCTCTTGTTCTGACAGTTCTAAAATGTTCATCGTTTCTTTTTGTTTCTTGTATATTAAGGTGGACTATTCATCCTCACGTCCGATGTTCTTCTCTGTACTCAATACAAAGACATCCTCGTCAGGACGTTTCATCTTATATCTCTCACGAGCTATAGTCTCAACGCCTTTCAGGCTCGCCTCAAAGTTGCTCAGCCTTATGGAGTCACGCTCAAACTGCTCCTCATAAGAGCGTAGTTGCTCTTTTTTCTCACTCAGTTGCATCGACAACATAACGAGAGAGCGCACGCTGTTCTCGTCAACTACCCCTACAAGCACCACACACACCACAATAGTGATGAAATACTTATGACGCGAGAGATAATACCATATATTGTTAATGCGACCCAAGTTTTCTCAATTACGAAATATGAGTTATAAATTATGAGTCATGAGTTACTGTAAGCTTTGACAAAGATGTCTTCCGCTCACCACTCACAACTCATAACTTTTATTATATAATATACTGTGACGAAATACTCTCGTTATTGATAACTCTGCGTATGGTCTCCGCAAACATATCAGCAACGCTGAGCTGCTTAACCTTGGCACAACGCTGAGAGTAAGGTATGGAGTCGGTAAATACTATCTCCTCCAAGGCTGACTCCTGCACGCGCTCACTTGCCGGACCTGACATTACGCAGTGGCTTGCTACCGCACGCACCGAACGTGCTCCGGCTTCCTTCATTATGTCTGCAGCCTTTGTTATGGTGCCGGCAGTGTCAACCATGTCGTCAACAATAACAACATCCTTGTCTTTCACATCACCTATAATCTGCATCTCTGCTACGACATTGGCGCGGGCACGTGTCTTATTACACAGCACCAACGGACAGTCAAGATACTTGGCAAAGCTCTTGGCACGCTTTGCACCGCCAACGTCTGGAGAAGCTATCACGAGGTTGTCAAGTTTCAGATTCTCCAGATAAGGCAATATCACACCTGAACCATACAGATGGTCAACAGGAACATCAAAGAAACCCTGTATCTGGTCTGCATGCAAGTCCATAGTAATCAGACGGTCTATACCAGCCACGCTGAGCAGGTCGGCAACAAGTTTTGCGCCGATAGACACGCGCGGCTTATCCTTTCTGTCCTGACGGGCCCAGCCGAAATACGGTATCACAGCATTGATGGTACGGGCTGAGGCACGCTTGGCTGCGTCTATCATCAGCAACAGCTCCATCAAGTTGTCTGAGTTTGGGAATGTACTCTGCACCAGGAAGAGGTCGCGACCGCGAATACTCTCCTCAAAGCTTACAGCAAACTCTCCGTCGCTGAAGCGCGTAATAACGAGATTGCCTAAAGGGCAACCCAAACTGGCACAAATCTTCTCGGCTAAATAACGTGTAGCCGTGCCAGAGAATACAAGAAAGGAATCTTTTTCCATTTATATGTAGGATATTATTAGTTAACTGTTAATCACACTCTGTTGCGCATCACCCCACCGCCTTACGCAGTTTCTTGAAATGCTCTATCACCCCGTGGAAGTCCACCTCATGCTGTATGCTGAAACGGTTCCACAAGTCACCACATATCACCACGCCACCGAAGCCAAGGTCCTTGGCGTATGGTATGGTCTCCAAGCTCATTCCTCCAAGGGCATACACATGCCTGTCTATCAGTCCGGCCTTATGTGCCTCACGCATCTCTGCCTCTGAGAGCGATGCTTTCACACCGTCATGCAGTGAGTCAAACAATGAATGAAGCATCACGTAGTCACACTGTTTCTTCATGGCTTTCAAGTCATTCACATCAGATGTACTACGTGTTATATGCCTGCGTATCCCATCCGGAACGACATCCTCCGGACGGTCTATGTGTATTCCCCTAAGGTCAAACTCCTGCTTCAGGAAGTAATGCTGATGTACGCTGATGCGATCTAATATCCGCTGTGGCAGCAGTGACAACAAGCGTTCCGCATACGTCAGTTCCAAGCCCGGCTTGTTGACGTGCAACAAGTCCAACCCCTCGTCAAACAATGCGGTGAGTATTTTGTCCTCTTCCACGAAATACGTGGGTTGAGTCATTATTATCAGTTTCACAACTGCAAAATTAAGAAAAAAATGTTAATCATGCAATTTTATAGAAATTAAAAGTTAACTTTGCAGTAAAATTTTGACAAAAGGAAAATGATTGACTGGAAAAACAGATTTTTTACACTTGTATTAACATCTGTCACAGTCTTAGTCTTATTATTCGTTTTTCGTAAAAGGAACAAGAAATGATATACGAACAGATAAACCGCCCCACATACGTATTAGAGGAGCAGAAACTGCGTAACAACCTCTCGCTTATCAAGAGCGTGGCTGAGGAGGCCGACGTTGAGATTATCCTTGCTTTCAAGGCATACGCTCTCTGGAGGACATTCCCCATTTTCAGGGAATACATAGGTGCCACTACCGCCAGTTCACTGCATGAGGCCAGGTTGGCATACGAGGAGTTTGGCACTCCCGCCCACACCTACTCGCCCGCCTACACCGACTACGAGATAGACAACATAGCGCGCATAAGCAGCCATCTCACCTTCAACTCCCTTTCCCAATACGAGCGGTACCACGAGCGCGCCACACGACAGAATCCAAAATTGCAGCTGGGACTACGTGTCAACCCTCAGTATTCCGAAGTCGAGACTTTGCTCTACAACCCTTGCGCACCAGGCACACGCTTCGGAGTACGTTCCACTGCGCTGCCCACCCAACTGCCACCGGACATCACAGGCTTTCACTGCCACTGCCACTGCGAGAGCGGCAGCGACGTGTTCCAACGTTCACTGAAGCACATAGAGGAGCGTTTCTCTCCATGGTTCCCACAACTGAAGTGGATAAACTTCGGCGGCGGCCACCTTATGACTCGCGCCGACTACGACATACCATTGCTTATAAACCTGTTGCGCGACTTCCACAGCCGCTACCCGTGGTTGCATGTGATACTCGAGCCGGGCAGCGCCTTCGGCTGGCAGACAGGTCCGCTCGTGGCGCAAGTGGTTGATATAGTGGAGGACGAAGGCATCAGAACCGCCATTCTCAACGTATCGTTTACATGCCACATGCCCGACTGTCTTGAGATGCCTTATATGCCCACCGTGCGCGGAGCCAAAGAGACAGACTCCCCTCAATCCTCCTACCGTATCGGCGGATGCAGCTGCCTCAGCGGCGACTATCTGGGCTACTGGCAGTTTGACCACGACTTGCAGATAGGCGAGAACATCATATTCGAGGACATGAACCACTACACCACGGTGAAGACTACCATGTTCAACGGCGTAAGCCATCCTGACATCGCCTTACTGCACACCGACGGCACCCTGGAAACGTTACGTCACTACTCGTATGAGGACTACCGCGACCGAATGGACTGATAAAATACAGATACATAAAACCACACCATACAATTTACAAAACGGTGACAAGACAGACTGTTAGAGTATAGTACCCTGACAGTCTGTCTTGTCGTTAAGTACAACTCTGACAGAGCCTTAACAAGACATATCCTCATACCCTGTTCTGTTTCATAGACAAATATATCCGAATCGTCCTTAAAATATGTTAAATACCAACATCTCCTGACATTATAATATAGAGATAAAAGACAAAAAATAGTAACTTTGTAAAGTATTTCCGACCATAAAGAACATGACACTGATATTCAAACACTGTCTTCACAGAATGATTACTACTACATGTCTGACGGCACCATAAGCCACCGCACTACCGGCGAGACAACCATAAAGCCCAACCGCTGGTACATGACCGTAAGTGGAGCGACAAGCACCAATGCTAAACCTTCTTTCAGCATAATTGTGGAAGGCGAGGAAGACCAGCCCACAGCAGTAACAGTCAACGAGGCCCGGAAGGCCGACACTCCATCAGCAACCTACTCTGTAGGAGGCTTGCACATCTCCGACACCCAAGCGGCGCCAAAAGGCATCTACATTCAGAACAGAAAGAAATACATCAGGAAATAACTATGAGTAAAAATACCCTCTACATAAAACCAAACATCCAAGTGGTAACGTTGACTCCCATGCACATAATGGCAGGCTCAGCAATACCGGTAAGTGAGAACGGCGAAGCCGATGCCAAAGCTAACGGCTCATTCGTCTATGAGGAAGAGGACATCTGCGAGGAGCCATATTAGTCTCCATCACGATACGACAAAATAACAACTAAGATATTATTCTATGATTAAGAAAAAGGATTACATTATTCCTCTTCTCAAGACCTATGTAGTAACTGTCCCGCGGTTACTGCAGGCGTCAAGGGAAGACAACCAAATCAGGAACAACGGCGACGGAACAACCTTCGGCGACATCGATGATGACGACGGAGAGTTTAACGGATTGTTTAACTAAACAACCCAGGACATGTGTTTTCTTTAATTGCAAAACAACAAAACAAAATGAAGATGAAAAGACATATCATAACAATAGTCCTCGCCCTGATTACTGTAATGACTGCCAGCGCGCAGAGAAAGACCGACCAGCTGGACCGTGGACTGGTGGCGGTGAAAGTTTCTAACGGAGTATTCGTAAGCTGGCGTCAGCAAGCCGACGAATATTACGATGTAACTTACAATCTGTACCGCAACGGTACGAAAGTAAATGCCACGCCGCTTTCTGTTACCAACTACACAGATACCGGAGGTAACACATCAAGCACCTACACTGTAAAGGCAGTAGTAAAAGGTGTAGAACAAGAAGCATCTGCAGCAAAGACTGTATGGGCTAACGACTATCTTGAAATCACACCACAACATCCTTCAGGATTGGTGTCAACTTACGTTCCTAACGATGCCTGCGCTGCTGACGTTGACGGAGATGGACAAGTAGAACTGCTAATGAAGTTTGACAACACAGAAGAGATTAACAACAGCTTCCAGAAAAACGGATGGTATGGTGAGCACACCCTTTTTGAGATACTTGAACTTGATGGCACAGTAAAGTGGTGGGTTAACTGTGGTCCTAACATGGGTGACTTCCAAAACAATGAGCAGAACATCGTAGGCTATGACTGGGACCAGGACGGCAAAGCCGAGGTTGTCATGCGATTGGAAGAAGGCTCTACAATCCACATGGCTGATGGAACAACATATCAGATAGGAGCTGATGGACAAAACGGCACTGCATGGACTAACTACCGTGAGCCACGCTATGTAGGCAATTCCGTAGGTGCTTCTGCGGCACTTGCCTTCGGGCTCTCGTCTTCGGCCTCAATATCATGCGATTCTAACTGGGTTTCAACAAAAATAGAGAACGGTATAGCCTATGCTACGACCACAGCACTCAATGAAAACAATACGGGACGCGGCGCTAATGTCTCTATAACCGACAACAATGTTACAGTCAACTATTGGTTTGGACAGAATGGCACCAGCCGTAGTGTTGAGTGGTTCACTCACTACGGAAAAGAATTCCTTGTTTACTGCAATGGAGAGACAGGTGAGATTTATGACATAATAGACTTTCCGTGCGCACGATTTGAAGATGAAGAGACTGACCTCAATGCTGCATGGGGTGACGGTTATGGTCACCGCTCAAGCAAATATTTCTATGGTGCGCCATTCCTTGACGGACGTAACCCAAGCATTTTCGTAGGACGTGGTATCTACACTCGTCATAAGTTCGTGGCTCTTGATGTTGACAAGAACACACACAAACTCTCTGAGCGCTGGCGCTGGATGAACAATCAGAAAGGCTCTCCATGGTACGGCCAGGGTTATCACAACTATGCCATTGTGGATGTCGATTGGGACGGACGCGACGAGATAGTATTCGGCGGACTTGTAATTGATGACAACGGTAAAGGTCTGTCAACAGTAGGTCTCGGTCATGGCGATGCTCAGCATCATGGCGACCTCAATCCCTACAAGCATGGCGCAGAGGGATGGTTCGCAAATGAGAACGCACCAAACAACCACTATCGTGACCTCACCACAGCTGAGATATATTACCGCAATGTTTCAGCCAATGATGACGGACGCGCCATTGCCGGAAACTTCTCAAATGACATTCCCGGCTCTATAGCATCGTCAGCACATGACTCTTCAACACCTATCAGCCTTGTTGCAGACAAGCATGTAGATGGTTACACCACCGCAGGCATGAACCAGAACTTCAACTGCTATTGGGACGGAGACCTGTGCGAGGAGACCTTCAACTATTCAAACGGTAAGAACTCTGAAGGTTCCATAGCTAAGTTCGGTAGCTGGACACCTATCAAGACCCTTACAGGGTCTATGACAAACAACGACACAAAGGGCACGCCATGCTTCATGGGTGACATCCTCGGCGACTGGCGTCATGAGTTCGTAATGCGCACCGCCGAAAACAAAATACGCATATACACCACCACCTATGAGACTCCGTGGCGTGTATATTCTATGTGGTACGACCACCAACAGCGTAACGCTATGGTATGGCAGATGTGCGGCTACAACCAACCACCTCACACATCTTACTTCCTTGGAGAAATGGAAGGCATCACTGCCGCACCACCAGCATTTACAATGACCGGACGTACTGAGATAGCTGATGGTGGAACCATAAGCACAACAGACAACACACTGATTACATGCGAGACTAACGACATGACTGTCAATGTTACTGAAGGTGCATCTCCTTATATTTACATTGACAATGCACCTTCTTGGGTGCAGGGCTCTGCTCCATCAGAGGCAACTTCTAAGGATTATACTATAACTTACAAGTATTACACCCACACGCTTACAGGCGGTGCCTTTACCGGTAACACACGCCTCGTAAAGCAAGGTGACGGCATGTTGGTTTTGCCCAAGGTTAACCAGACATATAGCGGAGCAACCGAGGTCTGGGCTGGCTCTCTCGCCTTCAGCGGCACGCTGCCTAACAGTGAGGTTTGGATGAACCGCCACACTAATCTCTATACCGCCGGCACGTTCACCCAACCTGTCACTATGGAGTACGGTTCTACATTATATATATGCGACAACAACGCCACTGGAGACGGCTCTCTGCCTGAGGCTGAATATACATCAGCTAACTTCAAGACTCTTAACCTCCACGAGGGTGCAAGGGTGGCTTTCAACGTCAATAAGAGCATGAAGAAGTATGACGTACTCAACGTGGAGAACCTTAACCTGCGCACTCAGAACTGGGAGTATGGTCCTAAGTACCTCTCTCCTGTATTCGAGGTGAACAACGCCAATTCAAAGATTACCGTGGGTACATACCCATTGTGTAAGGCTGACAACATTGACGGTGACATATCTGACATCGTCATCGAGAGTGCTACGGGCTTTGCCAACAACACCATACGCACGCTGGAGAATGTTGACGGCATAATTTACCTGAACGTGTCTTACGAGAACGAACTTTACATAGGTTCTAAGTACAACATCTCGTCTATATGGACTGAGTTCTCTCCTTCCTACACCATTGCAAAGGGTGAGACTTATAACTTCAAGTTCGTGAACTATGGTGGCAAGAAGCAGAGCCAGAACTGGATTCTCGCTGCCGTGAACGGCGACGGCCACTCTACCGCTGACCGCTCTGACTACGCCGAGTACGTCAGTCTGCTTGCCGATGGCACCGCCCTTGCTGCCGGCCACGCCTCTGAGGCATATAATGTTACAGTCAACAAAGACTGGACCGACATGGAGGAGTTCATTGCCGACATGGAGGAGGCTGACGTTGACGTAACCGTATCTTACAGCAATGACAACGTGATGAATGTATCTGCTGTTATGACTGCTGCTGACGGTGACACCTACAACTACACCGCACAGTACACAGGATGCACAGCCAACGACATGACGCTGTTCTTCACCGTTGACCACTCACACATGACCTACCCTGAGGCTGTTCATACCGAGAATGCCGCAGACGTCAAGATGACATACGTGGACTACAATAATGCTGACACTTCTTACGGCGAGGTTACAACAGCACGAAGCGGCTACAACAATGCAGGAAACACTGTAGGCTTCGCAAATACAGGTTGGAACTGCAACTGGATAACATACCTGCAGGTTGACCTGTCTGATTATAAGAATGTGGATAATGTCACACTGAAGTTCAAGGGTTCCGGCTCTACCGACAACAAGCGCAGTACACGATGGGGCGTTGGCTACAATGCATCAACATGGACAAGCGACATAACGTATAACACCGCCGACAAGAGCATCACCTTGCTTGGCGATGCAGTATGGGGCTCTACCAAGTCTTCCACAACCTATGAGGACTATACCTTCGACATCTCTGATGCATACTTCAGTGATGATGACAAGAAGCTCACCATCATTATATATGAACTGGAGGCAGCCGGTGGCTATGTCACCAGTCCTGAGGTCATCGTGAACAGCAGCATAGAAAACGAGATGGAGAGCGATGAACCTACAGAGAAAGTTATTGATAGCAAACTGTTGTTCTCACAAGACTTCGAGGATGCCTCTACCATAGATGAGTATTGGACTACTGGTACTGCTGGTCGTTATGCCTCAGAGCAACCGACCTTGGCTGACGAAAGTCACTACGGCAAATACAATGCAGCAAATACTAACGGTGCTACACTTACATACTCAGCACTAAATAACGTGGGCGAGGCATATACCACTACCTCTACCTATACTCTTGACTTCGATTTTGCAATAACACCAATTAACTGTAATGGTTCTGCACAATCACAGATATTCAAGATATTTGACACAAGCAATAGCCTGCTGTGTTCTTGGACTGTCGCAATACCTGGCGGTACTCCGCCAACCAACACCACAGGAACATTCAGTCTTGGCAACACAGAGGCTGACACCTTTACTGCAAACGTAGATCCATATTGGTATCACATCAATATAAGCGCATCAGCATCCGGCACTATTATGACTGTGACCGATAAGCAAAACTCAACGTCAGAGCAATATACACTGAGCGATAATTTGATATACATCGGTAATATGACATATTGGACGGGTAAAATACAAGGCGGTCTGTGTCTTGACGACATTACTTTGACAGCAAATGCTTGGCTTGACCTCACGCTCTCACCGACAGTAGTGCCAGACTATGCCGAAGGCATCTACCAGACAGTGACCGTTGACAGGAACTTCAACATTGGCTACTCTACCCTCTGCCTGCCATTTAATATGTCTGTAGAGACATTCACCGGTGGTGACACTGACGCTTACGTGGCATACCTCAGCGATGTGCAGGAGAGCAACGGCGTAACAAGCCTGTATTTCGTCAACATGCAGATGATAGAGGCCAACAAACCATGCATCATCTACCTGAGCAAGCCACTGGATGCACCTACATTCTCTAACATCGCAGTGCACAGTCCTGAGTCTAAGACCTTCACTGGCGATGCTTGGTCAATGTACGGCAACTACACTCCTGGTTTCTCTATGTACGGCAAGTACGGCGTGGCTCGTAATGCAGCCATCATGAAGGGCGGTGCAGCATCTAAGCTCAACGCTTACTCTGCTTACCTTGTAGGACCGGCTAACGCCGCTAACGCCAAGGTTATGTTTGGCGAGTATGTGGAGGAAGAAGACATTACCGGTATATCTGACATCAGCAGCGAGACTGCCACACAGCGCAATGGCAAGTATGCCGGCAACCAGCAGATTATCATACTGCATAACGGCAAGAAATACAGAATCAACGGCACACTGATAAAATAGTGTTCCGTATGTAATAGAAAAGGACCGCTCGAATGAGATTTTCGAGCGGTCTTTTTTTTCGCAGAAATCGATTTTGTCCTATTTTGTGCTTTTTTTTAACGCCTCATGTTTGCGATATTTCAAAATTATTTCCAGCTGGTTGCGTACAGCGAAATCTACAGAGAATTGTAACTATCTGATAATCAGCGTAGGGATATAAAAAGGGGGGCTAAAAAGCCCCTTTTTTCGTTCCAAAAGCTATGCTTTTACCTCATGAAAGCATAGCTTTTAGAGGGTAAAGTGACAGCTTTCACAGTGTAAAAGCTATCACTTTAGGATGAAAAACACAAAAAACTCCCTCCGAAACATGATTTTTATGCCTTCAGAGGGAGTTTTTCTTCCTGGTTTGAGTTTTTTATGGATGTTTTTCAGACAGTGAAAAATCGATTTTGTCCTATTCTATGTAGTTTTCTTTCTTACGTCAAAGTGAACGTCATACGGTGGTATGGTGTTGGTCCGTACTCGGCTATTGCAGCACGATGTTTCTTCGTAGGATAGCCTTTGTTTGACAGCCAGTCATACTGCGGATACTGCTCTGCCAGCATATTCATGTAGTCATCACGGTATGTCTTGGCAAGTATGGAGGCGGCTGCTATACTCAGGTATTTGCCGTCGCCCTTGACTATGGTGGTAAAGGGAAGGGCACCACCCTGCCCTCCTCCGGAGGAAACGGCGCTGCTGCGTTTTTTCTTCACAGGCATTTCCACCTCATTACCAAACAAATCATGCTGTACGGTCTGTTGTCTGTTCTTCTGAAATGACTCCACACTTCGCTCGTCCTTACCTGGAACGCCATTCAGCACATTGTCATCAGCGCCTCCTCTTGTCTCTGACAGCAGGAGGGGGGCAGGATAATAGGCATCAAACTTATTACCGTCAATGATAAGCTCATCGGGTCGCACACTTAGTTTGTCAAGTGCGCGGTGCATGGCGAGGTATGAGGCATGGAGTATGTTTATTTGGTCTATCTCCTGCGCTGTACATACTCCAACAGCCCACGCCACGGCGTCACGCTCAATCTCTGTGCGCAAGGCATAGCGTTTCTTCTCCGTCAGTTGCTTGGAATCATTGAGCAGGTCATTATGATAGTCTGGGGGCAGTATAACCGCTGCGGCATACACACTGCCGGCAAGGCATCCGCGCCCAGCCTCGTCGCATCCTGCCTCTATAACGCCAGCATGGTAATAAGGGAGAAGGAGCCTCTTCCCATCACCTATGCGATGGGAAGTATTCACTCCTTCTTCTTTCTTCTTTATCATCACTTAAACTTATTTTTTCACTAAAAAGTAATATCATCCCTCCCTCGGGAGGGAATTAAAGGGTGGGGTCACTTATAATACATCTGTCCGTCAGCACCTACGCCTGCCGCACTGACCGTCACGCGCGTCTCACGGCAGTTGTTGTATATCGTGGTGCTGAACGTGCCGTCACTGCCGAGCCTCACGTTAGGATTCCAGTACAGCGTGCGGCGGTAGTCCGTAGGCTTTGACGGTTTGGCGTTGCTGTAGTCAGGAGAGTAGAACTCCTCTGGGCGGGCTATGCCGTCCATGATATAGCGGCGGTCGCGATACGTAGGACGACGGCCGTCATTCTCTATCGGCACGAAGTCAAACGTCACGTCAGCGATGTTTGCAGCCACCACGTCGCCAGAGTCTGTACGCAGCTCATAGTCGGTGTATGCCTTGACATACTGCATACGCTCGAGGCGGAGAGTATTGAACACGTCTGCCTGTGACACTTCTTTGTCAAACTCGTTATTACCAGGGGTATAGTTGCGGTAGAACGATGTACCTTTAACCAGCGCACGTATGTTAATCTGATTATCACGGCCCATATTACCGAAGAGATACGTTGCGGCCATGACAGGGAATACACGGAAATCAACTATGCCACACATCAGTCCACGGTCTGACAACTCATTATACAAATCGTATACATCCATCACTATGGCTGGTTTCTTCATGTCTATAGCACGGCGACCACGGCGGCATGACTTTACCACCACCGTCTGCAACTGGTGCGTGCCTGCCAGTTTGCTGGACTCAGGTATATACTCGTCATCATCCTCGTCAACGAACTGTAACTGAGGAGAGTTTGTCTGATACCATGAATATGGTTTGCAGAAACGAGGGAAGCATACATCCTGCTTCACGAAGAAGTCAGGGAAGGCACGCTCATTCAAGAATTCCTTGTCATGCTTTCCCGTCTGCATATTCTTTGTCAGAGAATCGCTACGGTTATATGCCTTGGCAAAGAGGTAAGCCCATCCGTAATATGGAGGCATATTAATCTTGAAGTGTCCGTAACGGTCTGTTCGTGCTATGGCACCTGCTATCTCGCCGTTCTTGTTTATCTCAGCCTCCACAAGAATGTTTTTCCTTGCCCTGCCACTTACAAGCGTAGAGCCGTCACCATCACCCTCAGAGTACTCTACCGTCTCTTCGCTGCCTTCTTCTGTATCAAATACTGTCTCCGTCTGAGCCACGACAGGCGAGTCAAAGGCATCTATACCCTGTTCTGCACGCATTTTGTCAGCAATGGTGGAGGCTTTCTTGCCTACCCCTGCCAGATCTTCATATTCCAATATATTGGCCTCGGCTGGTACCGTATATACTGTTCCCTCAAAGGTCAGTCCCTTTTCCGGCTCATATCGCAACTGCTCTGCACGCTTATACCTGCGCCATCCCTGTACCTTCATCAGCAGGTCGAGGTCTGACAGGTGTTGCGCGTCATTGTTCTCAAAATAGTATGCGGGATAGGCTATGAAGCCCTTGAGTTCTGAGCTCAGGAGCATATCGGTCATGATGTTGCCATTGTCATATCCACGCTCGTCAGTCTGCGCGTCACGTATTGCCAGGGAAATGGTGGCAGGATGCTTTTCACCTGCCTCTACC
This sequence comes from uncultured Prevotellaceae bacterium, assembly GCA_945941025.1. Taxonomy (GTDB): domain Bacteria; phylum Bacteroidota; class Bacteroidia; order Bacteroidales; family Bacteroidaceae; genus Prevotella. The sequence continues at coordinate 29,479 of CAMEWL010000009.1, forward strand.
TTCACGTCTATAGGTGCGTAGGCATCAACGGTTGTCTTTGCCCCTATCTCTGCACCTGCCGTACGCAAGGTGACATTCACTGGCTTGCCGTAGTCGCCATTGTTAACAAAGAAAAGGCGTGAGGCAAGCGGCTGGGCAGCCTCATCATATATTATAAGTTCATTTACGCCGGTTTGCAGTTCTGATTTGTTCAACTGTATATTGCCTGACGTAATACGCTGGAAGGCAACCAGTGTTCCTCTGCACAACACGGCGTATGCGGCAGGAGTGACACCCTTGGCTGATAATGCCACTGAACTTTTCTGCGCATCATAGCTTAATGATACCCCTTGCTTCTGTGCGTTAGGCAACTTGAAGGTATAGTCTTTTCCTTTCCAGTTAAAAGTAGCCGTAAGGGGTGTCTCGGTAGGTGTGATGGTCATCTGTCCCATACCGAGATGCTGTGTCTTTATCTTGGTGCCATTGCTGAGCGTTCCATCAAGGTCAAAGTTCTCTCCATGGTTATCCTTTACCTCAAAGGCTACATTACATGGCACTCCCTCTATCAGCTGGCCGCCTTCCGGATAGAAGGACATGGTGAGATAGTCCTTGTCTTTCAGGATACGTGTCTTTGGACGGTGTGACATATAACGGTCAATATAGTTGCCTTTCTCCGTCGGTTTCTGATATACAGGCACCACACGGGAGTAAAGTCCGTCCCAGTCTCGATAGAAATCAGCGGCGTTTTTCTTTCCATAGAACTTAAGTTCCTCGTCGTGGGTATATTCTCTCTCCTTGACATTGAAGTTCAGCTGCCAACGTGTATAAGCACGCACTTCATAGAACCCGGAATAGAGGGAGTCCTCAAGTATAAACTGTCCGCAGGTATAGCCGTTGCCATTGACAACGATATGCTGGCGCTCCACAAGGTAGCCGTCGGGCGTAAGCAGCTCCACATACAATAGTTTACTCATATTAGTAGGAGTAAGGTCATCGGCTCTGACAACGTATGCCTTATACCACAGCGTGTCACCGACGAAATAAGCGCTGTTGTCTGTGTGAACGTATATTTTCTCCTGCACCTGAGGGTTATCACGCAACATTGTCTCAAGGTCATCAATAGGAGTAGCCGTAGTCTTTGCACACAAAGTCACTACGAGCAAACAAAAAAGCAATCTCAGTCTTCCTATCATAGCGGTTTTAATTTTAAGGTACAAAAAATGTATCTTTTGTTTCATTTTGTCAGGTTATCTAATGTAGTTCTTTCGATTTGTTTTGTTAGGTTATGATTATATTTATGACGCAGCAAGCGGGAATAAGGTTTAACCGTTTGGTGTCCCCTCACAAGTCGTAACTGAATACCTTTGACCACTGTCATAAACAACACGACCTGACTCATCTTGACATCTTACATCTGTCTTTTTTGCATCAGAAAGACAAACGGCAGCTGCCGTTTTAGGCAGCTGCCGTTTTAGCATATTATAATTCTGTTAGTCGTCACCTAATCACTTGAACGGCAGATACCATACTCCATTGAATCCCTTGAATCCAAGTTTGTCCTGGAGCCAGCGATTACCAAATCCTCCGCCATACACACCACGCTCATTCTTATGACGCGCCATACGCTGCAAGTCACCGAAACGACGTCCTTCAAATGCCGTTTCATAGGCATACTCATCACAAATGAGGTCTTCCATGGCATTTACCCTGTCTTCTGTTGTAAACTCTGTGTTATAGTATTCAACGAAGTTAGGATAAGTCTGCCTTACCACTGCCACCGCAATCTGAGAAATTGACATATTTTCAAATGCCTCGTCTATTACTTCTTGCTCTGTCTTCTCATCACTTGTCTTACTTGCTATCTCCTCATCAGTAAGTCCGCAAAGAGCACGCTTGGTATATTTGCCCAATATCGTAGTCAGGGTATTGTCCTTGTCCTCATTCAACATATTAAGCCAGCTTTCGTATAACGCCTTCTCCTGCTCATACTTCGCAATCTTGGCACTCAGCCCTGTATTTGGATATTTCTCAGCCAGCTCAGCCAGTTTCTCATCTAACACGGTAAAGTAATTATAAGGTGACTGAACATTGCTCTCGTCAACTACATAACCGGCACCATGAAGGTGAATACCACAGAGTGTACCGGCGGCAAACAAACCAGTACCATCATTACCACCACTCTCTAATCCGCGTGGCAGGAAGTTAAAGGCATAACCGTCCGCACCATTGCTGAGCATCTCTGCCGACTTAGTTGACAAATAGTAACGGTCTTTGCCAAATACCCTGATTCTTGGATTATTAAATGTCTGATGGGTATAAGCTGAGTCAACAAATGATACCAGACCCTTGTCCAAGCCATTCTTCAACACGGCAAACGCTGCGTCAGGATACCCCATACCGTTAAGTGCCTCCGCAATGCTGAGGAACACCGTTGAGTTACGATACAGGAAGAAGTTGCCAAGACCTGGTTTATATACATACGTTCTGTCAGAATAAGGATCTCTACCTGGTGACCACAAGTTCATACGCATATCGCCCAAAGTCGCGCTTGACAACTCAGGCAAGGCAGATGATGATGATGATATAACCTTATAGTAAACAGGCTGACTATTTGACTTCTCCCTGAATTCATCAGATGGTTCTACCTGCACATTTGGGGTCTGAGCCGAAGATGAAGAGCTATATGATATTCTGCTTCCACCAGTTCCCTCATAATATAAATATCCAAATGCTTCTGGAACTTCTGTTGTCTGTCCCTGAAGTGCGCTTGTTGCCATTGGTATGTATGATATCACATCAGCTGGAGCAGAAGAAGCACTGAAAAGAGACTCCCAGTCTTTAAGTATGTTGGCAAGAGTACTTGGTGTGTATGTTTCTATATCAGAAGGTAATGTCACCTCTTCTGGTCCATATTTTGTCAAGGTACCCATTCTCTGCACACCTTCTGACACCGCTGTTTTTTCAGTCTCCGAGCAATAATAGTAATAGTCATAATAAGACTTTACAGCAGCTGCGTATTTCGCATCCTCAAGATATAAGTCTCCCAACACCAGATATATTGGCACAAAACACTTAGAAGGGAGAATATACTTATCTCTTGAGCCGTTTCCTCCTATCTGTATCTCCTTCGTCTTGCCAAAGTTTGGCACAGAGCAGTAATCTGGTCCCCACGTATTTTTCAGGTTCTCCAGATACTCTGCCTCTGACTGCAGGATAACACTTGATGACGTAGCCGACTTCTGAGCGTTTATCTCTGATATTGACATCACAGGCTCTGTGATGTAAGGTACGTCACCATACTGGCGCACAAGCTGCAGATATGTCCAGGCACGTATTGCCGCAACAGCGATGTACTCATTCATCACCACATACTGCGAGCCTGTCACGAGGTCTGTCTTACGATTCTTCAAGTAATAGTTACAGTTGTTTATCACCTGATAATAGAGATACACACTGTCATACTTGTTACTTGCATCGGCAGAGAATGTAGAAAGGTCACGCAAATCTGTGGTGGCATACTTGGTTGTCTTCACCAAGTCACCACGTAACTCATTCTGGAAATAATACTGGTCAGCCAACTGCTGCATTGCCTGAAGAATACCGTATGCATAAAATACAGAGTCAGTCTTCTCTGACAGTGACGGGTCATACAGCTGACTGTTGCTCTCTGTCTCAAGCATATCAGAGCATGAGACAGCACACATCAAGCCTACAGCTGCTAAAAATGTATATAATATCTTTTTCATTGTGCAAATCTTTGGTTTATAAGTTAATCTTCACACCGAGTACGAAAGAGCGGCTCTGTGCTATATTGCCACAGTCAACACCTTGATACAGAACGTTGTTGCCAACGCTGAACTCCGGATCGTTACCAGTATATTTTGTAAGAGTGAACAGGTTACGCGCCTCACCCCATACTGAGATACCCTGCAACCATGACTGCCAAGCTTCCGGAACCGGAATCTGGTAAGCTATGCTCAGGCTCTTCATGCGCAGGTAAGAGCCGTCCTCTATCCAACGGTCAGAGAAACGGTTGTTACCCTTAGGGTCTCCAAATGCAAGACGAGGCAAGTTTGTCACCTGTCCCTCATAACGCCAGTGACCTATCTCTGCCACCTGCTGGTTATAGAGCGACGCACCTGAGTTCAAGATATAACGCTGGTAGTTGTACACGTCATTACCCACGCAGTAGTTGAAGCCTACATTGAATGTGAAGCGCTTCCAGGTCAGGGTAGCGAAGATATTACCATAGATGTCTGGATTTGGATTACCGATGATAACCTTGTCCTGCTCGTCGATGTAACCGTCACCGTTCTGGTCTATGAAGTGTACGTCACCGGCATTAAAGGTCTGGTCTGCACCAGTCGCATCCTTGAACTTCAGATAGTCTGTACCATTGTGTGCGGTGGCAGCCTCTGCCTCTGTGCTGAACACATGGTCTGCGGTCTGATAGCCGTAGAAGACACCTACTGATGAACCTGACTGTGTCAGGATGTTGTTGTCACCATATACTGATGAGGTGAACGCACCGTCAGCAAGACGACATACCCTGTTTCTGTAAGTACCCATAGTAGCACCAAGCTCCAAATGGAGGTTCTTCTTCTCTATTGGCTTACCGCTTATGGCTAACTCCAGACCTACGTTATCCAACATACCGTCATTTACCCAGTAATTGTTTATACCACCGATAGGATTGTCAAAGGTCTTGAGAGACAACAAGTCTTTAGTACGATGGTAGTATGCGTCAACCCCGAGACTCAGACGGTTGTTGGCCATATTTGCCTTGAAGCCTACATTATACTTCAGAGTGGTCTCCCACTTCACGAGGTCGTTACCCACATTGCTGATCTTCACACCTATCTGGTCGTTGTTATACTTCACAGTAGAGAATGAAGAGCGTGCTGCATAGTTGGATATGTCATCATTACCGCTGACATCAAATCCGCCGAACACTTTCAGATAGTTTACAAAAGCATTCTTGGGGAACCAGTCTTCGTTTGACATTACCCAGCCCATCTGTATGCTTGGGAAGATGGCCCAGCGCACACCTGCCAGTCCAATACTTGCCTTGCTGCTTACATTGTCACCAAAACGGCTGTTAGCCTCTAACATCAGTGACACAGTAGCAAAGAAACGGTTGGCATAACTGTAGTCTGCACTTGCATACCACTGCATATTCTTCCATATATCACTGTTACCAGTGATGTTTGAACGCTGACCAACTGCCATTGATGGATTCTTATCATTTTCCTGACGCGTAGTATATTGTGAGCTCAGGTCGCTGCCATCGTATGAGAAGTAGGTATAACGAAAACCACCTGTCACAGCAACGTTATTCGCACCGTATTTATTATTCCAATCTATATGAGTATTGCTGATGATATTTGTCTCCTTGGCAAATATTGATGCAACCTTGCTATATACTGTTCCCAGGTTCTCGACATAGAAAGCTGGCATACCGCCATTAGGACGATAGTAAGCCTGAGAGTTACGGTTCAGGTAATAACTGAAGTGTGTCGTAGCTGACAGATTAGGAAGTATATTCCATGTCGGAGCCACGGCAACGTTGAAGAATGTATTTTCATTCTTGTTCTTACGCTCGCCATTGGCATTTTCTATAAAAGCTACTGGGTTACCGATAGAGTACTTGTAATCGCGACCCTCATAAGAACCCAATGCAGAGAACAAGTCATCTGCCTCACTAAGCAATGAGGTGAAGCCGCCGACTGAATGGTTGTACTGATGAGGATTGAGCAACGGACTCTTTATCAATGCCATCTGTGTTGGCGAGGTAACAGTACTGAGCGACATATTCTCAGCAAAGCCGTCGTCAAACAGATATGTGTTTGAACGTGAGAATGACATATCAAACTTCGTCACCAGATTCTCCAACAGATTAATGTCTGTATTGAAACGTACGTTGACACGGTCAAATGATGTCTCTTTCACGCTCTTGTCCATCGACGTGTAGCCTACTGAGAGGTGATACATACCTACATCGTCACCACCCTGCACATTGATGCTGTAGTTCTGTGTCACGGCAGTGCGATAGATGTCGTCCGTCCACTTCGTGTCATTGTGATATGTAGGATAGAAATATCCTGACTTCTCGTCATTCAGAAAACGGAATGACATCAGTTCACCCGTTGATGACTGATACTCCTGCAATGACGGCACAGTACCTAACTGCTCCACTATATAGTTACGATACTGGTTCGCGTTCATCATCGTAGGCAACGAGGGCTTTGTCGTTATGCCAGCATATATCTTGGCATCAATACGGGTAGCCATTGAGTGTCCGCGCTTGGTGTCTATAAGTATTACGCCATTGGCACCACGCGCTCCATAGAGCGCGGTAGCATTCTTCAGCACCGTCACCTTGTCGATATCCTCTGGCGAAATGGCAGAGAGGATGTTGAAGTAATCTCCCAAGTGCAGCGAACTGCGGTTACGCTGCATGTCCAGCTCCACTCCATCAAGGATCACCAGCGGCTGAGAGTTGGCATTGATAGAGTTGATACCACGTATAAGCATCAGTGCTCCCTGCTCCTCGTTTCCGTTACGCATCACCGTACGGATATCAGCACCAAGGTTTGCGCCAATCTCATCGTCTATTGACAATCGTCCACCGTTTGATATGAACGAGTTCTGCGACGTATAGGTCGTACCCTCGTCATACATCTGACGGAAGTTATCAGTCAGCATTGAGACATTTACCGTCTGATTACCGTCATTTGCCTTTATACCGACCTGCTGTGACAAATGACGCGGTGCTTGGAAATACAGGGAGGTGACAAAAACAGGAACCTTTATGGTAAACTCACCCTTCGCGTCCGTCATGGCAGCAAAGCGGTTGTCACCTGTCGCTTGTATGCGGACACCGGCCAATGGCTGTCCCGTGGCTTCGTCAACAACCTTACCCTTTATGTCACAAGTAGGAATATTGTCGGTTGCCGCCTTACGCTTGGGTTGCTTCTGCACAGGAGCCTCGTCCTCTTCAAGTGGGTCTATCTCCTCATCCTGGGCATACACGGCACACGACACAGCCATTACTATGAAGCAGAGCATAAGCCTTTGGCTCAAACGCTGCAAAATGTCATATATGTTGCTCATCATTATCATTCTTCGTTAAACGTTGTTGTTTTCTTCTTCATTCAGCAGATTTCTTTATGAAGTAATCATTTGCCTCCACTGGTACCAGATAGACTCCCGCAATACGCAACTCATGCTCATAAGAATTACGCTTCGTCGCAGTGTTAAACTTCTGTGTATGACACATCATCAAACTTGGATATGCCTCCAATCCATAATAGCTTACAGGGAACGTGAACTCACCCAAGTCTATAACCTGAGCATAACCCGGTACCGTTATTATATGATTCACCTTACTAACGACCTCTGACCTTGGTCCCCATGACGGATCCGCATCCTCACTGAGGAACAGCTGCTTCTGCTGCTGAGTATTGTTCTCATCGGTATAGTTCAGATAGAAACTCAAATAATATGGCTTGAGCTTTGAAACTATACCTTCCTCAGGATTGTCAAGTATCTGGTTAGGGATGGTTAAAACATAAATATGGTACGTGGTAGATAATACTCCACCAGAATTAGCTATTCCAGCCCCCAACTTTATATCCAACTCTGGCACAGCACTATTAGATGAGCTAATCGTATTAACGTAACCGAAATATCTGGAGTCACCACTATTCTTTCCAATCAAGCGGTCATAAAAATATTCAGGCACGTACTTAAACAGTGTATCACGCTCTCCGCCCTTTCTAAAGACCTCTTTCAGAGCAGAAAGACCTGAAAATCCAGTGCAGTTTAATACTCGTCCAACATTGGTAGAACTTATTATGGGTTCAAAAGTCTGCCATGGCTGGTAAGGTATTGAATCAACCGTTCTCACGTAACCGTTCGACATACGATATGTCTCCAACGTATGATCTTCTACGTCTTTAGCACTTACAAGGAAATTGCGGCTTGTAGTAAACACACTGTCTGTAACAGTACCATTTCCTGTCAGCAACACGTCATTGCAGGGATAGCCATGTGAAAAGGCAAGGTTTCGCAGGATATTTCTCTTTGTAAGAGAATCCCCGAGGAACTCGGCATATTCCTGCGTACCAATTGTTATATCAGTTTTTCCACTTGTCGGAAAAGCTTTTTCCGTAGCTGCTCCACTTGCTTTGGACAAATCATTATAAGTTAGCTTCGGCAAATACTTGAAATTGCCATTAATCCTGTTGTATGAGTTTGTCCAAGCCTGATCATTAGGCATAAGCATAGTGTACGTACTATCCTCATTCTCCAACTGTGCTCCCAGGATTCTGTTGATTACCGTATTACGATGTGCATATTCTATATACTCATAGGTTTGAACTCCATCAACGATGGAACCCTGAATTGAGTTTGACTCGTCAATATACTCCTCATCATATTCCATCACATAGTCACGGAACAAGTCACATCCTTCTATCCTGTTAATATACTCATATATATTACTATAGAAGTTCTCTTTACCGTTAGTGATATGCATCACACCGTTGCTGGCCGGTAAATTTATGTTACTTGTAAATGACGCATCACCGTAATGCGTTTGTGAGAATAAGTGAGTCTTTGCATTCAATGAAAGCAGCTTCTTCTCCTCTACCGCACCGTTTACGGGATAATTATACTGCACTATATGCTGTTTGACAAATTCCTTAAGCACCCTCGCAGTATCCTCTGTCAAGCCTGACTCCAATATCTGCAAAACGGAGTCAGCATTATAGGTTCCGTTTAACGGAGCAAACAGCGTATAGTACGTCGGGACATCGAGATTTGACTTAAAACCCGACTTCTCCACTATCTCAGCAAACTTTGACAAGTTACTGTTCTCACTAAGATTCTGCCATAGCGTCTTGCTGCTGGTCGCGCCGAAATCATCCGGAGCAGTGTTATAGTCAGAGAAATCCGAACACGATGCCATGGCAAGTGTCAGTCCTGTCGCTGCTATTATTTTTGTGTATTTCATACGAACAATTTTTTATTATTCTTTATAATCTTAATGTCAGAGACAACTGATTAATACCAGTCTTCCATCATACTCTGACTGTTTACGATACCTGTAGGAACAAGCTCCACGAAGTCAAACGACCAACCAAGGTTTGCCGCGTTGGTTATAAGGTTCTTGATACGCAGCCAGTAGTCTGTTCCCTGCTTGAACTGCTGTGTACAGATAACTCGACGCAGCATCATAGTACCATAGCCTGGCTCTGTACGACAGCTTGTACCACCTGTCATCTGCTTACAAGCAGCGTATGGGTCATCTGCTGTCACAGTCAGCTTATTTGTATTAGTATTGTAAGTGGCACGAGAGAATGATGCCGGAGCACGCATATATCCGCGTACGTGCATCACCTGGTCGCTCTCTATACCATACTCCTCATTATCCGGGTCAACATCAATGAAACCGAAAGATGCATTCTCGTAAGGGTTAAGCTGAGCATCAAACGGAGTTCCCTGTGCTACCATCTCCGCCTGACTGCTTGACTCACCGAGATAGAACTGCATCATACCACCTCTGATCATTGGAGGATATATGATACGCAACTCATACTCACCGGTAGGCACGTGCGGCAGCTTGAAAGCTATGTCGTATGTATCCCATCCCTGGAACTGGTCTGAGTTGTGGGCACGCCAAGCACCGAGTACATTGAAACGCAGAACCGTATTAGGATTGTAACATACAATATTATCGAAGTAGTTTACATCAAACGCTACACGGTCGCCGTTGCCACCACCATTCATGTTTGACACCTGAGAAGCTGTCGCATTACGAATACCGTTATTAATCAACTCATACAGGAACGTAGAGGAGTCAAGACGAATACGCTCATAGAAAGAAGCCACGGTCTGCTGGTCATATTTCAGTATGCCGTTAATCTTATGTATATATCCGTTAAGAGTCTGCTTGTTGTATGTACGGTCTATCTGGACGCCCTCAAAGATTATCGGGTGAGTAGCGTCTGAGCCAAACGTGCCATACTCATCTGTCAGAGTATTGTTCTGACGGTAACGGTTAATCCACAGTTTAGGCTCCTTACCTTGTGAATTAGGATCGGTTGCCCATACCTTCAAGAGAGTGTTAGGCAACATCGTCTCAAAATACTCCTGAGGCTCATATCCAAATGATACATTCCACACAGACTGATTGCTGTTTGTCTTCTCATATACAATCTGGTCAACAGGCATGCCTGCGCGAAGTATGTGATAAGCTACAAACATGTGGAGTACGTTCCACTCATTAGTGTAGTCATCGCCAGTAGAAACCTGGATACCTTTCTCATTGAGATAGTTATACCACAGAGAAGAATTTGCATACCACTCCTTACACTTTTCTTTCAGGCTCTCTATATCTGTGATGCCTGCGGCCTCAAACACTTCGTCCGGCTCGGCAAAAATGGTAAAGCCTACCTTGCACTCTGTAGGACAGTATAGAGGATTACCGTCACGGTCAGTCGGCTTGGTCTCAGCCAATGTGTAAACAGTATCTTTTTTCTCCGCTGCCAGCTCCATGTCTATGCCCGTAAGCTTCAGAGCCTCCGAGAATATCTTGAAGTTCTCGTCAACTGACAACTGCTCAGCTATCAGACGATCCTCACGACGCACCATGCTTGATATTTTCTGTATCAAGCCATTGGAGCAGGAAATATCGGCATCGATGATGTAAGCGTCAGGGCCGAGCCATGTCTTGCCGCCGTCAATACGAACGTTAACGTAACGTCCGAGCAACATGGTATTCCATGTTGTCTGACCAGATACCTCTGATATCGTACACTCATCGCCAGAGAGGTGATACTTTGCAAGATCCACACATAATTCCTTAGGCATCAACTCCACTTTCTCCATAACATCAAGGTTCTCAAAACCCGGTGTCTCTGTTATGCCATTATGCAGCGGCTTTACAATTCCGTCGCACGATGGATCGTTGTAGAGCGAGTCAAGATACAGTGACACACCCTCATTGACTGGTGCGAAACAGGAGTAGTTGCCATAGGTTGACAATGTATTTGCATATATTGTCTTCTTCAATATAGCGTTAAAAGCCGACAGGTCTTCATCATTCTCCAACGTCTGCTCAATGGTAAGCTCCAACGCGTTATAGAGGTTGGAAGCATCAGGCTCATCCACACATGACACCATAAGGGGAGCGCCCATCACAACGAGAGCGAGCAGAGAATGTGCTTTGTTCTTTATATATTTTTTCATAATAATTACTTTTTTATATTTACAGAGAAAACCTTTATCCATCATTTTCTTGCAGAAGAAGCTGATGCCTGCCATACGGGATTCTGTACCAACTTACTGTTCACATCCATCTGTGCAGTATTGATAGGCCAGTAGAGATACGGCTCCGTCGGCATCTTTGTTGCCATTACGGCAGGTGAGGTGTACTTGGCCGACATTGCCAGAGAAAGCATCTCACTGTAGTTGCTGACATAGTTTCCGCCCTGCTGAGCAAATGTCTTGTCATACTGCACACCAGAAACATGGCGATAGTTATAGCGCATCAAGTCAAACCAACGCTTACCCTCAAAGCACAGTTCACGTGCACGCTCCAGAAGTATCAGTGTCTCCATTCTGTCCTTGTAAGTATTGAACTTTAGGATATTAGTAGAAGCATCTCCATCTGTCAGCGAGCGTGTGTTTACAGCATACACCAAGTCAAAGGCTTCCTGCAGGTAGTCCCTTTTTGTACTTTCCTCTTCGCCTTCCTCGTTACCGTCCGTTATGTCTCCGCTTTCAGCATCATCACCAGCGTCACCTGAAATCAACTCATGAATCTGAACCAAAGCCTCCGCCTTCATAAGCATGATATCAGTAAGGCGATATATTATCCAGTTTGACCTTACATTAGAAACATCCGGACCTGATGTCTCAACTTTCTTGTCACATGAGCTCGTAGCAATGAACTTACGCACCTGATACTGTGCCACGTCAGAGTTTGCAGCAAATATGAACTCATTCTGTCGGATATCTTCAGCGTTCTTAAATACAGCCGTACCAGAAGTACTTCCGCTATACTTGCCGTAATTGCTGGTTGTCATCAAGTAAGGAGTGGCGCCGTTATTATTGCCATTATACTTGTAATACATCTTTACGATACCAGTATTTGTCCAGTTATTTATAATATTAGTAGTTGACGACAATGACCTATATTGTATCTCGAAGATACTTTCCTCAGAGTTCATTCCTACGAATGTCTGGCCAAAAGTCTTGCTTGAAGAGGTTGTGGCAAACACACTGTTGTAATAATCATCACATTCTGCGAGATAATACTCCTTGTCTGTCTCACCCAGTGTCTTCTGGTGAGCATCTCTCTTTGCCTCAATTACCTTGTTGCAGTACTCCTCGCAAGCCTGATAGTCAGCCAGAGCCTGAGCTGGATTGTCCTGATGATTTACAGATGCACGCCACAGATAGATATCGGCAAGAAGGGCACGTACGGCATCTCTTGTCATATAGCCCTTGTCACGCCAGTCGCCATAGACGTTAGACAGAATAGCGTCACCTTCTATTTCCTTCAAATCATTAATACACATCTCAAGAACCTCTGCTGGTGCTTTCTGCTCCAACTGGGTATCCTGAGAGTCTGTCATATAGGCTGTGGTGCTTACAGGCACATCACGGAAAACACGCACCAGATAGAAGTAACACAGCGCACGCAATGCCTTCACCTTAGCGATGTCTGCTTTGTAATCTCCCATGGTATAGTTTGGATCTATATCCACTACGCCGCGAGCCTTCTCCATGACAAGGTTACAATAGTTGATTGCTGAATACAGCTCGTTCCAATCTGCAAACGAGTTACTTGGCGTTATATTCAAGGAATAAATCTCTTTGAGATCCTGTACATAAGCCGTATTGTTGGTAAGAGCGACAGAGTTAGACATCTGCAGTTCGTCAGAACGATAGTCCCCCCATACAATAAGATTACGCTGAAAGGCTTCACTCCTTAACTGACTGTAAGCACAAGCCACGATGCCTGTCACGTCAGACTTGGTCTGCCACATATCCTCGTCCACAATCTTATCATCAGGCAATATGACTGTGTCAACGCATGACACAAGACACATGCCGAGAGTTATTATGGATAATATCTTTTTCATTATATTGTCTGTTTTATATTTGTTAAACCAATATTGTCATCTATTAATCAGAATCCGAAGCTGAGACTTGCAGTGACAGACTTTGATTTCGGAGTGTTAGAGGTATCAATGGCAGGAGCGTATGTAGATGCAGCGACCTCCGGGTCGATACCTGTGTACTTAGTCAGACAGAAGAGATTATTCATAGTCACATAAGCCGACAGGCTGTTAAGTCCCCATTTCTTAATCTGTTTCTTTGGGAAGCTGTAAGAAATCTGCAGGTTCTGGAAACGCAGGAACGCGCCATCCTCTACAAAGCGTGAGCTTACCTGATAGTTGTATCCCTCGTTGTAAAGCGCACGTGGCAACTCGGTAACGTCACCATCCTTACGCCAACGATAATTTACAGACGCACACTGGTTGTCTGTTCCGTACATACTCTCCAGTCCCATACGCGCTGCGTTGAGTATCTTGTTACCCCAACGGTAGGTGAAACGGGCTACCATCTTCCAGTTGCCATACTGTGCTGTGAGCGAGAATCCACCCTGCAACTTTGGCAGAGAATTACCAAGATATACGATGTCAAGCTCGTTAATCTGACCGTCATGGTTGATATCCTCATAGTAAGCGTCACCGCCCTTGAACTGATACTCTGCGGCACCGTTCTCGTAGCGATATACAAGATGCTGCGGCTCACCGTTGTTTGTCATTATGACATGACCGTTAGCATCAGTAGCGACAGGGAAAGACTTACCCTCTGCCAGCCACTGGTTAATCTGGTTCTCATAGTCCGTTGATGTCCAGTTTGGATTCTGCTGCTTCATCTTGGTGTTGTAGTTCTGCAAATACTCGTATGAATACTGGAACACACCCTTTGACTGGTAACCGTAGATAGAACAAAGAGGAGCTCCCACCTCGACCTTGTTCATACGTCCGCCGTTGCCACGCTTGTTATACACATCCTCAAACTTGGTATTGTATGTAGCAAGCACGTCCTTGTTCATCTCAAGCAACTCATTGGCATTTTGTGCCATGTTGAAACTTGCAGACAGAGAGAACTTCTTTACCTTCAGGAACTTATTACCAGTGATGCTCAGCTCCCAGCCCTTGTTCTCAATCTTACCGATATTAGCGAAACTCAACCCTGTGAAACCCGTGGTTGACGGCAAGGGAGCATTCTTAACAATAAGATTAGAAGTCTTCTCCTTATATACGTTGAGGTCTAACTCTATGATGTCATTGAAGAAACCAAGGTTAAGACCGAAGTTAAGACCCTCACGCTTCTGTGGTTTCAAGGTCGTAAGCTTCAAGCCTGACAACGTTATATAAGAGTCATGTCCATAAATGCCTGCTGCCATAGTGTATGTATTGTAGAATGAGGCGGCACTCGCGCTGGTGCTACCCGATATACCCCATGAACCACGGATACCCAACATGGAAACGACCTTGCGCAAAGGCTCAAAGAACTTCTCATCACTGATATTGTAACGCAGTGACACTGAAGGAGAGTAGAACCACGGGTTGTCAGGACCGAAGCCGGAGTTGCTGTCACCACGCAGTGAGAAACTGAGATTGTAGCGCTCCTTGTATGAGAAGTGAGCGTTATATACCCAGTTCTGAGAAGCTGACTTAACCGTAGATAGCGTGTTGCTCATACCGCGGTTATTAGCCAAAGCCTCGATGGTCTCCAGACCATTAGGCAACTGGCTCTTTGCGGCATACTGATAAGAATACCTGCCAGTGTTGCACTCATAGCGCGCAAGCATCGTAAGGCTGAAATCCTGGTTCCTGAAATAAGGAGTGAAGATAAGCTCCGCACGCGCACCGAGTTTGAAGTTGTTCCTCTCCGTATTCGTAGCAAAGTTATACAATGCACTGGTATATTCATCGTTAGTGAGGCTGCCCGGCATATATGTAGGCAGAGAGTAAGCGTATATATCGAAATACACGCGTCCGTTGAATGTCAGACGGCTCTGATTAGACTCTGTACCGAGAAGCTCATACTTCAGGTTAAAGTCAGGCACGATACTATAGGTCTGCTCTTTCTGCCATGAAGAGTTGGCATAAGCGACAGGGTTACCGATGAGATACACCGAATTCATCTTCAGGGAACTGTAGTTACCGTCATACGGAGTCATACCTGTTCGGCTAGGATTCATCAGATAGTACTCTCCGTTGTCACGATATACAGCCATATTAGGAGCCATGCCGAGAGCCATAGCAAGAATGTTATTGTTTGTCTTAGTATTCTTACTTGAGCCAAGGGTATAGTTCTTCAGGTTATCGGTATATGTCAAGGCGAAGTTGGTAGAGAACCTGATACGGTCTGACACATTATAATCAAGTACTAATCGAGTGGTAAGACGATCAAGACGCTGCTTGATGATGGTACCAGTCTGGTGGTTGTATCCCGCAGAGATACGGAAAGTAGCCTTCTGACCACCGCCCGTAATGTTGACGTTAGCCTCGTGCTGCTGTCCGAACTGTGTAACCTCATCCACCCAGTCTGTATTACGGTTCCAGTAGTTATACTCAGAATACGTAGGGTCATAGTTAATCTCCGCCACATCGGCAGTAGCCGCCGCGCTCTGAGTCGGATTATAGAACTCCTCCTTGAGCATCATGGTATATTGGTCACCGTTAAGCAGCTTGTAGCCAGCCGGCATCCATGTACCCGTAAACTTGTAGCTGAGATTCACTTTCGGTTTACCGCGGGAGCCACGCTTTGTGGTAATCTGAATGACACCGTTCGCGCCCTGTGAACCCCAGATAGCGGTAGCGGCAGCATCCTTCAGCACCGTAATGCTGGCGATATCATCAACGCTGACTGCAAGCAGAGAAGAGAAAGCCTCATTATCCGCATTCTCAATATCGATGTCACCCTCGCTATAGTCAAATATCTTATCGTCAACGACAATCAACGGCTGAGAGTTGCCAGACAAAGATGACACACCACGCAGACGCATGGTAGAACCTGAACCCAAGTTACCAGAGTTACTTACGATATCCAGACCTGCAATCTCACCCTGCAGAGCCTCGTCGGCCGAGGTGAATGCCATACCTTCCACCTCAGAGAGGTTGAACGTCTGCTGTGATACAGATATCTCTTTCTTCTGAATGTTCAGACCACCAGAGTTGGCACGACGACCGCGCACCGTCACCTCGTTAAGGGTAGTCTTCTCATCCTCAAGCTTGATGGCGAACGATGTCTCGTCACCTATTTTCTTTTTCCATGTCTTGCTGCCCACGTACGACACGACAAGCATATTCTTGGTACTCTTAACTTCCATGGAGAAGTTACCCATCATATCAGTCTGCGTAGCATTGACGATACGGTCATTGGCATCACGCTCCGTCACATTGGCAAGCATGACTGGCCCCATAGCGTCCTCCACCGTTCCTGATATGACTACCCCCTGCGCCATCACTATATGGGTGATGACAGAGAGTATCAATGTCATTAGAAACTTTTGTTTTGACATATTATTCATGACTTCTTATTATTATTCTTTATACAAAATGCTGTTAACGCCTCTTGGCAGCTGATGCGCCACTCCACTTACCGTCATATCTGCCGTTGCTGTTAAAGCAAAGCGGTGTGTCAATACCATGGATAGTAACGAATGAAGAGTAGTCTATGGCTTTACCCTTATTGGTAGATGTTGTTACTATATCGCGCGCCAAGATATTAGCGTTCTCGCTACCATAAACCACGCTGATGCTCTGTCCTGCTATATCCCTGACATTCAGCGTGCCATTACCACCGCTGATGTTAAGCGGCTGAGCAATGCCGAGGTCATCTGTGCAGAATGTCTGGTAAGAGCCACGGCTGATGGTGTTGTCGGCAAACACGGAGTTATTCTGTATATGATAGAACACGAACTGACGCATCACGTCAATCTTTGTGCGTATCTCCTTCTGCGCAGCCACATATTCTGACGAGCCTTCTGACAGTTCCGAATATACTTTATGCAAATTCTCTATCTCGTCCCACGAAGGCAGTCCCTTAGCGTATGCCTGCTCCATCGCATCATCTGTCGGTGCATATACAGTATAGTTATAAGCACCGAGCATACGCATACGGGCATCATACAGATCAGGACGCAGAGGATTGTTGTTTGTAGCCTCGAACATCATATAGTTTGTCTGCTCAGACTTCTTAGTCTTCTCGTTAATAACATTGCTGATACCAGCAAACGTCAAGATATCCGTATTACCCTCAAATCCGTTCATAAATTCATAGAACTTCTGATATTTCTCTGAAAGCACCTTATAGGTACTTATTGTCGTAGGCTGAATAGGAGCATCTATCAAGTAACATGTACCATTCTCGATGTTAGCCTCCGGGTCTGCGTCTTGACGGCCAGTCTTACTGTACTGTGTAATCACCTTGGCAGCAGGAGCATTGCCCTCCACCTGAGCGCCGCCGAGCACAGTCTTGCCGTTGCGCGCAAAGCCGTCAGGCACATAGATTGCGCCACCGTGCTTCGTCTTGTAGTAATGGTTGCCGCTCAGTCCATCCTCACTGCTGTTAAGCACCACGACATGATAGTTAAGCATATCCTGTATCTGCGTAGAATATGTACCATTCTCTATATTCTCCTCTGTGTACTCGCCCAACTCCTGGAACACTCCGTTCTCATACACACCTTTCTGCACCATGACATTGAACTTAGCGTCAGTCGCATCCGAGTTGAAGCGGAAACGCAGAGCCTTAGTACCGTAATTGTCCGCATCATAGATAGACGTAGGGTCTATATATATAAAGGTACTGTTGTCTTCCGGAACAAACACCGCGTACTTCGACTTCATTGACATGAGGTAGTAGTACATATTCACACCGAGCGCAGGCACCTCACCGGCGGTAACGGCATGGTCGTTGAGCATCTGTCCCATTGTGCGCATATTCTGATATACCGATGCCGGACCGAGTACAGAGTTGTAAAGCTGTGGTGCGAAGAACTTGTCCATCTTGTAGATGACACCGTTGTTGGCTATCTTCACATCATACTTGCCTGACGCGTTTTTATGGACATCATCAAGCGTCACGCCCATGAACTCAAAAGCATCGTTCTGTACTGTGGAGAACTTGCTGGGCACGGTCTTTGAGAAATATGCCTTCATCAGGTTGTTCAGCATATTGGTGAACACCGTAGGGTCATTGTTATAAACAGCGTCAAAGTTCTCACCGAGGTTCTCGCGCGTGTTCTCCAATGCCGGATTACCGAGGTTCTCTATGATATATGCGCCGCCGCCGCCATTCTCCTTGAAATATTCCCATATAGCATCGTCTGTAGGCGCAAGGATTGCTGCGATGTCCTCATTCTGTGAACTTGTAGCACTTGGCTTATACTGGTTCCATCCTGGGTCAAAGTTAAGCAGCTGTGACTCAGTGTGCACATTGCTTGTCTTGCCGTCATCGTCTGTATAGCGGTCAAGTTTCACGGCATTTCTTGACAACTGGCTGAAATAGCGTATGGCATACACGTTACCGATGGTTGGCTCTCCGTTCTCGATAGCCCATGCATCATAAAGATTCTTCGTGGCAGCATCATTGAAAGGAGCGCAGAAGTAATCCAGCATACGTGAGAAGAGAGACGTACCAGAGCCGCTCTCCGTATCCTCACGCAGCACCTGCGCCATGTTGCCCGGTGGCTCAAGCACACCGGCAAGCTGGTGTATGTAACCATTCTGACAGGTAACATTGCCTGCTATCACTTTATTCTTGAAGACATATGCATCACCGTCGTTATAGTTATTGCCAGTGATTACGGAGAAGTCGTTGTCATCGCCGACCACCGTCATGGAGTTATTCAGCATATACTCACCAGTAAAGTGAACCATAGGAGGCACGGTGTTGTCATAGATACCCTGCAGCGAGCCAGCCTCCACGAACCTGTCAAAGAACGGGTTGTTCTTCGGGAAATTCTGGGAATACAGAGGCTCAATAGTATTCACAAGCTGCAGGTTGGTGGAGTGTTTCACCGCCCTGCCCTGTAGAAGGTCACCGTTAGCGTTCTGCTCAGTTGAGATATTGCCGATAAGAATGGCATTATCAATCATTGAAGAGAAGAGCAGCTGCGCCTTCTGACTCTTAGTCAAGTCGTCGTAGCTACGTGCTCCATAACGGTTGTTACCATCCTTGAAATACTCTGCGAACGCCTCATCGTTGGCAGGGAAGATGGTCTTACTACCCGTATGACCAAGAACCTCTGTATATCCCAAGTCGTCAATAAGACGCAGGTATGTGTTAAACGTACCATTGAGCGACTTCGGACTCTTCAGTTCTCCGTAGATACTCTCACCTAACCAACCTGGCATGCTTTCCTCATCAACGACATAGTCTTTTGAGCAAGATGCCATTCCGATGCAAATGAGAGATGCATACAAAATGAGTTTTTTCATAAAGATTGAAGTAGTTAGTTTATTTTTATTTTATTTATTATCAAAGCATTATTGTTCTTAGGTCATCGAAACAAGCGGACGCAATACGCCCTCGCTTGAGTTTTAGACTACAAAATAAGCGATTTTTCTTTAATTATACAAATTTTTAACATAATATTTTTTAAATTTCTTAGAATAAATTAAGCCTTCTGCTCACTGTATTTTCTTCCCTGAGCAGACATAAACGAAAAAACTACCGAATGACGGTATCATTCGGTAGTTTTTATATTGTATTTTCTTAATCTTTACTTTGTCTGAGCACCCATAGCGTTATATGTACCATTGAGAGTCTCGATGACAAGCTTACCGTCAACGATCCTCTTAACCGATGAAGCAGCCTTTGTGCCGTCAGCCCTTACGCCGTCAATACCGTCAGCGCTGGTAACCACAATGACAGACGTTGCATCTGCAGGATAATAATTAGCAGAAGATAGTGCCTCTACAAACTCCTGTTCTGAGAAGAGCACCTCATAAGAACCTACCTGCACATCAGCACCTACCTTAACGTTCAAAGCAATAACGGCACCGTCATTACCTCCGAGGTTAACGCCCTCTGTCTGCAGCAGACCAATCTTTATTGCATTGGCGTCACTTTGGAATGCACTGGCAACAGCAAAGGTACTGCTACCAGTCCTTTCTGCCAGGAGGCTTACATCCGGGTCACTTCCGTCTGTACCGAAAGAGAAGCCCTCTGGCATCGTTACCTTTGTACCAAACGTGCCTACATTGCTTGCATTCTTCATCTTTATCTGCAATGTGGCATTATCTCCCGCCTTTACCTCTACGCGGTCGAAATACAAAGCGTCATTCACGTTTGACATATCTGTAGCCTCGGCATTAGCACCGAGGAATGTCATCATAGACACCGTTATAAGTGTATAAATCCTCTTCATATAATGCAGTTCTTTGATATTCACCTACAAAGGTACAAAAAAAATTATTTATCATGCAAGGAAATCCAAAGTTTTTTTCTCTCACTCATCATAATGTCCGTAAGCAGCAAGCACATACACAAACACCTTGTCCTCTACTATCTCGTATATCAGACGGTGTTTCTTAGTAATACGCCTGCTCCACTGACCTGCACGGTCTCCTTTCAACTGCTCAGGTTTACCTGTGCCGGTACGTGGATGGACTCTCAACTCATCAATGAGTTTAAGGACTTTACGATATGCGGAAGGTTCTGACTTTCTTAGGCGAACCATATCTTGCTCTGCATCTTCTGTTGGAACAATAAAATAACTCATAACGAACTAATATACCTATCTAATTCCTCTGAAGAAGAAAAAACATGATACTTTCCCTCCTCTATCTGTTTTCTGGAGCGGTCAATCTTTGCGAAGAACTCTTCCTTTGTCATACACGTGTCGTCATGCTTGGAGGCAAGCAGTCGCTTAACATATTTCTGCAGTTTCGCAAACAGTTTCTCATCCTCGGCTATCTCACCAAGGTTACTGAAGAACTCCGGACTTAATGCTATTGTACTCATATATGTATAGTTTTATACTCTCTATGCAAAGTTACGAATAAAAGATTGAACTGGCAAAATAAAACGGAAGAAAAATCCTCGCGCTACAAAACGGAAGGAAAAATCCCCGCACTACGTATGTAATGCGAGGATTAATTATTCCACTGTAATTAGTATCTTATTACTATTCTTACTTCACCTGTGCACCGGCAGCGTTGAATGTGCCCTTAGCGGTCTCGATTACGAGTTGACCGTTAACCACCTTCTTAGCAGCAGCCTTAGCCTGTGCGTCAGCAGCCTTAACCTCAGAAACTGCGTCAGGAGCGTCGGCTGAAATACGCTCTATCTTCAGATTGTCAAACCAGCAGCGACGACCATTGTAGCCACCGTTTACCTTTGCATGTACCTGGAATGTCTTAACTTCTGTACCATCGAAGTCAACCCACTCAGTCTCAGTTACACCTGCTGGGATTGTGCTAACCATCTTAGCTTTCTTTGTACCATAATCAAGATAGAGAACAATATTAGTCTTATTACCATCTGTTACAGCGCCAGCATTATCCGCAGTATTTGCCGTATATCCACTCTTACCATTTACAAATGACATATTAAGCGGATTATAAGTTGTACCATCGTTATAAGTACACAGACGGAAACCTGAAACATTTTGATTATTCTCATCATTAACGTAGAAGCCAATGTATCCCCCTGAGAGACGTAACATCCAGAAGTCCATTGAAATCTTTAAGATATCACTGCCCATATCAGAAGCATCAAACTCGACATCACCTGTGCCAGAACCTACATGGAGCACATCTGGAAGAACTTTCGTGTCATTGTCATCGATACCAAGTTCAAATGGCTGAATAGAACAATGATCAAGCACTCCCTTGGAATTCGCCAGGTCATTTGGAGGTGTTGTTGTCATGAAATTAGATATTGTCATACTTCCTGACTTTCCAGCAATAGTTACAGTGCCAGGTGTTGTTCCATAGTTCTCCTCATCTGCATCATAGGTAACCGTACCGCTGAAATCAATATCCACAAGCGTAGCAAGCTTAGAAGCCTCAATTGAGTTTACGAAAACATTCTTAGCAGTAGCCAAAGCTTCAATCTCATTCTTTATGCTTGCAGCATTCTCCTCGCTATATTCTGTAGCCTTCATCTGACTCAGCAATGTCTCAGCCGTGGCTATCTCATTTTCAAGCTGAGCACCCTGCGTAGCAGCTGCATAGACGCGATCTGTCAGTAAAGCCTTAGCCTGGGCAATAGCTGTCTCAAGCATATTAATTGTATCATTCTTAGCGTTAAATGTACGGTTTGCAGCTATCAGATCTTTCACAACGCTCTGATATACTTGATATACAAGTAATCCTGTCTCCTCAGATGTAGATTTTACATATGTATCCTTATCAAATGTTTCAACTATCTGAGCATCAGTATAAGCCTCATAAGCCTCTACCTTAGCAACAGCCGTGTCTAAGCAAGCTTGCAGTTCTGGCTTGCCCCAATATTTTTCAGTGCTGGCTATATTATCGTTAGCTGTAGTAATATTGTCACGACCAGTTGTTATCTGCTCCTTAACATCGTCTATGTAATCCATTTCCGCCTTGGTGTATTCGGCATCAGATACAAAATACAAAGTTGCGTCCTTGAATGTTGTTGTGCCACCATTATTTGTGAAGCCATCCTTTCTGCGTGCCACCATACCTATCTTATACTTTCCTGCCTCTGGCAATATCCAAGTAAGAGTGTTAGAAACGAAACGTCCATCCGCACTTGATACTCCGGCAGGCAAATCGTACATATCAGTCTTAGCAATGGTATCACCAGCTTCATTGGTTACATAAAGCTGCCCTGCATACATTTCCATTGCTTCATCCACATCCCAACATGATGAACTCTTCCACATACGCTGCGAAGCATTCATTTCTACGCTAAACACATATTTTCCTGCAGGTAATTCCTGATAATTGGTTGTTTCTAAACCTGAAGAAACTATGTCACCATAATAACCATTTCCGTGAGGTCCTTCCGGATAGACAGGAGTGTTATGGCCTTCAGCATAAAGACGGTTTGATGCAGCTCCATCTTTCATATATGTCCATATTCCCCATGTAGTAGAACCTTGCATTTTAGCAGAATGAATAGAAAGCAAATTTTTCGCATCTGTCCCCAACCAGTTGTCCATATACTTCACGATACCTTCTGTACCTGTGATAGACTCTTTAAGTCCATCCAGCACACCTTGCAAATCATCTGGTGTCGAATCATCATCTATTTTTTTTAATTCGACAATATTTTCTGCCAGACCAGTATCTTCCAACTGGGCTTCAGTCCATGGCTGCAGATTAAGATAAGCGTTGGCTTTATTCAACCATGCCTCTTTCACACGAAGATCAGCCACTTGCTCTGCAGCATTAACACTGATATCTGCTATCTGCATATCTTCACTTGTACCAAAGATCTCAAGATAATAGTCATAAGCGTCTTCTACTTCATCTACAGCAAAGGCAACTGTTGTCCAATCAGAGGTCACCATAAATGGAGTACTATGATATGCTACTACCGCAGCGGTCTGTATGTCTGCTCCTTTCTCAACACTTACCAATCTGATAAGGTTCATTCCGCTTTTAGCACTATGGGAACAGTCAGTCTTATAGATACCCTTATTACCTGATGCTTTCAACTTCATGCTTACTAGAAGGGAAGAAGCACCGCTTGCAGGCAGCTTATATGCTATACCATCTGTATCAGCCAATGCTGATGCTGACTGGATATAATTTAAACTTGCATCAGCATCTGTACCTTGCAAGAACAATTTACCCCAATCTACTTCTGTGCCAGACATATTAGATCCTGTTGGCACAGCAACAAAGCCGTCAAACGTAGTAAGGCTCGCAGCAAACCTGTTATCGTCGGTAGTCTTATAACGACCATCTTTTGTGTAAAGGTACTCACCCGTACCAAGTGCGAAGCCCGACATCGTAGTCAAGGCTACCGCAGCACTAAGTAGTAAACGTTTTTTCATAATTGTTTTGTTGTTAGTTAATAATATTGTTAATTACTTTTTTCCTGACAATTATATTGTTTAAGTCCCTCCCCCTAATTATTTACAAATTTACTAATTTTAGCGGAAACGGCAAAATATTTCGATGTTTTTTGCAAAAAAAAGTATTTCTGAAAACAAACAAACGAAAAAACGGCGAGATTGCAACATTTAATTTACAATCTCGCCGTGTATATTCAACGGATGCTTATTTCACCATTATCTTTTTCCCAATATGATGTTGACAATCTCGTAAGCGTCCTGCATGGTTATCACTCCATCGCCGTCAACATCAGCATGGACTATGCTGAAGCCAGGGATATTTGCAGCGCCCTTCAGTGTGGCGTTGACTGTCATATTAGCGTCAGCCATAGTCACCTTGCCATCGCCGTTGACATCACCAGGCAGGGCAATGTAACCTATGTAGAGACAGCCAGTCTTGGCAAAGAGAGAAGAGTCGTAGAGGTTCTTCCAGTAGTAGTGTGCCGGCAGGGCTGGCAGGTTATAGTTCAGCGTTCCTGTCACATTAATGTTAGGAATGTCAATCAACACCTTGAAAGAATCAGCTTTCTCCTCTGTGGCAGTCAATATAAAATCTTTACCCACGTATGCTTCGATAGTTGCTCCGTCAGCAAGATTGACCGTTGCACTGCTACCATCGCCTAAAAGACAGGTGTTGTTAACCGTAGATAACTCATCCCAACCTCTCAGCCCCACCTTTAACGTTGAGGTAGAAGAGAAGTTGACAGTTTTACTACCTATACTCAAATAACTTGATGCCACAGATGAAGAATTCCCAGAAGGCCACAGTGTGCCATTGACTGTAATACTACTATTAGTCATCGGCGCATTCTTAGCCTGCCCTTTGGTAGTATTTGACAAACCTGAGAGTACTGCACCCTCTGCTATGGTCAACGCACCAGTACCCAGCGTAACTTTTGAATTGAAGCGTAGCTCACCCTCTGATACTTTCACAGAACCCGTAGTGCTCCATGCTGCAGAAGCCGTCATGGTACCAGAGCCCATCTTAGTGAAGTTCGCATTATCAACCACTGAACCACCGAAGGTAAAGTCATTGTCATTACCTACGTTCCAGGTGTTGACTGCAGAACTTCCTGATTGAGAGAATGTACATGTACCACCAAGAGTACCTGTACCCGCAAGCTGTCCGATACGCATTGTCTTACCAGAGTTCTGCACGTAACGATTTGCAGGAATGTTGAGTGTAAACTTATCTGAGCCTGTGCTTGTGTCAAATGTAAACCTACCATCAGCTGAATATACAGCATCTGCCACGAGAGTACCAGTGAAGTTAGAAAGCTTCAACTGAAGTGGCGTACGTGTGGCATAATAGTTAGAACCTTTCTCTGCTGCAGAATATACGGTAATCTGTCCACCGCCAGTGATGGTATTTGAAGCCGTAGTTCTATTAATTGCTGTGAACACAGCCTTTGCGCCATCTGCAACAGCAAAGGTTGAGCTCTTAAAGCCTGTACCAGATATATTTACATTACCAACAAGGGTTACAGTCTTTGTGTAAGCCGTGCCATTATGAGTAAATGTACCACCATTAAGTGTAATACCCGATGGGGTAAGTGTTCCACTTGTAATCAGTGTACCATCACCAGTTTTTGTAAGAGCGCCATTCTTAGATGTTGCTATATTAGCGACTTGTGTAAGGGTTACACCTGATGGAGTGTTGATAACACCATTGTCATTAGCGCAAATAATTTTCTGTCCATTAGTGATAGAATTGCTTATACCCAGTGTACCGTTCCCTGTGAGGGTGATGGTCTTGTTGATATCACCCAGAGAACCTACGTCAGTACCTATGCCGTTGGCAAGTGCTGACACATAGACGCTACCACCGCTGATGGTTGTGTTACCCACACGGTTGAGGTTATTAAGATATACCGAACCAGTGTTACGCTTCAGGAACTCTGGGAGGCCCACGATGCTGTCACCAGATACGGTGTACTGCTTGGTATTATCGAAGATGACCTCACGAGGAGAGACCTTGCCGTCGATGTTGACGTTGAAGTTTGCAGCCGCATCATTGAACGTAACCTGTGAGCCTGTGAAGAAGTTTGTCGCGTCACCGCCATCGTTCTTTATGAAGTTAGCCTCCTTGTCAAGGTTCCAGTTAGAGCTCTTATCGCCATTCCATGTCATCGGTATGCCCTCAAAGTTTGTTATGGTCATACAGAGCTTGTCACCCTCAAGAGAGAGCTCAGCCTTCTGGTTGCTGAGGTTGTCAACCACGATATCGCTGAGGTTACCAACCACCTTCTTCACTGTACCCAATACATACTTACCATCGGCGATAGACTCCTCGCCAGCCGCAGCATGAGCATTAACACGGAACACAGGAGTAGAGTACTCCGGACCATACTCCCAGTTCTTCTTCTCTATCGTCAACACATTAGCATTGATCTGGTCGGCTGCGAAACCGTCGCTGTAGATATCAAGCTCTACGATAGCACCCATATTAAGTATCAGCGAGTCTGTGGTGATAGAAGAAGCCTTTGCCTCCTTACCACCAGGACGAATGACAGAGGCATAGTCTGCCTGTATGCCCTTAGCGAACGTACCACCGTCAGTATTCAGCTCTCCGAAACGGTTGAGCCACAGACGTGAGTTCTGCAGTGTACCGTCGAAGTTAAGAGTACCTGCCCACACCTCTGTAGGACCGGTGTATGTCTGAGTAACGTTAGGCAGAGTGAGGATACCGTCACCCTGCTTCACGAGGCGCATATCGCCTGCGAAGGCACCACCTGTAAGAGTATGGGTGTAATAAGTGTATGATATTGGCGTATCCTTGGTGGTACACTCTGACGGAGCAGAACCCTGCACCCATGAAGGAGCGTTATCTATATATATATAAGGAGTAGCGCCATCCTCCACTGCAACAGTCATGTCGTTAGTCTCACAAGTGATGACAGTCTTACCGCTGTGGCTGATAGTCTTACCGTTAGCCACCTCCGTACGGTCAGTCATGGTAAGTGCAGGTGGCGGAGTGGTGATACCCTCCAACTCACCGAGGAAGTAAGAGGTATGAGGCGGCTGGTTATATCCGTTCATCTGCCATACGGTAGCATTACGCTGCTGGTGGTCATACCACATAGAATACACACGCCATGGAGTCTCATAGGTAGTGGTATAGATACGAATCTTATTGTCAGCCGTACGCATAATAAACTCATGACGCCAGTCACCGAGGAAGTCACCCATGAAGCATGGCGTGCCCTTTGTGTCGTTGTTTGTCATAGACCCTGTAAGGGTCTTGATAGGTGTCCAGCTACCGAACTTAGCTATGGAACCTTCAGAGTTCTTACCGTTTGAATAGTTGAAGGTCTCCTCGCACAGGTCTCCGTCCCAATAGCAGTTGAAGTTCTGGTTCATGCCTGCGGTGGTGTAACCATCTACATGCTTGTCTGCAACAAGGCTGATAGGTGTTGAAGAGTCATGTGCTGACGATGCTATAGAGCCGGGAATGTCATTTGAGAAGTTTCCGGCAATGGCGCGTCCGTCATCATTGGCTGAAACATTGCGGTAATATATCTCAGCTGTGGTGAGGTCACGATAGTGGTTACTTGGTGCATCCTCATTACAGAACCATCCCTCATGTCCATGAATATAAGGGTTGAAATCGCCATGATGCTGTGCGTCACCGTGCCCGAAGCCTGCGGTAGAAAGACCATATCCATTATCATCTATCACCATACCACCGAAACATATCTCATCACGTCCGTCCCAGTCAACGTCGGCAACAGCGTAGTTGTGATAGCCCTGTCCCTTCCAAGGGCCGTTGCTGTTGTTATACCAGCGCCAGTTCTCTTTCAACTCGTGAGTAAGAGTATCCACCTCGTACGTTATGAACTTATGTCGTGTATAGATACCACGTCCGAGGAATATGTATGGTTTGCGTCCGTCAAGGTACGGTGCACCAAAGAAATGCTTAGACGCACGGTGACCATAGCCGTCGCCCCATGCCGTGTTTACGTCAGTCTCATTGTCCTCCAGAAGTTTGAGCGGATAAGGCAGACACTGATAAGGCTTACCTGTTGCACCGTTCATATAGAGCAGGTACTCATTATTGGTTATGACAAACCAGTTGGTGCCACCACCCGTGGCGCTGCGCACATTGGCATCAGCATTACCTACGGTATAAGTAGTGCCGTCAGCCATGTGTACGACAGTGCCGTCAGCGGCACGCATGATACACTCAGCCTTGCCGTCCATATCCCAGTCATAGGCAGCAATGTTCTGCTCATTGTTCTGGAAGTCGCCCATGTTAGGACCACAGTTAATCCACCACAGCACGGTACCATCGAGCTTCATAACCTCGAAGATGGTGTATTCATGACTGTCCACACCGTCAAATGCAGGACCATACTTAGGGTAGCTCTGACTGCTCTCGCTCAGATTGTCATACTTCATGATAATCTCCACAATGCCGTCGCCGTCAACGTCAGCCACGGTGGCATCGTTAGGCCTGAGGGTTGACTTAATCTCCTTAGGATGCTTTGGAGTTATCTCCAGATAGTCGGTACCCCATGTAGCTACCGGCTTAGACTTGCCCTGCTCTATGCCGTTAACGACGGCAGCCACAGAGTAGGTGCTTGAGGCAGAGCCTCCGGCATCCTTGTAGTTGGAGACGGTAAGATTCTCGGCAATCTTAGTATCGCCACGATAGAGGTTGTACTTCACTCCGTAGTACTCCTCTGCCTGAATACGCCAGCTGACGAACACGCCGCCGGTGGTGTTTACTGCCACCACGCCACGGTCCAGTTTGTCAGTAAAGCGCTGTGCCTGCACTGCTGTCACAGACAACAGAGCCAGCATCATTACCAATAGTTTTCGTACTTTCATTATCTTTTGATTTTTAGTTGTTTTTCTTATATGGGGTTGCTGTAATACAGCAACATACACAACAGATGCAGCATACACAACAACTGCGACACACCCAACAATTCTTATCAGTTGCCGTCAGGCTTGCGATTGTCGTTGAATATGGACTCCGGCCACGGGAAGAACTTACCCACAGCTGGTGACGGGAACACGCCGTCATCTGTCCTTACGTCAGGCTGTGAGGGGGAGAAGTCCTGCCAGTCAGCCTTCAGGTATGATACCAGCGGACTGCCCATCTGCTTCAATCCCATGACGATGAGTTTTGACAGCTCATACGCGCCGAAAGGATTGAAGTGGGTATTGTCAGCAAAGGCTTTCTCCTGCCAAGGGAAAGAGCCTGCAGGATAATGTACCAGAAGGTTACGGCAGCCATCCTCGCCCATAGCCTCGAAGAGAGTCTTTGTTGTGGCGTTGAGGTCAATGACAGGCACCTGTTCACGCTCTGCCACTGCCTTCATAGCAGCCGGGAAGTCACCGTGGGTGTTACGCACTGTACCGTCTTTCTCAAAGAAACGGCGCTGTGTAGGCGTACAGAAGATGATGTTACCGCCCTTATCACGCACACGGTCAACGAAAGTCTTCAGCGCCATGCTGTAATGATACCACGCTCCGCGGCCCGGACCTTTCTCCTTCTCGTCATTATGACCGAACTCACAGAACACATAGTCACCCTTCTTTATCTCACTGAG
Organism: uncultured Prevotellaceae bacterium; assembly: GCA_945941025.1. Lineage (GTDB taxonomy): Bacteria > Bacteroidota > Bacteroidia > Bacteroidales > Bacteroidaceae > Prevotella. The sequence continues at coordinate 59,152 of CAMEWL010000009.1, forward strand.
TATCTTGTCAAGACGCAGCTGCGCAAGGAAAGAGGTGGCAGTCAGACCACTCTCGCCGTAGTTAGCCACACACACCTTGTCAGTAAACCAACGAGGGAACATCTGTCCCCATGAAGCCCACGGCTCCCTGCCCTGATCCACCACGGTGCTGTTACCGCAGAGGAAGAGGGTGACCGCTGTGGTGTCAGGCTCTATGGTAACGCTCTGCACAGCAGGAGCAGCACCGCAGAACTCAAGCGTCAGCTTATCATCCCACGTCAGTGAGCCCACCTCGCCTGGCTTTATCCTTACTTTCTGCTTGTCGTTGATAACGGTATTTCGCTTATTGACGACGAAAGACACAGTGCGTAACTCGCCCTTCTTCGTCTTCTCACCCTGCAACATCAGTCGGCGGCTCTCAGCACGCACCCATGTCTCAGCGGCACGTTTCTTACTACCCAACACCAAAGTGACACGGTAGTTACCGTCAGGCACATTAACAGAGAAATATATCGGAGCAGAAGGCAAAGCCTTAGAGCGTCCTGTCAGGCGCGCACCCTGGTCTGCCGCGTCAGAGAAATCCCACCCGGCGTCATTTGCCGAGGAATAGACCCCCACGGACTTATTAAAATCATAGGTTTTAGCCTCAGCATGTGTGGTTACTGCCAAAGCACAAGAGAATAGAATAGTTAGTATAGTTTTTTTCATATATATAGTTTTAACTCTACAAAGTTAAGAATTTATTTTGAATGCAGGAATAATTAGAGCCATTTTTTTTGCACGCGAACATATAAATAAGGGATTTTTGTCGTCCAAACAACATTTTTTTTGTACTTTTGCCGACATAATGAAAGATTTTCTCAAATACACTCTCGCAACAGTCACAGGCCTGTTGCTTACGTTGTTCATAATAACGGTAATAGGCGTATGCACCCTGATAGCAGCCGCCGCATGTTCGTCATCACAACCTGCCACATCCGTCAAGGACGGTTCTGTACTCGTGGTAAAGCTGTCGGGACAGATAACTGAGCGGACTGACGACAATGCCATCAACGAACTGCTCGGCATGGGCGGCGTGGAGAGCCAGGCCCTGAGCGACATCACTGAGGCTATAGACAAAGCCGCTGCATGCCCGGAGATTAAGGGACTATACATAGAGGCTGGACTGCTGCAGACCGACTATGCCTCTCTGCAGGAGATACGCAACGCAGTGGAGCGGTTTAAGAACGGCGGCGATGATATCGCCGCCCACAAGGAAGGGAAGGACAAAGGCAGCAAAGACAACGAAGGAAGCGCCGCCCACAAGGAAGGTGGCGACAAAGGCAGCAAAGACAGCGGCGGCGATGATATCGCCGCCCACAAGGAAGGGAAGGACAAGGTCATAAAGACTGAGAAGAAGGGCGACAACAAAGGGAAGTTCGTAGTGGCTTACGGTGACGAATATACACAGGGAGCATATTACGTTTGCTCTGCTGCCGACGAGGTTTGGATAAACCCGCAGGGCATGATAGACCTGCACGGCATAGCGTCACAGCCCATGTACCTGAAGGACCTGCTCGCCAAGGTGGGCGTGAAGATGACGGTAGTAAAGGTAGGCAAATACAAGAGTGCCACTGAGCAGTACACCGAGACAGAGATGAGCGAGGCGAACCGTGAGCAGGTGACACGCTATATCAGCAACCTGTGGGATGTGGTGACAAAGGACATAAGCCGCACGAGAAAGACTGACATCACCACACTGAACCAGCTGGCAGACAGCATGGTGACACTCGCCGACACCAAGACGCTTATAAAATACGGCCTTGTCACACGCACCATGTATGCCAACGAGGTAAAGAGAGAGATAAAGAAGAAACTGGGACTTGACGACAACGATGAGATACCACAGGTGACCTGCGGCGAGATGAAGAACTATGCGCCCTCCACCGCAAAAGACCAGATAGCAGTGTATTACTGCGAAGGTACCATAGCACAGAGTCAGGCGGCAGGCACCCTGATGGGCGACGCCGGCATCATAAGCAAAGACATGGTACGTGACCTTGACGACCTTGCCAAAGACGATGACATAAAGGCGGTGGTGATACGCATCAACTCCGGCGGCGGCGACGCTTTCGCCTCCGAGGAGATATGGCATTCTGTGGCTGAGCTGCGCAAGAAGAAACCCGTAGTGGTGTCAATGGGTGGCATGGCGGCATCAGGAGCCTACTACCTCAGCGCCGGGGCATCATGGATAGTGGCACAGCCCACCACGCTGACAGGTTCCATCGGCATCTTCGGTGTATTCCCCGACATGACGGGACTGATGCAGGATAAGCTGGGACTGCACTATGACGTAGTGAAGACCAACAAGCACTCCGACTTCGACTTCGCACAGCAGGCGCGCCCGTTCAATGCCGACGAACAGCAGATGTTGCAGAGATACATAGAGCGCGGCTATGAGTTGTTCTGCAAGCGTGTGGCTGACGGCAGACACATGTCCACCGACAACGTGAAGGCCATAGCCCAAGGACACGTATGGACCGGCGGCGATGCAAAGCGTATCGGACTCATAGACCAGCTCGGCGGACTGACAGATGCCATCAAGCAGGCGGCACGGCTGGCCAAGGTGGACGACTATGCCGTGACACCTCTTCCCCGCCCTGCCTCATGGACAGAGCAACTGTTTGCCACCATCAGCGGCAACGGCAACAACCTCGATGAACGGATGCGCGAGACTCTGGGGGTGTTCTATGAGCCACTGCTCATGGTACGCACTCTGGAGAAACAGAGTCCGATACAGGCACGCTGCGAGTGGGTACTACCAGTGAACTGACACTGATTACACGAAAACGACCACAGATAGCACAGACTACAGGGATTTTTTGGGACAACGGACAAACCGAATAGTACGACCACAGATTACACAGATGGACACGGATTTTTTTAAACAACGGATTAAAACTAATTATACGGATTAAATTATACGACCACAGATTACAGGGATTACATTGATTTACTTTCTACAATGGATATAATTCAACAACGGATTGCGGATTGTACTAAATTATACTACCACAGATTACAGGGATTACAGGGATTATTTTTTTGACAACGGATTAAGACGGATGACACTGATTTCACTAATTATTAAAAAGAATTATTTTGAAATTATAATCTACAGAAAGAATTAATTAATGAAAATTTCTTGCGTCCCTTCGGTGGCAAGCGTCTCCTTCGTCGCCGAGCGCGTGGGCATTAATGGTAATTATATGTTATAAAAACGAATAATTTTGTATTATTACACTTTGCTACAAAAACGGCCGTTTTTATAGCAAAGTGCTTTTCACAAACTCCATTTCCTTGCGATTTTTTCAACGAAACGCAAAACTGGACAGAAAAACACCAAAAAATCGCATTTTAGAACCGCTTGACAATCAGCTGTTTCCATTTTTTTAATTTTATACAAGCCGCCAAAAGCTATCAAATCACGTCGTAAAAGCTATGCTTTCATGATGTGAAAGCTATCGTTTTACAGTGTAAAAGCTATCGAATGACAACATGAAAGCTATCACTTCACACTCCAAACACGGTTTTTGTGTCTGCAAAAGGGCAAAAAACACCACCACATTCACTCTATTTCGCATTTCCGAACAGAAATTCACAAAATGACACTTTGTTACGAAAAAAGGTTAAATATTGACATTTTGACTCTAATGCGCATAAAATAAAATGTAATAAAGTTTCACAGTCTTAAAACTTTTTCGTAACTTTGCAAGTTGGATTAAGGATTAAAGAAAAAGGAACAGCCGGGGCTTTTCCTGACAAATGATGAGCGAGGAAGGCGATTTCATAAAACTGAACAAGTGGCTGCTGCCGCTGTCCTGGATATACGGGGCGGTGGTAGGCATACGTAATACGCTGTTTGACAATGGGGTACTGAAGTCACGTTCCTTCAACATTCCCATTATTTCCGTAGGCAACATCACTGTGGGAGGCTCTGGCAAGACTCCTCACGCCGAGTATCTTATAGAACTGCTGCACAAGGAGTTCAAGGTGGCAGTGCTCAGCCGTGGCTACAAACGCAAGTCGCACGGCTACCACTTGGCAACAGCCGACACCACCATGCCGCAGATAGGCGACGAGCCTTACCAGATGCATCAGAAATTCCCCGATGCATACGTTGCCGTTGATGCAAACAGATGTCACGGCGTGGACCGCCTTACCGGCGACGACGCCACGAGCGACACACAGGTGATAGTACTTGACGATGCTTTCCAGCACCGGTATATCAAGCCCGGCCTCAACATACTGCTTGTGGACTACCACCGCCTGATAGTATATGACGAGCTGCTGCCTGTAGGCAGACTGCGCGAGCCGAAGAGAGGCAAGGACCGTGCCGATATCGTGATAGTGACCAAATGTCCGAAGAACATCACGCCTATGGGCATAAGGGTGCTACAGCGCGCTATGAACCTATACCCTTACCAGGAACTGTATTTCACCACCATGGAGCAGCAGCCGCTCAAGCCGCTGTTCAAGGAGGGCAAGCCTCTGGAGAAGTCGGGACTGCTGCCCAATGTATTGCTGTTAAGCGGCATAGCCTCCCCGGAGCAGATAATGGTTGACATGAAAGACAAGTGCACAAGCATCACGCCCATGCACTTCAGCGACCACCACCAGTACACGAAGTCTGACGCAGAGGCGATAAACACCCAGTTTAAGATGATGAACAAGCCTGCCATCATCATCACCACGGAGAAGGACGCTACACGACTGGAGCACCTGCCCAACCTCTCAGCGGAGGTGAGACAAGCCTTATACGTGCAGCCCATCCACGTGGTATTCATGCAGGATGATGAAGAGAGATTTAACAACAGAATATTAAGCTATGTACGAGAAAATACAACAAACGGCACAGTGGCTGTCACAGCAGATGACATCCACAGGGAAGATAACCACGCAGAACCTGCCGACAACAGCGATAGTGCTGGGGACAGGCCTCGGACAATTAGCTTCTGAGATAGACATAGTATGGGAGATGCCCTACAAGGACATCCCGAACTTCCCCGTATCGACGGTGGAGGGACATGACGGACGTCTCATCGTCGGCACACTGGGCGGCAAGCAGGTATTGGCCATGAAGGGACGCTTCCATTACTACGAGGGTTACTCCATGCAGGAGGTGACATTCCCCATACGCGTGATGTATGAGTTGGGCATCAGGACTCTCCTCGTAAGTAACGCCGCAGGCGGAGCAAACAAGGATTTCCGCGTAGGCGACCTGATGGTCATCACCGACCACATCAATTTCTTCCCTGAGCACCCGCTGAGGGGAAAGAACATACCTACAGGACCGCGTTTCCCCGATATGCACGAGCCGTACGACCATGAGCTGATTGTCACAGCCGACCGCATAGCAGCGGAGAAGGGCATACGACTGGTACACGGCACCTACATAGGTGTGCAGGGACCAAGCTATGAGACTCCTGCGGAGTACCGCGCCTACCATACGATGGGAGCCGACGCGGTGGGCATGAGCACCGTGCCTGAAGTGATAGTAGCACGCCACTGCAACATACGCGTATTCGGCATGAGCATAATAACGAATATGGGCATAAGCGACTCGCCCGAGACAGCCACGCACGAAGAAGTGCAGGAGGCAGCCAACAAGGCACAGCCGCTGATGACTGAGATATTCAAGGGAGTGATTAATAATGCATAATGCACAATGCATAATTAATAATGAAAATAATTAATAATTAATAATAAACGACTAATTCCCTTTCGCTAACGACTCCCTCCCTCACAGGGAGGGCTGGGGTGGGTCTAATAATAAACAACTTGGAGATAGCAAAACTGGGTGAGTTTGGTCTTATAGACCACCTGACCAAAGACATAAAGACACAAAACGCCTCCACCGTGAAGGGTGTGGGTGACGACTGCGCCGTGTTGCACTACACTGACACAGAGACACTCGTTACTACCGACATGCTGATGGAGGGCGTGCACTTTGACCTTACATACGTGGATCTGCGCCACTTAGGGTATAAGTCTGCGATGGTAAACATCAGCGACATCTTCGCCATGGGCGGCACACCACGTCAGATGACGGTAAGCGTGGCACTGTCAAAACGCTTCCAGGTGGAAGACTTGGAGGAGTTCTATGAAGGTCTGCGCATGGCTTGTGAGAAATGGGACATCGACATCATTGGCGGTGACACCACATCGAGCCTTACGGGACTGGCCATCAGCATCACCTGCATAGGAGAGGCACGCAAGGAGGATATCATATATCGCAACGGAGCGAAAGACACCGACCTCATCTGCGTGTCAGGTGACCTCGGAGCGGCATACATGGGACTGCAGTTGCTTGAGCGTGAGAAGATGGTGTATTACGACCAGGTGCGCAAGATACAGGAGAAGATAAAAGAGACTAAGGACGCCAAGGCTATAGAGTCGCTGCGCAACCAGCTCAACGAGGCATGGCAGCCCGACTTTGCCGGCAAGGAATACCTTGTACAGCGACAGCTGCAGCCAGAGGCGCGCGGCGATGTCCTCAAGCAGCTACGCGATGCAGGCATACACCCTACGGCCATGATGGACGTTTCAGACGGACTGTCATCTGAGCTGCACCACATCTGTAAGCAGTCTGGCACAGGCTGCAGGGTGTTTGAGAAGTTCCTGCCGATAGACTACCAGACGGCGGTGATGGCAGAGGAACTAAACATGAACGTCACCACCTGCGCCCTTAACGGCGGCGAGGACTACGAACTGCTCTTCACTTGTCCGATAGGCGACAACGAGACTCTACAACAGATGGAGGGCGTGAAGGTGATAGGTCACATCACCAAGCCTGAACTGGGAATGAAACTCATCTCACGCGACGGCAATGAGTTTGACCTCCTGGCACAGGGATGGAACCCGCTTAATAATTAACAACTCAACTTTCGCTTTAAGAAATAAGAACCACAGATGACACAGATGACACGGATTTTTATACGATAAACAAAACTGCAAATAACTGATTACACGGATGGCTCTGCATGGTTATAATCAGTGAAATAAAAAACATATCAGTGAAATAGTTTTCTTAGGAAGTGGCAAAATCTTTGTAATCCTTAAATCTGTGGTCGTTTATTAACATCAGAAACTTGAATAATTAATAAAGAATATAGTATAAAGAATATAGTATAAAGACTAACTAATAGACTAAAAAAATGAAACCAACATTATTTCTACTCGCTGCAGGTATGGGCAGCCGTTACGGCGGACTGAAGCAGCTTGACGGTCTCGGTCCAAACGGTGAGACTATTATGGACTACAGCATCTATGACGCCATACAGGCCGGCTTCGGCAAGATTGTATGGGTTATACGCAAGGACTTCGAGGAGCAGTTCCGCACACAGATACTCTCCAAGTATGAGGGTAAGGTGAAATGCGAGCTCTGCTTCCAGTCTATAGACGCACTGCCAGAGGGATTCAGCGTACCAGAAGGCCGTCAGAAGCCATGGGGTACCAACCACGCCGTACTGATGGGCAAGGACGTTATCAAGGAGCCTTTCTGCGTCATCAACTGCGACGACTTCTATAACCGTGACGCATTCATGGTGATAGGCAAGTTCCTCAGCGAACTGCCAGAGGGTGCCACAGGTCAGTATGCCATGGTAGGTTTCCGCGTAGGCAACACACTGTCAGAGAACGGTACCGTAAGCCGCGGCATCTGCTCAAAAGATGACAACGGCTGTCTCACAACATGCGTGGAGCGCACGAAGATAGCACGTCTGGAGGACGGAAAGGTGGCTTACCGCGCAGACAACAAGGATGACGGCGAGTGGGTGAACATAGACGACAACGCTCCTGTGTCAATGAATATGTGGGGCTTCACACCTGACTACTTCAAGCACAGCGAGGAGTACTTCAAGGAGTTCCTCTCTGACCCTGAGAACATCAAGAACCTGAAGTCAGAGTTCTTCATTCCTTTGATGGTCAACAAACTCATCAATGAGGGCACAGCCACCTGCAAGGTGCTTGACACCACAAGCAAATGGTTTGGCGTGACTTACTCTGAGGACCGTCCTGACACCGTCGCACGCATAGCAAAGCTTGTGGAGGACGGCGTATATCCTAACAAACTGTTCTAAAGATGAATATCAACTTACTGAATGCCGAAGAGGTGACATCACTGCGTCACCTCATCGACAATTCAAAGAAAGCAGCCATATTATGCCACATGAACGCCGACGGCGACGCCCTCGGCTCATCACTGGCATGGTCAGCATACCTCAGGCAACAGGGACTGGAGACAGCTGTCATCGTTCCCGATATGTTTCCTGACTTCCTGCAATGGCTGCCCGGTATGCAGCAGCAAGTGATGCGCTATGACAAGAAGACAGAAGAGGTAAGGCAATGGCTCAAGGACTCAGACCTTATATGCTATCTTGACCTCAACACCACGTCACGCGTAGGCAAGGAGTTGCAACCAGACCTGTCGCTCTGCCAAGGCAAGGTCATTCTCATAGACCATCATGAGCAGCCCGACATCAAAGGTGATATGACCGTGTCATTCCCTACGATGTCAAGCACCTCAGAGATGGTGTTCAGACTGATATGGCAGTTGGGCGGCTATGACGCCATGACAAAAGACATGGCAGTCAACATCTATTGCGGTATGATGACCGACACGGGAGCATTCACATACAACAGCACCAAGCCCGAGATATTCCTCATCATAGCGTACCTGCTTGCCAAAAACATAGACAAGGACAAGATTTACCGCAACATATATCATGTGTTCAGCGTGGACAAACTGAGACTGTGGGGATACGTGTTGAACAAAAGCCTGAAGGTGAAGTATCCTCCGCACCACGCCTCCTACTTCACCCTCTCAAAAGAGGATATGAAGAAGTACCACTTCAAGAAAGGCGATGCCGAGGGATTGGTCAACGTACCATTGAAGATACTCGGTCACAAGCTGTCCATATCACTGCGCGAGGACACAGAGAAAAATAACCTCGTATGGGTAAGCACACGCTCTGTTGATGACTTCCCATGCGACGAGATGGCCGCACGTTTCTTTAACGGAGGTGGACACAAGAACGCAGCAGGAGGCAGACTGGAGTGTTCACTCAAAGAAGCCGAGGCTATCGTTGACAAAGCAATAAAGGCATACGCCGACAAGCTAAAATAACATACAGACAATGAACAAGACACTTTACACCCTGCTCACAATCATGCTGGGCATCACTCTCTTCACCTCTTGTAATAACGAGGAGACATACGCTGAGCAGAAAGAACGCGAGAGAGGATACATAAACAACTTCATAAACGGCAACTGCAACATTAACCGCAGAGCCATAAGGGTTATCAGCGAGTCTGACTTCAAGGCTCAGGGCGAGACTACCGACACAGCCAAGAACGAGTATGTGCTGTTCAGCTCCACTGGTGTATATATGCAGATAGTGGAGAAAGGCACTGGCGAGTTGTTCAAGAAATTGGCTAACGGCGAGAGCGCCGACGTATTGTGCAGATACACAGAATACAACATCAACGGTGACTCACTACAGAGCACCAACGACAACTCTTTCAGCACATCCACCATGTGTGAGAAAATGACAGTGCGCAATACCAGCGGCACGTTCACCGCCTCTTTCGTTTACGGCTATATGCCTAACATCTATGGTACACTCTCAGTACCTGCAGGATGGCTGATACCGCTGAGGTATATCAACCTGGGCAGACTGGCATCAGACGAGGACCGTCTGGCACACGTCAAGATTATCGTTCCGCACAACCAGGGACAACCTAGCGCCACCAACAATGTCTATGCATGTTTCTATGACATTGTATATCAAAGAGGAAACTAAGAACGGTTCACAGTTCACAGTTCATAGTACACAATGCATAATTCTTAATTCTTAATTTATAATTCATTTCCCTCAGTCTGCGCCCCCTCCCTCACAGGGAGGGTTGGGGTGGGTCTCTTATTATTAATTAAACAATGTCACTAATAAAATCAATATCAGGTATCCGCGGTACTATCGGCGGACCTGCGGGCGACACGCTCAACCCCTTAGACATCGTAAAGTTCACATCAGCATACGCCACCTTCATACGTAAGAGTCTGCCAAACGGCTCAAACAAGATCGTGGTAGGCAGAGACGCACGCATCTCTGGCGAGATGGTAAAGAACGTAGTATGCGGCACTCTGCTCGGCATGGGCTATGACGTAATAAACATCGGACTGGCATCTACACCGACCACCGAACTGGCAGTAACGATGGCTGGTGCCGACGGTGGCATCATCATCACCGCATCACACAACCCACGCCACTGGAACGCTCTGAAGCTGCTGAACAACCGCGGCGAGTTCCTCACCGCTGCCGACGGAGCAGAGGTATTGGCAACAGCAGAGGCGGAGGCCTTTGAATATGCTGACGTTGACCATATAGGCAAATATACAGAGGAGAACTTCGACGAGCGCCACATAGAGGCTGTACTTAACCTTAAGCTTGTGGACCGTGAGGCCATCAAGAAAGCCGGTTTCAAGGTTGTCGTTGACGCTATCAACAGCGTAGGCGGCATCATCCTGCCTAAACTGCTCGACCGTCTCGGTGTGACATACACCTTCCTCAACGGCGAGGCCAACGGCGACTTCGCACATAACCCGGAGCCTTTAGAGAAGAACCTCACCGGCATAATGGACACCCTGCGCGGAGGAGGCTATGACCTCGGCATCGTTGTTGACCCTGACGTTGACCGTCTGGCTTTCATCTGCGAGGACGGCAAGATGTTTGGCGAGGAATACACCCTCGTCAGCGTGGCAGACTACGTACTAACACACACACCGGGCAGCACCGTCAGCAACCTGTCGAGCACACGCGCACTGCGTGACGTTACAGAGAAGCACGGCGGCACATACAGCGCTGCTGCAGTGGGTGAAGTAAACGTAACTACCAAGATGCGTGAGGTAGGTGCTGTGATAGGCGGCGAGGGCAACGGTGGAGTGATATACCCTGAGAGCCATTACGGTCGTGACGCACTGGTAGGCATAGCACTGTTCCTCTCTTCACTGGCACAGAAAGGCTGCAAGGTGAGCGAGTTGCGCAAGACCTTCCCTGAGTATTTCATAGCCAAGAACCGCATAGACCTCACACCAGACACAGACGTTGACGCCATCTTGGCGAAGGTTAAGGAGATGTACAACGCACAGTCTGATGCCCAGGTAAACGACATTGACGGAGTGAAGATAGACTTCGCCGACAAGTGGGTACACCTGCGCAAGTCTAATACGGAGCCTATCATCCGCGTTTACAGCGAGGCACACACCATGGACGAGGCTGACGAGCTCGGCAAGAAGATAATGCAGGTGGTTTACGACATGCAGTAACGCACCAATATTACAGTTGTATCTATTTGCGTTGTAAAAGCTATCTAATTACCTTGTAAAAGCTATCAAATTACAACGTAAAAGCATTGGTTTTACAATCCCTTTTGCAACACATTGATTAGCAAAATGTTGCAAAAGGGATTGTTTTATGCCTCAACGATACAAATTACAGTTTTCGTACTGTTGCCATACACGAGTAAGGATATTGAATATTTGTTAAATTTACTAAAAAAATATTTACCCCATCTGTCTAAGTAAATAAAATTAAATTATATTTCTTACCTTTACAATGAAAACATATATCTTTTATATCTCTAACCCGACTAACGAATGGTGATTAAATAGTACACACCATCAATGTATATACTAACAATTCCTAAATAATTAACCCTTAAAAACTAAACTATTATGGTAGAAATCAAAGTAACAGAAGTCTTAAAAGAAGGACTTAACGTAGGTATCAAAAATGCCCCTTCACTCATTGTAGCTACTTTACTCTGGATTCTTACAATTTGGATTCCCTACATAAACGTAGGTACGACCATCGCTATGTGTTCTATCCCTGTAAGCTTATCGAAAGGCGAAGTATTGTCTCCGACTTTCATTTTCGATGCCAAATTCCGCAAAAAAATGGGAGATTTCTTTATCCTTGAAGGGCTAATGAACATGGCCATCTTGTTTGCAATGATATTTCTCATTATCCCTGCTTATGTACTATCATACGCATGGAGCCAAGCTGTCTATTTACTGCTTGACAAAGAAATAACCAGTACCGAGGCACTAACCATGAGCAACAAACTCACCTATGGCTACAAGTGGAAACTGTTTGGTATAGATTTGCTTATTTCTATTTGTATAGGTCTTGCCATTTGCGTACTTGGCGGCATAGCTTTGTATATCAATGACATCTTTGGTGTATTAGTTTACACAATAATCCTGATTCTTTCTGCACCTTTCATAATGGGATGCCATGGCGTAATCTATCGTCTCCTCACTACAGAATCACAAACAGAGGATTAATATTTACTCTATAAAGAAAAAAAGGAAAGTTCTAATTGAACTTTCCTTTTTTCTTCTTGAGCCTCTTGTCGGATTCGAACCAACGACCCCGAGATTACAAATCACGTGCTCTGGCCAACTGAGCTAAAGAGGCAGGTGGGCAAGCTACTTACATCGCACCGCTACAACCAAGTACCTTTGCTACGTTC
>CAMEWL010000010.1:0-70271 GCA_945941025.1 uncultured Prevotellaceae bacterium
CTCTTTACTGCAATTGAGATTGCCATTGAGATTGCTTGCGGATTTTAGGCTATATATAATTTCAGGACAATTCAATTCAAGTATTCAAGAGATAATTAGTGTAATCCATCTAAATCCGTTGTTTGTTTAATCTCTGTGAAATCCGTTTATCATCCACAATAGCAATGTCGTACGGGGCCAAAATCAGTGAAATCCGTGGTAGAAAAAGAGGGTTACGGTTTATATTTACCGTATTCGTTTTCATTTAATCCACTGTTACATTTTGTCATAAAATACACAGTTTTGCTTACACTTTGATTTTTACAAACTAAAAATACAGGCTAATTTTGTCAAGCAAACGCTGTATTAACCACAAATTTGCATGTTTTTTACAATAAGCACAACCATCTATCAATCAGCAGATTAACAACAAAGCGGCATCCAATTCACATCTTCGTGAATGTAAAAGCTATCGAATTACACTGTGAAAGCTATGCTTTTACCATGTAAAAGCTATCGAATTACGTTGCAAAAGCTATGCTTTTACAACGCTTTTCTTAGTAAAATGTATGCAGAAAAGAGAGGCATGATGGTATAACAGTCGAGTATTCTCCACTATTTTTCCATAATTCTTGTTACCAATCTCTCTATTTTGAGAATTAAAGCAGAAAGACAGATAATGACACTTTGCTCAGTATTCGCAATCCAAAGTAACAAAATGTCACTTATCAATTAAACAACTTCTCAATGCGCTTCATGTCTGCACCGGCGCAGAACACCACAACGATATCGCCAGCCTCCACCTGTGTACCTCCGGAGACGAGTATGCCCTCGCCGTTTCTTACCAGTCCGCCGAAGGTGACCCCCTTAGGCAGTCCCAACTCAAAGATTCTCTTCTTAGTGATGCGCGAGCCAGCCATAGCCGTAAACTCCGCCACATCAGCCTTGGCCTGCATAAGGAAACGCACATTATTGGCCTTGCCCTCAAGCAGAGTCTCATAGATACGTGAGGCAGCTATGGCCTTCTTGTTTATTATGGTGCCTATGTCAAGGCTCTCTGCCATGTCAACATAGTCCAGGTTCTCTACCACGGCTACCGTCTTACGTACTCCATAGCGCTTGGCTGTAAGACAAGCCAGAATATTAGCCTCACTGCTTCCGGTGAGAGCCACAAACGCCTGTGTGCTGCGTATGCCTTCCTCCACCAGCAGTGAAGTGTTACGGGCATCGCCGTTGATAACGAGATTATTCTTCTGCGGCAACAGGCCGCCAAGGCGCTCACAGCGCGCGGCATCAATCTCTATTATCTTATAGCTCATATATTCAGGCATGGTATGTGCCACGCGCACCGTGGTCTTACCACCTCCCATAATCATCACATTGCTGACGTCGGCATAGCCTTCCTTACCCACTATACTGCGCACAAAGGGAATAGCCTCCTTAGTTGTCATGAAATATGCCAGATCATACAGTTGCAAGGTGTCGTCGCCTCCCGGTATTATCGTCTCATTGCCACGCTTGACAGCCACGATATGATAAGGATCCTCCGGACCTATCAGCTCTTTCAGCGGGCGATTGAGTATCTGGCACTTCTCACGCAGTTTGATGCCGAGCATCACCAAGGCACCGTCATGCACATCCCAGCGCTGGCGCACCCACGACATCTTCAGTCCATTGATAATATCCTGCGCCGCCAACAGTTCGGGGTAAATGACAGAGTCAACCCCCATGCGCTGCAACACATCCTTATTCTGTGGCTTGGCATACTCGTATTCCTCTACACGAGCCACGGTATGCCTGGCGCCGAGCGACTTTGCCAACGCACATGATGTGATGTTCACATCCTGGTTGAGCGTAACGGCGATGAATAGGTCTGCCCGCGATGTACCTATCTCCCTCAGCGCATTGATGCTTACTGGTGAAGCATTCATGGTAAGCACGTCAAGGTCGGAGTTCAGATTGTCAAGAGCCTCCTCGTTGTCATCGATTATCGTTATGTCCTCGTTAGTACGGTTTAGCAGTGATGCCAGATAGTTACCTATGGCATACGCACCGGCAATTATTATCTTCATATCTGGTCGTTTAGGTGCCCTCTCCTACCCTCTGTGCGAGGAAGCTGGAAGGCTTCGTTATTTATACTGTCTGTTTTCTTAAACCTGAAAATATAGCAAAGCTACTTAACAGGTCCCACATTAACTGTTATGGGCGCATTGCTCTATGCTTTTCCTTATACCCTCCACGTCTATTCCTACTATATGTTGCAACTGTGCTACAGTGCCATGCTCCACGAACTCATCAGAGGGAAGTCCGAGACGAGTGACACGGGGTGTCATGCCATGGTCGGCGAAATACTCAAGCACTGCCGAGCCCAAGCCTCCGTTGCGCACACCGTCCTCCACTGTTATGACATGACTGAAACGGCTGCCTACCTCGTCAAGTATCTCTGTATCTATAGGACAGAGGAAACGCATATCATAGTGAGCCACCGAGACGCCTTGCGCCTCTTCTATTGCCTTAACTACATTATTGCCTATATGGCCTATGGAAAGCACCGCCACATCGTTTCCTTCACGCAAGCGGCGGCCCTTGCCTACCGGCAGTTCTGAGAACGGGCAACGCCAGTCTGGCAACACGCCTCGTCCACGCGGATAGCGTATAACGAACGGTCCCATATCAGGCAGTTGTGCAGTGTACATCATACAACGCAACTCATGCTCGTTCATCGGCGCACAGATGGTGAGATGAGGTACGGGGCGCAGCGCCGCCAGGTCAAACGCACCGTGGTGAGTGGCTCCATCCTCGCCTACTATACCGGCGCGGTCAAGGCAGAACGCCACATTATGGCGCGCTATGGCGACATCATGTATTATATTGTCGTATGCACGCTGTGCAAAGGCACTGTATATATTACAAAACGGTATGAGTCCCTCTTTTGCCATACCACCAGAGAAGGTGACGGCATGGCCCTCGGCTATTCCCACATCGAAAGCACGCTCAGGCATCTCACGCATCAGCTTGTTCATGCTGCACCCTGTAGGCATGGCTGGCGTCACACCTACAATCTTGTCGTTGACCTTAGCCAGTTCTACCAATGTCTCGCCAAACACATCCTGATACTTTGGCGGCAGTCCGTCTGTGGAGTCGGTCTTACGCTCTCCCGTCTCCGGGTCAAACTTTCCTGGTGCATGCCATATAGTGGCGGCCTTCTCTGCCGGCTTATAGCCCTTACCCTTCACTGTATGTATATGCAGGAGCTTAGGACCGCGCATGTTCTTCAACTGTCGGAGCACACGCACCAGTTCCTTCACGTCATGACCGTCAACCGGACCGAAATAGCGTATATCCATGCCCTCAAAGATATTAGCCTGAGGAGACAGGGCTGACTTCACAGCATTGCTAAACCTTATGGTCTTTCTGCGACGGTTCTCATTGAGCAATCCGTGGCCGCGCATCCACTGCGCCACACGGTCACGCCAACGGTTATAGCTCTCGGTAGTGTTGAGCTTCAGAAGGTATTGTTTCATTCCACCCACACTGCGGTCGATGGACATATTGTTGTCATTCAGAATGATAAGGAGGTCATTGGGAGAGGAAGACACATTGTTGAGTCCCTCAAAAGCCAGCCCGCCACTCATTGAGCCGTCGCCTATCACTGCCACGACATGGGGAGCGTCACCACCATCGCGCTTACCACGCAAGGCCTCTGCCACAGCCATACCCAGCGCCGCCGATATACTGTTTGAGGCGTGTCCGCAGGTAAAGGTGTCATATTCACTCTCTGCAGGCGTAGGGAACGGATGGAGCCCGCCCAACTTCCTGTTTGTAGAGAAGCTCTCGCGTCTGCCAGTCAATATCTTATGGCCGTAAGCCTGGTGGCCTACATCCCATACTATAAGGTCCTCGGGAGTGTTATATACATAATGTAATGCCACGGTAAGCTCCGTGACACCAAGACTGGAGGCCAGGTGTCCGGGGTTAACCGACAACTCCTTGACAATGTCATCGCGCAACTCGGCGCAGACCGTGGGCAGAGCGTCAACTCCAAGCCGACGTAAATCCGCCGGATATTTTATGTCATTAAGATATCTGTAATCCAAAATGTCTTATTTTAGGAGGCAAAGTTACTAATAAAAATCTATACTGCCAAATTTAATATTCATCTTGTGAGAGCTATACAGACACCACCGCAAACCTATATTCTGCAAATGCAAACCGCAGTTTGCAAAAAAAAACTATTATCTCCTAACTTTTGACATTTTACCTGATTTATTTGTCTGTTAAGAAATAAAGCGATACCTTTGTCCACTGGATTATAACTGATTAACACAATATAAAACACAAAAAAAACTATGGTAAATTACAAAGACCTTGGCTTGGTGAACACTCGTGAGATGTTCAAGCGTGCCGTTGCTGGTGGCTATGCCATTCCGGCTTTCAACTTTAACACTATGGAGCAGATGCAGGCTATCGTTCAGGCTGCAGTAGAGACAAAGTCTCCAGTTATTATGCAGGTGTCTAAAGGTGCTCGCAACTATGCCAACGGTACCATTCTGCGCAACCTTGCTAAGGGTGCAGTAGAGTATGCAAAGGAGCTGGGATGTGAGAATCCTGAGATTGTGCTTCACCTTGACCACGGTGATACTTTCGAGCTCTGTAAAGATTGTATTGACAACGGTTTCTCTTCTGTCATGATTGACGGTTCTTCACTGCCATACGAGGAGAACGTAGCATTGGCTAAGAAGGTTGTAGAGTATGCTCACCAGTTCGACGTAACTGTAGAGGCTGAGCTCGGCGTACTCGCTGGTGTTGAGGATGAGGTTGTTGCCGCAGAGTCACACTATACAAAGCCTGAGGAGGTTATCGACTTCGCTACACGTACTGGTTGCGACTCTCTCGCTATCTCTATCGGTACATCACACGGTGCACACAAGTTCACTCCAGAGCAGTGCACACTCGTTAACGGCGTGCTCGTTCCACCACCATTGGCATTCGACATCCTGCACGAGATTGAGAAGAAGCTCCCTGGATTCCCAATCGTTCTCCACGGCTCTTCTTCTGTTCCTATGGAGGAGGTTAACACTATCAACCAGTTCGGCGGTAAGCTCGAGGCTGCTATCGGCATACCTGAGGAGCAGCTCCGCGAGGCTTCTAAGTCTGCCGTATGTAAGATCAACATCGACTCTGACTCACGTCTTGCAATGACCGCCGCTATCCGCAAGCACCTTGCTGAGCACCCTGGAGACTTCGACCCACGTCAATACCTGAAGCCTGCACGCGAGAACATGAAGAAGATGTATATCCACAAGATTGTGAATGTACTGGGTTCTGACGGCAAACTGGCTAAGTGCTAAGCATCTGTCAGACACACTGATATACAAAAAGAAACGAATCACCGTAACTTGTTATAATTATGGTGGTTCGTTTCTACCTTTTCTAATAAAATAATAACACTTAACAACACAACACACAACAAAATGAAGAAAAACATCATGACACTTGCAGCCTTGCTGCTGCTGACGATGACGGCCAACGCTGACAACGTAATGAAGAAAGAGGCCGACGGTACATACGTGGTAAACACAACCACGCTGTGCAAGACACGCGGCTACAAAGGCACCACTCCTGTGGAGGTACACATAAAGAACGGCAAGGTGGTGAAGGTTGTCTCACTGCCTAACCAAGAGACGAAGAGCTACTACGCACGAGTAGAGAAGAACCTGGTGAAGAAGTTCTCCGACCTGAAGTTGGCTAAGGCAAAGCAACTGGCTGCCGAGAAGAAGGTGGACGGATGCACCGGTGCCACCTACAGCACTAAGGCTGTGCAGCAGAATGTGAAGGCTGCTTTGGAGTATTACCAGAAGCACAAATAAATCCCTTAAGGTAATTTATCACATATCCGCACACCTTACCTATAACCCATGCTATCGGCACGGAGATACAGAAGGTGAGCAGGAACGTAGGCCAATAGCCTAAATGTAACCTCTCCAACGGTATAAGCACAAACTGAGCGTGCAACAGGTATATCTCAAGGGAGATAGCACCAACGAAAGAGAAGAAACGATTGATATATGCGAGGCTGTTTGACATCTTGTCAAACAGCTTTGTCATTATCATAATAGTGGTTACGGCAAGCACTATGTAAAGCATACGCTCGGTATAGAGCGGGAATTTACCATGACGCATCTGCTCCAGCCACACACAGGCCCACAGACTGAGGGCGAACATTCCTATCACCATCCACCATGCCTGGGTATCAACCTCACGCTTCTGTCTTATAGCCTCAGCGCAGTTGATACCAAGGAAGAAGATCGGCATCCTGCTCCAGAATATCTCTATATGCCCCACGGCATGGTTTACCGGTGTAACATACTGCACCACGATACACCACATCAAGGGCAACACCACCAGCCACCTGAAGACAGGATGGCGGCGTATCAACTCCATGTAAGGCGGAGCAAACAGATACAGCATCATGGTTGCAGGCACATACCAGAACGTAAGCTCGTCATGCAGCCAGAAATCCCAGTTAATAAGCACATCGCCAAACAAGTCAACGGTGTTGGCTGTTGTCTTCACTGGTAAGGCAATATAACGGCTGACATAGAAATAGCCCGCGATAATAAGCCAAGCCGGATATATACGCAACGCCCTGTTAAGATAGAACTGTTTCCAATTCTGCTGTTTGGCCCATGAATACCACAAGCCTATACCTGACAGGAAGAAGAAGATATCAACTCCAAGATTGCCCATGCGCCTCAGTCCGAAGAATGCGCTGCTACGTGGCAGACCTACATGAAAGAGCATCACGATGATGATGGCGAAACCCATCAACTCTCCTCTGTATTTTGATATATTACCCAGCTGCATAATATCAAGCCTTTTTAATGATCTTTTTTACTTTCACTATCTTCGTATGCCTTGATACATAAGAGGCACCCT
The DNA here is from genome assembly GCA_945941025.1 of uncultured Prevotellaceae bacterium. GTDB lineage: Bacteria > Bacteroidota > Bacteroidia > Bacteroidales > Bacteroidaceae > Prevotella. The sequence continues at coordinate 6,919 of CAMEWL010000010.1, forward strand.
GTCTCCCCATGCCTCCCATTCTCACAGGACTCTTAAAAGACGGGGATGGTCAGGAGCTGATACATAAGCGCTTTTGCCATACGCTCATGCCCTGCATCGTTAGGATGGAGGCGGTCTGTGTCAGCATCACGGAAGAACTGTGCATACTCGTCAAGCATAGGATACAACCCACACAGGGAATTCATGTCTATCACCGGCACAGCCCATACGTTTGCCACTTCCTTTGTAGCGTCGATATATGCCTGCAGATACTCTCCGCACTGATTGGTATAGTCCTCAGAGCACTGCCAGTTCTTTTCGTTTGCATGGAAGTTCTGACGGTGTATCGGGGTCATCACAACAATCTGTTTGCGTGGATACATCTTCTTAACCTTTTCCATTGCTATATTTATACGTCCACGGTAGGTATCCTTATCCATGCACATATACTGCCTCTTGCGTAAGGTCATCTGTTTAGGTTTGCCATGACCATACATCACCTCTTCTTCTTTCTCCTCATACCACTTACCAAGTGGCACTCCATTGTTATAGTCATTGGTTCCCATAAGTATAATAATGGCATCAACGGTGTCACCATGCTGGGCCTGTAACAAATCTGCCTGACGCGGTATGTCATCCCACTGACGGCCACTAACGGCATAGACGTATGGGGTAACACCCAACCATTGTTCTATTAAACTCCAGTATTTGTTTTTGGAAGCCTTATTTCGTGGGTCTGTTATCGAATCGCCAAAATAAGCTACTTTCTTACCAGCCCAAGGATGTTGCACCGTAAACTGCGCTGACGCTGACAGTGCCAACAGAAGCATAAGAACTAATGCGTTGATTTTCTTTCTCATATATTTATAGTCATTATATGGTTACAAAAGTAATATATCTAAAGATTGTCTGATTACAAAGGTAATAATATTTTTCTTAACGAAAGAATAAAAAACAAAAAAAAGAACCGCATGGAAATCTCCATGCGGTTCTTATTATCTTATTGTACTTATAAGTATCTATTAAACGATACCCTGTGCCATCACCGGGAAAACCTTTGATGGCGGTTATCCGTTCATTAAACGATACCCTGAGCCATCATAGCTTTAGCAACCTTCATAAAGCCTGCTACGTTAGCACCCTTCACGTAGTTGATGTAGCCGTCAGCCTCTGTACCGTACTTCACGCAGTTGTCGTGAATGTCGTTCATGATCTTGTGCAGGTAGTTGTCAACCTCCTCAGATGTCCAACGGAGACGCTCTGAGTTCTGTGACATCTCAAGACCTGATACAGATACACCACCAGCGTTAGCTGCCTTACCAGGAGAGTAGAGGATCTTAGCGTCCTGGAACACCTTGATAGCCTCTGGAGTTGTAGGCATGTTAGCACCCTCAGAAACTGCGATTACGCCGTTTGCTACGAGAGTCTTAGCTGCCTCCTCGTTAATCTCGTTCTGAGTAGCTGATGGAAGAGCGATGTCACCCTTCTCACCCCAAGGCTTCTTACCCTCAACATACTTACAACCGTACTTCTCTGCGTACTCCTTGATACGGCCACGCTGTACGTTCTTGAGCTCCATAACGTAGTCGAGCTTCTCACGGGTGATGCCATCTGGATCGTAGATATAACCGTTAGAGTCAGAAAGTGTAACGACCTTAGCACCGAGCTGGATACACTTCTCAGTTGTGTACTGAGCAACGTTACCTGAACCTGATACGAGAACGGTCTTACCTGCGAGCTCAAGACCACGAGTCTTCAGCATGTTAACGAGGAAGTAAACGTTACCGTAACCTGTAGCCTCAGGACGGATGAGTGAACCACCGAACTCAAGACCCTTACCTGTCAGCATACCAGTGAACTGGTGTGTGAGCTTCTTGTACATACCGAACATGTAACCTACCTCACGGCCACCTACGCCGATATCACCTGCTGGAACGTCCTCGTCAGCACCTACGTGACGATAGAGCTCAGTCATGAATGCCTGACAGAAACGCATTACCTCTGCGTCAGACTTACCACGTGGAGAGAAGTCAGAACCACCCTTTGCGCCACCCATTGGGAGAGTAGTCAGAGAGTTCTTAAATGTCTGCTCGAAAGCGAGGAACTTCAGGATACCGAGGTTCACACTCTTGTGGAAACGGATACCGCCTTTGTAAGGGCCAATCACGTTGTTGTGCTGGATACGATAACCCATGTTGGTCTGTACGTTACCCTTGTCGTCAACCCAAGATACACGGAACTCGATTACGCGATCTGGAATGCAGAGACGCTCAATAAGGTTTGACTTCTCAAACTCTGGGTGCTTGTTGTACTCCTCCTCGATGGTAGGAAGCACCTGTGAAACAGCCTGAATGTACTCTGGCTCGTTAGGGAATCTCATCTTGAGGTTCTCAATCACTTTCTGTGCGTTCATTTTCTTTTACCTTTTTTATTAAGAGTTTATAATGTGCCGATATATCTCAAACGGCTTTCTTTCTTATGACGATGCAAAATTAGCAATAATATTTCATTCTACCAAGAAAAAAGTAAAAAAAATCACAAAAATATTTGTTTTTTCTACTTTTACTTACTTTTTGTCATATAAAAGACCTTTATTCAAACAAAATGACACGCATCAACGAAATACTTTTTTGATTCCTTTCTTTGTCATTTCTCCACCTTTAACTACGCTGCGCAAAGACCACACGCCAACGGTTGACCATGCTGGCATTCTCGTCACGCGACGGCGCACCGTAGGCTGGTCCCACACAAGGAACACCGCAATAAACAGCAGACACGCCCATACCATCCAGCCATAGAGTATCTTGACAGACTGAGCCAGCAGCGTCTCCACCATCTTTTCCATATACGGACCTAAGTCAAACGGCATGGCTGTGAACGACACCATATTTATATAGCCGTTATATCGCGCGAAGCCGTCTGCCACATAATAACCCAATCCACGGGAGAGTATCGCTGCTCCTATGTCTCCACCACCAAACATGTGGAGGAAATTAAATATGCACAAAGCCTGGAAGAAGTGCATAAAGTCCATCACCTCATGAAGGCACCACATAAACACGATGCACAACGTGGCATATCCGAAGCCGCGGCATATAAGTGGCGGCACAAGCTGATAATAACCTATCTCTGGATTGACTAACAGGTAGAAGTCCATGCAATAAAGTAAGATAAAGAACATGCCTACCGCTATAAGCCTGAACTGACTCCACCTTACTACCTTCAGCCATACGAGTGAGAACAGGCATCCACAATAGACACCTATCAACGACCACTGGTTGAGGGTCTCGTATGTCAGGTCACTATAGTGCATCACTTCCTCATAATACACCATCTCAAGCACGTGCTCCACAGACATTATCACCTCAAACAACGCCATAAAGAGAAGTATGGGGCGGAAGTAGCGAAATCTCATGATACGCCACTCTATGTAAGCCTGGCGGTTTGTCTTCATACGCAGCATCAGTCCGGCAAGCACGATGCAGTCGGTCGCCACAAGCAGCTGGATGGTACGTGAATGCCACCACTGCAGCCAGTCGCCATAGTTGAGTATATATGCCAATACCAGGAAGAATGTCACCCACCCCACAGCTGACAGCCAGTCTATTCCGCGCAGTGGCACTCGTTTGTCCGGCGGCATCGGACAGAAAGGCCTTGTCAGCAGCACCTGCAATGCTATCACCAACAGCATCAAACCGATGACAAGCCAGTGCATCATAGTCCAATGCATAGAAAAGGCAAAGGCGGCAGACAGCCACCCGGTAACCTCTATAGCTGTCAGCAGCACTATGTGCAGCAAGGGGAAGAACACGGCAAAGTCACGCTTAGGTGTCATCCACAACTGGATGTTCGACATATTCTCAAACGTTCCCTGTATCTTCGCTATGCCAGCCAAGATACACACCACCCACATCACAGGCAACGGCAATCGATGCATAGTGAGCAGATTACACACTATCAGCACCAGCGCCGAGGTTATCAGAAGGAACTTATTAGAGAAATGGAACTTCATGCGAAACAGCACCGGGAACCATATAGCCATACCTGCCAACGTACAGCAGAGCAGAAACAATATATCTTCCCTCATCCACGCATGTTCGCCTATCATATCGTTCATGGCACCCATGTATATACCGCCACTGAACTGAAAGCAGAAGGCCTGCAACAGGTATATCCACGGTCGCACACCCTTTGGCACCCATTCGTGGAACATCGGCATGGCAAACGGTGGAGGAGCGTCGTGACCTGTATGTTTATTGTTACTCATATTTATATATGGTTCTTATTTATACTCCACTTCACACTCCACATTCATTCCAGCACGAAGTTTTCCCATACTCTTGTTCTTGTCCAGACGTATGCGCACTGGTATGCGCTGCTCTATCTTCACGAAGTTACCCGTGGCATTGTCCTGTGGAATCATGGAATAGGCAGCCCCCGTCGCATCGCTTATACGCTCCACCTCTCCTGTAAACTTCACGTCAGGCACGGCGTCAACCTTCATTCTCACCTTGCTACCCACTGCTATGTTTGGCATCTGCGTCTCACGGTAGTTAGCCACCACCCACATCTCTGAGCCATCAACTATATTACACATTGTCTGTCCCGGCTGCACCAACTGACCTACATGTATGTCCTTGTGTCCTATCACACCATCTGCCGTTGCCACGATAACCGTATGTGTTACCCATAAATGAAATAAAATTTTGTTATTATCCTGCCTTGCACTAAAAAATACCGACTTCCTATTGTCTTCAGCCCTGCCCTTAGAACCTACGAATAAGAAATCGACTGCAAAGTTACTAATAATTTCTCAATTATCAGTAGCCTTACAGTCGATTATTTAACGTTTATTAACCCTGTAACAGGTTAACCTCCGCTCCCTTCTATTCCTCGTCAAGCAGTATGCGCATCATCTCTATAGCCGACTTGGCTACAGGGGTGCCAGGGCCGAAGATGGCGGCCACACCTGCCTTGTAGAGGAAGTCATAGTCCTGTGCCGGAATCACACCGCCGGCAATGACCATAATATCCTCACGACCGAGTTTCTTCAGTTCCTCAAACAACTGTGGAATGAGTGTCTTATGACCAGCGGCAAGTGATGACACACCTACTATGTGCACGTCGTTCTCCACTGCCTCACGTGCGGCCTCAGCCGGAGTCTGGAACAACGGTCCCATATCCACGTCGTAACCACAGTCTGCATATCCCGTAGCAACCACCTTGGCGCCACGGTCATGACCATCCTGTCCCATCTTGGCTATGAAGATACGCGGGCGGCGACCTTCACGCTCTGCGAACTTCTGTGTCAGCTGGCAAGCCAACTCAAAGTCCTTGTCGTTGTTTGTCTCTGATTTATACACGCCTGATATTGTTCTAATTACTGCTTTATAACGTCCTACTATCTTCTCGCACGCATCGGATATCTCTCCAAGCGTACAGCGCACCTTGGCACACTCCACGGCTGCCTCAAGAAGATTGCCCTCCCCAGTCTCAACCACCTTTGTCAGTGCGTCCAGTGTTTCTTTCACCTTCTGCTCGTCGCGGTTTGCCTTCAGTTCCTTCAGAGCCTCCTCCTGCTGCTTGCGCACAGTGGTATTGTCCACTTCGAGAATATCTATTGGATCTTCATGGTCAAGGCGATACTTGTTGGTACCCACGATAGTCTGCTGTCCACAGTCTATGCGTGCCTGAGTACGAGCAGCAGCCTCCTCAATACGCATCTTAGGTACACCGGTCTCAATAGCCTTAGCCATGCCACCGAGCTCTTCTATTTCCTGTATGAGAGCCCATGCCTTATGCACAAGTTCGTTGGTAAGATACTCCACATAGTAAGAGCCAGCCCAAGGGTCTATCTCCTTGCAGACCTTCGTCTCGTTCTGTATGTATATCTGTGTGTTACGTGCTATACGTGCTGAGAAATCCGTTGGCAGTGCGATAGCCTCATCAAGAGAGTTGGTGTGCAAGGACTGTGTATGTCCGAGCACGGCACCCATAGCCTCGATACATGTGCGGCCTACATTATTGAACGGGTCCTGCTCTGTCAGTGACCAACCTGATGTCTGTGAGTGAGTACGAAGAGCCATTGACTTAGGGTTCTTTGCCCCGAAGCTCTTCACTATCTTTGCCCACAACAGACGACCGGCACGCATCTTGGCTATCTCCATGAAGTGGTTCACACCGATAGCCCAGAAGAATGACAGACGAGGTGCGAAGGCATCAATGTCGATACCGGCATTGACACCGGCACGAAGATACTCCAAACCATCAGCAAGGGTATATGCCAACTCGATGTCTGCCGTAGCACCAGCCTCCTGCATGTGATAGCCTGAGATGGAGATGCTATTGAACTTCGGCATCTTTTGCGATGTATATTCAAAGATGTCGGCAATGATACGCATGGAGAATGCCGGTGGGTATATATAGGTATTACGCACCATGAACTCCTTAAGGATATCATTCTGTATGGTACCTGCCATCTCCTCAAGCTTAGCTCCCTGCTCAAGACCTGCCACGATGTAGAATGCCATGATAGGCAGCACAGCACCGTTCATGGTCATTGAGACAGACATCTTGTTGAGTGGAATACCATCAAACAGCACCTTCATATTCTCTACAGAACAGATAGACACGCCAGCCTTACCCACATCACCGACAACACGCAGGTTGTCTGGGTCATAGCCACGGTGTGTAGGAAGGTCAAAGGCCACGGAAAGGCCTTTCTGACCAGCGGCGAGGTTACGGCGATAGAACGCATTTGACTCCTCTGCCGTAGAGAATCCCGCATACTGACGTATGGTCCACGGACGGAACGGATACATCATTGAGTATGGGCCTCGAAGGTATGGCGGTATGCCTGCCACGAAGTCCAGATGCTCCATGCCCTCAAGGTCTTCCTTAGTATATACGGGCTTCACCTGTATCTGTTCAGGTGTCTTCCATACATATTGTATATCATTATCTTTTTGCCATTTGGCTCCATCAGCCTTCTCTATGCCAGAGAAGACATCTATGTTTTTAAAATCTTTTCTGGTCATAATCTTACTCTATTCCTAATTTGTGATTATACTCTTTTAATGTCTCAAGTTGGTTTACCTTCACGTGTATGAAGTTTTCTATACCTGCAGCTTTCAGGTCGTCAGCACATGCTGGAGCACCTGCCACGACGAACATTGCCCTGCCGTCAAGGTACTTGAATGCAGGAATAGCATATTCTGCATATTCATCGTCTGAAGAACAGAGAACCACAATATCTGCATTGGCAGCAAGGGCAGCATCAACGCCTTCCTCTACAGAACCGAAGCCAAGATTATCCATAACCTTATAGCCTGCAGATGCGAGGAAGTTGCATGAGAACTGTGCTCGAGCCTGTCTCCATACGAGGTTGCCTATGGTAAGCATAAATGCCACTGGCTGCTTTGGTGCCTGCTCTGTTGCAAGACGTAACTGCTCGAAGTCTGCCGCAAGGCGCGTGGCGTTTATTGCCTTATATGCCGTTTCGTCCTTATGTCCGCAGCCACAGCTGTGCTCTAACGGACGCTTGCCGTCAGACTTCTCAGTAAAGTTAGGGAACTGGTTAGTACCGAGTATGAACTCTCTGCGCTGTGCCGCCAGTGTGTGGCGCTTCTCGTTGGTAGCGTTTATGTCATCTTGCACTGACCCTGCCTTTATCGCAGCCAAGAAACCGCCTTCGTCTTCCACCTTCAGGAATATCTTCCATGCCTCTGCAGCAAGCGATGTGGTCAGCTCCTCTATATAATAGGAACCTGCTCCTGGGTCAACGATAGTATTGAAATGACACTCTTCCTTCAACAGCAGTTGTTGGTTGCGTGCTATGCGCTCTGAGAAGTCATTAGGTGTCTCGTATGCGGCGTCAAACGGTGTCACTACTATAGAGTGTACACCTCCCAGCGCAGCCGACATGGTCTCTGTCTGTGAGCGCAAGAGGTTGACATGTGCATCAAACAGTGTCATATTGTAAGTAGTCGTCACGGCATTGACACACATCTGGCAAGCGCAGTCACACTTTGGCTCATACTGCTTTACTATATTTGCCCATAACATTCTGGCAGCACGGAATTTTGCTATCTCCATGAAATAGTTTTCCGACACGCCCATATTAAACTTTATCTTGCGTGCGGCAAGCGTTGCGTCAACACCGGCATCAGTCAACTGCTGCAGGTATTCATTACCCCATGCCAGCGCATAGCCTAACTCCTGCACAATGTATGCCCCCGCATTGTTCAGCGATGCGGCATTTACCGTTATGCAGCGGACATTAGGATAATCACGCAGTGTCTCGACTATAGGTTTGGCAAACTGCAGTATTGGCTCCACAGCCTTGCCCTGCATCACCATCTTCTCCATAGGGTCCCAGTCTATAGAACCCACAACCTTTTCCTTGTCGTAGCCTTTCTTCTCAAAGTACTCCACAAGTATCTGTGCCAGCTCGAGGGAATGGCGCTTGCAGGTACTGAAGTTCACCTCCACGATGTCACAGTATATTCCTTCGAGCAGCTGCTCCACGAACTCGGCGCTCACCTTCTTGCCTGGAATCTTGAATGATAGCGAGTCAATACCCTTGTTCAGTATGTCAAGGGCATGTGCATTAGCATCCTTGGCATCATCGGCTTTTATCTCCTGCCTGATGTACCATGTGTTGTCATCCTTCTTGTTGCCCCTGACAAACGGAAACTCGCCAGGCATGGCATTGGGAGTCTGCAGTTTCTCCACATCCTCCTTACGGTAAAAAGGCTGTACGTTGAATCCTTCCGGAGTACGCCATACTAAACGTTTTTGAAAATCGGCACCCTTCAGGTCCACTTGAATCTTGTCAAGCCACTCCTGAGTAGAGGGTGCCTGAAACTCCGAGAAGAGTTTCTCCTTTATGTTATTCATATTATTAATTTTGTATTGTAATTGTTAGTTTTATGTAGATTGATTTAGCTTGACTGCAAATTTAATATTTTTTTCTTATTATTTATCAAGCGCAGGCTATTTTTTACAACATTTAACGGATTACACCCTCTGTTGTGATGTTTTCAGGTCAAGAGTCACAGATATGAGGATATTAAGTTCTTCAGAACTTCACTTGCATACGAGTTTCGATAGTGACATAGGCGCCGCTACCTGTAAACGATGGTTGGTAGTTGTTACGCGTAATGGTGTTAAGGTAATACTGTCCTGCGATGGCATAGCAGCCTTTGGCATACCTGAAATCCACTTTTGACGAACACTCAAAATACCCCCAAAATCGATTTTGTCCTATTTTGGCACCTTACTCAACCCCGTTTTCCTTGCAATATTTCAAAACTTTTTACAACTGATTTCGTACAGCCGATTCTACAGCAGTTTGTAACTCGTTGATAATCAGTGACAGGTCATAAAAAAGCACTGAAAAACGATAGCTTTTACGTCGTAAAAACTATCGTTTTTGCATGTCAAAGCTATGCTTTCTGGGTGTAAAAGCTATCGAATGACGACGTGAAAGCTATCACTTCTCCGTTCAAAAGCCATTTTTTCACCCCTAAAGTGCCGTTTTTCTCCCAAAAATCGCTTTTTTCTCTCCTAGTTTGCGTTTTTTCGTGAACATTTTTTTGACCCCCAAATCACCAAAATGTCCTATTCACGACTTTTCTTTACAGAGCCTCATTTTTTTTGAAATTACCATATAAACGATACAGGTCGACACAACATACCACATATATATTTAGCAAATAAAACTTTTATTTTTCTCCATTTTCATTTTGTTTCTTAATTTATTTTATTATCTTTGCAATTAATCTTAATAACTCCTATTATAATATAACCACGACAAACAATATAAAATTCTCTATTTGACTTTCGCAAGTCAAGTAAATATAATGACAAACAAAAAAATTAATCTAAACCGTAAAGACCATGAAACATTTCTTATTATCCATTTTACTATGTATTGGCTGTAGCCAATTGACATGTGCGCAAGACGAATCAACGAACTATCTGCTGCTACGCAATGAGCTCGCTATCAACTATTCTTTTGACTATTCTGTGTTTAAGATTGAAAATTTCAATGCAGAAGATTACATATCAATGAAAGTAGATAGAACCTTCGAACGCTTTACAAACATGATAGAGAACACTTTAGTCCACAATGCGAACATTGAGATGAAGAGTTGCAAAATGAAACTCTTGAACGAGCAAGAGGCTAAATTGGAACTAAAGATTACCCCTTTAGAGGCTGACGATGACGGAGAACATACATTCTCATTTGAACTCTACCATAAGCCGTCACAAACACACATCTGCTCATTCAGAATCAACACTAACGGTGGCGAAGACGAGGCTTTTCTTCCGGAATTCATGGACCGCCTAAAGAGGACAGGAAAGAAACTTGGCAACAGGATAGCCAAGATAAAGACAAAAGCTGATAAGATGGTAGAAAAAGAGTAGCACAACCACAAAACATAAACCTGAATAAATTCAAGATGTTAGAGGCATCATTTATCTTATGGGGATTTAACATCCACGCATGGATTACCATTATCACGGTACTCTCGATGTTCACAATCCTGCTATTCACGAAACTACGCACTGACTTGGTGTTTTTCAGTGCCGTTGCCGTACTGTTCCTTACCGGCGTTCTTGACGCAAAGGATGCCTTCTCAGGCTTCAGCTCCACCTCGGTGGTGGTCATCGGCGTGCTGTTCGTGGTGGTGGCAGGCCTGACGCACACGGGTGTGCTGCAGTGGATAGTAAAGAATATGCTGGGGCAGCCTAAGAGTTACTCGAAGGCTGTGGTCAGACTGATGCTTCCCGTAGCGGCACTCAGTTCTTTTCTCAGCAATACCACGGTAGTGACGCTCTTCGTAGGCATTGTCAAGATGTGGTCGAAGAAGCTGGGCATATCGCCATCAAGACTGCTGATACCCCTGAGCTACGCATCAGGCATGGGCGGTGTATGTACGCTGATAGGCACACCACCAAATCTTATCATCTCAGGCCTGTATGCCGACAAGACAGGACAAGCCATGAACGTACTAGCGACAACCATCCCCGGACTGTTCTGTCTCGGGGTGGGCATACTCTCCATCATCGCCATGCGCAGGCTGCTGCCTGAGCGCAAGGCACCGGAGTCCACCGACGATGACACTGTGGAATACACCGTAGAGTTGTTAGTGCCGTCAGACAACAAGTATATCGGCGAGACACTGGGCTATGCCGGACTGCTGAACGTAAAGGGAGGGCGGCTCATCAAGGTGCGCCACTTTGACAACGTGTCTGTTCCGCTTGACGAGAACGAATTCCTTATGGGCGGTGACCGTCTGGTGTTTGCCGGACATATCAAGGACATCATGGAGCTGACCAAGACACACGGACTGATAGTAGGTGAAGAGGTGGTAAACGTGGGTGTGAAGACGCTCTACTCCTCTATCATCATGATTGCCATGATTGCGCTGTCAGCTTTCGGCGTACTGCCACTGCTGGAGAGCGCCTTACTCGCCGCTTTTGCCATGCTGGTGATGCGTTGCTGCACTCCAGACCAGGCCATGAAAGCAATAAACTGGGACATTCTGTTTGTCTTTGCCGGCAGTGTGGTACTGGGCTTAGCCATACAAAAGACCGGCATAGCGGAACGACTGGCGTTCGGCATCCTTGACGTATGCGGCACAAACCCAATCATTGTGATGACAGCTATATGCCTTGTCGGTACCTTCATAACAGAGTTTATATCCAACACGGCAGCAGGTGCGATGTTCTTCCCTATCATGTATGAGGCAGCAGAGAAAATGGGGTACGAGCCTTATCCTTTCCTAATAGCCCTGATGATAAGTGTCAGCAGCAGCTTTGCCACACCGATAGGCTCACCCACACACATGCTGGTATATGGACCTGGCGGTTACCGTTTCAGCGATTTCATGCGTATAGGCCTGCTGATGAACCTAATAATACTGGCTGCCAACATTTTCATCATAAACATCATCTATCCGTTGACGCCGCTAAAACCATAAGGTGGCTTCTATTAACACCCACCATAACATAAATATCCGGTTTACAACGAAATACAACCACGACAGAGATTCCACAACGGAAATGTCATAGCCACATGGCATTTCCGTTGTGTTTTGTTCGCGTCTCCCTACAAAGGAAAAATCACGAAAAATATTTGCTAAACAGACTTTGCAATAAGACAGAAATAAACAGCAGGACCGAAATTTGACTGCCGGCAGTTTGCATTTTTTAATTTTTTTTTGTAATTTTGCAGTCTCAAATTGAGACGCGACGAACAGTTTTAATTAATATAAATACACAGTTTTTTTATGTATTTCACTTTGTTTATCACCGTTATTATTACGGCTGTCTTCTTGGTGGTAGCGGCTTACATTACCGCAAAACTGCTGGGACCACGCACATATAATAAGGTGAAAGGTGAACCGTTTGAGTGTGGTATCCCTACACGCGGCACATCTTGGTTGCCAATGCATGTAGGTTACTACCTTTTCGCTATCCTTTTCCTTATGTTTGACGTGGAAACCGTATTCCTCTACCCTTGGGCAGTAGTAGTAAAGAATTTCGGTACCATGGCTTTGTTTAGCATAGGATTCTTTATGCTGGTATTAGTATTTGGCCTTGCGTATGCTTGGAGAAAGGGGGCACTGGAATGGAAATAAGAAAACCCTCTATCAAGAACATTCCTTACAATGAATGGAAGGATAACGAATCACTTGAGAAAATAATCGACGAGCTTAACGAGGGCGGCGTAAACGTGGTGCTTGGAAACCTTGACGCACTGATAAACTGGGGACGCTCAAACTCTCTCTGGTCTCTTACGTTTGCCACATCTTGTTGTGGTATTGAGTTCATGGCATGCGGATGCGCACGCTATGACTTTGCGCGTTTTGGATTTGAGGTGACACGTAACTCTCCACGACAGGCTGACCTTATCATGTGTGCAGGAACTATCACACACAAGATGGCACCAGTATTGAAGCGTCTGTATGACGAGATGGCTGAGCCTAAGTATGTCATTGCCGTAGGTGGATGCGCTATCTCTGGCGGACCTTTCAAGCAGAGCTACCATGTGGTACGCGGCATCGACGAGTTCCTGCCCGTTGACGTTTATATACCAGGATGTCCTCCACGCCCAGAAGCTATCCTCTATGGAATGATGCAGCTGCAGCGTAAGGTGAAGGTCGAGAAGTTCTTCGGCGGTGTGAACAAGAAGCAGAAGAGCCCAGACCCACTGGTTATCAAGGACATCCCTAAGAAGTTCATCGCTGAGATGAAGAAGGGTGTTGATACCTGCGTAAATGCAGTTAAGAAGGAGATTAACGATACATTTAAGTAAGGAGGAAACACGAGATGAAACTTAACAATATAGAATACTCTTTCAGCGAGTTTGCCGCAGAGATGGCAAAGCTCCGCAACGAGAAGCATTTCGACTACCTCGTTACTATTATCGGTGAAGACTTCGGCGAGGGCAACCTCGGCTGTATCTACATAATGGAGAATACTGACACGCACGAGCGTATATCAGTAAAGACCATGGCTGAGAAGAAAGGCGAGGATTATGTTATCTATACTGTAACTAATCTTTGGAAAACAGCTGACCTGCTGGAGCGTGAGGTATTTGACTTCTACGGAATAAAGTTCCTCGGACACCCAGACATGCGTCGTCTTTTCCTGCGTAACGACTTTGAGGGCTATCCTTTCCGCAAGGATTTCCAGGCTAAGGACGGCTATTCACTTGAGGACGACAAGGAAGTGGACTGCACATCACAGTACAGCCTTGACGCTGAGGGTAACGTGGTTGAGAAGAAGGTTCCTCTGTTCAAAGAAGATGACTTCGTGATAAACATCGGTCCTCAGCACCCATCAACACACGGTGTGCTGCGACTTGAGACTATACTTGACGGTGAGACTGTAAAGAAGATTTATCCTCACCTCGGATATATTCACCGTGGCATAGAGAAGATGTTTGAGGAGATGACTTATCCTCAGACTCTGGCAATGACTGACCGTCTCAACTATCTCTCTGCCATGATGAACCGCCACGCTATTTGCGGTGTCATAGAGGAGGCTCTCGGCATTGAGCTGAACGACCGCATCAAGACCATCCGTACAATAATGGATGAACTTCAGCGTATTGACGGCCACCTCCTGTTCCTCGGATGTTATGCACAGGATCTGGGCGCACTCACTGCATTCCTGTTCTGTATGCGTGACCGCGAGTATGTACTGAATGCTATGGAGGAGACTACCGGCGGACGTCTTATTCAGAACTATTACAGAATAGGTGGTCTGCAGGCAGACATTGATGAGAACTTCCAAGAGAATGTGAAGAAGCTCTGTGCATACCTGAAGCCAAAACTCGACGAGTACATGAATGTGTTTGGCGAGAACGTCATAACACACCAGCGACTTGAGGGTGTGGGTGTATTCACAAAGGAGCAGTGCATAGACTACGGCGTATCTGGTTCTAACGGCCGTGCCTCTAACTGGGCAAACGACCTGCGTAAGAACTATCCATACGATATGTATGACAAGGTAGAATGGGACCAGGTTGTTCTTGAGAACGGTGATGCACAGGATCGTTACTATATGCGTATAAAGGAGATAGAGCAGTCTATCAAGATTATAGAGCAGCTTATCGACAACATTCCTGAAGGTGAGTATTACATCAAGCAGAAGCCTATCATCAAATGTCCTGAAGGACAGTGGTACTATGCTGTTGAGGGTACAAGCGGTGAGTTTGGCGTTTACCTTGACTCACGCGGTGACAAGTCTCCATTCCGTATGAAACTTCGTCCTATGGCTCTCTCACTCGTAGGAGCCCTCGACGAGATGCTTCGCGGTACAAAGGTGGCTGACCTTATCGCCGTAGGTGCCGGTCTTGACTATATCATACCTGATATCGACCGTTAATCCTTACACCTTATTATATATATAGACGAAAAACGAAAACGATAATACATTATGTTTGATTTTTCAATAGTTACATCATGGCTGCACGAAATGCTGCTGACAGGCTTCGGTTTGTTTAGCATGCCAGAGTGGCTCGTGCTGACCATAGAGTGTGTGCTTGTAGGTTTGCTCATCATCGTGGGCTATGCGCTGCTCGCCATCGCACTTATCTTCATGGAGCGTAAGGTGTGCGCATACTTCCAGTGCCGCCTCGGTCCTATGCGTGTAGGACCATGGGGACTGCTGCAGGTGTTTGCCGACGTACTGAAGATGCTTATCAAAGAGATCTTCTTTGTTGACAAGGCCGACAAACTTCTCTACGCACTTGCTCCTATACTCGTAATCATGGGTTCTATCGGCGCATTCGCATTCCTTCCTTGGAACAAGGGTGCCATAGTACTTGACTTCAACGTTGGCATATTCCTTTACACTGCTATCAGTGCAATAGGTGTTGTAGGCGTATTCCTTGCAGGATGGTCATCAAACAACAAGTACGGTGTCGTATCAGCAATGCGTGGTGCCGTACAGATGATTTCATACGAGATGTCACTCGGCCTTTGCCTTATCACCGCGACAATACTGACTGGTACCATGCAGGTATCAGGCATCGTGGAGGCACAGCAGGGACCTTTCGGATGGCTTATCTTCCAGGGACACATTCCTGCTATCATAGCTTTCCTCATATTCCTCATTGCAGGTAACGCGGAGGCTAACCGTGGTCCTTTCGACCTTGCAGAGGCTGAGTCTGAGCTTACTGCCGGATATCATACTGAGTATTCGGGTATGGGCTTCGGTTTCTACTATCTGGCAGAGTTCCTTAACCTGTTCATCGTAGCAGGTATGACAACACTCGTATTCCTCGGAGGTTGGTGTCCAGTACATATCGGCATTGAAGGTTTCGACGCCGTAATGGACTACATCCCTGGTATCGTTTGGTTCCTGGGCAAGGCTTTCGCTATGGTATGGCTCCTTATGTGGATTAAGTGGACCTTCCCACGTCTGCGTATCGACCAGATACTGAAGCTTGAGTGGAAATACCTCATGCCTCTTGCACTGCTGAACCTTGTGCTTATGACCGTATGCGTATCATTCAACTTGGTTGGCTCTATATATTCAGGTATAGTTGTTGCCGCTGTCATAGCTGTGATATTCGCTGTGATAGTATTACGTGCCATCAAGTTCCGCAGCACATTCGCAAAGGAACAGAAACTTGTCGGTGTTGACATCGCTATAAAGAAAGACAAGTAATTGAACGTTGAAATTGAAAGATAAAAGACAATGGCAAAAAACAATTCATATTTCGGCGGTGTCATAGCAGGTATCAAAACCCTGCTGACGGGTATGGATATCACAATGGGTGAGTATGTCACACCAAAGATAACCGAACAGTACCCCGAGAACCGCAAGACACAGCATATTGCTGAGCGCCACCGCGGCACACTTGTAATGCCTCATGATGAGAACGGCAAGAACAAGTGTACAGCATGTACGCTCTGCGAGAAGGCTTGTCCTAATGGCAGTATAAAAATCGTATCGCAGATGGTAACTACTGCTGACGGCAAGAAGAAGAAACTCCTTACCGACTATCAGTATGACCTCGGCGACTGCATGTTCTGCCAACTTTGTGTAAACGCCTGCAACTTCGGCGCCATCAAATTCGTCAAAGACTTTGAGAACGCGGTATTCAACCGTGACGCTCTGAAACAGCACCTGAACATTCCACCTACAGAAGAGGAGATGGCACAGTATGCTGAGAACGCCAAGGTAGCAGCAGAGAAAGCTGCAGCAGAGGCTGCAAGCAAGGCTGCAGAAGGCACTAATGTTGAACCTAAAAAAGAGGAGGCATAATAATCATGGCAAATATAATCGTATTCGCTATAATAGCCGCAGTAATTATCTGCGCTGCTATCTTCTCTGTTATGACAAAGAGCATAATGCGTGCCGTAACGGCATTGTTGTTCGTGCTTTTCGCCATAGCTGGAATATATTTCCTACTCGACTACACTTTCCTCGGTACGGCACAGCTTAGCATCTACGCCGGCGGTATGACGATGATTTACATCTTCGCAATACAGCTTATCTCTAAGCGTCGTCTGCAGGGTCTGAAGGAAAAACTTGACATCAAGAGACTCGGCATAGCAGCACTTGTCGCTGTGGTTGGCTTGATTACAGTTGTTACGGCTCAGTTGAAGTCTGAGTTCTTTGACAAGTTCTGCACCGTACAGGATGTCGAGGTTCCTATGGAACAGATAGGCACAACCCTGATGGGTTCAGAGAAGTACCAGTATGTGCTTCCATTCGAGTTCATATCAATCTTCCTCCTTGCGTGCATCATCGGAGGACTTGTAGTTTCACGTAATCAAAAGGAGGATAAATAAGTATGGTACCAGTACAATGTTTCTTCGTGCTTAGCGCGATACTATTCTTCATAGGCGTATTCGGTTTCGTAACACGCCGCAACATGATTGCGATGCTCGTTAGCATAGAGTTGGTGCTCAACGCCGTTGACATCAATTTCGCAGCTTTCAACCGTCTGCTCTATCCTGAAGCAATGGAGGGAATGTTCTTCACTCTGTTCTCTATCGGCATAAGCGCAGCAGAGAGTGCAGTGGCTATCGCAATAATCATCAATGCTTACCGTCACTTCAACAGTGATTCTGTGACAAGCATACAGAATATGAAATTATAATTGGTTAAACCTTCAAAAATAGAAAACAATGGAATTCGGTTATACAATTGGTATACTTCTTCTACCTCTGCTTTCATTCTTGATAATCGGTTTGACTGATTATTTCAGAGGTAAGAAAGGTTGGTCGCACAAGGCTGCCGGTATCATTGGCACCTGCTCCCTCGGACTGGTGACAATACTGAGCTACATCACGGCCTTCCAGTATTTCAGCATGGATCGTCTGGCTGACGGCACTTTCGCTACTGTAGTACCTTATAACACTACATGGTTGCCACTCGGTTCACTTCATTTCGACCTCGGCATACTGCTCGACCCTATTGCGGTCATGATGCTTATTGTCATCTCAACAGTATCGCTGATGGTACATATCTACTCATTCGGCTATATGCACGGAGAGAAAGGTTTCCAGCGCTATTACGCTTTCCTTTCACTCTTCACATTCTCAATGTTGGGACTGGTAGTAGCTACCAACATCTTCCAGATGTATATGTTCTGGGAGCTTGTAGGTGTAAGCTCATATCTGCTCATCGGCTTCTACTACCCACTGCAGGCTGCTGTCCACGCTTCTAAGAAAGCGTTTATCGTGACACGCTTCGCCGATATGTTCTTCCTTGTTGGTATCCTCATCTTTGGATTCTACACAGGTTCATTCAACTTCTCATTCACAGGTACTGAGATAATCGGCGACGCAGCAAACACATTCACACTCTGTAATGCCGACAAGGCTTGGGCCGCAGGTGGTTTAATACTGCCTACCGCTCTTGTACTGATGTTCATCGGTGGTGCCGGTAAGTCAGCAATGTTCCCACTTCACATCTGGTTGCCAGATGCGATGGAAGGCCCAACACCTGTATCTGCACTCATCCATGCTGCTACGATGGTGGTAGCTGGTGTATTCCAGATTGCACGTATGTTCCCACTGTGGATAGACTACGCACCAAACCATCTTTCCATCGTAGTCGTAGTTGGCGCTTTCACTGCCTTCTATGCAGCAGCGATAGCATGTGCACAAAGCGACATCAAGCGTGTGCTGGCATTCTCTACCATATCACAGATTGCATTCATGATGGTTGCGCTTGGCGTATGTCTGCCAGGACATCATGGTGAAGGTGTTATTGACAACCATGGTTCATTAGGCTATATGGCATCAATGTTCCACCTCTTCACCCACGCTATGTTCAAGGCTTGTCTGTTCCTCGGAGCAGGTTGTATCATACATGCCGTACACTCTAACGAGATGTCAACAATGGGTGGTCTGCGTAAGTACATGCCAATAACCCATGCTACATTCCTTATCTCTTGTCTTGCCATCGCAGGTATCCCATTCTTCTCTGGATTCAGCTCGAAGGATGAGATAATATCAGCATGCTTCGCATACTCTCCTATCTGCGGATGGTGGATGACAGCCGTAGCAGCTATGACAGCATTCTATATGTTCCGTCTGTACTATGGTATATTCTGGGGGACAGAGAACAAGGAACTTCATGCTCACCACACTCCACACGAGGCACCATGGACAATGACATTCCCACTCATATTCCTCAGCATCGTAACCGTTGGCGTTGGTATCTTCACCACGCTCGGAGGATTCCTTGGATGGGACTGGGCATCATTCGGTTCACTCGTAACAGCAAGCGGCACAGCTTACACCATTCATTTCGATCCTGTAATCGCTGCCACTTCAACTGTAATCGCAGTCTGCTCTATCGCTCTTGCCACTTATATCTATAAGGGCGAGACACAACCTATAGCAGACAAGATGTACTCTCTTGCACCACGTCTCCATCGTTGGGCTTACAAGCGCTTCTATATGGACGAGGTATACCAGTTCGTAACACACAAGATACTGTTCCGTTTCGTTTCCACTCCTGTGGCATGGATTGATGAGCACATAATCAATGGCTTCATCGACTTCACCGCATGGGGCGCAAATGCCGGAGGCGAGAGCATACGTACCACACAGGACGGCGATGTACGCAACTACGCTACATGGTTCATCTGCGGTGCAGTAGCTCTGACATTATTCTTGATATGTCTATAAATTATTAATTGATTTTTAATTATTAATTTTCTCACAAGATGAGTATATTAACATTATTCGTAATAATACCTGTACTGATGTTGGCAGGCCTATGGGCTGCACGTAACGTCAATCAGGTGCGTGGCGTGATGGTGGCAGGCGCATCCTGTCTCGTAGCACTCAGCGTGTGGCTCACAATAGACTTTATCGGTCAGCGTGCAGCAGGCAACACAGCTGAAATGCTATACACATATTCACATGTTTGGTTTGCGCCACTTAACATAGCATACGCTGTAGGTGTTGACGGCATCAGTGTTGTGATGCTGCTGCTCTCAAGCATAATAGTATTTACCGGCACATTCGCTTCATGGAAACTGCAGCCACTCACAAAGGAGTTCTTTATGTGGTTCACCTTGTTGTCAACAGGTGTGTATGGCTTCTTCATTTCTATTGACATGTTCACCATGTTCATGTTCTATGAGGTTGCACTGATTCCTATGTATCTCCTTATCGGTTACTGGGGCTCAGGCAAAAAGGAGTACGCAGCAATGAAGCTGACCTTGATGCTTATGGGTGGTTCTGCCCTAATCATCATCGGATTAGTCGGCATATACTTCTTCAGCGGTGCCAACACAATGAACATATTGGATATCGCCCATCAGACCAACGGCGCAAGAATAATACCTCTGGCTATCCAGAAGGCCTTGTTCCCATTCGTCTTCATTGGATTCGGAGTAC
Source organism: uncultured Prevotellaceae bacterium (assembly GCA_945941025.1). Lineage (GTDB taxonomy): Bacteria > Bacteroidota > Bacteroidia > Bacteroidales > Bacteroidaceae > Prevotella. The sequence goes on from CAMEWL010000010.1 coordinate 27,288, forward strand.
TTGGAGCATTGTTCCCATTCCACACTTGGTCTCCTATTGGTCACGGCTGTGCACCGACATCAGTGTCTATGCTTCATGCCGGCGTACTGATGAAACTTGGTGGCTATGGATGTTTCCGCATAGCGATGTTCCTGCTTCCTGATGCTACCAATGAGCTTGCTTGGATATTCCTTATCCTCACAACATGCTCGGTTGTATATGGCGCATTCTCAGCATGTGTGCAGACCGACCTGAAGTTTATCAACGCATACTCTTCTGTGTCACACTGCGGACTCGTACTCTTCGCCCTGCTGATGATGACAAAGGTATCATGCACTGGCGCTATTCTGCAGATGCTCTCTCACGGATTGATGACAGCACTCTTCTTCGCACTCATCGGTATGATATACGGCAGAACCCACACACGTGACATCCGTGAACTCGGAGGACTCATGAAGATTATGCCTTTCCTCTCTGTAGGATATGTCATAGCAGGTCTTGCAAACCTCGGTCTGCCAGGTTTCTCTGGATTCATTGCAGAAATGACCATCTTTGTAGGCTCATTTGAGAATGCAGACACATTCCATCGTTGCTGCACAATCATTGCATGTACATCTATCGTTGTGACTGCGGTTTACATACTCCGTACCGTTGGCTTCATTCTCTATGGCAAGGTTACCAATCCACACTATGAGGAGTTGACTGACGCTACATGGGACGAGAAGTTCGCTGTATGTTGCCTCATAGCCTGTGTAGCAGGACTCGGCTCTTTCCCAATATGGGCAAGTCACGTGATAGAGAACGGTGTTGCTCCAATATTACAGAACCTCGCCGCACTCTAATTGGAAGAAAGTAGAAAGGATGAAGGAATAAGTTTTCACAAGAAATAAACTTTAGTCCATAGTCCATAATCCATAATCCATAAAAAAATGAATTACAGTCAATTTCTATATATGATACCAGAAGCCATGCTCATGGCTATATTGGTAATTGTATTCATAGCAGATTTCTGCTCAAGCAAGCAGACAGAGCGCAAGTGGTTCAATCCCTTCGTTTGTATTTTGTTACTGATACAACTCATTCTCAGTTTCACACCATTTGGCGGTGCTGATGGAGCTACATTGTTTGGAGGAATGTATCATGCGACACCTGCGGCAAACATGATGAAGTCAATCCTTACATTTGGTACACTCATCGTTGTTATGCAGGCACGTAACTGGCTTACCAACACAGATGCAAAACTTACAGAGGGTGAGTTCTACATGCTGACCATTTCTACCCTGCTTGGTATGTTTATGATGATGTCTGCAGGTGACTTCCTTATGTTCTTCCTCGGTCTTGAGATGGCATCCGTACCTATGGGTTGTATGGTGGCACTCGATAAATGGAGAAACAACTCTGCAGAGGCAGCCGCAAAGTTTATCCTTACGGCCACATTCTCTTCAGGTGTAATGCTTTACGGTATATCTTTCCTCTATGGTGCAACCGGTACGCTTTACTTCAAGGACTTCGCTAAATTACTTGACGCAACCCCTATGATTCTCATGGGAATGGTATTCTTCATCGCAGGTCTTGGTTTCAAGATTTCACTCGTACCATTCCATTTCTGGACCGCTGACACCTATCAAGGAGCCCCAACTACAGTGACGGGCTACCTCAGTGTCATATCAAAGGGTGCTGCAGCCTTCACCCTGGTTGCTATTCTTTACAAGGTATTCATCGCTATAATGCCTTATTGGACCATCTCGATGATGATTCTTGTAGTTTTGTCTATCACCATAGCAAACCTTATGGCAATACGTCAGACAGAACTGAAACGCTTCATGGCTTTCTCTTCTATCTCTCAGGCCGGATACATAATGCTTGTGGCTATAGGCGGAAACTATGTGATGAGCATCACCGCTTTGATGTACTATGTACTTATCTACATTGTTGCTAACATGGCAGTGTTCACTATCATTGCATCAGTAGAGAACGCAAATGACGGTCGCACAGACATGGCTGCATACAACGGAATGTACAAGAACAATCCTAAGATGGCATTCCTCATGACACTTGCCCTCTTCTCTTTAGGTGGCATACCTCCATTTGCCGGTATGTTCTCTAAGTTCTTTGTGTTCCTTGCAGCTGTAGATGGTCGTCCTACATTCTGGCCATACTGCATCGTATTCATAGCATTGGTAAACACAGTGATATCACTTTACTATTACCTGCTGATTGTCAAGGCAATGTATATCAACAACGATGGAGAGGCTCTGCCTACATTCAAGATGGACGGCAACACCAAGTTGACCCTTGTTATCTGCACCGCAGGTGTAATGCTCTTTGGCGTAGTAAGTTGCATCTACGAGGCTCTGCACTCAGCTGCGGCAGCATAAATCGAGATTCTATAGAATTTACATACGGAAAAGAGGTAAAGATTAAAGTCTTTACCTCTTTTCATGTTGTCTGAAATATTCAAGACATAGGATTATCATATACATGTGATTATATATGAATTTATCCTTTCCCAACTTCTCCATATATCATCTTCAGACTTCTCCATATAGCATTTTGTTGATTTCTCATTTAATTCTCATCACCCACCTTGACAAAGTAAAAAAAAGCGTATATCAAAAATTTTGACATACGCTTTATTTAGAATGTGACCCCGCTGGGATTCAAACCCAGGACCTTCAGAACCGGAATCTGACGCTCTATTCAGCTAAGCTACGGAGCCAAGTTTCCAACACCTCATTACTTTACAAAGTTATAAAAAAAACACGTAATTAACAACTATTTAGTCAAAAAATGTATATTTCTAATAGCATTTATACTTTATATCATTTTTTTTTTTTAACTTTGTAGAGTATTACAGGATAGAGTAGGAATATTAATTCAACGCTATGATATGAACAAGAAAGTTAGTAAAATAATAGCATTGGCCAATCAGAAAGGAGGCGTGGGCAAGACAACCACGACAATAAACCTTGCTGCTTCACTTGCTACGCTTGAGAAATCCGTACTTGTAATTGATGCTGACCCACAGGCAAACGCATCAAGTGGATTGGGAGTGAACCTACAAGAGGTTGAGTGCTCTATCTACGAATGTATTATAGATCACGCTGACGTAAGAGATGCTATATATACGACAGACATTAATGGCTTAGACATAATTCCAAGCCATATCAACCTTGTCGGCGCAGAGATAGAGATGCTCACAGTACCCAACAGAGAGAAAGTATTGAAGGACATTCTTGAGCCTATACGTCAAGACTATGACTATATTCTCATCGACTGTTCACCATCTCTCGGACTGATAACAGTAAACGCCCTGACGGCAGCAGACTCTGTTATCATACCTGTTCAGTGTGAGTACTTCGCTCTTGAAGGCATTGGCAAACTTCTTAACACCATCAAAATCATAAAGAGCAAACTCAATCCTCAACTTGAGATTGAGGGGTTCCTTTTGACCATGTATGACAACCGTCTGAAACTGGCCAACCAGATATATGACGAGGTTAAGAGACATTTCCAGGAATTGGTATTCAAGACCGTTATTCAGCGTAATGTGAAACTATCTGAGAGTCCAAGTCATGGACTTCCTGTGATATTATATGACGCCGATGCAGCAGGCACAAAGAATCACCTTTCACTGGCAAAAGAAATAGTAAGCAGAGAGAAGTAAATACCACTGATGACTAAAAATCAGTTGACAGAACAGTTTATATGGCAGTAAAAAAGAAATTCAACGCTTTGGGCAGAGGACTTGATGCCCTTATATCTACAGAGGATATCCATCCTCAAGGGTCTTCAACTATCAATGAGATAGCTATTGACTTTATTGAGCCCAATCCTAACCAACCTCGTCGAGAGTTTGACGAGCAGGCACTTCAGGAATTGGCTGCCAGCATAAAGGAATTGGGTATCATACAGCCCATAACGCTACGCCAGATAGAGGACAACCGATTCCAAATAATAGCAGGTGAGCGTCGTTGGCGCGCATCACAACTTGCGGGACTGAAAGCCATTCCTGCATACATCCGCACCATCAATGACGAGGCAGTGATGGAATTGGCGTTAGTTGAGAACATTCAACGTGAAGACCTCAACGCCATAGAGATAGCCTTGGCATACAAGCAATTACTCGACACAGAAGGAATGACACAGGAGAAAGTGTCAGAACGAGTTGGTAAAAGCCGCGCAGCCATAGCTAATTATCTCCGTTTACTGCGTCTGCCAGCACAGATACAGTTGTCTTTACAGAAGAAGGAAATAGACATGGGACATGCACGTGCTCTTCTTTCGTTAGACTCACCTTCCATGCAAGTCAAGCTTTACAAGGAGATTATGAAGCATAATTACTCCGTAAGAAAAGTTGAGGAGATGGTAAAGGGTCTTAACAATGGAGAGGATGTACAAACTGTCAAGAAGAAAATAAAAGCCGTTGCTACCCTGCCCGACCACTACGAGGCTCTGAAAAAGCGCATCGGTTCACTGACAGGCACAAAGGTGCAAATGGCATGCTCTACTAACGGCAAAGGTAAGATTACAATACCTTTCGCCTCTGAGGAAGAATTAGGACGTATCATAGAGTTGTTTGACAAGGTACAGTGACACCTTATATATATATAATAACTCTAATTACTACTCTGCTATGTCTGCAACCACAGTTTGTTGCAGCTGAAACAGCTGACAGCATTGTGACGATGACAGGCGAAGATTCCTTGAGTCTTGCCAAGATGCAGAAGAAAACCGCAAAACGCATGAAAAGAGATTGGGCTAATTGGAAACCCGACCCCAAACGTGCCATGTGGTTAGCAATAGTAATACCAGGAGCCGGACAGATATACAACAGGAAGTATTGGAAGCTTCCCATCGTATATGGAGGATTCATCGGATGTGCCTATGCCATGCGTTGGAATAACCAGATGTATATGGATTATTCACAGGCATATCTCGATATTATGGATAATGACCCTAATACCAAAAGCTATACGCAATTTCTGCATTTAGGGACACAAATAACATCTGCCAACGAAGAGAGGTATAAGAGCATATTCAAATCAAGGAAAGACAAGTACCGCCGCTGGCGCGACCTCAGTTTCTTCTGTATGCTCGGAGTTTATGCCTTGTCTATTGTTGACGCATACGTTGACGCTTCTTTGTCATCGTTTGACATATCTGACGACCTCAGCCTTCAAGTTGAGCCGGCAGTAATAAACAATAAAGACAGCAGGGCATCTGCCATAGGCGTGCAAGGAGCCCTGCGGTTTTAATTCAAATATGTAAATTATAACTTTCAAATGATAAATAAGAACATTAAAAACTACATCATAGCATTAGCCTTATTGTTTGGCTTATCACCATACGTAACAAACATCTATGCCAGCATCATCGCATCGTCACCAATCTCAATAACAGCCCCCAATACTGACGAGGAGGACGAAGAGGATGAAGAAGAGAAAGAGGAGGATGAGGAAGATGGAGAAAACGAAGAAGAGGAGGATGAGGAAGAAGAGGATGACGCATCAGAGGAAAATGACTCTATATACAACAATAACGATGAAATTATAGTAACCGACAAGGACGGTCACGAAGACATCATAGAAGTACCAGGTGGTATGTCTGTTGATTTTGACGAGGTAATCCAAGAATATAACGCTCAGCAATATCTGCAGATTGATACCACATGCCGTATGTCTAATGAAAACCCGGAATACGCACAAGAGGTTTACGTAGACCGTCTCAAACGCATGCCAACGGCTATCGAAATGCCATGGAACGATGTCGTACAGAAGTTCATAGACCGTTACAGCGGCCGACTCCGTCGTTCTGTCAGCTATATGCTCGGCGCTTCTAATTTCTATATGCCAATCTTTGAGCAGGCACTTGAAGTGTATGGTTTACCACTCGAGCTAAAATATCTTCCTGTCATAGAGTCTGCCTTGAATCCAAACGCAGTCAGTCCTGTCGGAGCAGGTGGATTATGGCAATTCATGAATGCCACCGGCAAACGATATGGCCTGAAAATCAACTCAATGATTGACGAGCGTCGCGACGCTGTGAAATCCTCATACGCTGCAGCACATTACCTCAGCGACCTTTACAACATCTTTGGTGACTGGAGCCTTGTTATTGCCGCATATAACTGTGGACCTGGCAATATCAACAAAGCAATACAACGCAGTGGAGGCAAACGTGACTACTGGGAGATTTACCCATATCTTCCAAGTGAGACACGCGGATATGTACCGGCTTTCATTGCAGCCAACTATATTATGAATTATTATTGTGAGCATAACATATGCCCTATGCTCACGAAACTGCCAGTACAGACTGACACAATCATGCTCTACAAAAACCTGCATTTTGAGCAGGTGTCACAGGTGCTTGGCATAGACATCAAGGAACTGCGCGCACTTAATCCACAATACCGTCGCGACGTAGTGACCGGCTACAGCGAACCCACCGACTTACGTCTTCCTGTAGAATACATATCGAAATACATAGAGATGGAAGATTCCATCTTTGCCTATGATGTATCAGACCTTATGAAACGTGATCTCGTGGACGTCAATGACGCACCGGGATACACGGCACGCAAACCTGTTACATATAAGCGTAAATATACACGTAGCACAAAGCGACTGACAAAGAGCAAGAAACGTCGCACGAAAGTTCGTGCAGCGAAACGTAGTAAGAAATCTAAGGTTCGCTCTACAAAACGTCGCTCCACCAAGAAAGCTACCAAGAGAAGAAGCACAAAAAAGAGAAGGAGGTAATTAAACTCCCCAACCCAAAATCATTACTATGACTAACCGGCAAAACATTGAGGAAGCGTTCAATAATCTGCTTGAGGGATATCTCAACTCAAACCATCGCAAGAAGATTGACGTTATCCAGAAAGCGTATAACTTTGCGCTTCATGCACATCAGGATGAGATAAGGCCATCGGGCGAACCTTATATGGCGCACCCTATAGCTGTGGCAACCATTGCCTCACAGGAAATGGGTTTGGGCAGTACATCCATTTGCGCTGCTCTATTACATGATGTGCTTGAAAACACAGACTATACCATTGATGACATCCGCAACATATTTGGCGAGAAGATTGCCATGATCGTTGACGGACTGACAAAGATAGCTGGCGGCATATTCGGAGACAAGGCCCAGACGCAAGCTGAAAACTTCAAGAAATTACTGTTGACAATGAGTGAGGATATAAGGGTTATCCTCATCAAAATCTGCGACCGTCTTGACAATATGCGCCATCTTGACAAGCAGCCTGAAGCAAAACGCTACAAGATAGCCGGCGAGACGCTATATATATATGCCCCGTTGGCAAACCGCCTTGGTCTGAACAGTATCAAAACTGAACTGGAAGACTTGTCTTTCAAATATGAGCATCCAGAAGAATATACAGCCATAGAAAAGAAACTTGCTCACACGCGTGAGCAACGTGAAACCCTTTTTGATGACTTTACGACTCCTATTCGCAATGTTCTTGACGAAATGGGAGTGGACTATGACATTAAGGCGCGCGTAAAAAGTCCTTTCTCTATTTGGAACAAGATGCAGAAGAAACGTGTGTCATTTGATGAAATATATGACATACTGGCCGTACGCATCGTATTCCGCCCTAAAAAAGAAGAGGAAGAAGTAAATGAGTGCTTCAACATCTATGTAGCCTTATGTAAACTCTACAAATCACATCCTGACCGCCTACGCGACTGGCTCTCCCACCCTAAAGCCAACGGATACCAAGCGCTGCACGTCACACTGATGAGTAACCGTGGACAGTGGATTGAGGTACAGATACGCTCTGAGAAGATGGATGAAATTGCAGAGCAAGGATTTGCCGCACACTGGAAATACAAGACAGGAACAGACACTGAGAAAGTTGCGGAAGATGAGCTTAATGGCTGGCTGCAAACCATCAAGGAAATTCTTGATGACCCGCAGCCTGACGCTATGGATTTCCTCGATGCTATCAAATTAAATCTTTTTGCATCAGAGATATTCGTATTCTCACCTAAGGGAGATATCATAACTATGCCAGCCGGCTGCACAGCCCTTGATTTTGCTTTCCAGATACATACCTTCCTCGGCACCCACTGTATAGGAGCCAAAGTGAACCACAAGCTTGTACCATTGTCTCATAAGCTGAAAGGTGGCGACCAAGTGGAGATAATAACATCAAGCTCACAACATGTGCACCATGAGTGGGTAAACTTTGTAACAACAGCTAAAGCGAAGAACAAAATACAAGCTCTGCTGAGAAAACGCGACCGTGATGATGCAAAACTTGGTGAAAACACTCTGCGCACATGGCTTGAGCACAAGGATTTAACACTGACGACATCTATCCTTGACAAACTTACTGCTTACCACCAAAGCAAAACACATACACGTCTGTTACTTGATATTGCACACGGTGAGTTGGCGCTGAACGACACACTACTCAACGCCGTACTCTACGGCAAGGATACCAAAGAGGCCGCAACAAACAAGCATAAAGGCTGGCGCAGGTTCATTCCATTTGTCAAGGAGAAGGGACTGAAAGCCAAAGACAAGGCCCTCATCATTGTAGGCAAAGACTTTGACAAGAGCAAGACCATCACCATTAACGAAGACAACATAGATGGATACATTCTCCCTTCATGCTGCCGTCCTATTCCCGGTGACAACATCTTAGCATACGTTAACAAGCACAACCAGATAGAGATACACCAACGTTCTTGCTCAGAGGCACAACGTTTACAGTCATCCTTCGGCACCAACATTGTCCCTGCCAAATGGGATATGGCAGGCTCACTGACCTTCAAAGCCTCCATTGAAATGCGTGGTATAGACCGTAAGGGTATGACAAAAGATGTATCCACCGTCATTTATGATGCCTTTGATGTCAATATTAAGAGTTTTGTGATGACTACTGATGACGGAATATTCAATTGTCGCATAGAACTTCTTGTCACTGACAATGTCATAACAGAGCGTATAATAAAGAAACTATATGCCATCAATGGCATGCAGAGCGTACATCGAATGTAATATAAAAATTTACACAACAAAAAACAAACGTGAAAAAAGGACTACTACTCATTATTGCCACACTTCTGACATTTATCTCAATAAAGGCACAAGACAGCACACCAAACGCAAGACAAGCACGCCATATTATGGACACCGCATACGAACGTGTATTTGGTAAAGATGGCTCCAGTTTTACCTATAGCGTTAATATCATAGGAATATACAAGACCCATGGCAATATCACCATAAAGGAGAAAAAACAACATTTCACTGATGACCGAGCTGAGGGCTGGAATGACGGTAGAACCGTTTATATGGCATACAAGAAGAAGAAGACGGTAGAGATACATGACCCCAGGTCAAACAAGAAAGACAAGCACAGTGGGAAATTCAAATTCTCACTTGATGATTTCTCTTATAGCGTAGCCAAACATCCCGAAGGATTGATGCTTACCCTAAAGCAAAAGAAGGGAGCGAAAGGTACGATAAAGGAAGTACAGGCATTAGTGGCAAACAGAACATACGCCCCAATCAGACTACGCATAAAGGTATCCTTTTTTTGGACCACCATCAATATCACAAACTTCAAAGCCGGCAACATCAACGACAAAACATTTGTCTTTCCACGTGAAAGATACAAGGATTGGAAGTTTGTAGATAAACGTTAGAAACCATTTATCCGTGACATCTGTCAATATTGATAGAAGCTCCACACCTTACCATCCTTGCTTAACACAAGACGCTCGCTATTGAGTGTCTCTATACGCATTCGAATATCATTGAACGGTTTGAAGCCAAACTGTTCTTCTACAATTATGGTGTCATTTAATCTACCATACAGCGAATAACACTGTATGTAAATGCTATCACCCTCCCTGCTATAATTTCCCCACACTTCATCATTGCCATACACGGTGACATTCACTATATGGCCAGAGAATTTGAGATAATGAGTATCTGAGCCGTCCATACGCCACATACCCAACAAGTCACCTGCCTCATGTCCCTCATGACATGACACAAATGAACAGATGAGGACGAATGCGGATAAAACTGTCTTAAAATATTTTGCCATGATATGATATTTTCAAGTTACAAGTGGAACAGTTACCATATATGTTACCACTGCTTAGTGCATACGCTGCACTCACATTTAACGCACCTAAAGCATAGCTGCCAAGAAGCATGACATCAAAAGAATGTTTCTTCCTTACTGCCGGAGCACTATATGTACCCCACCCCTCACGATAAGAACCTTTAAGCATATATGACAGTTTGTCTGTCAATTCGCCCTTCACTCCAAGATGCCATGCCTTCACACGATTATTAAGGAAAATTGAACCTCCACCTTCATTGTATATAGGAGATGTAATCAATGCTATTCCCGGTGTCATGGAGTAATATGAGTAACTGTCATAAAATGAGTTGTTATAATAGTTATCATCTCCCACCACAAGGTCTGTTATCTGACTGCGTATAGGTTCGGGATAGTCACCACCATCCCAATGAAGCGGTCCCGACTGACATGTACTTTGGAAATACTCTACCACAGCAGCCCTGACATACTGCCTACCCGGTTTAGAGCAAGTATATTCCAATCCCCATAGTCCATCATAGCCGTTACCCTTACGTATGCCAGAACCATCCTCGAAAGGATTGTCCAGATAAGCCTGCAAACGGTGGTGGGAAGTGATATTCACGCCAACCTGATAAGTCATCACCCCCACATGATTTCCATATACCCAGTCTTCGAGGGTGCTATGCTCAAAGTATGAGTTGTCACCTAAAGGCAGTATGACATTCAGGAATGCCTTAAGATCAGCTGGTTTAGCAATCTCAGTTTTCTCGTCTCCTACAAAAGTATATCGTGTGCCTCCAAACTGCGCCACGTGTTCTATACCTACCATTGCGAAAAACCTTTTCGTTGGATTACTGCGTATATACAGGTGCGATTGATGATAATATGCACCTGTGGTGTATGTATGTCCTCCCGAACGTATCATCATATCCTGTCGATGGTCACTATCCAGAAATTTGCCGTATCCCCCTTCTGCATTTACCTGTACCCATTGTTTTGTGAATGGCACATACTGGAAACCTCTCGTTCCTATACGTGCCTGCGGCACTGGTTTTGCATTTGTTCCTTTTACAAAAGACCCAACGGACAAGCTGTCATGTCGCACCACCTGGCCACTCTCATGACTGCCAGCCTCAACAAACAGATACTTTCCATCCAGACGTGCATAACACTGCTGCAAGAAAAGACTGTGATCTGCATGCACCGAAGCTATTGCATCAACAGTACCCGACAGAGTAAAACGTTCACTCAGCTTGTGAGAGATATTTACCGCCCCCCTTACATAAGCTGTATTGGCACGTGTAGCCAACACGTGATGCCTATTAGTTACAAGTTGGTACGCAGTGTAACTTCCTGAACCTACCGCCGTCTCAGCGGTAAGGTCGTAAGTTACACTGGTTTTATTTGTCTCGTCTGTTCTTTCTCCAAAGATATTACCACTACTGAATGCGACGGCTACAAAAAACGCCATCATACGAAACTTGGAGAACGACATTAGTTCCTTCATAATTATATATATGCTCCTTTCAATATGCACATTAATCAGTCTATTCCTTCACTGTGCCAATCTGCATCGGATATTTTCAGTTCCTTACGCTTTGGTAACGCTTTCATATAAGCCTTTGCCTTGCTGAATACGTTGACGTATATATTCCTCTGTATGCTTAGTCGCATCATCTGCCTGCAGAGAGTCTGTTTGCAAAGAATCATTATCACCACCACCCCTGAGTCTTATTACCACAAGCTGTCAACGTCAACGTTATGACAGCAACAGTGAAGATGACAATCCTGTTCATATCTAATTGATATTTTATTGTTTTTATTATCGGCAGTAAGAGATTATCTAATCTCTTACTGCCTTTTTTTATTTCTACAATCATACCAGAACTAATATTATCATACGAATCCTGGCATTCTTACTGTAGAATTATTATTTGGGTTATTACTTCTTTTTCAATGAACTTAAGATGCTCTGAACATCAACATCATCAACCATACCCGGCATACTTGCCATCATTTCCTTACGAGCCTTGCGCTCGGCCTCAGCGGCAGCCTTAGTGCCGTCGGGGTCGAGTGCAGGGTCATATTGCATCTGAATATCCTCGTTATTTTCCATATTAAATCACATTATCTCGTTCTACTCTTGCCTCTGCCGCCTTGTTCTTTGCCATGGCCGCTAACTCCTTCAATTTGTCCTTTCCCTTGAAGGCAAACACCCAAACAAGGAAACCCGCAATAGCCAGCAACGCAATACCTATAACAGGACGATAGAAGAGCCATGCCAGCGCAATGATAATAAGCGACCATACCACACCGATGATTGTGCATACCACGCCGACGCCCCATCCGAAGATGTTGGCAATGAACGGAACGACCTTGAGTATCGTCTCCAGGAAGCCGAAGATACCATTCAAACCGCCGATAACTATAAATATACCTACGATACGCAGTATCCACACTATCATGCTGTTTTCATCGTGCTCACTCTCATATATCTCATCCACGTCCTTCGTACCCATCACAAGTGTAGAGAAAGACTTGCCGTTCTTCGCCTTAAAGTTGGTGAAGGTGTTATCCTTCTGCTTTGCGATGATGGTTATCTTGTTCTCCGGCTTCACCATGGTCCATGTCACACGTACATCACCCACTGCAGGATTAGAAGGATTCGCACCATAATACAGTGTATTCTGCAGGGCATACACACAAGCGGTAGAGTCATCAACCTGAATACCCTTTGCACGTATCAACCTACGTGTATCCTTGTTCATCGATACAAGTTTTGCAGAGTCTATCTTCACGTTTAACGGCATATCACCATGTATGCGACTTATCTGTCCCTGATTAAGGACGAAAGCACCAAACTTCACAGTCTCCGCCTGTTGTTGCATAGGCTCCACTGTGGTCAGCACAAAGTTCTTCTTCTGATACTCCGGATCCTTGAATGACTCAGACTGCACAGGCTGACCTACCCAAGCCTTTTCGTAGGTATAGGTGGTTACAATCTCTTCACTGCCACCCATCTTGTCCTTTCTCTCCTGTTGCTCATGCTCCACCCACTGGAAGTACTCCACAGTGCGTTGCAAGCGAACAGCCGTAGCACCGAAACCAAAGTCGGCATCAGTAAGCGAGTCTTTTGTGGTTGCCACACCTGTAGCATACACCAACTGACCGTCCATCTCTGGGTCAATGCGGTCTATTGTTGCCAACTCCTCTGTCTTACCTTGTGCCTCATTAAGCATCTTGTCAGTCTTTACAAAACGTCCCTCGTTCCACCAAAGGAGGACAGTACCCGCAAGGAACATAATGATACCCACTCCAATACCTTTGAATGAGTTTCCTACTCGTGTGCCGTAGCCAACAGTCTGTGTTTCAGTATAAGCCATGTCTAAACAAATATTGAGTATTATTAGTGTCAATTAATTGTAAAGGTTAATAGCAGATAGAACCCTTACCTAATACAAACTCGCAATATCTTCTCCCTAAACCACCTATTTTTCTGTTTCAGCTTACAAAGGTACAATATTTTATTATAACTGCAAATATTTTCGTTTCTTTTTTAACAAGTCTTAAATTTGGCAAAATGTCATCATTTTTACTAATCAGCTTACACTTTGATTTTTCAAACTGCCAAAATTTTGAAGAATTTGCAATCAACTGCCCAACACTCAACAAAATACGCCATTTTTAGAGTTTTATATAACCCTTTGGATACCAATAATATAAAGAAAACACCATCCAATTCTCCAAGCTTATACCACATATTTTGCATTGTAAAAGCATAGCTTTCACACTATAAAAGGATAGCTTTCAGGACGTAAAAGCTATCCTTTTACATCCTGAAAGCTATCGAATCTCACCATACAGGGTAAAATATCACACAAAAGAGCGTTCCAACCGACGATTTCAGAAGCCCACAGAGTCTATTTTACACATTAAGACAAATAGGGCCGAAATAACAAAATGTCACAATTCTTATAATAATTCTGACATTTTGCAAAGAATACACAAGTAAATTAGTATTACCCGTTACTGTTAAAATCAGTTTGCAAAATTCAGAAGATTCATCCTCCCCATCTCCTTCTCAAACATCGGAGTGAGAAGGTTATGACCCACAGCCGCATACAGCTCGTCCTTCGTCCAGAACCTTCCACCGGTTGTCTCCGTTGCAGATGGAGACGGTTCGCCGTCAAATGTCGTAACAAACACATAAACCAGCTCCCGCTCTATGTCACTCTCGTACACATATTTGCCAAGCAAACGGGGCACATACTCATCAGGACGCAGACCTATCTCCTCATACACCTCGCGCGACAACGCCTCACCGACTGTCTCACCATAGTCCACGTGACCGCCTGTGGCTGTATCCCATTTTCCCGGTTGCACCTCCTTCCAAGGGGCGCGCCGCTGTAAATAGAGCGAGCCATCACTATTGAACACATGAAGGTGAACCACTGGATGCAGGCGCTTAGTGCCGCAGTGAGCCTCCGCACGTGTCATACTGCCGAGCACACCGCCCTCCTCGTCAACCACTGGAAACTGTTCCTTGCCTGAATCCTGGCTTACAAGCGTCCTTGCCCCCAAATGCGCCTCCCTCTCCTCTTCTATATTATATTCCATCACTATAATTTCTTTACAAATGCAAAGTTACTAATAATTCCCAACTCTGACAAACAAAAGATATATTTGAGAAATTATTATAGCGATAAAAATTGTATATTAAGAAAAGAATTTGTATCTTTGCACAGGAATTATTCAAACCTACAATTCACACTTATATATATGAGAAAAATTCTTACACTGGCTCTCACCATGATGAGCCTCGCCACAACATTTGCAGCAAACAAGTGGGATAACCCTGACACTATAGTAGTAGCACGCGACGGAAGCGGACAGTTCCGCAACATTGACGACGCCATTGAGGTTTGCCGTGCATTCATGGATTACCACAAGGTTATATACGTTAAGAAAGGCACATACAAGGAGAAACTGATAATCCCTTCATATTTGACAAACATAGAGATTTGCGGAGAATCACGTGACGAGACCGTCATAACATACGATGACCATGCGAACATACCGATGACAGACGGTCGCAAGATGGGCACCTTCCGCACTTACACTCTCAAGATAGAAGGCAACAGCATAACTCTGAAGAACATAACTATCGAGAATAACGCGCCACGCATAGGCCAGGCGGTGGCACTGCACACCGAGGGCGACAAGCTGGTGTTCATAAACTGCCGTTTCCTGGGCAATCAGGACACGGTATATACCGGCACTGAGGGTACGCGCCTGTATTTCAAGGACTGCTACATCGAAGGAACAACCGACTTTATCTTCGGTCCGTCTGTGGCTTGGTTTGAGAACTGCGACATACGCGACAAGAGCAACTCCTATGTAACAGCCGCCTCAACACCTGCCGGACAGAAATACGGCTATGTATTCAACAACTGCCGCATAACCTGCGAGGAGGGTGTGGACAAGTGTTACCTCGGTCGTCCATGGCGTCCCTACGCCTACACGCTGTTCATGAACTGCGAGCTGGGCAGGCACATCCGTCCTGAGGGATGGCACAACTGGGGCAAGGAGAGCAACGAGAAAACAGCACGCTACATGGAGTATAACAACCGCGGCGAGGGAGCCGCCACATCAAAGCGTTGCGGCTGGTCAAAACAACTGACGAAGAAGGAGGCCGCCAAGATTACCCTTGAGGAGGTCTTCTCACAGTCAACATCATGGGTGCCGGCTTTATAATATCACACTAGGCTCAAGTACAAACAGACTGTCTCACATCATGACACACAGACTATTAACAGCGGCTCTCGCGCTTCTCACATCGCTCACGGCATTATACTCAGAGGCACAGCGACATGAGTTCAACCCTACACTGCCTGCCGTACATGACCCTGTCATGGCAATGGGCGAAGACGGACGTTACTACATATTCTCCACAGGCATGGGTATCAGCGTGATGTCATCTGCAGACATGAAGACATGGCAAAGGGAGAAACCCGTGTTCAATCCGAGGACAGAGATTCCAGCGTGGGCGGTTGACACCGTACGCGGTTTCCGTGGACATATATGGGCACCTGACATACAAAAGCACAACGGGAAATGGTATCTGTATTACTCCTGTTCCACATTCGGGAAAAACGGCAGCGCCATAGGCGTGGCAACAAACAACACTCTTGACCCAAACTCCCCAGACTACAAGTGGGAAGACCAAGGCATGGTGATAGCATCACACCGCCATCAGGACAACTGGAATGCCATTGACCCCAACCTCATCATTGACGCTGACGGCACACCATGGCTTACATACGGCTCCTTCTGGGACGGCATACAATTGATAAAACTTGACAAAGACCTCAAGACTCCTGTCACACAACCCGTCACCATTGCACGCAGAGTAGGCAGAAAACTGACATTGGCGGAAATAGACGACAAGACGAAATTCACTATCGAGGGCGGAGACACCATAGAGGCAGGCGAGAACGCCATAGAGGCTCCGTTCATAACATATCGAAACGGATATTACTACCTCTTCGTTTCTCATGACTACTGCTGTCGCGGTCAGGCATCCACCTACAAGACCGTGTACGGACGCAGCAAAAGCATAGCAGGCCCTTACCTTGACAAAGACGGCAGGGATATGGCTAAAGGAGGAGGCACCCTGCTCTACGGACCTGACGATGATTTCTTTGGTATAGGACACTGTGCAGTATATGATTTCAAAGGCAAATGGTATTTCCTCTCCCACGCTTATGACAAGAAGATGAACGGAGCGGCAAGACTATTCCTAAAGGAGATAAAACTGGACAAGAAAGGATGGATAAAGTCTAACTAATTAACTTATAAACAACAAAAAAACAACTACATTATGGCACAGAGATTTATTCTTAACGAAGTATCTTACTTCGGTGCAGGTGCTCGCAAGGAGCTTCCGGAAGTATTGAACCGCATGGGACTGAAGAAGGCCCTCGTATGCTCAGACAAAGGACTTATCAAGGTTGGAACCACAGCAAAGGTGACAGAGGTGCTCGACGGCATCAACTTCCCTTATGAGATTTACTCAGAGATTAAGCCAAACCCAACAGTCACAAACGTAAAGCAGGGCGTCGAGGCTTTCAAGAACTCAGGAGCAGACTGTATCATCGCCATCGGTGGTGGTTCTTCTATGGATACCGCAAAGGGTATCGGCATAGTATCAAACAACCCAGAGTTCGCCGATATAGTAAGCCTTGAGGGCGTAGCACCTACAAAGCATAAGAGTGTGCCTATCATCGCACTGCCTACAACAGCCGGTACTGGTGCTGAGGTAACTATCAACTATGTAATCATTGACGAGGAGCGCCAGGCTAAGATGGTATGTGTTGACCCTAACGACATTCCAGCAGTGGCTATCGTTGACCCAGAGCTGATGTACTCTCTGCCAAAGGGACTGACAGCTGCTACAGGTATGGACGCACTGACACACGCTATCGAGGGCTATATCACCAAGGGTGCATGGGTAATGTCTGACATGTATGAGCTGCAGGCCATCAAGATGATTGCCGAGAACCTGCCTATCGCCGTTGAGGAGCCAACAAACCCAGTTGGACGTGAGGGCATGGCACTGGCACAGTACATCGCTGCACAGGCATTCTCTAACGTAGGTCTCGGACTTGTTCACGGTATGGCTCACCCAATGGGTTCTCTGCACGACATACCACACGGTGTGGCTAACGCACTGCTCCTGCCTACAATTATGGAGTTCAACATGCCTAAGTGTATCGAGAAGTTCGGCGTAATCGCCAAGACAATGGGTGTCAACACTGTTGGCATGACTGCAGAGCAGGCTGCACAGGCTGCCGTTGACGCTGTGAAGGCTCTCTCTATACGTGTGGGCATCCCACAGACTCTCACAGAACTGGGTATCAAGGAAAGCGACATCCCTGCACTTGCCGCACAGGCTATTGCCGACGTATGCACACCAGGTAACCCTCGCGACGTGACAGAGGCTGAGATAGTAGAGCTCTACAAGAAAGTACTGTAAGGAAAGTACGGACTAACAATCCGTATTTACAAATAAAGACAATTCTGACAAACAAAGACAATAGCTGCACACACAGAACAGCCGTATTTGTCTTTGTGTGTCAGAATTGTCTTTTTATATTCAGTGTACCATTTTTTGCGCACACACAAATTTATTGTGAAAAATTTGCACAGAAGAACTAAAATATGTAAATTTGCAACATCTCTCATGCCGAATGTGTCTGCTTAGGCAACACAGGGAAAGGGCTCGTCCGATGTGACGGACGTATGCCGCATACAAGGGATTACATATATGGAAAAGGCGTTTATCACGCGCTTTGCTCTTGACACTTCAAAAGCGTAGGAAACTTTTCGATTACAATCAAGGAGCATGGCAACGGTAGATGCCCATGGATATGGTATTACTATCTCCCTATGGGGGAAGTGTATTCATATCGGCGTGGGGGTCTATAGTTGCTCGTTCTGATTGTAATGGGCAATTCCTACGGCCTCATAGAGTGGAGCGAGTAACCGGTACAGGCTCCACGTCTTTTTTGTTTATGTACCATACTAATACCAAAATCTTATTATTAACCGTCATTGGAGTCTGTGACACTAAATACTTAATAATACTATGTATCCTTGGTCATTTTATGGGTTCGGTATCTTAATTTATTTATGGTGGATATGGAAAAAATTGTCTTCCAAACCGACACCAGAAACTAAGAGTATTGTTATCTTAGGTAGTAAAGGTGCTGGTAAGACAACGCTTTGGAATGGACTGCAAGGGAAAATGAATCCCACTAATTATGAATCTACTGGTGAAGAGGAGATAAAATCATTCGTATTTGAGTCTGATTCTGGAAAAGAAATAATGATTCAAAACACGCGTGACTATGGAGGTGACGATATATGGGTAGAATATTACGAGAATCTCATTAAAGAAGGCACATTTATTTATTATCTGATTGATTTATGCCGATTGGAGGAAACGAAAAAGGAAGTGCGAGCACGCATAGTAAAAATAGAACAAATAGTTAAAGATAAAAAGTATAATAATTGCGGTCTGAAAATATTAGCTACAAATTTGAAAAAATCTAATCTTAACGAAAACGAAGTTCCCGGCAAAATAAAAGAATGTCTTGGATTTAATTCTCTCAAAAAAAAGATTCAGAATACAAAAATTGATGATAGAATTATGCCGGTTGAGCTTACAAATAATGATTATATAAAAAAGATAAGAGACGAAATTGCAGGTGTATAACTTATTCTTGAATAGCTATGGAAAAAAGCATTTTATGGTATCAGCCAGCTGAACTGTCAGAAAAAGATGTAGTCACATGCAAAGGACAAGTCCTAACTGACAGTAATGATATTAGAAATAAATTCCGATTACTTAAGGAAACTGCAGAACATGTAATCGGGGAAAAAAAGCCTTGGTGCGGAATGGTAAATAATTTGTTCTTCCTCAAAGGTTATCTTAATGATGTAGATAAGATAGGGCGTCAGCTTAGTTTCATGTATTTAACTGATGCCAAATCAGACCAAGAAATTCCTGAACTATTGCAGTCAGAGCTAAATGCAATAGGATATGATATGGACGAACAAACAAAAGCCTGCCTTGACAATAGGAACAAGAGTAATACGTCACTAATTGTTTTACTTGTCATTTCGGCTATCATTATTGCAATAATAGTAGCGGTAATATTTAACGATTAACTTATATGATACTATGGAAAAGAAACCAAACGTATTAATCATAGCAGATGAAGATTTTGCATGTGGTTATGAAAAAGGATATTATAAAAAAATAAAAGAGGATGTGGATAATGGTAGGACAGAAATCATTTCCATTGAGGATAAAGACAGATGGAAGGAGATAATACCTTCTCCTGATTACTTTCCTGATTCAAATGAATTGGGCAATATTTATGTCAGGAGTCCATATACAAGTGCTTATTATCCATTGCTGAATCCAGGTACAGAGAATGAATTGATCACGGCCCAGACATTTGTAGTAAGAGAAGCCCTCGTAAAAATGGGTGCAAAACATATTGTGATTAGTAAAGGAACAAAAACACAAGAGAATTCAGAAAACAAACTAAATACTGTTGCGGGAATGCCTGGTGCAAAAGGAGAAGCTGGATTAGGAAAGGAAAAAAGACACCTGACAGATATTAAAGAAAAGATAGAGAGTCATGATGAAAACAGAAGTACAAAATCTTACGAGGAAATATGGAGTTATATTCGTGACCATGGACTAAGTAGCGATGTCAATCTTATGAATTTCCTTGAAAGAATTAGAACTGACGGAAAAATAAGTGGTACGGAGAAATACATGCTGACATGTTTAAAGGAAATGGACAGCGCATTCAGTATTGCAGTCAGTGGCAACTATAAACTATTTACTGGAACTGTAGATTATTCAAGTCACAAGAATACTACATATAGCTTTTCATACGAACTTGATATAGATTTCGGATAAACATTTTATGTGGGAGAGAAATAAACACACGGACGAGCGAATGGCGTTAATATGATTTCACAGGACTGACGTTACATTAAAACAAAATGATTCCCCGTTTGACAGAATGTTTGTCAAACGGGGAATTTTATTGCAAAGTGTCTGACTTTTTGTTTGCTTATTCTGGAAACTATGTAATTTTACATAATTTTCCGAATAAACATTTGGTTGCAATCGGAAAATTATGTAAATTTGCACAGAAATCCGAATAGAAACATGAAATACATACAGAGGGAAGCATATCTCAGAAAGCTGATTAATAGGATGGACAACGGCGAGGTGAAGATTATAACAGGACCAAGACGTTGTGGCAAGTCATGGTTGCTTAGCAGAATATTCAAGGATTATCTGTTGGAACAGAGCATTGACGAAAGCCAGATAATAATAATATCGTTTGATATTGATGATGAAGAAGAACATGGCGACCTCACTGACGGTAAGACATTGAAAGACTATCTGTATAGTCGTATCAAAGATGACGAACGAAATTATTACGTCATCCTCGATGAGATACAGGAGGTGGATGGCTTTGAGAAGATTGTGAATGGCCTGAATGCAAAGGACAATGTTGACGTGTATATAACAGGAAGCAATTCACATTTCTTGTCAAACGACATCAGAACTATATTCCGTGGACGTGGTGACGAAGTAAGGGTCTATCCATTGTCATTCAAAGAGTTTTGTACGGAGAGGACAGAACCCGTCAGTGAGTTGTGGAAAGAATACTATACCTATGGCGGCATGCCCGGACTGTTGCGTCAGCGTACGCCGGAACAGAAGGTTTCATACTTGCAGCGTTTATGGCAAAAGACATATCTTGATGATGTAATCGACAGAAACAAGATAAGAAACCGTGAGGCTCTGTCATCACTGACTGACGCTCTGTGTTCGTCTGTTGGTTCGCTTACAAATCCCAATCGCATAAGCAATGTGCTGAGAAACGTACAGGCTACAAAGATAGACCCAGATACCATATCCAAGTATATGGATTGCTTGAAAGACGCATTTCTGTTTGAGGAGGCCAGGCGCTATAATATCAAAGGAAACAAGTATTTCGAGAATATAAAGAAATATTATGCCATTGACGTAGGCCTGAGAAACGCAAAACTTAATTTCCGTCAGCAGGAACCAACACACATTATGGAAAATGTGATATATAATGAGCTGCGCATAAGAGGGTATCTGGTAGATGTAGGCGTAGTAAAATCGCGGGAGATGCGCAATGGCAAATCCGAACTCATTCACTATGAGATTGACTTCATTGCAAGCAACGGCATGGAGAAATACTACATACAATCAGCTTATGCCCTTGATAATGAACCTAAGAAACAGCAAGAACTAAATGCCTTGCAGCGTATAGACGACAGTTTCAGAAAAATCGTTATCATAGGCAATGACATAGCGGAATACACTGACACAAAGGGAATACGCTTCATGGGTTTATACCAATTCCTAATGTCAGGACTCGACAAGGAAATGTAAACCCTGTGACGAAATCCACATTCGTATTGTCCTTTATCTCCTTCTAACTACAAACCTACGAAAGTCGAGTATATATTTATACCGTCGAGTTCACGTCAAAGTAGAAGAAAATAGAATAGTGTGTGCGAACACATATAGTTTTCTTGAAGTGTACCATTTTTCACAGGA
Organism: uncultured Prevotellaceae bacterium; assembly: GCA_945941025.1. Classification (GTDB taxonomy): domain Bacteria; phylum Bacteroidota; class Bacteroidia; order Bacteroidales; family Bacteroidaceae; genus Prevotella. The sequence goes on from CAMEWL010000010.1 coordinate 49,547, forward strand.
AACAGAAAACTTTTTTGCTAAAACTTTGATAAAAAAAGTTTTTTTTGTAACTTTGCACCTGCGAGAAGCATACTACCCCTTATTATTAACTCAATCACACAAGAAATGGACGATTATCACGCGACAAGTACAGAGAATCTTTAAGCGTGAGGAACAGCCGAAGATATGTTCCTCGCGGCTGTATTCATTTTATTAAAACGAGGAACGACCAATGAAAACTTATTGGAACACTACAAACGGACTCCACGTAATATCAAAGTGGGAGCCTAATTGTTGGATACAAATCACCTGTCCTACAGAAGAAGACAGACTGCAGATAGAGAGAGAGTATCAGATACCAGACTATTTCTTCTCCGACATCTCCGATGCCGATGAGAGAGCACGTTATGAGTTTGACGAAGGATGGCAGCTTATCATCCTGCGTATCCCATACATGAAAGAGGTGCGCTCTCGTACTCCATATACCACTGTACCGCTTGGAATAATCCACAAGGGCGACGTAACAATCACCGTATGCTATTTCGAGACCGATATGATGATTGACTTCGTGACATTCCAACAAAGAAGAGCGGAGGGATTCATCGACTATGTGGATATGGTGTTCAGACTGTTCCTGTCATCATCTGTATGGTACCTGAAACGTTTGAAACAGATTTCACTGTTGCTGAACCGTGCAAAACGCTCTATGGACCACACGGTGAACAACACCTCTCTGGTAAACCTCTCGCGTCTGCAGGACTCCCTGACTTACTTTATCACATCAATAAGAGGTAATGAGACACTGTTGCAGAAACTGAAATTCAAATTACCAGTTGACGAATTGGATGCAGACCTCATTGAGGACGTGAACATTGAGATAAGCCAGGCGAGGGAAACGGCCAACATCTACTCTGAAATCTTGGAGTCAACGATGAATACCTACACATCTATCATTAACAACAACATGAATACCGTGATGCGTACGTTGACATCATTCTCCATCATACTAATGTTCCCTACCCTCATTTCATCACTCTTCGGCATGAACCTTATTAACGGTATGGAAGCGTATTCATGGGGTTTTCCTATAGCACTCATAATATCATTAGTAGTTAGTATAGGCTCTTGGCTCATCTTGAGACAGAAAAATCTGCTATAGAATACAACACGATTGACATTTATCAAGATATTTGTTGTTTGCGTACACAATTCTGAGAAACATCTTTTGTGTACGCAAACAATTTTGTATATTTGCATTATATCTTGATAAGGTAATGATACTTTCAGGAGAGAAATTCTCCAATTAAGGTAAATAGATTGTACAACGGTTAACACCAACTATATATTTGGGACGAAAAGACAGACGGAAAACACCCACCAAGACAAATTGTTCCAATCTCAGTAGGAAATCAGAGCAAAGAAATAGGAGATAAAGATACGGAGTGATCTGCAGACGCAGGTCACTCCGTATCCTTTTTTATACAATATATAAAAAAGTCCGCCCGGCAATACACATGAACAAGTTCATGAATAAATACCAAGACGGACCACCCACCTTAAAATAAACTCCTTTCAAAATTGTGATGCAAAATTACTGCTTTATAATAACAGCACAAAGGATTTCAAACAAAAACTGTGTACGCACACAGTTTTCTTGACAAGTGTCAAAACTTGTTAACAGATTTACCACAAAATTGCGTAAGAAGAAAAAAATACATACCTTTGTATATTATAATATTATATACATCATGACAAACAATTATTACGCTGTAAAATATAAGTTATTTGCCATTAAGGATGGTGAGTCTACATTATTTGAAGAGGCTACAGAACAGAAGCCGTTCACATTCATATCAGGTTTTGGTATTACACTACCAAAATTCGCAACAGAGATAGAAAAACTTAAAACTGGCGACATATTTGACTTCACAATAGACAAAGCTGAGGCGTTCGGTGCTTATATGAAAGAACATGTCATAGACATGGAGAAGCAGGCACTATCCATGAACGGCAGCTTCCCTGAGGACATTGTATATGAGGGAGCCTGCATTCCTCTGCAGAATGCAGATGGAAACAGATTTATGGGCAAGGTATTAAGTATCAGCGAAGACAAGGTCGAAATTGACTTGAACCACCCGTTGGCAGGATATGACTTACAATATCAAGGAGAGGTATTGGAGTGTCATGAGGCAACCAATGAGGAGATACAGAATATGATTAACAGTCTCTCTGGTTGCGGCGGTGGCTGCCATGGCGGTTGCCACGGAGATGGCGGCTGTAGCGGTGGATGTGACGGAGATTGTCACGGCGAAGGAGATTGTCATGGCGAGGGAGGCTGCAACTGTCAGCACAACTAAAAAAGACAAAAAGAATTTCAAGAAATGAACACTTTTGGCAGTATATACAGAATAACCACATTTGGCGAGAGTCATGGTGCCGGCATAGGAGGCGTAATAGACGGCATACCAGCCGGACTTGACGTTGACATGGATTTCATACAAGGTGAACTCAACAGGCGCAGGCCTGGACAGAGCAGCATAACCACCGGTCGCAACGAAGCAGACAAGGTTGAGATTCTCTCAGGCATCTTTGAGGGAAAGACCACAGGATGCCCTATAGGATTTTTAGTACGTAACAATGACCAGCACTCAAATGACTACGATAATATGCGCAATCTGTTCCGCCCCTCACATGCTGACTTCACCTATCAGCAGAAATACGGAATACGCGACCACAGGGGCGGCGGACGTTCTTCTGCACGTATAACCATAAGCCGTGTGGTGGCTGGTGCATTTGCCAAGATGGCCCTGAGGAAAATGGGAATAGAGATATATGCATACACCTCACAGGTGGGCGGCATAGCCACAGACTTCGACTATACAAAATATGACCCGGATGTCATAGAAAGCAACCCTGTGCGCTGCCCTGACAGAGAAATAGCGAAACAGATGGAAGAACTCATCAAAGAGGTAAAAGCCGACGGTGACACTATAGGAGGAACTGTAACATGTGTCATTAAAGGATGTCCTGTAGGAATTGGCGAACCCGAATTCGGGAAATTGCATCAGATGCTCGGAAGCGCTATGTTATCCATAAATGCCGCAAAAGGTTTTGAATACGGTATGGGATTTCACGGATTAGAGTTGCGAGGCAGCGAGCAGAATGACCTATATAAGCAACAGGCTGACAGGTTAGGGGCTACCCTGACGAATAACAGCGGCGGAATACAGGGTGGAATATCTAATGGTGAGGACATCTATTTCCGCGTGGCTTTCAAACCTGTAGCTACACAGCTGAAGGAACAAGAGACAATAGACGTAAACGGCTGTCCTACTACATTAAAAGCAAAAGGCAGACATGACCCTTGCGTTTTACCAAGAGCCGTGCCTATTGTAGAAGCAATGGCAGCAATAACATTATATGACAATATTCTGTTAAACAATTCAAAGAAGATATAGACATGAAACACAATTTAGCAATATTTGTAAGTGGAAGTGGCACGAACTGCGAGAATATAATAAGATATTTCAGCAATAATGATGATGTAAACATAAAAATCGTCATCAGTAACCGCTCAGATGCCTACGCACTTGTAAGGGCTGAGAACCTTGGCGTAAAGAATATAGTAGTAACACGTCAGCAGTTTAATGACGACCCTCAGTTTGTACTGAACCAGATTTCAGACTGTGACTATATCATATTAGCAGGTTTCCTGCTCAAGGTACCAGACTACCTAATCGAAGCTTTCCCTAACAGGATAATCAACCTACACCCTGCCCTGTTGCCCAAATATGGAGGTAAAGGCATGTACGGCCATCACGTTCACGAGGCAGTCAAGGCCGCAGGTGAAACAGAGACAGGTATTACTATACATTACGTAAACAATGTTATAGATGGCGGCCAGATTATTGAGCAGTTTAAGACTACCCTCACGCCTGATGACACCATAGCAGACATAGAGGCAAAGATACACGTATTGGAACAAGAGAATTTTCCGCAAGTGATAGAAAGGGTATTGGCTTCAAAATAGAAATTAAACCACTACATTCCTTGCTACGTCACAAATACAGTTACATGCAAAAAGGAAAAAGAAAGGAAAAAAAATGAGAAGATTATTGATAACACTATGTCTCGCCGTTATTTGTGCTTTTACCTTTGCACAAAATGCAGCATACAAGAAGGCTGTATCTAAATATAAGAACACAGCATCACTTACCGCGACTGCAACACGCACCGTCCATAAGGCTGCTGTAGCAAAAGACAAAGTTACAACCGGCACATTATACGTTAAAGACAAGGGAGGAAAAGTGCTTATAGCCAACGGCAAAGACGCACTGCTCATGAACGGTACTGCATTCACAATGAAGAAAGGACCTCTAAAGGCAAAGACTGACAGCAACAAAGACTCTCAATACAAGACTTTCCATGATGTATTAGTAAGCATCTTTAACGGAGGAACGACAGACATCAGCCATCACTCTGACATTAAAATGGTGAAAAGCGGCACGAATATCATACTTACGATTACACCTGTTTCCTCAAAGAAAAAACAGATGTTCTCTTCATTCATCGTGACCATAGATGGCAAGGCGCAGGAACTGCGTTCAATACGCATGATGCAAAAAGGAGGCTCTTATACTGAATATACGTTTACTGGATATAAGTTAGGAGCCAGCGTCAGCGACAAAGTTTTCAAATAATGGAAATAGAAGATATTACTCACATACAGGTAAAATTCTCGGAGATTGACAGTATGCGCCGCGTATGGCACGGGACATACGTCAAATATTTCGAGGATGGACGTGAGTCATTCGGACGACACTATCCCGGCATAGACTATAAAATGATGCAGGATACCGGGATTTACGCACCGATATATGACATACAAGTAAGGTGTCTGGCTCCATTAGAGATGAATGACATAGCGGTAATACACACCATATATGTTCCTAAGAGAGGAGCACGACTTGACTACAGATATGAGATTTACCGTGAACGTGACAATGTTCTATGTTGCAAAGGCTCCACAACACAACTGTTCATAGACCAGACAGGAGAACAGATGTATGATATTCCATTTTTCTACCAAGACTGGAAACAGAAATATCTAAAATAGAAAATAAAGGCGCAGAATAAGAATCTGCGCCTTTATTTCATTATTTAATCTTTACCGTACTATACTTTATTATCTTTATCTTCTTCCCGTTTGTCTTAGGCTTAGGGTATTCACCATCTATGACATATATCTGAGTCAGTTTTCCTTTTGGTGCAGCATCCACAGCATCCTGTAAGGTTAAATAATTACCTTTACCCTTAGCTGACACTATATAGTCATAATGACGCACATAGGGTTTCAGTTCCGGACAAACATCTGCCATAGCATCAACAAGTCTTGAAGCCACCTCGTGGGCACCATAAACCGTATAATGTGTATTGTCCTTACCATTCTTCACAGCACTTATCATGTGTAACTTTCGTGATGCCTCCACTCCAAGACCATTCTCCAAGTCCTTGGTTATCTTGTTGGCATCTACGTATGGCACACGCATAAGCTTTGCGACATTTTGCGGGGTAACAATATACAATCCATGAGTATCAATCAAGGTATCACTGTTTACCAGTTCTTTTCCTGTTGACTGTGCTCCTCGGAGTGACTCGTCATCCACAGTAAGGTCAGGTTTCTTGTAGAAGTTACGCCTAACTACCGCATTCATTACAATAGGTGTGACACCTTTCTCTTGTGCTGCACGAATAAACATTCGATAATTGTCATCAAATGTCAATCCAGGTTCTGTATGACGTTTATTGCCTTTCTCTATCCTGCCTTTCTCATCATTATGTCCAAACTGAATAACAAGATAGTCGCCAGGTTTCATCGCATCATAAACCTTCTGCCAATGTCCCTCTATAATAAAACTACGGGAACTGCGTCCGTTAAGGGCATGGTTGTCAACCAGAACATTCTCAGTAAAGAAGCCTTGCAATACCATGCCCCAACCACGTTCCTGACCTTTCTTTATATCCTTGTTAGCCATAGTAGAATCACCTATCATAAAGATTGTAAACTGGCGATTACTTGATGTCATGACAAACGCCAATGACACCATCACTACTAACACACTAATTCTTGACAATATTTTTCTCATCTTAAAAATAAAATAAAAGAAGAACTTGACAGTAACGAACACATTAAATCTCCTTTACTGCCAAATTCTCTATTAACATATAAAATATAGTTCTTTCATTATAAGTGGCTTAGTTATTTACCGAACCACCTACAATATCAAGCAATTCATTAGTGATAGCCTGCTGACGCGACTTGTTATACTGTAGATTCAATTCTCTGAGTAACTCATCCGCATTATCTGTAGCAGTCTGCATTGCTACCATTCTCGCTGCATGCTCCGAAGCATTACTGTCAAGCAAAGCTGTGTACAACATCAGATTCACATAACGTGGAACGAGCATTGAGAGAACCGTTTGCATATCCGGCTCAACAATAAAGTTGTCATTAAGCGCGGTACCTTTTTCATTAGTATAATCCCGTGCCTGCTGATTTTTCTTCAGATACTCCATAGCCTTTTCCGTAGCAACAGTGCTCTTCAAGTCACGCTCATGGTCATAATCCATTGCAGACTCGATATCAATGGGCAACAACACTTTGTCTTGCAGGATTTGAGAACCCGCACTCTTGAAGTGATGATATATCATTTCTACCTTATCTATCACTCCATTGTCAAAGTCGCTTTGTAACTGTCTGCCAATCTCAGCACATTCAATTGAGTTTGGCTTATCAGCAAGCTGTGTAAAAGTACCAGCCGAGCGTATTCCCCACTTCTGGACTTTCTCTGCAACTTTTCGTCCTATTGGATATACAATGACATCTATGTCTTTCGCCCGATAACCATCAATGACACGTTGCAACATCTTCAACACATTTGCATTGAAACCACCGCAAAGACTTGAGTTGCTTGAAAAAGCTAACACTGCTACAGTTTTGACCTGTCGTGCCTGTGTTATGCTACCTTTTGCCTCAACATCTGATGCCAGAAAAGATTTCAGGATATGTTCCAACATAGACTCGTATGGAAGCATATTCTCTATCATCTGCTGAGCATGATGCAGTTTGCTTGAAGCCACCATCTTCATAGCACTCGTTATCTTACGAGTACTTTGAACTGATGTTATTCTATTTTTTATTTCTTTTAATGATGGCATTGCTCTTAATTAATAATTATCTAATCAATAATTAATTGTTAAGCACTTCATGCTTATTGAAAAGTAGCGGCCACGTCAGCCATAGTGTCTGCAATCACCTTTGTGGCATCATCATTGATATTTCCTGAACCCAAAAGATCTATCACATCCTGATGCTTAGCACGCATTGCGTCAAGGAATTGATCCTGACATTCACGCACTTTCTCTACAGGTACTGAAGCCATCAAGCCCTTTGTACCACAATAGAGAATTGCTATCTGCTCACCTACCGGCATTGGAGAATACTGTGGCTGTATCAGCAACTGGTTGTTCTTACGACCACGGTCAAGAGTCATAGCCGTCACGGCATCCATATCTGATGAGAACTTAGAGAAGCTCTCCAACTCACGATACTGAGCCTGGTCAATCTTCAGCGTACCTGCCACTTTCTTCATTGACTTTATCTGAGCCGAACCACCCACACGAGACACTGAGATACCTACGTTGATAGCAGGACGGAAGCCCTGGTTGAACAAGTCTGACTCAAGATATATCTGTCCGTCAGTGATAGAAATCACATTCGTCGGGATATATGCTGACACGTCGCCAGCCTGGGTCTCAATGATTGGTAATGCCGTAAGCGAGCCACCACCTTTTACTTTGCCTTGCAAACATGCTGGCAGGTCGTTCATTTTCTCTGCCACTTCCTGCTGCTCATTGATTTTAGCAGCACGCTCAAGCAATCTTGAGTGCAGATAGAACACATCACCTGGATATGCCTCACGTCCGGAAGGACGACGAAGAATCAGCGACACCTCACGATAAGCCACAGCCTGCTTAGACAAGTCATCATATACAACCAGTGCATGCATACCGCGATCACGGAAATACTCACCAATGGCAGCACCTGCGAAAGGTGCATAATACTGCATGGCTGCAGGGTCACTGGCTGTAGCAGCTACGATAATAGTATAAGGCAGTGCTCCACGCTCCTTCAGGTTTGCTACCAAAGCAGCAACCGTTGAAGCCTTTTGTCCTATTGCCACATAAATACAATAGACAGGTTTTCCTGCCTCATAGAATGACTTCTGGTTGATAATAGTATCAATGGCAATGGCTGTCTTACCCGTCTGGCGGTCACCAATGATAAGCTCACGCTGACCACGTCCGATAGGAATCATTGAATCGACAGCCTTGATACCTGTCTGCAGTGGCTCTTTCACAGGCTGACGGTATATCACACCTGGAGCCTTACGGTCAAGAGGCATCTCAAAAGCATCGGTAAGGTCAATGTCACCCTGTCCGTCAATAGCCTGTCCAAGAGGGTTAATAACGCGACCAAGCATATTATCGTTCACACGTATTGATGCGATACGCTTAGTACGCTTAACCACCTGTCCCTCCTTGATACCACTTGTCGGACCAAGAAGCACACAACCCACGTTGTCCTCCTCCAAGTTCATCACGATGGCCATGGTGCCATTCTCGAACTCAAGAAGCTCGTTTGCCTCCGCATTACGTAAACCGTAGATGCGAGCAACGCCGTCACTGACGGTCAGCACAGTACCCACCTCATCAAAGTCGGCTGCCTGAGTCGCGCCCTTCAACTGTTCCAGAAGAACCTGAGAGACTTCACTTGGCTTGATTTTATCTGACATAAATGATTAGTTTTTTAATTGTTTAAGAATGTTATTCAACTGCGACTTCACCGAGGTATCTAAACGATAGGTATCATAATCGAGTATGAACCCACCCATTATACTTGAATCCACCTCTGTCGTGAACTCTACAGTCCCATTGGTTCTACTTTCCACCATTTTACGCATTTTCTGCTCTATGGCAGGAGACACGCTTACAGCAGTGGTCAGTTTTCCCCGAGTGATATTCTTCTGTTGGCGGTAAAGAGTAACGTACGAGTTTGCAATGAACTGCATCATATTGGCGCGCCCTTCTTTAAGTACCAGCTTCACAAGTCGCTGCGTAATATCAGACGCCCCGCTTCCTATGGCAGCCAAAAGAATACTCTCTTTCTTCTCATTTGACACCATTGGATTCTCTATCGTACGGCGGAGTTCAGGCACCTGAATGTAATTCTCCGCAAGAGCCTGCATTTCCTGATACACCTGGTCCTCCGCACTTGACTCCATACTGCATTTCAGCAATGCCCTGGCATATCTTACCGAAATTACTCCTATATCCATACCTTGTAGATTTGCTTAAATATAGTGAATAATTACTTTCCAACAGAAACCTCGTCCAGCAGCTTGTCTATGAGTTCCATCTGCGATGCGTCATCAGCGAGGTTCTTACGAACCACCTTCTCAGCTACTTGCACAGAGAGCTGTGCCATCTCTGCACGTATCTCTCTAATGGCAGAAGCTTTCTCCGCCTCAATCTGCGCCTTGGCGTCAGCTATAAGACGGGCAGCCTCACCCTTCGCTTGTGTCTGAGCTTTCTCTATGATGGCATCACGCGTGGCAGTAGCCTCCTTCAACATTTGGCTCTGCTTATCACGCGCTTCACGTAGGATGGACTCACCTTCTTTCTGTATGTTGGCCAGCTTCTCATTAGCCTCCTGTGCCTTACGCAGACTATCATCAATGAACTGCTTACGCTCATTGACCATGCCTACAATGGCGGGGAAGCCAAACTTTCTGAGCAATGCATACACGATGAAGAACGTGATACACATCCAGAAGAGCAGACCTGTACTCGGAATCAATAAATCCATACGCTGTATAGAGTTTTCTTTAGTTTATTAAGTGACTGTAATCTTCCTGCTCCACCTTTAGAATGAGCAAAGAAGAGCAATAACGGCACCGAACAGTGCAACACCCTCAATAAGGGCAGCAGCAACGATCATGTTGGTGAAAAGCTTATTCATCACCTCTGGCTGACGTGCCATAGCATCCATTGCACTTCCACCTATCTTACCAATACCGATACCGGCACCGATAGCTGCAAGACCTGCGCCGAGACCAGCGCCTAACTTAGCAATACCTGCAGCTGCTTCAGCTGCTAAAATCATAGAAATCATAGTCTTAAAATTTTGGTTATTAATATTCTTATTCTTTATACTTTATACTTTATTCTTTTTTTTTCTCCAGCCCTCACCCTTTATGTTCTTTACTCCTCCTCAGGATGTATTCTCGCTAAACCGATGAACGTGGCAGAAAGCTGAGTAAACACCATAGCCTGAATGAAACATACCAGACACTCAAGCGTAAGCATAAACACGCTCATAAGCAGACTAACAGCTCCCAATCCTACAAGCATACCATATCCCATCGTTGCCGCAACGAATATGACACATGTAATGGAAAGAGCAATCGCATGTCCTGCCATCATATTGGCAAAAAGTCGAATCATCAACGCAAACGGCTTCGTGAATATACCAACAAATTCTATCAACGGCATCAGCGGTATAGCTTTCAGCGCAAGCGGCACCTCCGGCCAGAATATATCCTTCCAATAATGTTTCGAACCCGAGAACTGCGTAATCACGAATGTGCAGAACGCGAGGAAGAACGTACATGCTATATTACCCGTAAGGTTTCCGCCAAACGGAGGGAATGGTATAATGCCAAAGACATTCACGAAGAAGATAAAGAAGAAGCACGTAAGCAGATACGGTGCATATTTCTCATACCCCTTTCCTATGCTCGGCTTAATCATATTATCCATGACATACATAGTGAGCATCTCTATGAATCCAGTAAATCCCTTTGGAGCCTCGTCACTCACCTTCTTGTTCTTATACCATCTTGCAGGTATCAGGACTATAAGGAGCAGCAATACTGAATCAATAAACAATACACACACAGTCTTTGTTATACTTATGTCAAAGACACCTTTCTCCTCGCCATTCACCAGCTCTACGATTTTTCCGGCATTAGGACCTTCCTCTGCTATAGTAAGTCCCTCATACTGCTTACCTTCCAGTATCTTATCACTGAGAAACGTATGCCATCCTGTAGAGCTATGTACTATGACAGGCAACGGTATGGCCACGGCATTCTCATGACTACCGATAATATGCCATTCGTACGAGTCCTTGATATGTCCAAGCACAGTTCCGTTGACATCGACTTTCCCGTCTGCCTCCTCCGCCATAGCCGTTGTAAAGCACAGCGTCATAAGCATCAGACAAAGTATGTATTTCAATTTATTCATATTAACAAGTCAATGTTTTAACGTAATTGATATAATCACCATCGCTACATACATCAACGAGAACGTGACGCAAAATGTCATTGCCTCCTGTCTCGTATGCGTTGAGAGAATCATATACAGCGCTACAATGGTTAATGCCATCGTAAAACGTATGGCAGCCATAACGAAATAGAACGTCACCATCAGCTGTGGCTTATGTCTCTGAACTATTCCTAACCCTCTCACCCACACATATATCAATACAGTGTAGAAGAATAGGGAAAACGCCAACCATCCTATCATACAGCGGCTATTTCACGCTCTATGCACAGCGAGACATTATTCTTCAATACTTCTGCAAATCCTCCGACGATGGGTATCACGGTACGTCCCTCTTCCGTCTCATACTGCACATTGCCCTTCTGCAGCGCTGAAACGATTGGTGCGTGGTTGTCAAGTATCTCAAACTCGCCAAGCACACCAGGCACCTTCACCATACTTACCTCTCCGTCAAAAAGGACTTTCTCCGGCGATACTATCTTTAGTTTTAACATAATTCGTATGTATTTCTTTCGTTGTCAAGACACGCGGCATTAAGCCTGTGCCTGCGCAAGCAGTTTCTTACCCTTCTCGATAGCCTGCTCTATGGTACCCACGTTCAGGAAAGCCTGCTCTGGCAGGTCATCCAGCTCACCGTCAAGTATCATATTGAAGCCCTTGATTGTATCCTCGATGCTGACCATCTCACCCGGTACACCAGTAAACTGCTCTGCCACGGCGAAAGGCTGAGAGAGGAAACGCTGCACACGACGTGCTCTGTTCACTGTCAACTTATCCTCGTCAGAGAGCTCATCCATACCGAGGATTGCAATGATATCCTGCAACTCCTTGTATTTCTGCAGTATCTGCTTAACTCTCTGTGCACACTCATAATGCTCTTTACCTACCACAAGTGGGTCAAGGATACGTGAGGTACTTCCCAACGGGTCAACGGCAGGATAGATACCCAGCTGTGCAATGTTACGTGACAACTCTGTCGTTGCGTCAAGGTGTGTAAACGTAGTTGCCGGAGCAGGGTCAGTCAAGTCATCGGCTGGCACATATACGGCCTGCACAGATGTGATAGAACCTGTCTTTGTTGAAGTAATACGCTCCTGCATTGAGCCCATCTCACTTGCCAACGTAGGCTGGTAACCCACGGCTGACGGCATACGTCCGAGAAGTGCTGACACCTCAGAGCCTGCCTGAGTGAAACGGAAGATGTTATCAATGAAGAACAGGATATCACCACCCTGGTCACGGAATTCCTCTGCCACGGTAAGACCTGACAATGCCACTGAAGCACGTGCGCCTGGTGGCTCGTTCATCTGACCATATACAAGTGTAGCCTGCGACTTCTTCAGTTCCTCAGGGTCAACGAGTGACAAATCCCATTTGCCCTCAGCCATAGCCTCTTTGAACTTATCGCCATACTTGATAACGCCAGACTCAATCATCTCACGAATCAAGTCGTTACCCTCACGGGTACGCTCACCAACGCCGGCGAACACTGAGAAACCGTTGTTACCACCCTTTGCAATGTTATTGATAAGCTCCATGATAAGCACTGTCTTACCTACGCCGGCACCGCCGAACAGACCGATCTTACCACCTTTCAGGTAAGGCTCAAGCAAGTCAATGACCTTAATACCTGTAGGAAGCATCTCCTTTGTGGTTGACAGTTCCTCATACTTAGGAGCCTCTCTGTGGATAGGATAAGGGTTATCCTTTGCCAGCGGTTTCATGCCGTCGATAGGCTCTCCGATGACATTAAGCATACGACCCTTCATCTGCTCACCAGAAGGCATACTGATAGGTGCGCCCGTAGGTACCACCTCCAGACCGCGCTGCAGTCCGTCAGTATTATCCATAGCAACCGTGCGCACGGTATCCTCACCAATGTGTTGTTGTACCTCAATAATGAGGTCACGACCATCAGGACGCTTTACTTTAAGAGCATCGTGAATCTTAGGGAGCACCTTCTCTGCATCCAGTCCCTTCGTGTCAAAATACACATCCACGACAGGACCGATTATCTGAGATATGTGACCAGTAATCTGTGACATATAGTATTAAATTTAAAAAATGTTTTTCTCTACAGTTGGTTTCTAACACAGGAAAACCTGTGGTTAGTTCATAGTTTTCCATTCGCAAAATTAAAAATTTCTTTTTATAATTGCAAATTTTTTTCCAAAAAATATTTTTTTTGATTATTTTCTTGCAAATAATATTATTTATCGTTAACTTTGTCGCATCGTCAGATTTCGTTTCTTTTTTTCTATAACTACGAAATCTATTTATGAGGTTGGTACGTCCTGTACCGACCTCTTTTTATTATCCTCCAATCACGCCTAATTACCACCATATATTAAACTTACCTTAATAAATAGCACCATAAAATCACGTTGAAATTTGGTTAAATAAAATATTGTTTGTAACTTTGCGCTGATTTATGACAATACTCATCACTTCCATATTAATAATAAGTTTACTGTTCATCGCCACGGAGCGCCAGACGAACATCAACAAGGCCGCGGTAGCGGTCTTTGCCTGCACTTTAGGCTGGGTGTTATATATCTGTTTCGGCTCTGACTTCGTTGAGAGCAGGCATCTCTATGACTATACCGCATTCCTCAACGGTATCAAGCCAAACCCTGAGGCCGTCAAGCTTTACATAGCCAAGAACGTTTTTCTCCCCTATGTAGGCAGGGCAGCGGAGATAGTACTGTTTCTCCTTGCCACGATGAGCATTGTTGAGATTCTTAACAACAACGGCTGCTTCGATTTCCTTATGTTGTGGATACGCACACGTCGCAGCAAACTGTTACTGTGGAAGTTGACAGCCTTCGCCTTTGTCATGTCAGCCAATCTTGACAACATCTCCACCATAGTGCTGATGCTTACCGTCACCAACGCCATACTACCTCGCACCAAGGACCGCATGATATACGGCTCCATGGTACTTGTGGCAGTAATCTTCGGCGGTGCGCTGACCGTAATAGGTGACCCCACCGGCCTTGCGCTATGGAACAAGGGCGCCATCACTGCGTCAGACTATACGTTGTCTATGCTTCTGCCATGCCTAGTAGCATGGGCGCTGCCTACATTCATTGTCAGCATGAAGATAAACAACACTATAGAGATAGAGCACCCCTCCCTACCCTACAGAGGCGACGACACCAACCTCAACGTATGGCAACGTCTCATCCTCTTTTTCGTAGGCATCGGCGGCCTGTGGCTCATACCTACATTCCACGACATCACCAAACTGCCGCCGTTCCTCGGCGCATTATGCGTGCTCAGTCTGCTGTGGATTGTCAATGAGCTCATCAACCGCAACATCCTCACGGCATACCGCAAGCTGATAAGCCGCTTACCACAGCGTATGCAGTATAACATGACACAACAGATACTCTACATCGTGGGTGTCATCCTCGCCCTGGGTGTCGTTACAGAGACAGGCTCCATAGCGTGGTTCTCTGAGCAGACAGACAATCTGATAGGCAACATCTGGGCTATAGGTGTAATAACATCTCTCATCAGCACTGTGCTTGACAGCTTTGCTTCATGTATGACAATGGTAAGTCTGCACGACATATCAGCCACCGACCCTTACTACGCCATTGGCGGAGCATACTGGAAAGTACTCTCTTTCGGTACAGCCATCGGTGGCAGCATACTCGGCATAGGCTCCATCAGCGGCATCGTAATGATGCAGATGCAGGGTGTGACGCTGAAATGGTATATCAAGCACATCACCCCACTTACTATCTTCGCAGGGATATTGGCATTCTCTATTCTCTGCCTGCAGTTGACTATATTATAAAAACACACATAAAAACTTAAAAACACAATGGGTAAAATAAAGACAATAGGTATACTGACATCTGGAGGCGATGCCCCTGGTATGAACGCTGCCATCCGTGCGGTGACGCGTGCCGGTATATGTAACGGTTTTAAGGTTGTAGCCATCTATCGTGGCTGGGAAGGATTGATTAACGATGACATGCAAGAGTTTACCACTGAGAACGTCAGCGGTATTATCACCCTGGGTGGTACCATACTGAAGACTGCGCGCTCAAAGGACTTCATGACTCCTGAGGGACGTCAGAAGGCTTATGACAACATGATGGCACGTGGTATCGACGCTCTTGTAATCATTGGCGGTAACGGTTCTCTTACCGGTGCCAAGATTTTCGCACAGGAGCATGACGTATGCTGCATCGGTCTGCCTGGCACCATCGACAACGACCTTTACGGCACTGACGCTACAATAGGATATGACACCACCATGAACACCATCATGGAGTGTGTTGACCGCATTCGTGACACTGCACAGAGCCACGAGCGTATCTTCTTCATCGAGGTTATGGGACGCGACGCCGGCTTCCTTGCCCAGAACTCAGCCATTGCCTGTGGCGCCGAGGCTGCCATCATCCCTGAGAATGAGACCGACGCCGACCAACTGGCAGAATTCATGAAGCGTGGCATACGTAAGTCTAAGAGGTCATGTATCGTCATCGTGTCTGAATCACCAAAGTGCGGCGCTATGTACTACGCAGACCGTGTGAAGAAGGAGTTCCCAGGCTACGACGTGCGTGTATCTATCCTCGGACACCTGCAGCGCGGAGGCAGCCCAACGGCACGCGACCGCATACTTGCAAGCCGCACTGGCGTAGGTGCCATAGAGGCTATCATGCAGGGACAGCGCAACGTAATGATTGGCATACGCAACAACGAAGTAGTGTATGTTCCTTTCTCTGAGGCTATACGTTCTGACAAACCTATGGACAAGAAGTTGTTCACCGTGCTCAACGAGTTGTCTATATAATACAGTTTCGTAAGTAGGTGCATACCTACTTAATATATAAAAAAATAATAGCTCATAGCCAGGGAAGTTCTGTCTATGAGCTATTTTTTTTACCAAATGCCTTCTGTCGTCATTTGTATTCGTTTTATGTCACCTTTCTTGTCATACTCTAATTTGTCAAGACACAGTGCACGTCGGTAAGACGCACCATGAGTGTTAAGTCCGCCGTTGTGGTAGAGGAAATACCACTGCCCCTTGAACTGGAATATGGCATGATGGTTGGTATTGCAGTTACCCGCTATTTCATTTATCACGCCTTTGTACTCCCAAGGTCCCATTATATTGTCGCTGACGGCATAGGCAGTCTTCTCAGGAAATCCTATTGAGAATGAGAGGTAGTACCTTCCCTTATGTTTATGAATCCACGGAGCCTCCGTATAGAACTCACTTTCCGGATAGCGTCCGTTCTTCTCCACCTCTTCGTTCCACTCCTTAGGATTTGCAGGCATCTTTATTCCCTTTATCTGTAACGGAATGATGTCGCCATCCATTTCCGTCATGTTAGGCTTCAGCTTACACATATACAACTGTGTGTTACCCCATATAAGCCATGCCGTACCGTCATCATCCACTATCGCCGTAGGGTCTATGTCATCCCATGATATTCTCGTATATGCCGTCGTCATGTCATTGGTTACTATAGGTTTCTCACATGGCACGAAAGGACCTGTAGGAGAATCCGACACGGCAACGCCTACGGCTTTGCCATGTATCGTCTTATGCTCTGCCGTTATATACCAATAGTATTTGCCGTCCCTACCCTTAATGCATTGGCTTGCCCATGCCTGGCCTGAAGCCCAGGGAAAATCCACTGCCTTAAGTTTGTATGAATGTTCATGCCATGTCTTCATATCCGTAGTGGACAGGATGGACCACTCATTCATGACATAGCGTTCCTGATTGTTCGGACACTGGTCATGTCCTGCATATACATACAGCGTATTGCCATCTACCAAAGCACCAGGGTCTCCAAGATATTTGTACTTAACGAAGGGGTTGCTCTTCGCAACGAATGTGGTGTCCGTACCTTGCGCACATACAGTCATTGCAAGGACACTCAGTACAGAAAAAAACAGTGTTCGCATTTTGCTTGTTGCTTAAATGATATATTTTTTATAAATGTTCTATTGCGTCAGGGATATATTTCGTATGCATACGCTTATTTTGATTACAAAATTAATGAAAATCCCTTTACCTCGGTATTATTTTTCACTTTTTTCTTGCATAATGCACTCGTTTTTAATGAAATTTAAGTCTGAAACACCTTCTCGTTGACTTTCTCAAGCCAATAGCGCGTCAGGCCTGCATGAGAAAACAAATACGGCACACCATTAACCTGCTCCATATATGCTATCTGGAACAAGTCCCTGTACTCCGTAAACACCTCATGGCACTTATTCCAGTTCTGATAATCCATGCGCGCACCTCCCGCTCTGACTGCCTACCGACATACTATTCCTCCGTTAATGCGTCAGACAAAACATTCTCCATCCCTCTATCCTTCATTACCCTATCATATCAGCGAATGACTTAGGCAGGCAGATATTCTCCACTCCTATTGCCTTACGGAACAACGGAGCTATGTCCCTATCTTTGAAACCGGCAATGCCACAGCCTATGCGAGTAACATAGAAGAACAATTCGGTATGCTCTTTGGCAAAGTCTATAAACTGGTCCACATACGGCTTGATGGTTTCCACCCCACCCTGCATGGTAGGTATCGCATAGCTCTGACCTTGCAGTCCCACGCCTTGCCCCCATATCGCACCAAACTTGCTCAGTGCCACCCTGGCAGCTCCACCTCCATGATAGCCCTGAAGGTTGCTGCCAAAGACAAACACCTCGTCAGCCTTCAATGAGGATATAACATTTGGCGTAAACCCTGGGCGCACCTCCACGTTATACTCCCGCAGCGTCACTTGCCTCGATCTCATGACACTATTCACATATCGGTCAAACTCCTCATTTACCTCTAACATCCATCCTGGCAGCTTTGCCTTAGCGTTCTTTATAAGTTCTTCCGGCATCTCACGATAATAGGCGTATGCCATAGGCCCCGCAATAGCAGCCAGCGTGTCTGCATCGCCACCCAGCGCGATGGCAAGCTTCAGGCAGTCCACATAGTCCCTACTCTCCAAGAAACAGATGAGTGCCGCCGGTATGGTTTGCTGACAAGTTTCATCAAACTTATATCCGGGCTTGATGTCAGCATAAGTCAACCCAGACCAGTTCGGGTAATATTCATCTAACACATTATGTCTTATGTAGTCCTTGTCCTTTCCCTGCATACCATAATATATGGCAAGGGCAGTAGCCACAGCTCCCTTAATGCCCTCAGGATGATTATGCGTAGGCAGTGCCGTACGTGTCGCAAGTTCTATACACTCTTCCTTACTCCTTGCCATGAAGCCAGCCGCCGACACGCGCATTGCGCTGCCGTTGCCAAAGGAGTTGTATGGCGGCTGTATTTCCCTTGCAAGTAACCAGCGGGCAAACATACCCCCGAAACCTCTTGAGAAGTCTGCCCTGCCTCTGTTTCTCAACGACTCCGCCATGTCGATACCATGCAGTAAGGCATCTGCACAGGCAAACGTGCATACGGTGTCATCAGTATAGGTGCTTGTAGATAAAAGGAGGTTAACAGACTCATATCTCTTTGTCCTTCCTTCAAATTCATAAGGCATACCGGCAATATCGCCGATAGCTGCACTAAGCAATAGGTTTTTCATGTTCTTGTTTCCTTTCTTTTCTAATTGTATAATATCGTTATAATTCATGACAATTCTTTGCAAGACCTCCACGAAGTGCCTGAGCACCTATGGAGCGCAAGAAAGCGTCACCGCTCAGCACTATGTGATGCTTTGCCTGACAAAGAAGTGCCGAGCGCGCGGGCAATTCATGATAATTCGTTATTCGAGTCATAGCTTTTCCCTTCGGCCAGCGACCTTTGGTTCGTGTTCGTAAATAAAAATCTGTGTCCATCTGTGGTATCTGTGGGAGAATATTCGTTAGAACTTAATCATATCAACTTTATAATCCGTGTCAAAACTCCAGACGGAATCCTTTTTGCTTCAACTCATTATAGCTCTCCTCATTGAAACTATACAGGTATGCCTCACGCTTCGGCGTAGGCCATACCGTCTCCTCCAGCTGCGTAAGAATATTGAAATGCAGCATCTTCTTAGCAAAGTTACTCCTGTCAAACCTCACGTCCAGGATAGCCTCATACAGGTTCTGCAGTTGCCTCAACGTAAACGCCTCTGGCAGCAGCTCAAAGCCTATCGGCTCAAAGTGGATACGCTCACGCAGACGTTTCAGCGCCGTCCTGAGAATCCTGTCATGGTCAAACGCCAGCTGTGGCACATTGTCGAGCGCGAACCACTCCGCCTTTGCCGCGTCATCCCCCGCCTTCACATCCTGTATCCTCACCAGAGCATAGTAAGCCACCGTTATCACCCTCTCCCTCGGGTCACGGTTCGGCTCGCTGAAGGTATGAAACTGCTCAATGTATGCCCCCGTCAAGCCAGTCTCCTCCTGCAGCTCACGCAGCGCACCATCCTCGCACGACTCATCCATCTTCACGAAACCACCCGGGAACGCCCACTTCCCCTTATACGGCTCCACGCCCCTCTCAACGAGCAGCACCTGCAGCTTCGTCCCGTCAAAACCAAACATCACGCAGTCCGTCGTCACTGACGGATGCGGGTACTTGTAACTATACATTTTCTCTTCCATAATCCTTCTTGAGTAATTTTTACACCACAAAGTTAAGAATAACATTTCAAACCTCCAAATTATTTTAGGTAAATTTTACACAAGACATTGAAATTTGTTGATTATTAATAGAGTACCGACACCATACCGCAGTGCTACGAACCCAGACGTCAAGCCGTCCCTCCCCCCATTCCGCTTATACATTTTGTCAGATAAACTCTGTTTTTGCTTACAATATGACTTTTTAACACAACCAACCTAAAAATGAAAATAAGAGAAAAGAGAAAAGAGAAAAAAGGCATAAAACTATCTGGGCTGGCGAAAAAAAGATGTTTTCACCTACCCAGACAACGTAATCTGATAGCTTTTACGCTCTAATATGATAGCTTTCAGGCTGTGAAAGCATAGCTTTTACAGTGTAAAACCTATGCTTTCACAACCGAATTTGTATGCTTTTACATCCTTGAAACAATCTCATCACTGATTATCAGCAACTTACAGAAATCGCAAAGATTCGCGTGTACGAAAACAATTTCCCGTTGTTGGATTTTATCGCAAGGAATTTGAGGTTATAAAAATCAATATGTCACAAAAATCACCGAAAATATAACAAAGTGTCAACTTTTCGCTTCACAACCAAGATTCCCCAGCCTCCCACATGGGGTGAAGGCGTAAATTAGGGATTTATCTGGGGTCACCAGTAAATCCCCGTGTTTGAGTTATTGAGTAAACATGTGTGAATCTCGGAATTTGTATGTACCTTTGCAATCAGTT
>CAMEWL010000011.1:0-69647 GCA_945941025.1 uncultured Prevotellaceae bacterium
ATTAGTCGTTTAGTCGTTTGGGGGATTAGTCGTTTAGTCGTTTGGGGGATTAGTCTGTTTAGTCGTTTGGCTCTCCCTCCCTCACAGGGAGGGCTGGGGAGGGTCTGCTCTCATAGGAAATGATTTTGGGTGTAAAGTTACATTTTTTTATCCAATAAAACAAACTGTAGTGGATAAAAAAGTAACTTTTTTATCCACTACAGTGTTTAGACTGGATATTTCTACCTTTTATCCAAGTCATCGTAGAGTTTTTGTAAGAAAGCCTGTGCCTGTTTCGTGAGTGTAGCACTGTTGGTGCCCGTCTGTAGCGTCACCTTGTTGGAGGTGTTGTCGTATATCACCCTGCCGCTGGTGGTGGTGATGCCCATGGCATCGGGGAAGGTGAAGAAAGCGAAATGAGGTGCTGCAGGGTCAAGCAGATCCTTGGAATAGGTGAACTCGCTGTGGTCTATGCCCAGCAAGGCAAGCAGTGTGGCGGCGATGTCTATCTGTGAGCCTATGACGGCGAGTGATTCTTGTGCCTCAGTCCTGAAATGCTCAATGGCACCGCCCGAAAGGATGAGAGGCATGTGGAAACGCCACTGCTGGTAGTTATCGGCATTAGCTGGGTGGGCGCCGAGGTGGTCGGGCACGATAACCACGAGGGTGTTGCTCCAGCAGGGTAGGGCAGCCAGTTGATTCATGAAACTGCCCAGACATTCATCGGCGTATGCAAAGGCGTTGAGCTCAGGAGAAGACTTAATCTTGTTGTAGTTCGGCACGTCGAAAGGCTCATGGCTGCTCTCTGTCATGATGCTGCGGAAGAAAGGCTTGCCGCTCTTGTCGGACTTGATGTCGGCAAGCAGACGGTCAAAGACAGGTCCGTCAGCCACTCCCCATTTGCCGGTATGTAGGCTCTTAGGGAAATCAACGTCAGACACTATGTGCTGAAAACCCGTGCCGATGAAATAAGAGCGCATATTGCTGTAGTTGATGTCGCCGCCGTAATAGAAGGTGGTGGAGTAGCCGTTCTGAGCCAGTGTGCCGGCAATGGAAGGCAGTGAGGTGCTTTTCTTCGGAATATCCATGATGCTCATGGTGGGCTGCGCAGGCAGTGCGCTGTGTATAGACACCAAAGCCCTGTCGGTGCGGAAACTGTTGGCATAGAAATTATGGAAATGCAAACCATCGTCAGCAAGTTTGTTAAGACAAGGTGTGACTCCTGGGATATGCATTATAGAGTCAGAGAAACTCTCAAGGGAGATAAGGATGACATTGAACTGACGTGAGGATGCAGATGCCCTGAGGGCGGTGTGTGTCATCTTGGAGAATATGGCAGTGGCTTCCTCGTCAGACATGAAACGATACCTCGTACCTATCTCCTCCTGATGGGTGACAGCCTCAACGAATGAGAATACAGGATTTACCGCTGCATGGTTCATGATAATGTTTGTAGAGAAATACACGCTGCCCGTATGGTTGGTTCCGGTACCCAAGCCGCCGCGTATGGGCAGTATCAGCACTGCCGTAAGCAGCAGCACCACCAGAGACTGCAGACTGAGCACAAGAGAATGGCGCGGACTTCCATTCTTGTATAAAGGAGCTGTTATCTTGTTAAAGACAAAGTACAGTAACACTGTAGCAACAAGTATGGCAAGAGGCGCAAGTATCAGTTGCCATGCCGTCATACTCGCCAAGGCGTCAGCAGGGGAAGTGCGTATATACAGCAGGGGAGTGTTGTCGAGGGGGAAGCCCCAGTAGCCATATAGTCCGAGGTTAGCTATGACAGCGAGTGAATAAAGGAATGTGGTAATGACAAAATATCCTTGAAAAAACCTTTTCAAGACAAGACCTCTGTACCACATACTGACCAGCAGCACCAAGCCTGGAACAAGTGTGAGGTAACCAGCTATCGCCACGTCTAAGCGTAGTCCATAGGCAAAAATCTGAATAATGTCACTCCATGAAGCGTCAGTCATCAATGAGCGATACATTAGCAGGAACAGTATCTTACTGACTATCCCTACTAACGTCCATGTCAGGAATATGTATAAAAAAATCCTTAGTATCTTCTTCATCACCAACTAATTCTTCGGTTTTATTCCGCCATGAGTAATGCGCAGCCACTCCTCCTTGGTGCGTTTCCACCGGCGATGACTCCACAGCCAGTATGAGGGGGCCCGGCGAATAGTGTTTTCCAGCAATCGGGAGTACTCATCGGTCAATTTGAACTGCTCCCACGTCTTGGGCTCTGTAGTTATGCGCTTATACTCGGCCACATAGTAGCCACGCTTCACCCTGCGCACGTCAAGGTAATAGACGTCCATGTCGAGTTTCTGCATGATGCGCTCAGCACCAGTGAACCACGGAGTCTCATGGTGCAGGAAGTCTGTCCAGTGGTATATGTTGTCCCAGAAAGGAGCCTGGTCGGCTATGAATCCCACAAGTATCGGCTTGCCTTGGCGCATATAGTTTACCATATACTTTATGGACTTGTCTGCCGTGATGTTCTTGCCGCCGAAACGCTTACGGGTATAGAGTACCAGCTGGTCGGTGACGTAGTTCTCCAACGGATGGTACAACTGTGTACACTGGCACAGGTCCGGGTCAATCCACAAAGGCATGCTGCTTATCCACTCCCAGTTGCCGTAATGACCAAGGAATACGCCACACGACCTGCCATTGCGGCATGACTCCTCAATCAATTCCACACCCTTGAAGCGCATACGTCTGCGCATCTCTTTCTCTGATATGGAGAAGAACTTTACGCTCTCCATCATCAAGTCGCAGAAATGTGTGAAGAACTTACGCTCTATGATAAGGCGCTCGCGGGATGACAGTTCGGGGAAAGCGCTCTTGATGTTCTCATGTACCACCTTGCGGCGATAGCGTATGACATGAAATAAAAATACAGATGCCACGGAGGCGACGCCATGAAGGAACCACAGAGGCAAGTGTGACACCAGCCACCATACGCCAAACAGTATATAGTAGGCTGTCTGTTTTAGTTTGTGAAATCTTTCTTTATTGTAACCCATTACTGATT
Source organism: uncultured Prevotellaceae bacterium (assembly GCA_945941025.1). Taxonomy (GTDB): domain Bacteria; phylum Bacteroidota; class Bacteroidia; order Bacteroidales; family Bacteroidaceae; genus Prevotella. The sequence goes on from CAMEWL010000011.1 coordinate 3,026, forward strand.
GGTAATTCTATATATATAGATGTAATCTATTAAAATAACGTTTTTTCTCCCTTTTTATTGCTATAAGTTGTGTAATTCATTTTTTTTTCTTATCTTTGCGAGAATAGAGAAATGCAAGAATATAGATTACAATAAAAATGCCAAGTTACGATATTCGACCGCTTCAACTGAGAATATTGCAGAATCTCAGTGCAATACACAAGGTGTGTGTGGAGTATGGACTGCATTATTATCTATGGGCAGGCACTATGCTTGGTGCGGTGAGACATAAGGGCTTTATTCCGTGGGATGATGATATAGACATCGCGATGCCGCGTAAGGATTATGATTTGCTTATGCGTAATGCAAGTAAATGGCTGCCGGCTCAATATGAGGTCGTCAGCTATGAGACGGATAAGGAGAATTATCCGTTGCCTTTCGCCAAACTGCAGGATGCGGGCACTACGCTGATAGAACGTGCACACCTCAGTTATCTTGGAGGGGTGTATATAGATATATTCCCGTTGGACGGAATGTGTGAGGGCAAGATGAGACAGCGCTGGCACTTCATGAAGTACCAGTGGTACAAGAAGGCTCTGTACTTCGTCCACAGAGACCCTTACCGTCATGGTCATGGTGCCAGTTCATGGCTGCCGCTGCTATGCCGTAAGGTTTATACCATGCAGGAGTTGCAGGAGAAACTGAAGCGTCTGCAGACGGAGTATGACTATGAGGAGTCGGCGTTGGTGGTTGACCATGACGACGGTCTGAAAGGCGTGATGTCGAAAGAAATCCTCGGTACTCCTACGCTGGTGGAGTTTGAGGGACAGCAGTTCTGCGGAGTGGAACAGGCGCACACATATTTGAGCAGGAAGTACGGGGAGTATATGGTAATACCGGACGGAGACCATCAGAGACAGCATAACTTCCACTTCCTGGATATGAACCTGAGTTATAAAGACTATAAAGAAAATAATTGATGTACAACGGATTCTCCATACTCATACCATCATGGAATAACCTGTCGTTTCTGAAATTGTGTGTGCAAAGCATACGCAAGAACTCTGCTATGCAGCATCAGATAATCGTGCATGTGAACGATGGTTCTGACGGAACATTGCAGTGGGTAAAGGAAGAGGGATTGGACTATACCTATACACAGCAAAACGCTGGAGTGTGCATAGCAATGAACATGATGCGCACAAAGGTCAAGACAGACTACATCTATTTCGTGAACGATGATATGTATCTGTTGCCGGGATGGGATACGGCTTTGATGGCAGAGATTAACAGCATAGGACATAAAATGTTCTACCTGTCATCGACAATGATACAGCCACACGACCGCAACGACGTGGGAGTGTGTGCGGATTATGGTGACAGTATAGAGACGTTCAGGGAGCAGGAGCTGCTGGCAGAGTATATGAAGCATCCGCGTGGTGACTGGCAGGGCTCTACACGCCCGCCAAGTCTGGTACACAGAGATATATGGGACACTGTGGGAGGATATAGCATAGAATTGTCACCGGGAATGTATAGTGACCCGGACTTTACTGCTAAGTTGTTGTTTATAGGCGTAACTTATTTGAAAGGCTTGGGTAATAGTCGCGTATATCATTTTGAGACGAAAACCACAGGACGTGTAAAAAGGAATGACGGCAACACGCAGTTTTTGTTGAAATGGGGTATATCAAACTCAGTCATGCGCCGCTACATTACACGCCAGGGTGAAGACTGGGACGATAGGAACACTTCCATAGACCTTGACTATGTCAGTAAAAAGCGCGGCCGCTCAAAGCTTAAGGCTCTGTGGTACTTGCTCAAGAAAGGTTTCGGCATTACACACAATATAGAAGATACTACAAAAACATTATCTCCATGGACATAAAGATTGCAATAGCATATCATAAACCTTCAATAATCCTTGACTGTGAGCATTTCTTGCCTATACATGCAGGGAAGGCACTCAGTAAATATGACCTTGGCATACAAGGAGATGACAAAGGCGACAATATCAGCATGAAGAATCCATGGTATTGTGAGCTTACTGCCCTTTATTGGCTGTGGAAAAACACTACCGCCGACTATAAGGGACTGATGCACTATCGCAGGATATTCACATGTCGAAACTCCTTTCCTCTGCATAGGCTTCTTATGCGATTGAAATACAAGCAGAGACAGGTCTGCTCGCTTTGGACTCCATACAGGAGCATGGGAGTGAAGAAACAATATTCATGTGATAACGAGACGTTATATAAGAAACACGCAAAGAAATTCTCTGCCGAGATACAAAACATACTTAAAGACGATGTATGCGTAATTGCTCCACATCCTGGACACTTCTACATAAGCATACGACAGTTTATGTATCAGCACCTGGGTGGGCAGAATATTACCCTCTTGGAAGAAATAACGAAAGAGAATTTTCCTGATTTCTTTCCTTTCTTGAAACAATCACTGGATAACAGATGGTTCTATAATTGCAACATGTCTGTTATGAAAAACAGTATATTTGAAGATTACTGCAATATATTGTTCTCCTTGCTACGTCTGCATGAAGAAGAGAGCATCTCCAGAGGCATACTTAATGATCTGACCAAGGAGAAAGCCTATCTGCGCATTTCAGGATACCTTGGAGAAGTCATTACCAATGCTTACATACAATACTGTCTGAAAACAGGAAAGAAAGTAAAAGTGCTTCCAGTCGTTTTCCTAAAATAGTCCGGTTTTTCTTATTTGAATTATGGCGAACATAAAAGCTTTATTCTACACATACATAAAAGGTATTCGCAAAAACAGCAAACCTGTATATTACAGCAAGGCCATACTGTCGCTGGTCATGCCGAATTTTATGTGTCGTAAAAAAAGAAAATGCCTCATGCGATACTTTGAGGCCATGAGTGCGGTGGACAAGGCTTACATCAATGAAAGAGCGGCATATTATTGCAAATTGCCAAATGACTCAAAGGTAAGGGAGATAAATGAGCAGTTGCCACGCACGAGGATGACTCCGCCTTACATGCCTTGTACCGTTGGAAACTATTCCATATTCAGGAAAAGAGGCAATAGTGTCTATTTCTTTGACTCGTATGAGCACATAAGATGCTTTGATACCCAGTTGCGTTTCCTTATGATTCCCGGTGATGTGTTTGTTGAATTGTCTGCGCCGGCAATATGTAAGTCACGACTGGTAAGAGAGGGAAACAGTAACAATGTATTGTTTAATCTTAATAAGGTTCGTCATTTCTTGTGGATAGATGACCCGTTCTCTTGGGAGGAGAAACAATGTCGCATACTGTTCCGCGGTGCGACAGAGGGTAAGCCACGACGTGAACGCTTCCTCGAAATGTGGAAGGACCATCCCATGTGCGATTTGCGGAATACTGGTGAGATGTCTCTATACGACCATTTGTACTATCGTTATATCATGTGTCTGGAGGGTAATGACGTGGCATCCAACCTGAAATGGGTAATGTCTTCAAACTCCATTGCCGTTATGCCTCGCCCTACATGTGAGTCGTGGTTTATGGAAGGAAGGCTTATACCAGGCTATCACTATATAGAGATAGCAGACGACTATCATGACCTCATAGACAAGGTAGAGTATTATGAGGCGCATCCTGATGAGGCTAAGGCTATAGTAGAACATGCACATGAGTGGGTTAGACAGTTCCAAGACACAAAGCGGGAGAAGATAATCTCGCTCATGGTGCTGGAACGATATTTTCAGCAAACAGGACAATAAGCCTTGTTAAAAGTATAGAAAGGACTGCATTATGCATAGCGTGTCAATAATAATACCAATATATAACGGTGAAAGATACTTGTATCAATGCCTTGAGAGCATACAGATGCAGGGGTACACTGATTTTGAGGTGTTGATGATAGATGATGGTAGTACGGATGGCAGCGCTGGTATATGTATGGAGTTTGCGGAAAGAGACTCTCGTTTTAGATATAAGCATAAGGAGAACGGCGGTGTCAGTAGCGCACGCAATGTCGGAATAGAGGAGTCCACTGGGGAATGGCTCCTTTTTGTGGATGCGGATGACAAGATGCCTGATAACGCATTAGGTAATTTCATTGCATGTCGTGGAGATGAGCGTACTGACCTCGTCGTAGGTGCTTATGCGATAGAATACAAGGAAAAGCAGACTGTAGAGGTGCTTCGGGTAGGTAAGCCTGAGTTGAGCAAGACAGATTCTGCGAATATGTTGTTCTTGGAAAATAAGTATGGCTATCAGGGGTATATATGGAATAAGCTATTCAAGCGCTCCGTGGTATTAGAGAATAATATCAGGTTTGATGAGAGATACAGATTCAATGAGGACCGTTTGTTTTGCGTAGAGTATATATGTGCCATGAAGGGCGTAGCAAAGACATGCGACGATATCATCTATAATTATGTAAAGCATCCTGGAAGCACGATTGGTACAATGGGAAAGGACTTGCGCATTTTAGATGACTATACGTCTTCTCTCTATATTTACGAGCGACTGAAAGAATGTCATTTCCCGCGACGTACAGTCAGTCTGTCACGCGATAATCTCTTTTTCTCGTATGATTTCATCAGGCATAATCTTAAGTTGGCTGACGCAGAGGAACAAGTAAGGGTAGTAGGGGACATTAAGTCAAGGGCAATCCGTGATTCTGGTGGCATGTTATTCTTCGCAGACAACAGGTTACGCCGGTTCTTGTCACGCCAGATAAACCACCTGCGTAGCAACAAGATATATGTGGAAACTATATTTTAGTTCTGGTTTCCCTTATGCTGTCACCTGACGGAATGTGGTAAATGCTTTATGTTTTGCCAGATACCTTTTAAGAACAAAGAGAAAGTAAGCCCGTATTTCTCTCTTTCGGCATACATAGAGAAAAGTTCTTTTATGCTTGCATGCTTAACAAGAAACTTTGTTTCATTTCTCATGTCTTTCTCTATTGTGCGTATAAACATCTTCTTGTCAGGATGGCTGCCAGCATTGACAATCTCTGTCGCTACATGGCATTGTTGCCTCCATCCGATAAGTTTCTTTTGGTTATAAGAGAAGGTACGCCCCGTAATGTTTTTGTCTGTTCTGCGGAAACTCATCAGTCTCCTTGCTGATGATGCGACACCGCCATTACGACCTATACGGAATATCGTAGCACAGTCAGCACCCCATGCCATAGGGGCGGAAGCATAGCCATTAATGCCACGCAAGGCAGATGTCCTAAGCATCCATTCACTCATGGTCTGTCGGTTGTTTCTGCTATGTAGGTGCCATATATATTCTTCTATGCATAGGTGCTCTGGTGCGAGAGGGTAGTATTCTGTGGTGTTTCCATCACTGTCTATTTCCTTTACACCACATCGGAAAGCATTACATACTGGATATTTGCTCTGTAATGATATGAGTTCTGCAATGAAGTCTTTGTGATATACATCATCATCACATAGCAGACAAATAAAGTCGCCTTTTGCAAGTTCCAGGCACCTGTTCCAGTTCCTTGACGGATCTTCCTTGCCAAGGTTCTTTTCATTTCGATGGTATGAAATACGGTTGTCAGAGAAACGTGCCACTATCCCTTGCACATCGTTTGGGGAAGCATCGTCCACTACAATGACCTCAATGTCGGAATACGTCTGCGACAAGGCAGAAGATATGGCTTCTGCCAGGAAGTCCGTCTTATATGCGGGGATTGCTATTGTGACCATCTGTATATATTCCTTTGCGTATATTCAAAAGTTTTTCAGGATTCATATTGAGTTTGATGCTCTCGCTCGCCTTGTTTGTCAGACTCTTTTGCAACTCAGCGTCGTCAGCTAACCGCTTGATGGCATCTGCAAATTCAGAAACGTCGTCCGTTACGAATGAATTTTCATTGTTATACAATGGTAATCCCTCACATCCCTTTATTGTTGAGACGATGGGCGATTTAGAAGCTATAGACTCAAGTATTTTCATTCTTATGCCACCGCCTATTCTGATAGGAACAATTGTTATCTTTCCATTCAGGAAAAGAGACAGGTCATCAACAAAGCCGGCAAATCTTACATTGTTACACTGAGAAGAGATGGCAGCCTGTATCTCCCTATTCCATATTCCTGTAATCCATAGAGTGCCGTCATATCCGTTAGACAATAGCTTAGGCATTACCTCTGTAACAAACCACATGAGCCCTTCCACATTCGGCAGGTGACTGCTGTTGCCTACAAATACTATGTCATGGCATGGTGTGAATGTCAGTTCCGTCTTGTCTGCCATGGACTTTGTCATAGCCGGACTCACGTAAACATCAGAGTTGGGCAGGTATTCCTTTATCACGTCCTTATCGTACTCGCTCAAGACGACTATCTGGTCGTATCGTGACAAGGCATCAATCTCCTTGGCTTTTTGTGTGGCATACTCAATTTTGTCTGTTGCCGTTTTATGCTTGAACAAGCGCATCTCGTCTTCGTTGTGGACGAAGCGTATCTCATGGTGTACGAATATCTTCTTTGCATTGTCAGGAAGTATATATACAAGAGGTAAAGACTCGTAGAACTCCACCTGTATTATGTCGAAGCCCTGTGATGCAACTTCCTGTACGTAGTTTAGATACCCTGGCGTCAAGTCTTCATATTTGCAATGTAGTACGGCATGTTCATTTCTCAGCCATACCTTTGAATTGGCATCAATATACATGGGAACCCTGTCCTTTACGGGCTCCACCCGTCTCCTTATCTTCCTCTCACAACTACTTCTTATCTTATCTAATAATTTAACTTCAAGACGTTTCCTGGATGTTAAACCTTTATACTTGTCCTCTTTACGGAAATCATATACTTTTATGTCAACGTTGTTCCATATCTTCTTCAACTCGTCTATGTCAGCCTTCTCTTTCTCATTGTGTGCGGTCAGTAATACGGATACATTACAATCGTGTCTGATGGCGTCAACATAATTAAAAAAAGCTTGGCTGCCTCCGCTTGATAAAGGGTATGGTATCCACGGTGTGATATATAATATATGCATGTTATTTACTTGTTATAATGTCATTTTCGGGATATTTGAAAAAAACTCCAATCCTTTCTCAAAGTCAAGGCTGTAGTGCTTGTCTCTCCTTCTTATTCGTTTGAACATGCTTTTATGGTATCCAAAAAGCAGCATCGCCATCTTTGGCATATAATGTGGATGACGACGAATCGCTCTGTATAATTTACGTACCAAATGCTTGTTGCCACTGCTCAGGCAATCGCGAAGGTGCCGTTGCTTTTCTTCTTCCACGAAGTTATATACATGCCTGTTCCATTTTAGCGAACTGTTGAACATGATGTCTGATAACTTGCCGATGATGTAAGTGTTAGCTGTGAAATGCTTGCTAAAGTCTTGTGAGGATTGTATTGAATTGTTCCTTACGCGATAGATGTATGTGTCATCCTGTACTATTCCTACATTGCCTATATATTGCAGTATTTGAAAATTCCATAAAGTGTCTTCGTGAATCAGTCCTTCCTCAAAATATAATCCGTGCTTTATGATGAAGTCACGTTTCACAAGTCTGTTCCATGGCATGGGATAGACTTTCTCTTTGCAATAAGCTTTTATGTATTTTTTCCTGTTGAGCCAGGAGCGCTTTACAGTAATATGCGGACACCCTAATTCCGGACCGTCTATTCTGTAGTTGCCTACAACCATATCCATGGACTTGCCGTGTTGTAGTGACGCCTTTACAAGTTTTTCAAGACAATCAGGTGTAATAGTGTCGTCGCTGTCGAGGAAATACACGTATTCAGCAGTGCTATGGAGAATGCCGGTATTACGGGCTGCTGATATTCCCCGGTTTCTTTCATGGTCTATAATAGATATTCTGTCCTTGGGGATATTGTATTTGTCGATGCACTCCCTTAGTATCTCCAAACTGGAATCTGTAGAACAGTCATTAATGGCTATAATGTCAAAGTCTTTGTATGTCTGTGCGGCAACAGAGGCAATACATTCCTCGATGTATCGCTCTACATTATATATAGGTATAATGACAGAAACATTCATCTTACAAGGTGTCGTGAATAAATACTACAACTGCTGCATATCATACAGACGCTTGTAGTAGTCGTTCTTGGCTATCAGTTCGTCGTGCTGATTTATTCTATCGTAAAAGAAATATGATTTAATCTTTTCCACAGCATTGTTTGTATTTCTTGCCACTGCCACATGGGCATGGATCATTTGGACGTGGAGTTCTCTCTGATATATATGGATTGGTAGGCGTAAACCAATCGGCTAAACTATAGGGATTACGTTCAAGAAATGATGATTTCCCTTTGTCCTTGCTGTATTCTGAAAGAAGAAGTCCAGTTTCCTGTGGAATATGTCCGCAGAGTACCCAATGTGGCATATTATTCAAATAGTCATCAAGCTCTTCCCAAGCCTTTTCTCTTTGTTTGTCGGTGCATGCATGTGGAATGAGAACGTCTTCCTCGAAGTATAGTTGGATGCTAAGTGACGTAGGATCCCCTTTGCCTTTGTTCATCTCCATGAACCAAAGGTTGTGGACTATCCACGGAACATCCATTGGCTCTACTTTTAACTCGTTTACAAGGAAGCTGCAAAATTCTTCTTGTCTCGAATTAGGAGCAACGGGCAGGTTTGTTGCTGCAATAAGGATATCCTTTAATTCGTATTTTGCATAGTCTGACACCTCGTGCGAGTATGACTCACGTTCCTCTGCCAGTTTTATTGGCCAATAGTCATCGTGTCTTGAGTGATAGTAGCAGTTGTCGTTGTTGGGATGTTCGGCATACTTTTCTGATTCACAGTACAACTCGTGCATCTGTAGAGACTGCAAGGTAATTAGGTCGAGTTGCGAATCTGCTTCTTCTACGGAAGAACTCACTTCATGTCTTACCATCTCCTGAAGAACAAAGCTGCGACTCACTAATCCATAGATATTTGCCATTCCTGTAACAATGGATTCTATGGAGACTTTATTATGATATTCGATATCATCATGCAACTCTTCTATATAAGGCTCAACAGCCGTAAAGAAATCTGATGCTATCTGTAGTTCCAAGCCATTTCGTGTTCTCCACTCTTCTGCAAATCCATATTTCACGAGAACGCAATCTATAGTATTTTCATGGGTAGTTACAAGATTCTTTGGACGCTTTTCCTCATGTAGCTTTTTCAGAATACAGAAATCTTCAAAGGGTAGCATTCTGAGAATGCTTTTCGGCTTGTCAAGTATCTGTTTTACATATTGCTCGCATATCTTTTGGGAACTCTTCAACTTGCCCATGTCTAATGACAAGAATTCCGCGTATATCGAGAGTTCGGTTATATCAAGTTCATTTACAAGTTCCAAAAGTGGTGTAGCATCGGGGATGTCATCCTCATTATCTAAAGGTTCATCAAAGTCATCGTCAGATTCCTCTTCAATATTATCAATGTCAGAGGAGAATTCCTCTTTAAGTGCTTCATTCGTTTCCTCTTTGTCAAAGTATGAGTATTCTTCCTTGCTCATACCTGCTTTCTGTTCTTCATATCCCCATATTCCGCCGCAGTCTTCTGAAGGGCACGCTCCTTTGCCGTCAACGCATACTGGGTATGCGCAACTGCTTAGATACATCGTGTTCTCTACGGTGATATCATGTATCCAGTCGTCACCGAAATCATATACATACACGAACTTCTCCAGTTGGTAGTTGCTGATAAACTCTTTTATATTTATTTCTTCAGCGTCAAGGGCATCATCGTCCCTATAGTCATCTTCTTGTTCTGACGAATTGATGCACCACCCTCTGTCGTAGGGCTTTTTCTGAAACATGTACAGATGCTCATCCCACCATCCGAAAGCTGTCTGGATAGTTTGGTGTAGTTGGGCAAAGGTAAATGTATCAGGTATTATAAGTCGTCGCCACACTGGTGGTTTCTTTATTCCACGTATCTGTATTTTAAGTAGTATCGCCATAGTGATTTTAGTAATTTATGTCAGTATTGGTATAGAGTAGGTGCTTGTACTTGAAATCATATTGATTTCTTACAACTGCTGCATGTCATACAGACGCTTGTAGTAGCCGTTCTTGGCTATCAGCTCGTCGTGTTGGCCACGCTCCACTATCTCGCCTTCATACAAAACGTAAATCTCGTCTGCGTTCTTGATGGTTGACAATCGGTGGGCTATGGCTATGGTGGTGCGGCTCTTCATCAGTCGCTCCAAGGCCTCCTGCACCAGTCGCTCTGACTCTGTGTCGAGTGCTGACGTGGCCTCGTCAAGTATCAGTATCGGCGGGTTCTTCAGTATGGCACGGGCTATGCTGATGCGCTGGCGCTGACCACCTGACAAGCGACCGCCACGGTCACCAATCATGGTGTCATACCCATGCTCGCTCTCCATGATGAAGTCGTGGGCATTAGCTATCTTTGCCGCCTCTATCACCTGCTCCATCGTGGCATTCTCCACGCCGAATGTTATGTTGTTGTAGAAGGTGTCGTTGAAGAGTATTGCCTCCTGGTTTACGTTGCCTATGAGCTGGCGCAGGTCACTGATGCCAACCTCGCGTATGTCCTTGCCGTCAATGAGTATCTGGCCGCTCGATACGTCGTGGTAACGTGGTATGAGGTCAACGAGTGTTGACTTGCCAGAGCCTGACTGTCCCACGAGAGCAATGGTCCTGCCTTTTTCTACGGTGAGGTCTATGTGCTTTAGTACGTCACGTCCCTCAACGTAATGGAAACTTACATCTTTAAGCTCCACCTTGTCAGTGAAGGCATTGAGCTGCTTAGGTTCCGGCTGTTCCTTGATTGGGTTCTCAGCCTTGAGTATGAAGTCAATACGGTCCATGGATGCCAAACCGAGAGGAACCTGGTATATAGCTCTTGTAAACTCTTTCAGTGGATTGATGACGCTGTATAATATCACCATGTAGAATATGAAGGTGGAGGCGTCGATAAGGCGTGAGCCGGTAAGTATGAGCCATCCGCCGAAAAGCAGAACTATTACAATGATGACTGTTCCGAGGAACTCAGACATAGGGTGCGCCAGTGACTGACGTGCTGACACTGTGATGACGGCGTTACGGTATGTGTCGTTGACAGCCTCAAAGCGGTCTGTCATCTTCTTTTCTGCAATGAAAGCCTTGATGATACGCAGTCCGCCGAGTGTCTCGTCAAGTTGTGACAGTATGTTTCCCCACAGCCTTTGTGCCGTGGTGCCCTGTGCTTTAAGGCGCTTGCTTACCTGTCCCATTATTATGCCTGCTATTGGTGCCACGACGATGACAAACAGGGTAAGTTGCCAACTTACGAATATCATGGTAGCAAAACATATTATGATAGCTATAGGGTGGCGTATCAGCATATCGATAGAGCTTGTGAGAGAAGTCTCCACCTGTCCTACGTCAGAGCTCATGCGTGCTATGATGTCGCCTCTGCGTTCAGATGAGAAGAAAGCCAACGGCAGTGATAGCACCTTGCGGTACAGCTCCATACGTATGTCCTTCACTATGCCGGTGCGCAGCGGCAGCATGACGAAGAGCGAGGCGAAGTATCCGAGAGTCTTGAGCAGAGTCATGACCACGAGGCCTCCGCCCATGATGCACAGTGTGACAAATGCCCCGTGCTGAGCCATCAGCTCCTGAACGTATGCGTAGCCGTTGTTGACGAGTAAGTCTTTGTTGAGTGTTGACCAGGTCCATTCCTGATAGTGATAAACCTTCTGGTCTATTTGGAATAGTATGTTGAGTATCGGTATCAAGACAACAAACGATACCACATTCATTACCTGTGAATAGATGTTGAGGACCACAGCCCATACGAGTGAAGACTTGTAGGGGCTGAGATAACGTCGCATTATCTGCAGAAATTGTTTCATAGTTAAATGCAAAGTTACGTTTTTTTTATTACATACCAAAATAACGTAAGTTTTTTTTCTTTCAGTGCCTTATTTCTTCTGTTTTTATGTGTTGGTAAGGAAAATAATAGATACATTTGCCGCATATAACTGTAAAAGATGGAAAACGTACCTATAAAGATAGAGAGCTTTGGCAGTGAGTATTCAGAGCAGGGGCTCAAGGAGAAACTTTCCAAGATAGCACGCAAGGCTGGCATCAAGATGGCTTATGCTGTGCTTGTGGCCTTCTATGCTGTTCAGTCTGACGCCTTGTCCTTCAAGGAGAAGGCGAGACTGTATGGCGCATTGGGCTATTTTATCTTGCCGGTGGACTTGATACCTGACGCAATACTCGGTATGGGCTATTCTGATGACTTAGCTGCTTTGGTGTATGTGCTGCATACAGTCAGCTCAAATATAACACCAGAGGTGAAGCAGCGTGCACGAGAGAAATTGTGCTCGTGGTTTGATAATGTTGACATAGACATTGATTTCTGAGTGTTGTTGCAAAAAGCATGGCGCAGATATGAGGTGTGTTGCCTCATGTCTGCGCCATTTGTTTTATAGCTTGAGTACAGTTATTTCTTATCTTCCCATATATGGTCTTTAGGGAACGGCTCTCCGCCCCATGCCTTTACCTGCGTCCATTTCTCCGCGGGACTGGTCCAGAACGGATGGTCGGCAGGCAGTCCCAATGGCAGCAATACCTCTGAGGTGATATATAGCGAACCGTTGTTGGTGTACCAGTCTGCCACCTCTGGCTGACGACCGCAGAAGCCTATCGTCAGGAAGCCCTTCTCGTTATAGTTGCCCGGCGCGTCCCACATGCGGTGCATTACCTTCGTGAGTGCCGCGCGCACCTGACCGTTGCTCAGCTCCTGCGGCAACGTCTGGTACCATGCCATCAGCGCCAGTGGTTGCATGGCAGCAAGACGGTAAGGTATGCTACGCCCGAATACAGGGAATGTGCCGTCGGGTGATATGAAACGCTCAAGTATTATGCTGTATTTCTGACAGCGTTTAAGTGCGCGGTTGTAGTAGTCGCGGTAGTTTATCTTCCAGCCATAGCCTCTCACGTCACGCATGGTGCCGAGAGTCTCGAGGTACATGGCATGGAACACGAAACTTGAGTAGTAGTCGAAGGCAAATGTGCCTTCACCGTCACTGTACCAGCCATCGCCCACGTACCATTCCTCAACCTTGCGTACGGCTCCGTTCACCCTGTACTGGTCAAACGGTGCTCCGGCCTTTGCGAGGAATGACTCTATCGTGGATGCGAACAGCAACCAGTTGGTGTAAGGTGGCTCCACACGGCGCAGACGTGTAAACTCGTCAATGTAGCGTGCCTTGGTGACAGAGTCGAGTGGCAGCCACAGTGCGTCATAGCCACGCAACAGGCTTTCTGCTATGTATGCTGCATCCACGAGCGGCTGTCCTTCCTTGCGCCACAGCAAGTAGTCCTTTGACTGCGGGTCAACGGCATGGGCATAGCTCTTCAGCGCCCACTCGCGCAACTGCTTGCGCTGCTTACCCTCTGCAGTGTCATCATCAGGCAGAGAGAGCCATGGTGAAATGCCTGCCATGAGTCTGCCGAAGCACTCCATATATGTCACGCGCTTGTCACGCTTGTCAAATGAAGGACTCACCTCTATCTGCATCTCTGTAGAGAGCATACCGCGCGACATAGGCTCCAGCACCGGCGCAGCCAGTCTGTATGCCTGCTCAGCCCAGTATTCGCGGTCTGTCTTAGGTGTTTTCGTTGTCTTCGCTGCATTCATACAAAGAACGCAGAATAAGGCGAAGACCATTAGCGATAATTTCTGTTTCATCTTTTTTTATTAATTCTTAATATCTATGCCTCCTATGAAATTGCTTGCCACGATGTGCAGACAAGGCGCTGTCTCTTCTGCATTGCGCAGCGACTTGTTGCTTACCCCTCCTATGAAACTGCGGCTCTTAACCAATACATTCACGTTACTCGGGACATAAAGTTCTATGCCTCCTATGAAGGTGCGCATATCAATCTCCTCATCCTCGGTTATAAGCGCATTTCGCAGGTCAAGGCGTATGCCACCGCAGAATGCATCAAGGTATGCACCGTGGAATGGTTCTCCGTGATACACGTATTCATCACCGCCATAACGTACTGAGCAGCATATCCGCTTACCCTCTTCATTGATAGGTAGCGGGCGCTGCAACCATTGGTCGCGGTCATGACGGAATCCGTCGATTACAAATTTTCCACCGAGATAGATCAGCAATACCGGTGCTATGTATGCAATCCATGGTTGTTGCCACAACCAGCCTTCCTGCACTATGCCCCACATGCTTGCCAGTTTCCATCCACCAGCCACAACGAAAGCCAATCCTATTAGTGCTCTTGTATTCATTTTGTATATCGTTTGTTATTCAGCCACGCAGGCCTTGTTTACTTCTTTCGGAATATAGGAGGGATTCATCAGGCTCCCTCTTCTAATTGGAAAATCTGTTACAAAGTTACTAAATTATATTTGTTAAACCAAACTATTGTGATATCCTTGTGTCTTTATGTTTCTTAAACGCTCTTTTGTGTGTAATACTTTCTGTATTTCATAATAATTTCGTAACTTTGCATACCGTAATGAAACATGGACAGATTGAAACTCTGAAGATACGCCTCAAGAGTATATTCTTCGTACTTTTCACCCTCGTAGTGTTCAAGCCGTTTGGCATTGATGCACTGCAATGGCATACATGCCTATACCTGCTGGTGTTCCTTATATCCGGCGGTATGTTGGTATGTATGTTGACGGATGCCATACTGAAATATGTATGCCGTATGCCCCACACAAACAAACTCGGTGTAGATTACATCATACATCGCAATCTGCTGTTTCAGTTTATCAATACTCCCATTGTTTCATTCATTATCTGTCTATTTCGTCATTTTATACTCAATCCACACGTGGATGGAAACCAACTGTCGTGGAGAAATTATCTTGAGACGTTACTCATCATTGGCTTCTGTTCGTTTGCCATCGGGTTATACTGGCGGTTCAAGTTCCGCAGCAAGTTCCTCGCACTGGAGTTGGAGGATACCATACGCATGAACGAGCACCTAGGCAAGGCGCAGCAGCAGAATCTTCTTGTTCCTGCTAAAACTGATGTCCCTTCTGCCGAGCCTGCCAGCAACGAACCAGAGGCGGCTCTTGCAACTCTGCCAACCATCACCCTGAGTGGTTCTACAAGCGATTCTGTCACTTTACAGATATCAGACTTGCTCTATATCGAGGCTGTGGGCAACTATGTAAAGGTTTACCGATTAAGTGAGGGTAATGTGCGCACCGACATGCTGCGCACCACTTCCAAACAAATAGAACAGGACCTTAGTCCATACCCCACGGTGGTGCGTTGCCACCGTGCTTTCCTCGTCAATATCGCCCAGGTAGAGCGCATAGTGTCGCAGTCGGGCTCCATGCAACTTGTCATCAAGCATTGTCATGATTCCCTGCCTGTCTCACGCAGTAACATGAGTCAGGTCAAGGAAATCATCAACAACATGTAAACTAACTTTTGGGTCAGAACTCCATACGGTATGCTATGTTAGGGAAGGTCAGCGTGGTGAAGTGACTCTTCAACTCATGGGTATGTATATCGTATGTCTGTCCGTTATATGTGCGCATACTCAGGAAATCCACGATTATCTGGTGTGAGGTATGCTGCTTGTTAATAATGTACTTTGCTGAGAAGGCGTAGCCCACGCTCATCTTCTGATGCTTTGTGAAGGGGTTAGCGCCATCTTCCGGTATGGAACGGTCGGGGCGCTGCATTATCTCCTCGTACGTAGTGCCCTCTGGCACTGGCGTATAGCGGTCGCCGCCCATAAGCGTCAATCGTCCGTTTATGCCAAGCACGTTCTTCTTGCTCTTTCCTACCATCCATTCCTTGCCCCCGAGCATGTTTGCCACGAAGCCACGGTCAAAGCGTGTGCTGTGCCATTTGCCCTGTGCATCGCGATACTCTGACTTGAACAGTGTGGCTGTAAACATGCCGTAGTAGCCATCCTTCAGGTATCGTTCCAGCGTCAGGTCTATACCGTAGTTTCGTCCGGCGCCGTCATTTACGAGCACACGATCCTGAAAGAACGAGCGATCATTGATGATAGAATACGTCGTTCCCTTCTCCACTGGCACATCAAAAAGCCACTGCCAGTAAGGCTCTACCTTCAGCATGGCGTTCTCACCCAGTCGCTGGGCGAATGATGCAGAGATGTGGTGTGAGCGTGTCAGTCCGAGATTGTCGTTAGGCGTCCTTCCGTCAGCCATCACGAAATACGCGTCTATGTTCTCCTTACGACTGTTGAGCGCGTATGCCAGCGACAGCGAACTTGATGCCGACGTCTGATACTGCATGCTGAAACGTGGTTCCACCAATACTTGGTTGTTCAGGTTGAACCACATGGCGTTGATACCTGCCACCATTGACAGCTTGCGGCTCAATACCACCTTATGACTGCTGTACAGACGTGTGAGTCCGGTACTGCCCTCCGACTCATATACACGGTATAGCGGACCGCCTACCTCTTTTATATAGTCGAGCCACGCATTGAATGCCATGTGCTGGTGTTCAAAACCGTTCTGCATGGTGTATCGTGACGAGAACTTCTGCTGGTGCTGTGAACTGATTATGACGTTCCATGACGCATTGCGTCCCCTCATGTCTGGTCGTGCCTCCAAATCCGTGGTATAGTCATCTACAGTCACCTTGGTGTAGCTGCCTGTATATGCCACACTTGAACGCAGCGTGCCGCCAGAGTTGAAACGGTAGGTATGTGTGAGTCCTGTAGCCATGTTGCGCTGTTTTGACCATGAGGAGTTACTGTCCCACAGTGTCTCCCAGTCTGACACGTCGGCCACTTCGTTGTCATAATTATCTATCAGGCCCGTAAACCACACTGAGAATGTTCCTGCCTTTTTCGTGGGGACGTTTACCTTGAAGCTCAGGTCCTGATAGTCAAGTGACTCGTGGTCCATGTTGATAGCCTTCAGCTTCTTTGCAATCTCAAGGAAACTGTAGCGATAATTTACCAGATATGATGCACGTGGCTTCCCTTCTTTCGCCTTGCCTATTGGTCCTTCTGATGCGAAGTCTATGCCCAGTGTGCCCACCTGGAAGGCATGTTCGTATTTATTATTGTTACCTGTGCGCATGTTTACGTTGAATACACCGCTGAGAGCATTGCCGAACTCTGCCGGCATGGCTCCCATCATGAAGTCGCTGTTCGCGAGTATCGTGCCGTTGAGCGACGTGAAGATACCGCCGCCCGCCTCGGTGATGTCGGCAAAGTGGTTGGGGTTATACACCTCCACGCCCTCTACTTTCCACTGCAGCATGCGTGGTGAGTTGCCGTGTATGCTGATGCCGTTGGTGGCTCCGCCTGATATTATGCCGGCAAACACTGACGCCGTACGAGCAGGGTCTGCCAGTCCGCCGGCATAACGGTTTGCCTCCTCCACGCTGAACATTCGTGCACCTACCTGTGCCATCTCGTTCAGCGGCTCCTGTTTGTTCACGCGTGGTTTTACCACCACCTCGCCGAGCTCAGCCACGTTCTCGCGCATGCTGAGGCTGAGCACCAACTCCTTACTTGCCGACAGCAGCAGCTCTTTTATTAGCACAGGCTCGTAACCTACGTATGTAGCCCTTACGGCATGTCTGCCTACCGGTACATTGTTTATCACAAAGTTTCCTGCCATGTCGGTCATGGTCTGATACGTCGTTCCGTTTTCCACCTGAATACTCACTCCTGCCATTGGTTCACCCGACGCCACGTCGCTTACCTGGCCGCGAATGGTCTGCGTGGCTTGCACCTGCGCCATTGATGGCAACAGCAGCATTATCCACACAACAATCACTGATAATAATCTTTTCATCTTATACATTTTTTTGAGTAATAGTTAATACCTACATCTGTTTTCATAGCCGGCACACCGTCGTGCCAAGATTCAGAATGCGCTTGCAAAATTAGTCCTTAAGGCGCATAAATACAAGTTTCTGGGATATTCTGCATGCTTTTGTGACGAATGGCAGTTGTCACATCTATATCCTTTCATGGTGCAAAGTTACGGATAATCCTTTGCAACCAAGTTTCAAATAAAAATGGCAGGCTCTTGATTATGTCCTTACAATAAGTGATAAGGAACAATCAAGAGCCTGCCATGTGTATAAACCCATAGGGGTATATCTATTCGTAATTTGTATTCTTTGCTCTAAACATTGTCATCTTTAATGTTTCTCAGGTAATGGCGTTTGAATAAATGTATAATCAGTAAGTCAATAGCAAATTCATTTTTATGCACTTCGTCTGGATGCCGTTGAATGTCAGCCTAACGATGTAAACGCCCTGTTTTACGTTCTGCTTGACAGGTATAGTGCGTTTTCTTTTCCATTCGCTTAATAGTCTGAATTATTAAGTCAAATGCAAATGTATGAATTTTTTTTGAAATTTGTGCAAAAAAGAAGAAATAGTTTCGTGTCAAGTGGTTTTTCTGTTCAGGAGGGGTATATAAACGTGATTCTGGCATTTTGATATTTTTTAAGCTGTTTTCTTTGCAAATTGTCAAAATAGGAAATGCCGTCAGAAAACTCAAAATAGAGCTTCTGACGGCATTTCTATATGTGCCTTTAGGGGTAAAAACAGCTCTTAGGATGTGAAAGCATAGCTTTTACATTGTGAAGTGATAGCTTTCATCTCGTAAAAGCTATGCTTTGACAATGAGAAATGATAGCTTTTACGACGTGATTTGATAGCTTTCAGAGTGTGGGAAATAAGCCATGAATTTCAAGGTGCTAATTATCAGTTGTTTGCACAATTATCTATTTTTGGCTGTACGAAAACGGATGGGAAACGAAATCGTACAGCGCAAGGAAATGAGGGTTGCGGAAATCAAAGTGTAAGGAAATCAGCATGAAAAGTAACAAAAAGCCTCTTAATGGAATTCTTGGTTAGTGTAGATTCGTTTCGTGAAGTGAAAAATGTAAGGACAAATCAAGAGACTATTACGGTATTATGGCGCTTGGCTGTTTTTATGTTGTATGTATTCTCAGTTAATTAACTTTATATTTCATAAAACATGAAATCAAACAATCTTTTTCCTGAAGATGACTATTCCAGGGCAAGGAGTTTCTATCTGGACCATGAACATAATTGAAAATAAAAACCAGCGCTCATTACTTGATAATGTGGCGCTGTTTTTATAATGATATGTTTAAGTGTAGCAATTGAATATTGTTGGAAATTGTTAGAATTGTCGTTTGTGAGTCTTTACTGCATTTTCGTCAAACCAACGACCATCTCTATGATTTTCTCTACACGATTTCTCTGTTTAAGATATCCAGCATTTCCGCAGGAGTCACCACAATTGGAGATTTCGGGAAATGCTTTGTATTACCAGTTACCAGATAAGCGTCTTCCTTCGACATTGTAATCTCGTAAAACACTACATCCTTAGGGTCTGGAAAATCTTCTCTAACAGGAGTGCGTTTAGCACTTGTTCCCATTTTTATTATCATGTCAAGTATGTTTTTTACTTCATCATGTGGGAAACCGAATTTTTTCCTCCCAAGCACTTCTTTATATTCTGCAATGATTTCGTCATTATACAAAGGAAGGATGTTTTTTTCAAAAACAGCCTTCACTACTTGTACTGTTGCAGCATCAGAGTGACGCGACAGTAATGCTGACACGAGAACGTTAGTATCTATTACTGCGTAAATCATAAAGAGTCCTTTTCCCTGCGGTGTATTTCTTCGCGAGCCATCTTGATTTCATTATTAATCTCATCAAGCGTCAAGTCTGGATATTGTCCACTCTCTGCCATTTTCCTTATTTTGAGAAACGACTCCAGGCCTTTACTTGAATCATCTTTGTCGGCTGCTTTAATCTCAAATGGGATTTTCCTATACACAACGACTGCATTTGCAAAGATATTCATAGCAGTATTGGCACTCATGCCAAATTGTGAACAGAGTGCATCGAAACTTTGTTTAAGTTGCGAGTCCATGCGGACTGTCATTGATACCTGTGCCATAATTCTTGGGGTTTAATATATCATTACACACGCAAAGGTAGGTATTTTTAATTCATCATGCAAGCATTTTGACGTATTTTTTTATCATCTTGGCATTGCTGCTCTAGTAACAAAAAGCCCCCACCAGCTTTCGTTATGATAAATGCCGGTGGGGGATTTGTATTGTCTTGTCTTCGGCTTACTCGCTCTTGAACAGATCCTTTATGCCGCCGATAGAGCCCATGAGGTTTGTGGCCTCGTAAGGCAGGTAAACGGTCTTGGTGTCCTGACCGCTGGCGATGTCCTGCAGAGTCTGTATGTATTTCTGGGCAAGCAGGTAGTTGGCAGGGTTGGCGCTCTTGCCTACAGCCTCTGTAATCTTGTCGATTGCTACAGCCTCTGCCTCAGCTTTGCGGATGCGTGCCTGTGCCTCACCTTCTGCCTGCAGTATCTGCTGCTGCTTGGCAGCCTCGGCACGGTTGATGACTGCGGTCTTGTCAGCCTCAGACTTCAGTATGACTGCCTGCTTCTCACCCTCAGACGTAAGGATGGTAGCGCGTTTGTTACGCTCCGCCTGCATCTGCTTCTCCATGGCCTGCAGTACGGTAGCAGGTGGTATGATGTCCTGCAACTCTACGCGGTTCACCTTGATGCCCCACTTGTTGGTAGCGTCGTCAAGAACGAGGCGCAGCTTAGAGTTGATGGTGTCACGTGATGTGAGAGTCTGGTCAAGCTCCATCTCACCGATGATGTTACGCAGGGTGGTCTGTGTAAGTTTCTCGATGGCGTTAGGGAGGTTGCTTATCTCATACACAGCCTTGAACGGGTCAACAATCTGGAAGTAGAGCAGCGCATTGATCTCCATCTGGATGTTATCCTTGGTGATAACATTCTGTGATGGGAAGTCATACACCTGCTCACGGAGGTCGATGCGGTCGGTAAGCACATAGCGGCCGCGTGCCATTGCCACCATGTCCTTTGCCTTGTCGATGAAAGGAATGATGACGTTGATGCCAGGCTCAAGAGTCTGGTAGTACTTACCCAGTCGCTCGATGATTTTTGTCTCTGACTGTGGAATGATTACGATTGTTTTCTTCAATACGATTACTGCCAATACTACTATGACAATAAGAAAAGTTGTTAGGTATCCCATAGTAAATAGACCCACCCCAACCCTCCCTGTGAGGGAGGGGGAGAGATAGGATTTGTTAATTATTAGTTAATTATATTAATTATTAATTACATTAACAGTGAGTATGATGCTGTCGCGCGACACTACTTGTACGGTGGTGCCTGCGGGTATCTCCTGTCCGTCAGCTGATACGGAACGCCACTCGTCGCCGTCTATCTTCACATATCCGCATTCGCCCTGGGGGATGGTCTCTATTACCTTGCCCTGTCTGCCTATCAATGCGTCAACGTTGCTCTTGCGCTCCTTCATGTTGCCGTGCAGGTGTTTTACAAGCGGCGGGCGCACGAAAAACAGACATAGCAGGGAGGCGCATACCCATACCAATACCTGTACCCAGAATGGCAGGCCGATAAGCGCAGCTATGATGGAGGCTAAAGCACCAAAAGCGAAACAGATGATGTAGAAGTCGCCGCTTGTCAGTTCAAGAGACATCAGCACTAAGCTCGCAATGAGCCATAGCAGCCATATATTCGTAGTAAAATATTCTAACATAGTATATTGTACGTTTATGGGTTAATGGTTAGTTGTCTTATACTTTGCGAAGATACTAATTTTTTCTTATAC
Source organism: uncultured Prevotellaceae bacterium (assembly GCA_945941025.1). Lineage (GTDB taxonomy): Bacteria > Bacteroidota > Bacteroidia > Bacteroidales > Bacteroidaceae > Prevotella. Next base: position 24,659 of record CAMEWL010000011.1, read on the forward strand.
AGAAAAATTATTACGTCTTTTTTTACATTTTGTCAGTGAAATAATGTTATTGTCATAGTCTGCATGGCAAACAAAAAACAGAGGGAAGCACCGTTGTGTGGTGTTCCCCTCTGTCTTATGTGGTCTTATGTGGTTTCTCGTTGTTTATTCGTTTCCGAATACTATTACGCCGTCTTTGCTGTCCACGGTGATGGCGCGTTCCTTGTTGACGGTGCCTGCCAGCAGTTGCTTACTCAGGGCATTGAGCACATCTCTCTGTATCGCGCGCTTTACCGGGCGTGCGCCGAAGTCAGGGTCAAATCCTGCCTCTGCCAGTGTCTGTATGGCGGCGTCGGTAACCTTGAGCGTGAAGCCCTGTGATTCGAGCATCTTTGCTACGCGGTTCATCTGCAGGCGTACAATGTCACTTATCTGCTCCTTGCTGAGCTGGCTGAAGTTGATAATCTCGTCTATACGGTTCAGGAACTCCGGGCGTATAGGCGGTTTCACCATACCGTTGCCGTCGAGTATAGGTGCACGTCCGTAGAGTTGGTCCATGGTAAGGTTGCTCGTCATGATGATAATGGTGTTCTTGAAGTTTACCACGCGTCCCTTGGAGTCTGTCAGCCTGCCGTCGTCAAGCACCTGCAGCAGGGTGTTGAATACATCAGGGTGAGCCTTCTCTATCTCGTCAAACAACACTACTGAGTAAGGCTTGCGGCGCACCGCCTCTGTCAGTTGGCCGCCCTCGTCATATCCTACATATCCCGGAGGCGCACCGATGAGCCTTGTCACGCTGAACTTCTCTTGGTATTCGCTCATGTCTATGCGCGTTATCATCTGCTCGTCGTTGAAGAGGTAGTCGGCAAGAGCCTTAGCCAACTCAGTCTTACCTACGCCTGTGGTGCCGAGGAATATGTATGACGCTATCGGTCGCTTAGGGTCTTGCAGACCGGCGCGACTGCGGCGTACGGCGTCGCTCACTGCCTGTATGGCTTCATCCTGACCTATCACACGCTTGTGCAGCTCGTCCTCCAGGTGGAGCAGCTTGTCACGCTCACTCTGCATCATCTTGGTCACAGGTATTCCTGTCCAGCGGCTTACCACCTCAGCTATGTCATCGGCGGTAACCTCCTCACGTACCATTTTTACATTTCCTCCGGATGCTATCTCCTCCTGTACCTTCTTGATGCCTTCCTCCAACTCCTTCAGCTTGCCGTAGCGTATCTCGGCAACCCTGCCGTAGTTGCCCTCGCGCTCAGCCTTATCGGCCTCAAAGCGCAGGCGCTCTATCTCCTGTTTGTTCTGTTGTATCTTGTCAACAAGGTTCTTCTCCTTCACCCACTCGGAGCGCATACGCATCTGCTCATCCTGCAGGGCAGAGATGGTCTTGTTAAGCTCAGCCAGCTTCTCCTTGTCATCCTCGCGCTTTATGGCCTCGCGCTCTATCTCAAGCTGCTTGAGGTGACGCTCCAGTTCGTCCAGTTCCTCAGGCACGGAGTCGCGCTCCATGCGCAGCTTGGCGGCAGCCTCGTCCATCAGGTCGATGGCTTTGTCGGGCAGAAAACGGTCGGAGATGTAACGCTCAGACAGGGTCACGGCGGCTATGCAAGCATCATCTTGTATTCTTACGCGGTGGTGGTTCTCGTAACGCTCCTTCAGTCCGCGCAGGATAGAGATGGCGCTCATCTCGTCAGGCTCGTCCACCATCACAATCTGGAAACGACGCTCCAGCGCCTTGTCCTTCTCGAAGTACTTCTGGTATTCGTTGAGGGTGGTAGCGCCTACGGCTCTCAGTTCGCCACGCGCCAGAGCAGGCTTCAGTATGTTGGCGGCATCCATGGCACCCTCGCCACCGCCAGCACCAACAAGGGTGTGTATCTCGTCAATGAACAGTATGAACTTGCCCTGCGACTCCATCACACCGTTTATTACGCCCTTCAGTCTCTCTTCAAACTCGCCCTTGTACTTGGCGCCAGCCACCAGCGCACCCATGTCGAGAGTGTAAATTTCCTTGTCCTTCAGGTTCTCGGGCACGTCACCGCGTACTATGCGTTGCGCCAGTCCCTCGGCTATGGCGGTCTTACCCGTGCCAGGCTCGCCTATCAGTATAGGATTGTTCTTGGTGCGTCGTGAGAGTATCTGCAACACGCGTCGTATCTCTTCATCTCGCCCTATCACGGGGTCCAGTTTCCCCGCCTTGGCATCGGCCACGAGGTTCTTGCAGAAACGTTGCAGTGCCTCTTTGCCACTCATTGCTTGTTCTTGATTCATCATCATAGTCTAACTCCTTTCTTCTAATGTTTTGATTTTGTTTTGTGTATTTACGCTTTTACACAACCCAAATCTCATTCCATCATCAGTTAATGTGTCATTGTGGCAACAAGAGAGGACAATGTGTCACTTTGTGGTTGTCTGTATAATAAATAAAAGAGGACTGAGCTGTAATGAAGCGTCAGTCCTCTTTCTGTGTACTATAAATTAGGAGTTATTATTATTTGTGTTGTGCCACGATTTAGTATCCTGGGTTCTGGCTGATGCCGAGGTCTTCGTTTGACAATCCTGTCGGGATAGGCTGACGGTAGTGTTTGCCGCGTACATTGTTGTACTTAGCCTTGAGGTGTGTGTGCACCTTGCCGAAGTAGGTAGCCTGGTCGGCAGTGTATGTCTGGCCCAGTGATGTCTGCCAGTCATCAGCGAAGTGCTTGTAGTGCTGTACCTCCTTGACAGAAGCTATGAGGTTCTTCCAACGGTATGAGTTAAGAACAGAGAACTGCTCGTATGTGAACTCGTAGTCCCACTCACGCTTAATCTCGTCAAATGTAGGACCTACCGCAGGGTCAACAGTCGCAATGCCGGCACGTGTGCGCAACTGATTGAATGGCTCTGCTGCCTCGCTGTTGCGTCCCAACTGTACCAGAGCCTCCGCCTTGGTAAGCAATACCTCGGCATAGCGTATCTCGATGCGATCAACGGAGTTCTGGGTGATCTCCAGATTCTCTGCGTTCTGGTAGCTCTGATCCACACCCTTGCCGTTGATAGGGGTATAGATAGGTGAGTAGTAGTGGTATGTCTTTCCGTCCTCAGGGTTCACGATGGAGGTGAAGTAGGTCTCAGCCAGTCGCTTGTCAGCGGGCTGCTCTGCATACCAGTCATCATAGAGGTCGTCGTCAGCCACCTCGGTGTGGTTCTGCTTGTATCCGCGTCCGTTCTCACCATTTTGGAATGGGAAGGTCCATGAGCAGTGTGTCTGGTGGTTGCCCTGTGCGTCGTAGGCATCGCCGTCATGCGCAATGGTGAAGAGATGTTCGTTAGTGCCGCGCTTGTTGCTCTCATACTCGCGTCCCCACAGTTTGTTATAATCTGGGTCGAGTGCAAGCAGGTGGCTGTTGATGACCTTGTCGGCATACTCTACGGCCTTCTCCAGACGTGAGTCGGTCTTGCTGAATGCAGGGTCTGTCTGTGTGTTGGCTATGGCAGCTACTTGTGATTGAGTAAGAGGGTTGTCACCCCATACCAGGTAGGTACGTGCCAACAGTCCCTGTGCGGCCTGCTTTGACGGTATGCGTGGGTCTCCGTTGTAGTTTTTCAGCAGAGACTCTGCGTCGGTGAAGTCTGATACAATCTGGTTGAATACTTCGTCTATTGACTTGCGCTCGGTCGTAGAACCGCCATTCTCTGTGAATACTGGTACTTCGCCCCATAGCTGGACAAGTTTCAGGTAAGCCAGTGCGCGGAGGAACTTAGCCTTACCTACAGCGGCATTGTATCCTTCCTGTGTTATCTTGCCGGCAGCAAGAGAGTTGTTGAGCGTTACGATGTTTTCGTTGTTCTGTGCCACACCCAGAAGCAGGTGGTTGAATATCTTTACTTGATACCATGTGGTAGGCTCCTGCTCGAAACGTGAGTTCACCGGACCAGCCTCGCCCTCTTCGCCCTCAAACGAGATGAGCTTGTTGGAGTTCAGTTCAATGATGAATGAGAATGATGAGCTCAGTGGCTGCCAGTGGGAGTACACGCCATTGACGAGTGACAGAGCGCTGGCATCGTCGGCTACTACATTATCGTTGTTTACTTGGTTTCCTGTTGCGTTGTCGTCTGACGAGCATGATGTGAAACCACTTTGCAAAGTGAGTGCTGCTACAGCTGATAGGAAAAGTGTTTTTTTCTTCATGTCTAATCTCCTTTCTTTTTTTGTTAATGTTATCTTGTCTTGTTTTCTGAATGCAAAATTACAGCCTTTTCCACACCTGCACAATCGCCCTTTCGGGGTATTCTGATACCATGAATATGGTATTATGGCCCTTTTCCCGTAGTTTATGCGTATTCCTGCTCTTATATATATAATGTGTTCGGGTATTTTGCTATCCGCGCGTGATATTTTGTGATATAGATTTTTTTGTGTAATTTTGTAGTTTAGTATATAAAGGTATATAAGTGTTATGCAGGAAACTTTATTCATTGTCTTGGCAGTGGCTGTTGTCTTTTACTTCTTGTACAGCTATAAGAAGCGGAAGGAGAAACAGATGGGCGAGGACATAGAGAGCATGATAGAGGTGGGAGACTGGAACGGCGTATGCCGTATATTGTGCAAGCAACTTATAATATGGGGCGTGGTGCTGGCACTGGTTGTCTTTGCCGTTGTGTATGATATAGCGGCAATGGGCAGGATGCCGTATGCCAAGATGATATTGGCGGCGTTGGTCATCTGGAGATATTATAAGCTGATTGATATGTATCGCACCTCGCGGTATAATGAGAAGATTCTCAGTGAGCAGGAGAGGGGACTGGAAAGTCAAGAGACGGAACAGGAGGCAGACAGATAGTGTGATATGACAGTCACTGACGATATACTGGAGAAGGCGAAACGTGAGGTCATGGCCGACATTGAGGCTCACACCGAATGGCGTGAGGAAGTGGGACGTGGCAAGATGTTTGGTTTCCTGTTGTATGACGGCGGTATGCTGAAGGCTTATTCTGGACAGATACTGGGACGGTCGGACTGGGACGGCTATGTGCCGGCGATATTCGACTATCTGCAGCCCGACGGGTATTTCAAGATTCATGAGGCGGAGATAACGCAGCTGAACAAGGAGGTGGAGCGATATCGCGGCATCAACGTGAAGGGTGATGAGCGACGTCGGTTGGACGCTATAAGGGCGGAGCGCAAGGAGCGTTCGCAGGCTTTGCAACGATGGCTGTTCACACAGTTCCGTATAACGAATCCGGAGGGCGAGTGTGCCAGTGTGCTGGAAGTATTCGGTGAGTATGCTAAGCGTAATGCGCTGCACCAAACCGTTCCACCGAGCGGCACGGGAGAGTGCTGTGCTCCGAAACTGCTGAACTATGCCAACAGTCACGGACTGAAGCCGCTGGCACTGGCAGAGTTCTGGTATGGCGAATCGCCAAGAGGTGAGGTAAGGCATCATGGCAGGTTCTACGAACCGTGTCAGTCACGCTGCCAACCTATAATATGGTGGATGATGAGAGATGAGGGGAAAGTGAAGAGAGAAGGAATGGTATTACCTTCACTGAGCGAAGGTAAGATGCCACAGGGTGCTCAGCACTTAACGCGCCTCTATGAAGACTCATGGCTCGTAGCCATAGACAAGCCTTGTGGACTGCTGTCTGTACCAGGCAAGAGGCAGTTGCCTAATGCACAGGATATGATAGGGCACAGAGTGACGCACCGACTTGATATGGACACCTCGGGCATACTTTTGGCAGCGAAGACCGACGAGGTGTTTGTAGCTATGCAGCGGTTGTTTGCCCGGCATGAGGGTGTGAAGAAAGAGTATGTGGCGATATTGGAGAGAGAGATGGGAGAACAGAGTGGTACGATAAGTCTGCCACTGTCTGCCGACTTCCTCAACCGCCCGCGTCAGTGTGTTGACTATGAGCATGGCAAGGAGGCGGTAACAGAGTATGAGATAAAAGGACGCATGGCACTGCTGCGGCCGTTGACGGGACGCACACACCAACTGCGTATGCACTGTGCCCACAGTGACGGACTGGACTGTCCTATACTGGGCGACAAACTATATGGCAGCATGGATGCTCCGCGTATGTATCTGCACGCCTCACGACTGGAGTTCATCCATCCTGTGACAGGCAAGAAGGTAGTAATAGAGAGCGATTCGCAATTCATGGTCAATAATTAATAATACCCCAGTCTGCGTCTCCCTCCCTTGGGAGGGTCAGGGTGGGGTTCATTATGAAAATAATTTACAATAAATATTTCCCTTTCGGCAAGTTCCTTGCCACGAATATCTTCGGCATCATCTTTTGTCGCAGCGACAAAGGAAGGCTGAGTGATGTGGACAAGAACCATGAGTACATACACACCCTGCAACAGAGGGAATTAGGGTATGTAGGCTTTATGCTATGGTATAGCATAGAGTGGCTGGTTAGGGCTGTGCAGTGTCGCAGTTTCATGAAGGCCTACTATATGTTGTATTTTGAACGGGAAGCTTATGCCATGGAGCGTTGTCTGGATTACAAGAGGACGAGGAAACCTTTCGGCTGGTGGCACTTGTTCGTGAGGAAGGGTACGCTGCTGCATGAGGTGGGGCAGTTCATCGGCGACATTGCCAGATTCATACGACGCGACTTCATGCCACTGAAGTACTTGTATATAGCATTGCTGGCACTGCTGATTATTATAGGACAGACGTGCTTTAATATATATGACATCATCATAGCACCGTCATACGATGACGGCACATCTATGTTGCGTCTGCCGATGGTTTATGCCGCGGCATACTATATAGTGATGATACCTACGGTGCTGATGCACCGTGAATCGTGGAGACTGCGTCAGTGGCAGGTATGGGTGCTGCCGCTCTTGCTCGTGGTCATCGATGGTGCGGGGCAGGGCTTTGACAATTACCGGGAGTGGTTGATGAATACCGATATGTTCTATAAGGAGAAGTTCTACTTGCAGCTCGTAGGCTCATTCTTCTTCCGCTCTGTATTCATACTTATGTCGCTGTGCGTGGTCCACTGGGCACTTACAGGCAGAGTTGGACTGTTCGGATTGCATCGCTCAAGGAAATACCTGCGTGTGTATGCCCTTATATATATAATGTTGTTGCCGCTGTTCCTATTGGTGTCGTTCACCCCGCAGTTCCTGGAGTTCTACCCAAAGATGCAGATAACATACTACGACGGAGCCTTCGGATGGGACAAGCTGCGCATAGCCGCACTGTTTGAACTATGCTATGCCAATGACTTCTTTGCCGTGGAGAGTATGTTCCGTGGTGCTATGGTGATAGGACTGGCTCGATGGCTCGGACCGCGTGCCGTGTTGCCCATGGCAGTAACATATATGTGCGTACACCTTGGCAAGCCCGATCTTGAACTGTGCTCGTCAATCATTGGCGGCTACATACTCGGCATCCTTGCCTATCGCACCCACCACCTATGGGGCGGCATCATCATACACCTCGGCATAGCCATGTTCTTTGAGCTCATTGGAATGTTGCGACTGCTGGCATGTGCATCATCTGTTTAAGAATATTCACTAACAATATATAGCTATGATATTAACAACAACTCCACAGATTGAGGGACGTCCTATAAGGGAGTATAAGGGTGTCGTAACCGGTGAGACTATCATCGGCGCTAACTTTGTAAAAGACTTCTTCGCAAGCATCCGTGATGTCATCGGCGGACGCTCTGGCAGTTATGAGAAAGTGCTGCGTGAGGCGAAAGACACGTCAATGGAAGAGATGCAGCAACGTGCTCAGCAACTCGGTGCCAATGCCATCGTAGGTATAGACATTGATTATGAGACCATAGGACAGAACAACTCCATGCTTATGGTGGCAGTCAGTGGTACTGCAGTAGTGATATAATGTGAGAGCACATAAAAGATGATAAAAGGTAACGAGGCTTGATACTGGATGTCGTATCAAGCCTCGTTACTATTTGTTTATAGTGTCACGTTCACGCCGAATGTAAATGTTCGTGATGACGGGTATGCTCCGTAGTCCGTACCACCTGCAACCTCTGGGTCATATCCCTTGTAAGGAGTGATGGTGAAGAGGTTTGTGGCGGTGAGTGACAGTCTTACCTTGGCAGGGAAGTGTCTCGGAAGAGGCAGACGGTAAGCCACAGTGAGGTTCTTCAGTTTGAAGTAAGAGGCATTCTCTACATAACGGCTGTCAATATATGAGAACGGTCTTGTGGTGGTAGCCAGTGGCAGCACGTTACCTCCAGCTTCAGGTGTCCATGATGACAATACAGTGGTAAGCACATTGTAGGAGTCACCCGTCTGTTCCAGTCTGCGGCCCAGTGCGTTGTAGAGCTTTGCGCCATAAGAGCCTGAGAAGGCTGCAGAGAAGTCAAAGCGGCGGTAGGTGTACTGCAACTGCAGACCGTATATAGCCTTAGGCTGTATGCTACCCAGTATCTGGCGGTCGTTGCCGTCTATTCGTCCGTTGCCGTCAGCGTCAAGGTACTTGACGTCACCGGCTTTCGGTGTCAGTCCGTTGACGGTAGGCAGTGCGCTTACATCCTCGCCCTGCTGTACTATGCCGAGGAACTGCAGTCCGTAGAAAGAACCGAGAGACTCCCCTTTGCGTAGTATCTGCTGGCTGTCTGAGCCTTGCAAGATGTCCTTGGCACTGCCCATCTCTGTTATCTCATTATGGTTCAGGGCTATGTTACCTGTTATTGACAGAGAGCGTGAACGCTTGTGTATCGGGTTCCATGTTGCGGCAAGTTCCACGCCGCGGTTCACTACGTTGCCTACGTTCTGTAACTGTGTGCTTACACCAGAGGCAAAGCCTACCGGAACAATGAGGAGCAGGTCTGATGTCTTCTTGTAATAAAGGTCGAAGACTACGTTCAGACGATCATGCCACAGTCCGAGGTCAAAGCCCAGGTTATAGCTTGCCGTTGTCTCCCATTTCAGGTTGTTGTTTGCGGTGTTCTGCTTGGCGTAGCTGCTTGAGCCGGCGTATGAGCCGGTGGAGTAGGAGGTAGAGAATGCATAGTCTGAAATCTCCTGATTGCCTACTGTGCCGGCAGAGAGACGCACCTTCAGGTAATCCAACTTAGAGAAGCGCTGCAGGAAAGCCTCCTTGTTTGCGTTCCATGAGATACCTATAGACGGAAACCATCCCCAGCGGTTGCCTGAAGAGAAACGGCTTGACTCATCGGCGCGCAGTGTGGCTGTCACGTTGTAGCGGTCGAGCAGTGAGTAGTTCACACGTGCTATCAACGAATTGAGTGAAGACTCGGAAATACCTGTCTGTGGAGTGTAGATGTTTGCACCGTCTCCCAGGTTGTATTGCTTCAACGCCTCGTTGGTGAAGTGGTTTGTCTGTATGTTGTTGTAGGTGGATGTCTGAGTCTGGCGTGTGAAACCTACAAGAGCATCTACAGTGTGCTTGCCCTCTTGGAACTCGCGGTTGTAGTTAGCTGTGTATTCCTGCTGCCATACGTCGGTCTGTCGGTTGCCTGTGCCTCCTATGCCCTCTGTAGCCATACCCAGAGAGGTGTATGCACCAGAGAAGAACTCCTGTGTGAGCTTCTCGCTTGACAGGCCTACAGAGGCCTTCAGCAGGAAGTGTCCTATGCGGTATGTTGCCCATACGTTAGACAAGAGGTAGTTGTTCGTATTCTGTGCCACGCTCTCCTTCAGGTCATAGACAGCGTTAGAGGCATGGTCGCCGATAGCGAAGTAAGCATATTCATACGGGTTGTTGAAGTTATATGAACCGTCGGCATTATATACGTTGACTACAGGAGGAGTCAGCAGTGCATATACGAAGCTGTTGGTGATGCCTGCAGAGAAAGGTGAAGTAGAAGACTTGCTCTGTAGTCCCTCAGTGTTAGTGAGTCCCTGCTGACGTGAACGTCCGTAGGTGGCGTTAACACCGAAGTGCAGTCCCTTCTGCAGTTCCCATTCATTGTTCGTGTGGAAGTTGTAGCGTTGGAAACCAGAGTTGAGTATTATGCCGTCCTGGTCAGTGTAGCTTGCAGAGAAGGCGTAGCGGCTTTTCTCCGTCGCACCGCTGATGCTGAGGTCGTGCTGCTGCTGTATTGCTGTACGTAGAACCTCAGACTGCCAGTCCGTGCCTTTGCCCAATTGAGCAATCTGTTCATCAGTGTAGCCGCCTTTGTTGCCAAAGTACTTCTTCTGGAATGCAGCCCACTCCGTTGCGTTCAGCAGGTCAAGTTTCTTGCCTATGTGACTGGCACCGATGGAGTAGGTGTAGTTGATGACAGGCTTCTTCTGACCTACCTGTCCGCGCTTAGTGGTGATGATTATCACGCCGTTTGCGCCGCGTGAGCCGTAGATGGCAGTGGCAGACACATCTTTCAGTACCTCGATAGACTCAATGTCCTGTGGGTTGACGGTAGCCAGGGGACTGATGCCAGAGCTGAAGCCTCCCAGACCAGTGCTGCTGCTCTCTGTGTCGCGGAAGTAGATAAAGCCGTCAATGACATACAGAGGTTCGTTAGATGCGTTTACGGAGTTGCCGCCGCGTATGCGTATCTGTGCGTCTGCGCCCGGCTGACCGCTGGCGGCAGTGACGTTGAGGCCAGCCACCTGTCCCTGCAACGCTCCGTCAAGTGTGGGAGTCACGGCCTTCTCAAAAATGTCAGAGGCGATAGTAGTGACAGAGCCTGTCAGCTGTGTACGCTTCTGTGTGCCGTAACCTACCACCACTACCTCCTCAAGACGGCTTGAGTTGTCAATGAGTGATATTTTGACGGGCTCGTCAAAGTCATACACCTCAATGTCCAGCGGACGGTAGCCCACATACTCCACGCTGAGTGTGAGCGGTGCCTCCTGCTTTGTGTTGAGTGTGAAGCGACCGTCCACGTCGGTCACTACGCCGTGGCCTTTCTCGTTAATTACTTTCACTGCTGCGCCTATGAGGGCCTCGCCAGTGCGTGAATCACTCACCGTACCGGTGATAATGCTCTGTGCTGCCACGGTAAGGGTGGCGAGCACAGCAAGTGTAAATGTCGTTAATCTCCTAATCATAGTCTATTCCTTTCTTTTTCTTTATTGCTCCTGAATATATATATATGTTACTCAACTTTTGCAAGTCATAATTTACAGATAATGAGTGTCACTTCGTGACAGAAGGTTTAGCTCGACGGCCGAAGGGGAAGTCAAATCTCACAAATCTATTCAAATCTTTCAAATAAACTTTTAGCACAGAGCCCCATAGACTGGCATCATAGACAAAGTGAAATTGTTGTAAAAAGATTTGTTTGATTTGAAGAGATTTGAAAGATTTCTCGCCGTAGGCGACTAAATATCGTAAAGCGAAACCTGAGTATGTTATCCTGATACCGCCTGTGTTATCTGTGGCTTGTATAGCCTGCCCCCCATGTTCCTTATCTCTGTGCTGTGAGCAGGTTGCTTACCTTGCCCAGCTCTGCCTTTGCCACCTCGTTGTCAAGGTTGAGCAGACCGTAAGCGTGGTTGTACTGTGTGCCGTTCTCTAATACCCAGCTGATGAACTGCAGAGCGTTGTCATCGTTGCGGTCATAGCTCAAGCCTACGCGCTCTGTTATCACCTCAGGCAGTGATGTGGTCTCAAGCACTGTCAGCACGTTGTCAAGCGTTCCCTCAGAGAGTGTGGCTGCCACTTCCTTCTTTACAGATAGTGAGAGGATGGCGAGGCCGTTCTTTACATGGCGGCTCTCCAGGTCATAGATGTTTGACAGAGTGTTGAAGGTCACACCCAGAGGGTCCTTCTCTATAGCCTTGTTGAGGAAGAGGTCATCGCCGGCAATGCGCTTGCCACGCAACAGACTACTGCTCTTGCCGAGATGGCGTGCGAAAGTCTCTGCCACTGATGCGCTGCTGGTGCCGCTGTAGATATTTATCTTCTCAAATGCCTGGTTGCGCTCCTCCTCATCGTCAAACTCGTCGTTCTCAAAATACAGCTCACGCAACTTGTTTTCATTCAGTCTCTTTCCGCCGAGCAGTTTGGCAGCCTCAGAGGACTTCGTGGTGATAGGCAATACGGCAGTCTCACCTATATACACCACCTTCGCTGTCTCTTTCTGCGCGTCAGAAGAGTCCCATACTATGCTGAGGTCAGCCTCAGCCTGTCCTTTGGCTATCTGGAACTCCACGTCGCTATGACTGTTGTTGTACTCTGCAATCCATCGCTCCACCAGCGGATGCGCAAAGCGTGGAGTCTTGATGTAACGAACCTGTGGCTGTGCCACTGCTGCTGTTGCGAAAAGTGCGCTTATGAATAATGTAACTATCTTCTTCATGATTTATTTCTCCTTTCAGTTTTTGTTTCGTTCTTGTTTTGTTTTCTGAATGCAAAATTACTGCCTTTTCCGCACCTGCACAATCGCCCCGATGTGGTATTTATATACCATGAATATGGTAGAAAGGCTAAAAAACGGCAAAATTCTTTTGTAATTAGTCTGTTTTTCGTAACTTTGCGTCTGAATTATGATAAACTTCAGGCTTATATATAAGATACTGGGTGCGTTGCTGTTACTTGAGTCGCTGTTTATGTTGCCGTGTCTCGGCCTTGCGGCGTGGTATGGTGAGGATGATGTGCCCGCGTTCCTTATCTCTATATTGCTTACACAGTTTGTTGCCTATATATTAAGGTATAAGGGACATGGTGCAGACAATACTCTTAGCCGTAAGGACTCGTTCCTTGTCGTTACGCTTGCGTGGACACTGTTCAGCTTGTTTGGCACACTGCCATTCCTCGTCGGAGGATATATCACGAACTTCACCAACGCTTATTTCGAGTCAATGTCGGGATTCACCACTACTGGTGCCACTATCCTTGATGACGTGGAGTGCCTGCCTCATGGAATACTGTTCTGGCGCACATTCTCCCAGTGGATAGGCGGCTTAGGTATAGTGTTCTTCACCATAGCAGTGCTGCCGTCAATGGTGGGTGGCTCTACTAAGGTGTTCTCTGCTGAGACTACGGGTCCTATAAAGACAAAGCTGCATCCGCGTCTCTCCTCGTCTGCCAAGAGTATATGGGTGATATTCCTCTGTCTTACGCTGACGTGTGCCGCATCCTACAAGATGTTGGGCATGGGATGGTTTGACAGTCTTAACTACTCCATGACGACCATCGCTACGGGCGGTTTCTCTACCCATAACGACAGTATAGCCTTCTTCCATTCACCGGCATTGGAGTATGTGTCAACGTTGTTCTGCTTCCTTTCAGGACTGAACTTCATCCTGATGTACCGACTCTTTGTGAAGCATGATGTGAAGAGTCTTGTGAAGAATACCGAGGTAAGGTTCTATCTGTTCCTTACGTTCTCCTTCACGGCGTTTATTACGTTTTTGCTTGTTACCCGTTTAGGTTATGATGTGGAGCATGCTTTCCGCTCCGCTGTATATCAGGTGGTGTCGTTTATCACTACTACCGGACTGTTCAATGACGATGCTGCCCGCTGGCCTCACGTCACATGGGTGGTGCTGGCAGTGTGTATGTTCACCGGAGCCTGTGCCGGCAGTACGAGTGGAGGCTTCAAGTGCATACGCTGCACCATGCTGCTCAAGATTGTGCGTAATGAGTTTAGGCAGATACTTCATCCTAAGGCGGTGTTGCCGTTGCGTTTCGGCGATATCAACGTGTCCATGCAGCGCAGGGTTACGCTGCTGGCCTTCCTTACCGTCTATCTGCTGTTGTGCCTGGTGTGCGCCTTCACTATGATAGAGGCGGGCATCGACAATACCAATGCCATCACCATCACTATATCTACGTTAAGCAACGTAGGACCTACCCTGGGTACAGAGATAGGTCCTACGATGTCATGGAATGATCTTCCTGATTTTGCTAAATGGATGTGCTCCTTGTTGATGCTTATGGGACGACTTGAGATATTCTCAGTGCTTATAATCTTCACCCCTACATACTGGAGGGACAAATAATCTACTGTCCCTCTATCGCATTCATCAGTTTTACTGCGTCCACATACTGTGCTATGCCCTCAGCCACGCGCTTGGCATCCTGCATGGCATGAACCACTGTGGCCTGGCGGTTGGCTACGTCGCCTCCTGCGAATACACCCTTCCTTGTCGTCATGCCGTAAGGTATGTCTCGTGTGATGAGGAACTTCTTCTCGTCGTTCTCCAGTCCTGACGTGGTACGCACGATACGGGTGTTAGGCGTGGCTCCCACCGCCATTATTATGCGGTCGGCAGGCTCAGTCCTGCGAGTCACCTTCTCCTCGCCGTCCTCGCCTTTCTCCCTTGTCTCAATCACCACCTCCTTTATATTCTCCTGGTCGTCAATGTGTATCTCGGTTATGGAAGAGTGCCAGTTAAAATAAGCGCCCTCCTTTATTGCATCGTCATACTCAGCCTTCAGCGCCGCCATGTTCTCTATGCCACGGTGATATACCACGTCAACCCTCTCGGCACCTATGCGTATGGCGGTACGTGCAGCGTCCATGGCAGTGTTGCCGCAACCTATCACCATCACCCTGTGTCCGGGTCTTACAGACACCTCGTCATGTGATATGAAGCCCTCGTTATAGAGTTCCATGCGTCGCAGGAAGTGAGTGGCGAGACGTACGCCGCGCAGGTCCTCGCTGTTTATCTGCTTGTCGCTGCCTGTCATGGTTTTTACAGGTATGCTGAGGCTCTTAGGCTTACCTGTGCCGGTGCCTATGAATATAGCGTCAAAGCCTTGCTCAAACATCTTGTCTATGGTGGTCTCCACACCCACCGTGGTGTCACGGTGTATGGTCACTCCCATGCTCTCAATGTGACGTATCTCGCGTGCCACCACCTCTTTAGGCAGTCGGTATTCAGGGATGCCGTAGCGCAATACGCCGCCACACTGGTGCTCCATCTCAAACATCTCGACGGCAAAGCCCATGCGTGACAGGTCGCCTGCCACGGTGATGCCAGCCGGACCGGAGCCTATGACAGCCACCTTGCCGCGGCTCTTCTCTGCCATGTCCTCGTGTGTCAGGTGGTTCTCTGCGTCAAAGTCGGCAATGAAACGTTCCAGCTTGCCTATGTTGATATGCTGTCCTTTCTTGCCCAACACGCACGAACCCTCGCACTGGCGCTCATGTGCACATACCCTGCCGCATACTGCCGGAAGGTTACTCTTCGTCCTTATTATACTTATGGCATTACCGAGGTTACCTTTCTTAAGTTCATGTATCCAGTCAGGTATCTCGTTGCTTATAGGACATGCCTTCTTACACTGCGGCACCTTGCAGTGCAGGCAGCGCTGCGCCTCCTGTATGGCCTCCGCCATGGTATAGCTTTCGTTGACTTCGTTGAATTTCATGTCTTTTCTTTTTTTGTAGTGGCTATAGTATTTATAGTCACTATAGTTACTATAGTTACTATAGTATATATAGTTATATAAGGTTCATCTCCTTGGCTTTCTTCATCAGCAGTTCCATGAGAGGCTCACGCTCGTTCTCCACTACATTGTCGAGCACAGCCTCCTTTAGGTATTGCTTCAGTATGCCCACCTCGCGCGACGGCTGCAGGTTAAACATCTGCATTATCTCGTTACCGTCAATGCAAGGCTGCAGCAGACGCTTGTAGTCACGCTGCGCCAGGTCGGCAATCTTCTCGCGCACCAGGGTGTAGTTGTTCTTAAACTGCTGTTTGCGTGCCTGGTTCTTGCTCGTTATGTCAGCCTCGCACAGCAGCATAAGGTCATCGGTATAGTCGCCGGCATCGTTCACCAACCGTCTTACGGCGCTGTCCGTCACCTGCGTGTCGGCAATGATGATGGGGCGCATGTGCATATCCACCATCAGCTGCACATATTTCATCTGGCCGTCTTGCGGCAGTTTCAGTCTCTTGAATATCCCTGGCACCATCCTCGCCCCTATGTGGTCATGCGAGTGGAATGTCCATCCCTGCTGGTTGTCCCATCGCTTGCTCTTCGTCTTGCCTATGTCGTGCAGCAGGGCAGCCCATCTCAACCACAGGTTGTCTGATACCTTTGCAGTGTTGTCAAGCACCTCGAGGGTATGGTAGAAATTGTTCTTGTGAGCCTTGCCGGCGCGCTCCTCCACAATGTCGAGGTTCGATACCTCGGGCAGTATGAGTCGCAGCAGTCCGCAGCGTTGCAGGTCCACGAAGCCTCTGCTCGGCGTGTTAGTCATGAGAATCTTGTTCAGCTCCTCGTTGATGCGCTCGGCAGATATTATCTTTATGCGCTCCGCGTTACGCTCCAGCGCACTGAACGTCTCATCGTCGATGTAGAACTTCAGTCGGGTGGCAAAGCGTATGCAGCGCAGCATGCGCAGCGGGTCGTCAGAGAAAGTGATGTCGGGGTCCAGCGGCGTACGTATGATGCCGTCCCACATATCGTCAAGTCCGTTGAAGGGGTCAACAAGTTCGCCGAAACGCTCTTTGTTAAGACAGATAGCCATGGCGTTGATGGTGAAGTCGCGGCGGTTCTGGTCATCTTCCAGAGTGCCGTCCTCCACTATGGGGTTGCGTGAGTTGCGCTGGTAGCTCTCCTTCCTTGCGCCTACAAACTCCACCTCCTCCTTGCCCAGCTTCACCTGTGCAGTGCCGAAGTTCTTGAATACAGAGAGGTGAGCGTGGCGTCCCAGTTTCTTTTTCAGCAACTGAGCCACGGCAATGCCGGGGCTCTTCGTTTGCAGTGTGGGGTCAACCACCACGCAGTCTATATCCTCAGACGGTTTCTCGAGAAAGATGTCGCGCACGTATCCTCCCACCACGTAGCACTCCAGTCCTAACTCGTCAGCCGCAGCTGATATCTTGTGGAATATGTCTTTGTCCAGTATCTCTGCCAGTTCTTCGTCAGTGTATTCCCTCATCGGTCACTTGCTGTTTGTTTTGTCTCCTTATTTTGTGTGGCCTTGTTGCCTCTTATCTTTTTGTCGGTCTTGGCTGCTGCTTTCGGTGTTGCCTTGACAGCGTGGCCCTCAACCTTCTCTGTGTTTTTGTTTTGCGTAGCCTTGTCGGCCGTTGTCTTCTTCTCAGTCTTGGCTGCCGCTTTCTGTGCAGCCTTGCCAGCGTGGCTCTCGCCTTTCTCAGTGTTCTTTGATGCGTGTGCCTTCTCAGCCTCCTTCTGCTCGTGAAGTCGTTTCCATGCAGGGTTCATGGCGTTGCCGCCGTCGTTCATCTCCAGTTCCAGCTCAGGCACGGTTGATGAAATGTCCTTAGGCTTGAACGGCACAGGGGTGTCGTCATATACGCTCACCTCAACCATGGCCACGCCAGCCGACAGCATACCAATTCTCCTCGCAGCCTCATACGACAGGTCTATTATCCTGCCCCTGGTAAATGGCCCGCGGTCAATAACCCTTACCACCACCTCCTTGCCGTTGGCGGGGTTGCGCACCAGCAGTTTGGTGCCAAAGGGGTGGGTGCGGTGTGCGCACACCAGTGAGTCGTTATTCATTCTCTCACCACTGCTTGTGCGGTGGCCGTTGGTGCGGCGCGAGTAGTAAGAGGCCTTTCCTTTCTGTTGCGTCTTTGTCTTGGCATACATATTGGTTGTGGCTGCGAGCATACACAGCAACACACACAGCAACACCCTGACGCATTGTCGGTTTGTCAGCATTATAAAGGTGGGTTTTAGAATTTGATGACTGCAAAGGTACATAATTCTTTTCATATAATGCTTAATTTACTATGTGTACGTCATTTTTCTGAGAAAAAATTTTGTAGTTCTAAGAAAAAGTAGTACCTTTGCATTCCAAAATGAAATGACGTAACCGCTGGCACTCGACTACGTTGCGTTCTTAAACTTAAAAAAACAGTTAATAAAATGGATTTAATTAAGGTTGCCGAAGAGGCATTTGCAACAGGTAAGCAGTTCCCTGAGTTCAAGGCAGGTGACACTATCACAGTGGCTTACAAGATTATCGAGGGTTCAAAGGAGCGTATCCAGCTCTATCGTGGTGTAGTCATCAAGATTACAGGTCACGGCGAGAAGAAGCGTTTCACAGTACGTAAGATGTCTGGTACTGTAGGCGTAGAGCGTATCTTCCCAATCGAGTCACCAAACATTGACTCTATCGAGGTTAACAAGCACGGTAAGGTACGTCGCGCTAAGCTGTACTACCTGCGTAAGCTCACAGGTAAGAAGGCTCGCATCCAGGAGAAGCGCGTCCTTGTTAAGGAGGCTTAATAAGTCTTTCCTTAAGAACGTAAGAAAGAAAAAGCGTGGAGGATGTAACGTCCTCAACCATAAAGAAAGCAGTAAACCGTCTGTAAAGATTGTTTACTGCTTTCTTTTTTTTGTGTTTTTTTTCGTCATTTTCCGGCGTATGTTGAAAACCTCCGGAATAGGACATTTTCGTCATTTGGGGGTAAAAAAAATGTTCACCAAAAAACGCAAACTAGAGAGAAAAGGGTGGGGTAAAACTCCTTTTTCATGCCATTTTTCACTCATTTTTGTCACTTCACAGTGTAAAAGCATAGCTTTCACGTCGTCATTCGATAGCTTTCACACTATGAAAGCATAGCTTTTACATGGTAAAAAGATAGCTTTTACACCGTAAAAGCTATCACTTTACACCGTCTTATCTGAACCTATTGCTGATTATCAACGAGTTACAACCCTCTCATAATTCCCGTAGAAATCACCAGCCATATTTTTTTTCAAAAAACCGCCCTAAAATCGGGGTTAAAAAAAGTGCTCCGATAGGACAAAATCGTCATTCCGCTATTTTTTGCCATCATAAAAATGACCCAGACGGACATGAAAATCCTCCCTCCCAAAAATATTTTATTATGTAATTATTGTTACATTCTCAAACTTTTTGTATCTTTGCAAATGCTATCTGCCTATTGTGGCTGCGAAGTACACTGAGGTGTGCGGAGCCTTAGGGCAGGGCACTACATATTAGAAGGCGTTACTCTACGCTTTGTTTTTGGCTATTCTAAACTTCCACAATAGAACGGTAATTCAAGAACAAATGCAGAGATAACTCCACGGAGTGTGGTATATATTCTCCGTAGTGTGCAGCGAGGGCTAACTATGTCCTCACGTGCACACTTTGCGGGTGTCTATATACTTCTGCGTGAGTGTTTCTCTGTCTGTTTAATTACCGTGGCTGTGGAAGGCCCTGAATAGCAAACAGGCAGATGTAAGCACCCACGTTTTTCTTTTTTGTAGTTTAGCCAGAGTTATCAATTATGTTTGCACAGGGTGTTTGCAGGCAGTAAAGAAATGTGTTGGCTAAATACACAGTAAATTAGGTGAGCGGAAATATCTTTAATAATTAATGTTCAATTGGAAATTTATGGATTATTAGTGTTAAAGGAGAAACATATAATTACCATGAATGCCCATGAATTGTCATAAATTTATTTTGTATAATAACGTGTAATATAAACTAAATACGAATAAGGAAACATAGCGTCATTTTACATCCTTGATTGGCTGAATTAACCAGAATTACGACCTCCGGATAGACATCAGTCAGACAAGCATTCGGATGTTTGCGCTCGTATGGGCGTGGACAGTTAGATTGTTGTCTGATGTGGGCCGTCGTAAGCCTTGGTTAAACACATCTTCTTCCACGCCCCCTTTTCAAAACGAAAAGAGGGCTTTTTTATGGCTAAGAAGAAATCACAAAAGTTACCCCCACATGAAGTTATAAGAGTTTTTGAAGGCTTTGCAGGATATGGTGGAGCTTCATTTGGACTTCGACGTTCCGGACTTAAGCACAAAGTTATAGGATTTTCAGAGTTTGATAAAGATGCGATTGAACTCTATGAATATAATTTTCCAAATATACCTAACTATGGCGATATTACGCAAATCGATCCTACAGATTCACAATTTCCTGATTTTGATTTATTTACTGGTGGATTTCCTTGTCAGCCATTTTCTACAGTTGGTAAAAGGCAAGGGCAAAATGATGAGAGAGGACGTGGAACCCTTTTTGGTGACATCATCCGAATATGCGAGGTAAAGCAACCACGATATATCTTGTTGGAGAATGTGAAAGGGTTACGAACTGGTAAAATGAAGGCAACTTTTGAGATCATTCTTGACGAACTACATCGTATAGGATACGATGTACGCCATGCAATTCTTAACTCTAAAGACTATGGTATTCCTCAAACAAGAGAAAGATTGTGGATATTTGGATTCCTTGGCCAACTACCAGAAAACTTTGAGCTTGTTCCTCCTACTACGCCATTACAAGGTTTTCTTGCAGATTTCCTTGACTCCAATCCCGCACCAGAATTGTACAAAACCCAAAGACAGATTGCAAGAATTCATGAGATTCATCATAATGATGTGTTCGACGTTGAAGAACCTTTGTGTTATGATATTTACAATCGCAAGATACGGACAGATAGGATTTGTATGACCGTAACGCCACCAGAACATAATGTTATTCGTATCATAGAACCTATGGTAAATGGTGAAGAAAGATTCAGAAAATTATCTTTGGATGAACATTTCCGTTTGATGGGCTTTCGTATGGATGGCGTTCATAATGAAATACAATTTCCTCCCACCCAGAATTACACAAAACTAGGTAGACGAGCAGGAAATGGTTGGGATGTTAATTTAGTTGGCATATTGTTGAACCATATATTTGGGCAGTTATTATGAAAATAGATATTACTTCTTTATGCTTTGGTTTCAAAATCGAAAAAGACAATGATAGTGGCACTGCTGCTTGGGCGACATCAATAGGTCAAGCTCCAAAAGACATTTGTTACATAGACACGAATCGAGAAGGCTTAGATGAGATTGTTTATGGAATGATGTACAAATCTCATTCAGATTTTGAAAACCTTAAAGTTCGTGATGTTATAGGATTGGACAAAAGAGAGGAACCACGTGGAGATAGAGAACGTATGATGTTTTCTGTTTTTGAAGATGTCTATGTAAATAACATGAAAGTAGATGGCATATATACATTAACATATGAACGTGAGGATACTCCTAGTCACAAAAACCGCCTGCACATTTGCTATGCTAAGTATCTTACATACAATGGGCACACAAATAAAGCCACACTTAAAGAAATGGCAAAAAAGTTGGGATGTAGTGAAGATGCCTGCTGGTTTGTAACAGATATAACCATAAGAAATCAGAAATGCTTACATTTTACGGCTATTGTAGTTAATCCTGAACATTTGATGATATATCAAAATTCAAAAGAGAGAAAACGTGCTTGGGATGCTTTGATACCTGAAGTAGGTCATTCTTTCAATAATCATCAAATAGTCAAACCTCTCCAAGAAATTTTCTATGGTGCCCCAGGAACTGGCAAGTCGCATCGTATTAAGGAGCAGTTGGAAACGCTGAATGTCCCAGAGAAAAACATTTTTCGCACAACCTTCCATCCTGATAGTGACTACGCAACTTTTGTAGGAGCTTATAAGCCGACCATGAAATCTTCAGAAAGGATATATACTCCTGAGGAGCTAACTATAAAGCTAAAAGAGATAAAGACAACAGGAACAACATATCCTTGTCATAAGTTTGCTGCAAGATATTGGGAGTCTATAAAAGACCTTTCTCCTGATAGTATAAAGCAAATTCTGAATGCCTGTGGCTTTATAGATAACTATTCTGTTGAAGTGGGGAAAGGAGTTGCTATTGGCCAAGAATATCTTAATAAGCCGGAAGACGGAAAAATCATCTATAACTTCTGCCCTCAAACTTTTACCAATGCTTATGTGGAAGCATGGAAGACGGAGGAAAAAGTGTTTCTTGTTATTGAGGAAATTAACCGAGGCAACTGCGCACAGATATTCGGTGACCTCTTCCAGTTGCTTGACAGGGAGAATGGCATATCGGAATATTCTGTAGATGCAGATGTTGACTTGCAAAGCTATTTGCAGAAAGCATTGGCAGAATCAAAGCGTGATGATATTCCAGAAGAAGTGAAGTCTGGTAAGAAACTGATGTTGCCTTCTAACCTCTACATCTGGGCAACGATGAACACCAGTGACCAAAGTCTTTTTCCTATTGATTCTGCCTTCAAGCGTCGTTGGGACTGGAAATATGTGAAGATAAAGAATGAACATAAGGATTGGAAGGTTGATATTGATATAAAAACAAAAGATAGTGCAGGAAATGAGACAACAGCAAAACTTGACTGGTATGAGTTCATTGATAAAATCAATGAGATTATTGCCTCAATGACTTCGAGCGCTGACAAACAATTGGGATATTTCTTCTGTAAACCGAAAACTAAGGATAGTAAGGAAATTGATGCAGAGACGTTCGTGTCAAAGGTTATTTTCTACTTGTGGAATGATGTGTTTAAGGATTATGCCTTCGAAGATGCCTCTTTGTTCCAGTACACAACAGAAGTTAATGGTAACAAAGAAACAAAAGACCTGACATTCCCAGACTTTTATAATGATGACGAAAGCATTAATACTACTTGCTTGACAGATTTTATTGAGAAAGTACTGAATTGGAAAAAGGGAAACGAAGATAAAGAGTAAATGTATATTCTATTTGAAGAACACCAATACGAAAGCCACGAGGTTGAAACCATACTGAAAGACATATATGTGCTTCAGGATGTCAACAAGGCTGTTAGCGTGCAGTATGTAGGTTATTTCTATAACCCACATCTGCATGATTGTGTGTTCATCTTGCCCAAGGTGTTGCTTGATGAAAAAGAGCATTTGGTTGGTGTGAGGCAAGGAACAGGTGAGCCAGTAACACCAGAAATGGTATTGACACCCAAAGGGCAAGAAAAACTTGGTAAAGAATATAGAAAGTTTATCTATGAGTTTTCTGTGTGGATATACAGGGCTCTGAATGTGTTTTTTAAGGCAAACCCAAGAAGCAAAGCTATACTTTACAAGCATCTTCCACAAGTTGGTAAAGGACGCAAGCATCAGGCAAAGACTTACTTGGACATAGTGCTATCTCTTATAAACTTTAATAAGGAGAATCGCGACTTTGTACTATTTACTATCAAGAACCTGCATAGGGGGAATAACAAAATAAACTGGACACGAACTATTTCTCATTCGCAGGCTATTGTTCAAGGTAAAGATGTGGTGTACTTGAATCCTGTGAACAAAAAACGTGTTGTGAATTATGAAGAAGAGTTGTTCGTGATTTTCTATAGTATCCTTAACTACCTTAATGATGCGTATGGCTTCCGTACTCCCATTAATATTCAATATGAATTAATAACAGGCAAACAGTTTGGACTGTATTTGCGTGGAATGGGTAAGACAAGGTTGCGACAAATAAAGTACAAATATTATTCAGACAAAGCTCTGCTATTATGGGATCTTTGTTATGCTTTCTTTGAGAAGTCATATCGCATTGCTATCAATACGAATGCCCAAGAGTATCTGCTTGCCAAGAGCTTCAATATAGTATTTGAGGCTATGATAGACGAATTGATAGGTACTCCTCATAATGATATACCAAAGGGTTTGGCTGATCAAGATGACGGAAAGAGAGTGGATCATATTTACACAGATTTAGCTTTGACATCTACAGATGAGCAGTCAAAACGTGAAGTGTACTATATTGGTGATTCAAAATATTACAAACGAGGTAATCCTTTGACATCTGAATCAATCTATAAACAATATACCTATGCACGAAATGTTATCCAATGGAATATAAACTTGTTCCTGGACGAGGATGAGGCATATGATAATGAGGATAGAAACAGGCGCAGGGAAGATTTCAAGAAATTTGGAAATATCCAATTGCAGGATACCAACGGAACAGAGGGATATGATGTGATTCCCAACTTCTTTATTCGTGCCTTTGTAAATGAGCAGCTTCATTATGATGACGGAATGAATATACGGAAATATGAAGAAAACGGAAAACCCTGCACTACAATGAGCTATCAATTCAAAGACAGGTTGTTTGATCGTGATACTCTGTTTCTGTCACAATATGACGTCAACTTTCTATATGTACTTTTTCTATATGCACGCAACAAAGCTAATGAGAAGGCGCATTGGAAACAAGATGTTCGTAAGATATTCAGAGAAGAAATACGTGGCGTGATAGATGGAAAATTCCAAATATATGCAATGCGGGCTCGTCAAGGAATAAATGGTCCATTATATATACGGCATCACTTCTATGAACTCAATGGACGTGTTTTCAAGCCCTATGGAAAAGACAGGCAAATGTATTTTGCCTATGCCCGTCCTAAAGAACACCTTGAAGAGACAAAAGAGCAATATGAAGAGTTGGGAAAGTATTTCTTAATAAAAGAATGTAAGATGGGGAAAGACCCAGAAGAGACTCTAAATAAAGAAATAGAAGAAGAACGTCGCGAGATCGTAATTCCACAAAAAATGCTTACGTTGCATTATGTTGAGAATTATCCCAATGAAGTATTCTTGGTTGGTGGATTTAGAGAGGAACAAAAGCAATGGATGTTCGGACGAAAAGGAGGTAAGGTTGACGATGCCTATAACATCCGCTCGGGTATAGATGTTGAGGGCGGCGTGAAGAGAACGGATACGTTAAAGCAGGCTAAATTCGTGCTTTTATATGAATACAAGAAAGAACACGAGGGCGTGTATAAGGCGTTTCGAGTTAAAGGTTACCAAGAGAAAACGAAGGATGACTTGATAAGGGAGGGATATCCATCACCTAATCACGATAGGTACTACTGTTACATTTTTGACGAGGAAGTAAATTTAGGAACGTATGATATTGAACGTATCATATCAACTGATCGTATAAATTATTCAACGGAGATTCGTCAAAGCCGGTCACTGACAAAGAAATATCCGGAAGGACGCCCGATATTTGTCAAGGGTGATGAGTTACTTAAGTTCAGAAAAAGTCTGTAAATGTTGTCGCTGAGGCTCAGGGTTCTTATTGAATTTTACGGGATTCTGTTTTCTGGGGAGTCTTTTATTGCCTGCCCATTGTGCCTGTTAATGCCCGTTAAGCCAGGAAAAGATAAAAATACGAATGGGAGTGAAGATGTTTTTACCTTCTTCTTCATTGATTAGAAGGTTGTTTGGAAAAGAATTGTAATAACTTTGATGTTGTAAATAGGGATAGTCGCAAATTAGTTCAAACAAACCTAACGATTTGGTTGCCAGTGTCATAGATTTTTTGTATCTTTGCATAAGAAACAAAAAAATCCCCCAAACTGCTTTACAGGGCCTGTTTTGGGGGAAACGAAAATAAATCGTCATGGCAAAGGTACAACAATAGAGGAGATGGAGGATGAAGACCTTATGTTCTCTGCCTCGTACACTTGTACAACATCATATACGGAGGATCCGTCAGTTGACGATGATGACTATATCCATATTCATCCAAACCCGATAGATCCGACGGAACCAATAGATGGTGATGATGACTATTAAACTGGGACAGAAGAATGTGAGACTGGTATAAAGAAAGAAGGTGAAAGAGCAATAAAACTCTTTCACCTTCTTTCTTATGATAGTGTGTCGTATGTCTTACGCCTCCTTGATAGCCTTGCTGATAGCAGCATAGATATCATCGATGGAACCTACACCGTTAATCTTAGCGTACTTGCCCTGTGAGATGTAGAAGTCCTTCAGTGGCAGTGTCTGAGAGTAATATGTGTCAAGGCGCTTCTTAGCTGTCTCCTCGTTGTCGTCAGCACGACCTGATGTTTTACCGCGGGCAATGATGCGCTTGATGAGCTCCTCGTCGTCAACCTCTAAGCCGATAACAGTAGAGACAGACTCTCCACGCTCAGCCAACATCTTGTCAAGAGCCTCGGCCTGTGCGATGGTGCGTGGGAAACCGTCAAAGATAACACCCGGGATGTCTTTGCCTTTGCTGTCAAGTGTAGAGGCAAGCATGTCGATGATGAGTGAGTCTGGTACGAGCTTTCCCTCGTTGATGTAGCCAGAGGCTGTCTTACCAAGCTCTGTGCCGGCTTTAATCTCAGCACGGAGAACGTCGCCAGTAGAAATGTGTGCTACACCAAATTCTGCGATAATCTTATCGCTCTGTGTGCCCTTTCCTGAACCAGGAGCACCGAAAATTACAATATTTTTCATTTTTACCTTAAATATATATATAAATAATGTGTAAACAATGTTATGGAGATGTAACGTCTTTGCGTCACTCTTTGACCAGCGTGTAGATGTCACGTAGTCCGCGACCTTGCTGGTTGTAGTCTAATCCGTAGCCGACAATGAAGTCATCAGGAAGGTTCATGCCGATATATTTCACGTTGAGGTCTTTGACTTTGCAGTTGGAAGGCTTGAATGATAATGCGCAAATCTCCAGCGAGGCAGGATGCTGGTTGTGTACTTGCTTAAGTAGGTATTGCATACTGTAGCCTGTGTCAATAATGTCCTCAATTATTATGACGTGTCTGCCGGCGAGGTCCTCGCCGATGGGGAGCTGCTCTGTTATAGTCCCCGTAGAAGATGTACCCTCATAGCTGGAGAATTTTGTGAACGTAAATTGATAAGAGATGTCGAGCGTACGTAGTAAGTCTGCCGCAAAGACAAAGGCCCCATTTAGAACAATGACAAAGAGAGGATTCTTGTCGGCATAGTCTCTTTGTATGAGTTGTGACACCTTGTTAACGGCGGATAGAATCTCCTTCTCGGGGATGCTTAACTCGAATTCTTTATCGCCAATATGGATACGTTTCATTGATAATTAAGAAATATGTGATGCAAAATTACGAAAAAACTTTTAATAAATGACGATATGTCTCATAATTTTTGTAATTTTGTGTTACAGTGGACAATATTAGTCGTCATATTAAAACTGTATGTTACAATTATGAAAATATTCACAGCTTCACAGATTAGAGAGTTAGATAGGTACACTATTGAGAACGAGCCTATCAGTTCTATCGATTTGATGGAACGAGTTGCCACGTTGCTGACTGGCGAGATTGTAAGATATTGTGACGGAAATTCACCAGTGGTGGCTTTTGCCGGCCCGGGTAATAACGGCGGTGATGCTTTGGCTGTGGTGAGGTTGCTGAGGGCTGAAGGTATCAATGCCGTAGCTTTCCTGTTTAATGTGAGCGGTAAATTGTCAGAGGATTGTCAGGTAAACAGGGACAGACTGCAACAGAAATATCCGGAGGCTTTGAAAGAGGTGACGCAGGAGTTTGAGCCACCAAAGTTGACGGAGGACACTGTAGTGATAGACGGTCTTTTCGGCTCTGGTATAAACAAACCTCTGGCAGGAGGATTTGCAGCTGTCGTGAAATATATTAATCAGTCTGAGGCTAAGGTGATAAGTATAGATATGCCTTCCGGACTGATGACTGAAGATAATACGTATAACGTAAGGCAGAATATAATAGAGGCAGATATAACGCTGACACTCGGGATGAAAAAACTGAGTATGATGCTGACGGATAACCAACGCTACATAGGTAAGCTGAAAGTGTTGGATATCGGATTGCATAAGGATTATATTCGTGATACTGAGGCTCAGTACACTATACTGGAGGAGGATATGATACGTGAACGTATGCTCTGTCGTAATGACTTCGCACATAAGGGAGAGATGGGGCATGCGCTGATTGTTGCTGGAAGCTATGGTATGGCTGGTGCTGCGGTGTTGGCTGCGAAAGCGTGTCTGCGTAGCGGAACCGGTAAGGTGACTGTGCATACGCCAAGGTGTAATAATGATATATTGCAGATAAGCGTGCCAGAGGCAATCGTAGATCTGGACAAGGATAATGAGACAATAATGCAGACGGCGGAAAGCAATAAGTACGCTGCTATTGGTATAGGTCCGGGTATAGCGCAGGGAGAGGGGACTGCCATCGCTATGATGACACAGATAAGATGTGCGAAGACACCTGTGGTGGTGGATGCTGATGCACTGAATATTCTGGCTTCGCACAAGGCGTGGCTGCAACAGTTACCAGAAGGACTCATATTCACTCCGCATCCGAGAGAAATGGACAGACTGTGTGATACACCTCCCGTGGATGATTTTGACCGATTGATGAAAGCGTGTGACATGGCGCAAAGAGTAAGGGGGTATGTGGTGTTAAAAGGACATAACAGTGCTTTGTGTATGCCTAATGGTCAGATAATATTTAACAGCACAGGTAATGCAGGAATGGCCACGGCAGGTAGTGGAGATGTTTTGACGGGTATAATTACCGGTCTGTTGGCCAGGGGATACGCTGCCGTTGATGCTGCGATGATAGGCATGTATCTGCATGGCTTGGCTGGCGACATGGCGGCACGGGAACTTGGAGAGGAAAGCCTTATTGCCAGTGATATCATCTCGTCGCTGCCAAAAGCGTTTAAGCATCTGCTGAATGATAAAAGATGTTAATATCTAATGTGAATTTTGTGCTATTTAATGCGTAGAATATATAACTAAAATAGCTTTTCTTCCGAAAAACTGTGCTTGTGATGCGGTGATATATGTTAAGAAAACTAAATGTAAGTAAAGATTAGAGTATATTATAATAATTTTTTGAAAAAAAAGACGTAACTTTGTAACTTGTAACAAAAATATACAGAAATACGGTAAAATGTTTCATCAGAAACTAATGAAAAGAATATACTGCAAAAAAGCTAAAGGTACGCTGCGTCATATTGTTATGATGTTGGCGTTGTCATTGTCGCTCAATGTCAGTGCTCACTCAGTGATGGATGATGGACACCATGTCGACACGTTGTCTTTGGTAGAGCGAATATCTCTACACACTAACGCTGTAGACTGGGTGTTGTGTATACCGAACCTTGCTGTGGAGTTTGATGTTAAGGCGCGTAACTATAACCGTTGGTCATTTATGGCAGGTGTACGTTATCGTCCTGCTATGAAGAACACTTTTGTGATGCCGGTAGTGTTTAATATATTTGAGGTGTCTCTGGAGGGACGCGGCTATTGGCGTGAGAGACAGGCTACGCCGACGGGCATATTCCGTCACCATCGTATGTGGTATGAGAAGATATTATCTGCTCGTGCCATGTTGCCAAGTCATCCTACATGGGTGTTCTATCGTGGCGGATATGCGGCATATACTAAGTATTCTTTCTTGTTGAAGGATGCTATTACCGGGCGTCAGGGTCAGGCTATCCAGGCTGGTTTCACATGGGGTTTTGAGAAGCCTCTGTATCAGTTCTCTGATGGAAACTCTCTTGATCTTGATTGCGGTATCAGTGCTGGTTTCTGTATGCATAAGACGGATAAGTATGATGTTGACCAGCAGAATAATGCGTATGGTGTAACTGAGAAAGCTGAGAAATGGAAGTTTAATCCTTATCCAGTGCTGAAAGATATTCATGTGTCTTTCGTTTATCGTTTTGGTCAGTATCCTATCCAGAAGAGATATCGTTGGCGCTATGACGCAGATGTGCAGTACCGCTCGGTTATGGATTCTCTCTATTCAGATGCGGAGACTCGTGCATTGCAGAAATATATAGCTGACTCTATCTATAATGTCGTATATATGGATTTCCGTCAGGTGTACGATTCTGTACTCGCTGTGCGTACTGCAGAGGAGAAGGCTCAGCAGATAGAACAGACGAGAAAAGAGATAGAGACACTTAAGGCTGAGTCAGAGCAGCAGGGTGAAGCTCTCTTTGAAGTAGAGCCAGGTAAGGCTAAGAAAGAGAAGAAGAACAAGAAGTCTAAAAAGAAAGAGGCTGAAGCACCTGCTGAGGAGGTAAAGGATGAAGGTGCGACTGAACAGGAACAGGCACAGGTAAACATTACCAGAAAGGAGGATGATAATGAAGCATAACAAAATATTACAGTTAGCGGCGTTGACGGCTTGCTCTCTGCCTATGGCTCTCTCTCTTGGTTCTTGTACAGAGGAGGATATAATTGACAATTACGGCTCTGTGCTGGTTGACTCCACTTACTTCACTTATGACCTCTCCAATCTCTTTGAGGCGATGGGCGGCACGGATTTCCTCCATATATATACCTATGAGACTTCGGGTGGTAAAGGTACGAATTTGAAGCACCTTAAGATACAGAAACAGGATGGCAGGATTTATGTTGAGAGTCCGGCTGGTATCAGTGCCTCGCCTAATGGAGAACGCTCAACATTCGGTGAAGAGGCGGATAATTGGGTTGACTATAATCTGAATGGAGACAAGGTGACATGGACACATAGTGGTACCCCTTATACAGCTTCTCATTTCTCTTTCGGTGCTGGAGTGTTCCGCACTGTTGCAGTGGTACAGCGTACTAATCCTGGGGATTGTGTTATTGATGAGGCTGCTGTGCTGAAAGCGTTGAAGTACCCAAGTTATGATAACATGAAAGATGCTTGGTTTGAGTATCTCACTGGTACATACTCTGGTGAGTTCTATGGAGAGCAACAGACTCCATGGTGGGGGTGGACAGACAAAAATGTTTATCAGAACGTTAATGGGGAGAATGCTCCTTATATAAGAATTGCCAATGGTCTGTCAACTGCGGGAATAGCTCATGACACATTAAAAATAGGCACACATAAGACAATTGTCATGCAGCCTGTGCAGTCGCTTCGTAATTACACTGTTAGTGTAGAGATTCAGAAAGCAGAAGAACTCAGTGACTTCGTAGTAACAACTGGTTATGCCTGTATCTCTGGAGTGCCTGAGCGTTTGAACTTCTATTATCAGATTTATGACACAGAGAATACTTGTAAGCTTCCGTTCCGCCTGCGTCTGGATGCAGCAGACAATGCTGCAAACAAAACTGTAAAGTTGAGTAGGACACTTGGATTTATGAATGTGTCCTATGGTCCTGACACTTTGCTTACTACGTCAACAAATGGGCCAGGTGTCATACAGCTGATAATTCCTTGTAAGTGGAATGGTAATGATATTGTTTTGCAGGCTTTGTGCAATATCAGCAAGTCTATAAAAGAGTCTGGTATCATCCGTAAGGAGAAAGCCGGATGGAAATGGGGTGGAAAAACTGAGCTGCCTATAAAGATCAGCACGAAGATTACGGCTGAGATGCTTCAGAGAGCAAAGAAGGGTGAAACATTAATCTGGAAAGATTAAAAAGAATAACGAATAAAGTAAAGACTAAAAGTAGAAATGAAAAAGTTACTGCTTATAATCATTATAACGTCATTGTCTTTTGCCAAAGGCTCTGCCCAGATTATATCCATTAATACGAATGCGATGCTCGATGCTATGAGAGCTCCTGCGTTTGGATTCGAGTTAGTGTTGAATAAGCGTTCTTCGTTGGCTGTTGATGGATTTTGGGGTAACAAGATAATGGGTAAAAACTGGAAGATGATTGCTTTCCAGCCAGAATGGAGACTGTACTTCGGCGGTCGTCCTTTGTTCCATCACTATATCGGAGCAGTTGGTATTCTGACGAAATATGACATAGAGGCATATTCTAAGAGATATCATGGTCATGCTATGGGTGCAGGCCTGTCGTATGGATATGTGTGGCCAGTCACCAGACGACTTTTGATAGATTTCCATACCAGTTTAGGTTTCGTCGGACGTGACGAGCGAAATTATATGATAGGTACCAACTATGCTGATAATAACTTCATAGACAAGGAGGGAGACTCATATAGCAATCATTATGGTGAGATACCTACCAACTCGAGTGCGACAATGCTTTGCCCAATAAAGATGGGTATATCTATTTCTTATATTATAAAGTAATTATTTGTTAGAGATAAGGTTTAGGATGAGACGTAATTTATCATACATTGTATTGACATCTTTATTGTTCGTCTGCGGTACATTGATGTCTTTTGCGCAGGGTGATGCTTTGGATGCGAATATACACATCAGTTTCGAGACCTCTGGACAGAAGACCTATCGTACAGTGCAGTATGCATTGTTTAAGACTTCAAATAAGGCTTCAACAGTACAGAAAGCACTTGAGGAGGCAATTGTATTACAGCGTGGTGACGGAGGTAATATTGTTTTGACTGCGTGGGATGATGCTCTGACAAAGAATAAAGTGAAGTTCAGAAATTCTAAGGGTAATGGTGACTTTAAGATACACGCATATCCGGATATGGCTATATTGGTGTCAACCTATGACCCAGAGGATGAACTTACTATTGAGGATGCTCGTTTCCAGATAATACCTCTCGTTGAGGGACAGACAGAGTATGAGTTCTCTTTCAAGAGCACTATGGACAAAGGTTCTCAGCGAATAGAGAACGTGGATGTCTTCGGTGTTAATAAGGATACTATTAATATCGTAGCAGCTCCTCCTATTGACGATGGTAAGAATATGTATTTCCGCATACATGTGGATTTGCCAAAGCAGTATGGAAATAGCAAGGCACGTCTTGTTATCCAGCCGATGTCAGTGGATTGCCAGACTGAGGATACAGTGGACTATATCCCAGGTGTCGTAATGGAGGGTTACGAATATCATAAGTTGCAGGATAAGCGTATGCGCTTCAACTATATGAAATATGACAACGTAGCATACTGTTACAGTCCTAAGCTTATATATGATGAGGAGAAGATATATGTAGATACGACATTGGTATATGCTAAGCCTAATCGTAGAAAGACATATAAGATTCCGTATGAGGTCGTTTTGGCAGAGTTTAACAATGACTATTTCCATCAGTCTGCTGCCACAGGTTCTTGTAATGGAAAGAATATATTTAAGTTTATAGACCTTGGTGTCGCTGCTGCTGATATGGATGTAGATGAGTTCCAGGTAACGGCAGAGAGTAACTATGATACCAAGAATCAGGATTTACGCTTGCGTTTTATCGTTGGTAAGTCAGAGTTGATAAACGACTCTATCAATGAGAAGATGTTAGGTGACTTGGTAACCGAGTTACGTTCTTATGGTGACCAGTTGATGGAGGTGAAGGTAGAGGCCTCTGCTTCTCCTGAGGGTGGTTTGGAGTCAAACCGTCGTCTTGCTGCAGAACGTACGAAGGTTGCTGTACAGAAAGTGCGCAACTATTTGGGCAAGGTAGATGTAGCCTTCCATACAGGTTTGCCAAAAGTATATACATGGGAAGATGTAGCTAAGCAGGTTGAGGAGAATGGTTATCCAGGACATGCGGAGCAGATACGTCAGAACATGGGAGCGAACGGTTATGGCGGTGATGCCGCAATAATGTCATTAGAGGGCTTTGAGACGGTTATTGAACCAGTACTTGTAAGTCAGCGAAGAATGCGTGTGACATATCGTTATGAGCGTGAGCATATAATGGATGCTGACGAGGCATTGGAGGCATATAAGATACGTAAGCATGACCTGTTGCAGGGTAAGGGTAAGGACTTCTCTGATGGTGACTACTACAACCTTTATACTGTAATAACAGATTCTGCAGAGCTTGATACACTTACAATGATTGCCTATAATCATGTTACAAGGACTGCAGGTTATGAGAACATCAAATTCTCTATGTATGTTGCGAACAAGATGGCGATGTTGAACTCACGTCAGGGTAAGCCTGATGCCAAGGTGTTGGCTCCGTTCATTAACAGTCGCTTGCGTGCGTTGTCAACTCGTGAAAAGAGTGAGCGTGCTCAGAAGAACCGTCGTGAGGTGTTGATAAACCAAATCATAACTTACTTCCAGATGGAGGAGCGTGATAGCGCTTTGAGTTATTGTAACTATTGGTTTGCCAACGATAATGATCCGAAGGTGGAGCGCTTGAAGAAGTATATTAAGTTCAAGGAGGGCTTTGTGAAATATGCTACCCATCAGTTGCCACCAGCAGAGGAGCAGGAAGTACTTGATGCTATGAACTATGTCATCAGTTGTGCTCCTGATAATAAGGCAGTGATATACACTGAGGCTCGTGAGATACTTAATGTGCCAAATTCAGTGTGTCAGGAACTCGTAGCAGCCATGGATGATGAGAATCCGAAGAAGTGGTATCTCCGTGGTATGTTGGAGGCTGATTTGGAAGAGCAGCGTCTTGGTGAGCCTAAGAAGCCAGACTATGTTCCAAACTATCTCGCATTCTTTAACCACAGCTTTGAGCTGGAGCCATCATACAAGTGGCTTTACTTTGCCGATGGTCAGGTAAGTGATAAGTTGCGTGAGAAGTTCAAGTATAGCAAGAAGAAGAAAGAACGTTATCATGAGATATTCAACAACCTTGTAACATTGAAGAATGATGTGGGAGGAGCATCTGATGACGTTATTGAGATAAGTGGTGATGATGATGAAGAAGAAGTAGCTGAAGGCGCTGATCAGACATCTACAGATGCAGAGAGAAGTGATAATGCTACAGAAAATGCTGAATCTAAGTAAAACGATGAATAAAAAAATTGTTTTGGTCGCACTGACAGCTTTGCTGTTGGGACTGCAGAGTAATAATCCGCTGAAGGCTGTTCCTGCGGTAAATCCTTTGGATCCTGCTTCTTTGAAAGCAATAGATCCTTTGGATACACTTGATGAGGAAGACATTCAGGCAATGCGTGACACTATTAAGATGTCACGTAAGAATCTTGCTCGCGGTACAAATGCAGTGAATGCTTTGGATTATAGTGTCAGAGACTTTTATAAGCCAAAGGGCTATCAATTCTACAAGGGCATATTGCAGAATTTGTATTACGGCGTGTCTGCAGGCTACGAGCAGGTTTTACCTCAGGCAGAGAATGCTCCGAAGTTGAATATTGTTCAGGTTATGGGGCAGGTTGGCACAAGACTTGACAAGTTAAACAGCTTGCGTATCAGTCTGGGTGCTGGTTGGGGTTATAACTATCAGCGTGGTCTCCGTATGGCTCGTGTGTCAGGCCGTTTGGATTACATGCATGATATAACCACTCACTTTGAGGGTTATAACTCTTCACGTTGGCTTGATGTCCAGTCATTGGTAGGTATAGGTGCTAACTATACTTTCTTCAATGGTACAGGCAGAAAGAAGTTTGCTCCAGAGGCTCATACTGGTGTTCAGTTGAAGATATTCACTGGTCCTCACGCATACTTGAATGTTGAGCCATACATTGGTATTGGTGGTCCTCAGATGGATTATGAGTACTTACGTAACTGGCGTGGTTTTGACCTTTTCTATGGTGCGAACCTTACATACGAGTTTAGTCTGAATGACAATCTCTCAAAGGCTGCTCGTGTTAAGTTTATGCTCTCTCGTCTGGAGAAATTCCCAGAGGAGACATATGAGACAAATGAGTTGTGGCGTCGTCCATGGTTCGTGGAGTTCTCTGGCGGTCTTAACTGGAGTGAGAAGACTGCATTAAAAGAGTACACACCTAAGTCTGCCACAGGACATACTACAACAATAAGTATCGGTAAATGGTGGTCACCAGTATTAGGTTTCCGTTTCTCTGGTTTTACTCAGATAGCTAAGCGTCAGCAGATTGACTATGAGGGACAGGGATGGGATGCCTATCCTTATGGTGATATGACAGAGACCTTTAATACTCACTATATGGGTATCCGTGCGGAGGCATTGTTCAATCCATTAGGTTTCTTCTACAAGTCATTTAGCTGGAACCAGCCATTTGGTGGTTATGTATTCTTCGGCTTGGGCTATGGTACATTGTCAAAGTACAAGCGTACATTCGTAGAGAAGTATCGTGTGGGTACAGAGTCTTACAGCTTCGGTGCTCATATATATGGATATATCAACCCAGACCTTCAGGTCTTCATAGAGCCACGTTACTCTCACAGTGTGTACACTCAGGACGAGCGTCTTCGTGATATGAACCATGTGGCAGTGAACCTTGGTCTTACGGTTATGATTCGCAGTCCACACTATCGTCCTGTTGAGGAGATGGACCAGGTGCAGCACTATACTTATAAGGTAAACAAGGGTGTACGTGTCGGTATCGCAGCAGGTATTCCTATGTTGTCTCGTCGTTACAGCGATTGGGGTGCAGGGGATTTCGAGTGGACAGCACAGGGTTGGTTTGACTATACCTTCAACACATACCTTGGCATCCGTGGTAGTGTGAACCTAATGAACACTAGCAGAAATGAGCTGATGCCATACTATGCTCACTATGTACGTGAGGATGGTATGATGTGGTCAGAAGGTCATAATGGTCTTGTCAAGGTTAACAGAAACACGCTGTTTGGTGCTCTTGATATTGAGGCAAACCTGATGAACTTGTGTGCTGGTCGTATGAACAAGCGTAAGTTTGAGTTGCATGCGTACGTTGGTCCTGCCATTATGTGGTTGGGTTCGCAGAAGAACACTGTTGCAAGTTCTGAGCCTGTCGCGCCAGGTGGTAAGAATGTAGCAATTGATTTTGAAGAGGAGAAGAATTGGTATTTTGGTGTCAACGGCGGATTCAAGTTAGCTTATCCAATTGGAAAGAAGGGCATTTCTGTATTCTTTAACCCTGAGGTGTATTTCATCGCGCAGAATGAGATGTATGATATCCGCGGTTTCAACACCGTGTCTATCACAGACCGTCTGCACATGTATGAGTCACTTAACATAGGTGTACAATACAAGATTGGTAAACTTCGTCGTGATCCTAAGGTCGTTAAGGCTATTCACGAGCGTCATGATGCTCGTTACAAGAGTCGTCAGTTACGCGCTGTGGAGAAGTACAATGCTAAGTATGCTAAGCGTATTGCAAAGCAGCATAAGAAGAAATAATAGAAAAGCATAACAAGTAAGATTAAAGTCGTTGGTATGACATTTAATAGATTATATATAGCAGCAGTCCTTTTGTTTACACTGTGTATTTACACCGTTAAGGCCTCTATGGTGCAAAGGACTGACGATGAGCCTACAACTGAGAATGTAGAGGCGTCAGCCACTTCTGATGCTACTGTAAATTCTGATAATGCCGTTGCAGATAATGCAGGTAGTGATACAGAGGAGGCGAGCGAATCAAAAAAGGCATCAAAGAAGAAGTCTTCAAAAGCGAAGAAGGTTGTAGGTGCTCAGAAGATGTCAAAGGAGGCAGATGCTGTACAGGCAGCTTTGGCTGTTGTGTTGCATAAGTACTCTACACAGGCTGATACTATAGCAAATGAATTGTCAGCACGTTTCAAAGAGGATGCTGATATGCAGACTGCCATTGCTCGTGCTTATTTCCGTAATAATGAGCGTGAGAAGACACGCAGATATCTAGACAAGGCTTTTAATATTGATGAAAGCTTTTCACCAGCATATATATTGAAAGGTGATATGTATGGCGAGTGGGATGTTGACTCTGCTTGTCTGTGGTTTGACAAGGCTATAGCTGTTGACTCTCTTAATCCTATACCATACGTTAAGTATGCTACGGTGATGTCTCGTAAGGATATGGACAAGGCTAAGGAGAAGTTAGAGGAACTTCGCTTGGCAGTACCAGACTACAACGTAGATATAGAGATTGCCATGCTCTACAATAAGCAGGGTAATGATGCCGAGGCAGCAGCCGCTATGGCAAATGTCGATCCTAATACGCTGACGATGAACCAGCTTATTCAGTTCGTACAGAACTGTTATTGGAGCCAGGACGATATGAAGTGTATGGAACTGTGTCTCGTAGGCTGTAATCGTTTCCCACAAAACAAGGGTTTTGACAGACTTTATTTCTGGAGTGCCACACGTCAGAATATGTATGCAGAGGCTTTAGAGCACGGAAAGATATGGTTTGAGGATGCAAAGGACTCAGTTAACTCTGTGGACTATTACTCATTAGGTTCTTGTTACCTTGGCTTGTCACGTGTTGACGAGGCATTTGAGACATACTCAAAGATACCGAATTGTACCGACTACTTCGTACCTCAGATGGATGGTCAGATACGTCAGACTCTTAACCGTCGTGTAGAAGCGTTGAAGGGTGAGCATCGTTACAAGGAGGCTTTGGAACTGTATCGTATATTTATGGATAAGTATCCGTCATCAGACAAGGCTTATATGCTTTATCAGTATGCCGCTATCTACCGTGACTGGCAGGATGGCTTGCAGGGCGATGAGAAACTCTCAGTCATTAACCAGATGTTCAAGGTATATGACCAATTAGAGACAGAATATCCAAATTGGGAGAATCTGCATTATGTGCTTTACACTCATGCCCGTTGGACCTATGCTTATTTTGACCCGGAGAACACCCAGTGTCTGGCAGAGCCATATTATCAGAAGTTGTATGACTACTGTGTTTCAAGAGAGGAACAGTCTGACCAGTTAAAGAGCATGGAGATAGAGGCTTGTCGCTATCTTGCATCTGTAGCATACTTTACACGTCATGATCTTAAGACAGCTCGTGTATGGTGGAACAGAATCCTTAATATAGATCCAGAGGATGAGACTGCTCTGAAGGCATTGAAGACAATTAAGAAGTAATAGAATATAATAATACAAACGTAATATAGAAAGATATTAGGAAAAGACTCTGTTAAGTATTTTGCACAAGAAATGCTTTACAGAGTTTTTTTTGTATAAGCAATGAAACGTCAGGACACAGTTATAAGTTGTATAGATTGGTACACTATAATCGCCTATGTGATATTGTTGGCATTTGGTTGGATTAGTGTGTGCGGAGCCACCTATTCTTTTGAGGAAGCAGACCTGTTCTCGCTCGACACCCGTTCAGGTATGCAGATAGTGTGGATATTCACCAGTTTATTGCTGGCAACGTGTCTGTTGCTTATAGATAATAAGCTATATGAAACCTTTGCCTTCGCTATATATGTAGTATTGCTGTTGTTGCTATTTGCTACGATATTCAATCCGCATGAGATAAAAGGTTCGCGTTCATGGATAGTGATGGGACCGTTACGCATACAACCGGCGGAGTTCGCTAAGTTTGCCACAGCGTTAGCCATAGCAAAGTTCATGTCAGGCTATCGGTTTAGCTTAGAGCGTTGGCAGGACCTCGCTAAGGTCATAGGCATGATATTACTCCCTATGATACTTATTGTAATGCAGAAGGAAACGGGTTCAGCTTTGGTGTATGCCTCATTCTTCCTGATGCTGTATCGTGAGGGTATGACCGGCAGCTTCCTGTTTACGGGCATAGCAATGGTATCTTACTTCGTGATAGGAATACGTTTTGCAGAGCCATTATTATGGGGAACCCCTACGCATGTAGGTTCGTTCGTAGTGCTATTGCTGATACATTTCTTTACGTCAGTGCTGGTACTTGTGTACTGCAAGGCAAGAAAAGAAGCCCGCAATATAATACTCACCTCGTTCGGAGTCACTATCCTTGCTCTGCTGTTCTCACGTTTCATTATACCTTTTGATATCTTATGGGTGCAGTGCGTATTGACATTCCTGATGGTGTCTTATCTCGTCGGTTTATGGATATATGCCAATAAGAGGGAGTACTTTTTTATTACCCTTTTCGCTATTATGTCGGTAATCTTCTTCTTCTCTGCATCTTACGTGCTGAACAATGTTATGGAACCGCACCAGCGTGTACGTATCAATGTCCTTTTGGGATTAGAGGAAGACCTTGCTGGTGCAGGTTATAACGTACATCAGAGTGAGATAGCGATAGGTTCTGGCGGAGTATGGGGCAAGGGCTTCCTTAACGGTACGCAAACAAAATTGAAGTTCGTGCCAGAGCAGGAGACTGACTTCATCTTCTGTACTGTCGGAGAGGAAGAGGGATTTGTCGGTTCAGCCGCAGTCTTGATAGTATTCTTATTCTTGATACTACGACTCATACACCTTGCTGAGCGCCAGACGAGTCCGTTTGGCCGTGTTTACGGTTACTGTGTAGTCAGCATATTCTTGTTCCATCTGTTTATCAATATAGGAATGGTATTAGGCTTGACCCCGGTCATTGGTATTCCGTTACCGTTCTTCAGCTATGGAGGTTCTTCGTTATGGGGCTTCACATTGTTGTTGTTCATCTTCCTGCGTATTGATGCCAGCCGAAAACTGATAAATGCGTAAAATGATACATTCCTTGTGTGTGTCAAGAACCTCATCACACAATAGACACTATCATGTAGGGTAGGGCGGCGCTGTGCTCAATGTCCGCAGAGCACACTGTAATAACGTGTTGCAAAAGCGAGTCAAATCAATCAGATAGAATCTCAGACATCCATGAGGCACCGTCCAGCTATGGTCGTCAATGAGCGTCAATTAGAATGAAATTCTCTATATAAAGAGTTATTTTTCTCCCTTGAATACTTTGATATGTAAGAACTTATTTGTATTTTTGCAAATTATATCCCCTTAGTGAGAAAATGGAAAGCAACTTCGTAGATTATGTAAAGATACAGTGCCGCTCAGGTAAGGGCGGCAAGGGCAGTATGCACCTCAAGCATATAAAATATAATCCTAACGGCGGTCCCGACGGTGGCGACGGCGGCAAGGGCGGCAGTATCATCTTGCGTGGCAATCACAATTACTGGACACTCCTGCATCTGCGCTATCAGCGCCATATCTTCGCTGAGCATGGCGGTAACGGCGGCAAGGACAAGTGCCACGGCACCGATGGCAAGGATGTATATGTGGATGTGCCGTGCGGTACTGTGGTGTATAATGCCGAGACGGGTAAGTTCGTCTGCGATGTCATGGAGGACGGTCAGGAGGTTGTACTGCTCAAAGGCGGTCGTGGCGGACTGGGCAACTTCCAGTTCCGTACGTCAACAAACCAAGCACCGCGCTTTGCACAGCCTGGCGAACCTATGCAGGAGATGACCGTTATCATGGAGCTGAAGCTCCTTGCTGATGTTGGTTTGGTGGGACTGCCTAACGCTGGTAAGTCCACACTGCTGTCATCACTCTCCGCTGCCAAACCAAAGATAGCCAACTACCCCTTCACTACGCTGGAGCCATCGCTCGGCATCGTCAGCTATCGCGACCATCAGTCATTTGTCATGGCTGACATACCGGGTATAATAGAGGGAGCAGCAGAGGGTAAGGGACTCGGACTGCGTTTCCTGCGTCACATAGAGCGTAACTCTTTGTTGCTCTTTATGGTGCCGGGCGATACCGATGATATAAAGAAGGAGTATGAGCTGCTTCTTAACGAGTTGGCACAGTTTAACCCTGAGATGCTGCAGAAGCACCGCGTGCTCGCCGTCACCAAGTGCGACCTGCTTGATGACGAGCTCATGGAGATGCTCCGCCACGATTTGCCTCAAGACCTGCAGGTGGTGTTCATCTCAGCCGTTACTGGTATGGGCTTGGACGAACTGAAAGACATACTGTGGGAGGAACTCAACAGTGAGTCAAACAAGATAAAGGGTGTCATCGCCGAGGATACCCTCGTACACCGTGACAAGGATATGTCATACCTCGCTGCAGAGGTGTATGCAGAGGACCGCCTTGCCGATGTGGAGATAGGAATAATAAACGAAGACGAAGGCGGAAACGAAGACGAATACGAAGACGAGATAGAGGACCTTGAGGACTTCGAGTATGTATGATGCCGGGTGAGGCTTAATGTAGGTGGGAATTAATAGAACCCACCTGTTGAAAGAGCATGACATTGGCAGTAAGGTACTATGATATATTATAATTTAGGAGAAAACATCACATCATTTACTACAGACCGCACCATAGGACGTGACGAGACACGCCTCTTGGGCAGTCTGCCTGTTCGTGCAAGCCGGTTGGTATATCCGCATCAGACGCATACCGACCGCATAGCCGTCATTGACTCTCAGATGCTCTCTCTCTCCGTGTCTGAGTGCAAGGCACGCCTTGAGGGCATAGACGCCGTGATATCTGACCAGTGTGGAGTGGCTATGGGCATAAGCACCGCCGACTGCATCCCGGTCCTGGTATATGATGCAGCACATCATGCTGCCGCCGCCATCCATGCAGGGTGGCGTGGCACCGTGGCACGAATAGTAGAGAAGACGCTGGCGGTTATGGCTGACACCTATGGTACGGTGCCATCTCAGTGCGTGGCTGCTATAGGACCAGGTATCAGCCAGGACAGCTTTGAGGTAGGCCAGGAGGTCGTTGACCAATTTGCCGAGGCTGGTTTCCAGATGGATCAGTATGTCATTATGAAACGCAAGCCACATATAGACTTGAAGGCTATAAACCGTGAGCAGTTGCTCAACAGCGGCTTAGAGGCATGTAACATAACAGTGTCTGATGTCGATACATATACAGACGAGCGCTTCTTCTCAGCCCGCAGGGAACAGCTGCCGCCTGCTGCTGACGGTACGGTGGTGAAGTGTGGCAGAATACTCAGCGGCTTTGTCCTTGCCTGATAACCTAAGACCTGACAACCTGAGAACCTCTCAACTGGCGCTTGCGAAAGTTGAGTAGATAGATAAGATATACGGATAACTAAACAATAAGAAGTGAGAATAATGGAAAGACTAAAACCTATAATCGCTTTTCCTGACAAACTGCGCCTGTTAATGCTCTACATAGTATTGGCAGTCACTGTGCCTGCTATGTCATCTGATTATATTTACAAGTATCAGCATTATGATGACATGAACGGTATGACCCAGTGGCACGTCACCAAGATGCTGCAAGACAAACAGGGTTTCATGTGGTTCTCCACGTGGAATGGCCTGAACCGTTTCGACGGTTACGACTTCGTTGTCTTCAAGTCTCGTCCAGGTGATGGTAATGAAATCACCAGCGACAGAATACGTAACATACTCTTGGGCGAGGACGGCAATATCTATTGTGCCAACGGCGACGATGTATGGCGCTTCAACCTCTCTACCTATAGGTTTGAGCCTGTTGACTCTGTTCTCGCAGAGCGTTTCAGAGCCCGACTTGACAGTGATGCAGCGATGTACAGAGACTCACGCGACTATCAGTTTGGCGACTATACTTTCAGTGGTGTGCGCATGTATATGCAAGACCTTCAGAAGAACCATTGGTTTATGGAGCGTTTCGGTGTCACATGTATGTCCCAGCAGTTGGTCAACAGCCGATATCTTGAATGTGTGCCCCGCAGTACAGTGCGTGGCTTGTTCCGTGACAATAAGAAGCGCATTTGGGTAGGTACCCGTGATGCCAACGTGGTTGTGGTACTTGACAGTATGGCCAATTTTATCGGTTATCTCGGCCGCGACGGTCATCTTCATAAAGAGCTTACTACATTCGGTCCTACTTACTCGTTTTTTCAGCAGAAGAACGGTATATTATGGATAGGCACAAAGCCCGACGGCTTGTATCGCCTCCGCGAGACCACCGACGGTGTGTTCTCAGTGGAGCATTTCACTAAGGGTACCGCCGCTGAGATAAAGGCTGGCAAGACACTCAACAGCACCGATATATATACATTTCATGAGGATAAGAAAGGCAGACTGTGGATAGGTACGCAGGGTGGGGGAATAAATCTTCTGGTCAACCCCGCTGCCGAAGCCGAGCAACTGCGTTTCCTTAACAGAGAGAACACCTTTGCTTCATATCCGGCCACCAATCTCTTTATGCGCCGCTTGATGTCGGTAGGTAATGGCATGATGCTCGCCACCACCACCGAGGGACTGCTGTTTATCAACGGAATAGACGGGGACCCTCGCAAGGTGACATTCACACTGCATCAGAGGGAGTCTCATCGTTCTTCCTCACTCTCTTGCAGTGCTGTCATGGATATGCTTACAGACCGTAAGGGCCGTATCTTTATCTCTACGGAGAGCGGCGGAGTCAATATGCTCCTCACCAAAGATCTTACGTCAAAGGAATATGAATTCGCTCATTTCGGTACGGAAAACGGCATGGGCTCCGATGCGGCATTGGCAATGACAGAGATAGGCGACGAGATATTGGTGCAGTGTAACAATCAGATTACCCGTATCAACGCTGATATGAATGCCATTGAGAACTACAACACCACGTTCTTTGCGATTAATTCACGCTTCTCCGATGCTGAGCCGATGTTGTTGAGAGACGGTCGCTGGCTGCTTACGTTAGAGGACGGTGTGGCTATTGTATCAGAGAAGGTGTTCCACCAGCAGCCATACGTTCCTCGTATTGTCCTGACATCATTTGGCAAACCTAATACTCCAATAGATTACTCGGCCGAGCTTCATGATACCCTGTACCTCTCGTCGTCAGAGCGTGATGTCACTATAGGTTATGCGGCGATAGACTATGCTTGCAATAAGACAATACGTTACATCACCCGTCTGACTGAGCAGAGACACTGGTGGCAGAAGGATACAGAGGAGGAGTGGTCTGACCCTACCGCCAACCATACCCTCACTCTTTACAATATCTCTCCGGGCACATACACCCTGGAGATACGCTCCACAAATGCCGATGGCATGTGGGTTAACAACGTGCGCACACTTGTCATCATAGTGAAGCCTATGTTCTGGGAGACTATATGGGCATATATCCTTTACCTGCTGCTTATCATAGGTGTCCTTGGGGCAATAAACTACACCTACAGGCATATAAAGAAGCTGAAGTGTCAGCGTGAGGAGAACCTGCAGGCATATCTGGAACTGCTCAACAGAAGTCAGCAGCAAGAAATGTCTGCAGAGGAACAACATCATGTAGAGCCTACTCCTATCGTCAATGAGGAGGACGACGCCTTCATGCAGCGCCTTATGGAGTTCATAGAGGAGAATATGGGCGACAGTGGCATCGGTGTTGACGAGATGGCGAGTGCCACCGCCACCTCACGCTCATCGCTTAATCGTAAGATGAAGCAGTTGCTTGGTGTCACGCCTGCCGACTTTCTGAAGGAGGCGCGTATCAAACGTGCATGTCAGTTGCTCGCCACCACCATGCGCGGAGTCAACGAGATAGCCTACGGC
Source organism: uncultured Prevotellaceae bacterium (assembly GCA_945941025.1). GTDB lineage: Bacteria > Bacteroidota > Bacteroidia > Bacteroidales > Bacteroidaceae > Prevotella. The sequence continues at coordinate 69,097 of CAMEWL010000011.1, forward strand.
TGCGGATTCTCTGACCCTAAGTATTTCTCTAAGTGCTTCAAGGCGGCGGTTGGTATGTCGCCTACAGAGTACCGTACGAAGAAACAGTCGGGGGACCTTACCTGACCCAGGATGACAACTAAGCGACACAACTCGTCACTACTAATACAAGCTGTCGCCTCACTACTGTGAGGTGACAGTTTTTTTATTATAATGTAACGAAGACGAATTATACGACCACAGATTACATAGATTACAGGGATTATACTATACTCCCACAGATAACACAGATGGACACAGATTTTTATTTACGAACACGAATAACTCGAATATTCTCCCACAGATAACACAGATATACACAGATTTTTCTTGAACAACGGATTAAGACGGATTGCACGGATTGCACTGATTATTTTTTTACAGGAATTACCAGAAATTGACCATGCGCTCGGCACTTGTGACGCTTTGCTTGCAAAGAATTAATCAGGAATTATAATTTTGTAATAAATTATTAATAAAAAAATGGCTCACCAGTAAAACCCTGTGTTTAACCGAATATCATTGATAACCTG
>CAMEWL010000012.1:0-69508 GCA_945941025.1 uncultured Prevotellaceae bacterium
GTCTGCTTCTCAGGCAGGTTGAAGTAGTAGTAAGCCTCGATGCGACGACCGTGTGTGTGAGGTGGCATGGTGTTCCATACAGCACCTGGGTTGAGCTGTGTCAGACCGAGCTGCAGCTGGCATGGTCCCTCCTCAAGTACGTCGTTAACGATGAGCTTATAAACGGTACGGTTGTTAGCCTCCTCAGTAGTGCCTACAGGTCCCCATACGGCAGCCTTCAGCGAACCCTTACGACCGTCGAGTGTAATCCACTGTGTCTTGTAGTGCTGGTGTGCAGTAGCTGAGTTAAGGTAGAACTTAGCTGGCTTAGAAGCGTCCTTTGAGCGGAACTCCACAACCTTGTTTACGTCCTTGTCCTTACCGATGTGACCGCGACCAATATAGAGAGCCTCCTTTGGAGAGAGGGCATACTCCTTGCCGTCAACGATAACAAAGCCGTCACCCTCACCGCAGTTTACGACGCCGAGCTCACGGTTGTAGAGGAAGTACTTCTCCTTGATGTTCTTGTCAACGTCAAGACCGAGCTCCCAGAAGTTCTCCAGCTTCAAGGTCTTGTTTACTGGCATAGCACCACCGAAGATGAAGCGGTCATAGTGTGAATATGTAAGCAGTATAGAGTCTGCCTCCATCACCTTCTCCATGACGAAGCGCTCGCGGAGCATCTTTGTGTCATAGTGCTTCACATCCTCAGGATGACAAGCAGTCTGGAACTTAACGTGCTGAGCGCCTACGAAACGGTCAGGCTCAGTAGCGTTGACATTGATTGCTGCTAAAGCTAAAGCAGCGAGTGCAAATAATTTCTTCATATTATTATTTTATTATTATTATTTTCTGAATATTCTGAGTGGTCGGAGTATTCCGAGCAATCAGAGTAATCCTATTTCCTCGTCTTCTTGTTTATTGTCACACGGTTCCAAGCCAGCACACCTGCGGTGAGGATGGTGAGGATAGCTGCGCCGATGTAGTTGAGATACTTCATGCAAACGTAGATAAGTGTTGACAATGGGCTTGAAGCGAAGTCAAGCGCACCGGCAGAGAAGCCTGCAGGTACCTGCACGGTCTTGTCATCAGGATGAACCTGTGCTACGCTGTGGGCAGCAGAAGTGAAGTCACCTGCCATCCATGTAACGAAGTACAGACCTATAGCCATTACTACAAGGCCTACGATGAATGAGCGGAGCACATTGCCGTTGGTGTATGGCAATACCATTACGAATACGTAGAACATACCTGCGAGTGATGCCAAAGGCAGGAACTGGTTGCCAGGAAGTACAACGGCGAGTACCAGTGTTACAGGGATGAGGAGCAGTGACACTACCAATGTGGTAGGATGACCGATGACAAGTGCTGGTGACATACCAATGTAGAGTTCCTTGTCCTCGCCAAACTTCTTCGCGATAAGCTCCTTTGTAGCCTCAGCGATAGGCTTCAGTCCCTCGATGAAGAGTGAGGTGATACGTGGGATGAGCTCCATAACGGCACCCATCTTGATACCTATCTGCAACGTAGTAGGGATGTTGTCAACAAGCTCATTCCAGTCCTTGCAAGCAAGGCAGCCGATAATGATACCTATCAGCACACCGAGGAAGAGAGGCTCACCGAAGAGACCGAACTTCTTCTTCATACCCTCAGAGTCAATGTTCACTTTATTGATGCCAGGAACGTAATCCAGTGCCTTGTTTATGACGATAGCAAAAGGCATGAAGCCCTGACAGAAAGGCTGAGGTATGGATATTCCGTCCATGCCTGGATAGAACTTCTGGAAACGCTTGGCGGTCATATCTGCCATGACGAGTGTGAGTATATAGCAGATGATGGCAGCGAAGAAGCCCCATGCAATAGAATCAGTCATGAAATAGACCACGGCGCCGATGAAAGCGAAGTGCCAGTAGTTCCACAGGTCGATGTTGACTGTGCGAGTGCAACCAGTAAGCAGCAGCACGAGGTTAACGCCCAGACATACAGGAATGATGAATGAGCCTACGAGAGTGTTGTAAGCGACAGACGCAGCAGCAGGCCATCCCATGTCAAACACCTGCAGCTTCAGGTCGTAAATCTCCACTACCTTTCCCAAAGCAGGTGACATAGTGTCAACGAGCAATGCGGTAATGATACTAAGTCCTACGAAACCTACTCCGACGTAGAGTCCGCTTTTCAGGGCTTTTGAGAACTTGATGCCTATGCAAACACCGAGTATGGTGAAGATGATAGGCATCATAACAGCGGCACCGAGGCCGATGATGTATGAAAATACAGCTTCCATCTGGTTAGTTATGAGTTATGAGTTATGAATTATGAGTTAGTTTTCTTTTTTTCTTATAGGTACTATAAATACTATAGTTACTATAGGTACTATAGGCACTATAAGCACTATAGTCACTATAGTTACTATCGCTCCTATTCTATATTGATAGCAGCAGGAGCCTCAAGTTCCTTCTTCCACTCCTTCAGGTACTTGAACCATGCCTCTTTGTCTTTGAAGCCAAAGGTCTCAATGTCACAGGTGCAGGTGAACCAGTAGTGCATATCATCATCCTTCGTACCTACTACCTGCACATAAGCCTGGTTAGGCAGACGTTCCTTACCGTCAGTGAAGTGTGAGTCAGCCTTGTAATACTGCTTTGGAACAAAGATGCCCAGTCCCACGGTAATGGTGTCATACACCTTCGGGTTGTTGCCGGCACATGCCCTGCCCCAGTCGCCACGCAGGCCAGCCTTGTCTGAGAACTCTGTGGAACCCTCGACAATGTCAACGATGCCCGTTGACAATGGTATGTCTGCCACGTCGCGTGAGAAATCCACCTGCACCTCCACGTCACGATGACCATAGTAGAGTATGTAGCGTGTGCGTATGTCAACAGGCTTACAGCCCTCGTATGGCTGCCAAGCCCTGTTTGTTATGTCGAGAATGGTGCGCACAGGACCCTCGCATACCACGGTCTGCGTGCGGTTCCTTACGTTCTCAAACATTACGGATTTCTTGCCGTCCCAGCCGTGGAGTGCGCCGCAGCCGTATGTCGAGCCGGTGTAGAGCACGTCCTCGCCATATCCCTTGTCACGTTGCTCCTGCGTAGTGTAGAAGGCGGTCTCCGCAATATCCATCTTATAGTTGCGGTGACCATAGTAGTCAAGCGACTGACGGTGGTCGGCATACACGCGGAAGCCTACCATGTCATTCTCCATGACGGCTCCGTGAGGGAATATGTAGTTATAGGGGTTGGTGTCCTTCGGGAAAGTCACCGACGTGATACGCTGGTGCTTCTGGTTCTTCTCCGAGCGGTCGCGTATGCCGAGGTAGCCGTATGTGCGGTTTTCGTATTTGCGTGGCTCACCCTGCTCAGACAGCGTGACGGTGAATGTCTGTTTCTCCTTCTTTGCCATATCGGTGACAAAGGCCAGCTCGTCAAACTCGCCGTCATCGTCAAGGTCGTCAAGCTGGCACGGAATTTCCTTGCCGTCAAGGGTTACAAGTGCTGAACGCACGTCGTCGTCAACCTCGATAACAACCGGCACAGCCCTACGCTCCGTCTTGGAGGGGTTAGTAACCGTAACGGTGAGTGTCTTGTCTGCCGCCTGTGCTGCAACAACTGCCGCAAGCACAGCAGATATTGTAAGTAAATGCTTCTTCATTGTATTATTTCGTTTAATGGTTTCATAACAAAGTCTCTCTCACGCATCAGCGGATGCGGTATGACAAGGTCTGCGTCATTGAGCGTTATATCATCATACAGCAGTATGTCAATATCTATTATGCGGTCATGATACACCCCGCCGTGTGATTTCTCCGTGCGCCCCATAGCGCGCTCTATACCCTGCGTGGCATCCAGCAACTGATGTGGCGTGAGTGTGGTCTCCACACATACCACGCTGTTCACGAAGCTGTTCTCCGACCTGAAGCCCCAAGGCTCGGAGCGCATCATAGCGGAGCGTCGCACGATGCGCCCCACCCTCTCCTCTGTCATTCTGTATGCGTTGAGGATATTCTCCTCTTTCTCTCCTATGTTAGAGCCATACGCGAGGTATGCAGTATGTGTGTCTGTCATCTCCTACGATACGAGCTTGCTACACATCACAATGACAAAGAACAACACCAGACAAATGAGAATCATTCCCAATCCCTCTGCCCACGGGAGCCGACCGGCGCGTTTGCCCTTCACCAGCCTTACACTGCTGTGATGGTGATGATGACGCGAGGACGATGACCCGTCTGCCGACGAGTGGTGATGGTGATGGTGGTGGTGGTGCCGGGTTGAGTCCTTCTGCTCTGCCCCATTGTTTAGGTTCTCCGCCATAGTAGTAGTGAATTATAGTTCGTTAATCATTGACTATCAGCATGACATCGCCGAAGCATCCCACCTTGAAGCCTGCCTTCAATGCCTGCTTGTATGCCTCCATCACAATCTCATAACCGCCAAACGCGCAAGTTGACATAAGCATGGTTGACATAGGATGATAGAGATTGACAAGCAGGTTGTCAGCCAGTCCGAACTGATATGGTGGGAATATGAACTTATTGGTCCATCCGTCATACTCCTTCAGCATGCCGTCGGTGCCCACTGTGGTCTCCGTAGCCTTGAGTACGCTGGCCCCCACTGCAAGCAGTTTGTGTCCGCTTTTCTTTGTGTTATTGATGATGTCACAAGCCTCTCTTGTAATGTGCATCTCCTCAGAGTCCATCTTGTGCTTTGACAGGTCCTCCACCTCTATGGTATTGAAGTTTCCGAGGCTGCTGTGCACTGTTACGAAAGCCGACTTTATACCGCGTATCTCCATGCGCTTCAACAGCTGTCGGGTGAAGTGCAGGCCTGTTGACGGTGCTGTCACTGCTCCCTCATGCTCTGCGAACACGCACTGGAAATCCTCAAAGTCATCATCAGTCACCGGACGGTCAAGGTTGCCGTGGGAATCCTTATGGTCCACTATATACCTCGGCAGTGGAGGGAAGCCCAGTGAGAAGAGGTCGCGCTTAAACTCGTCGTGAGGGCAGTCATAGAGGAATCGCAGCGTGCGTCCGCGCGACGTGGTGTTGTCTATCACCTCTGCCACGAGGTCGCCCAGTCCGTCAAAGAAGAGTTTGTTGCCTATACGTATCTTTCGCGCCGGCTCCACCAGTACGTCCCACAGGCGCATCTCCTCGTTAAGCTCACGCAGCAGGAACACCTCAATACGTGCGTCGGTCTTCTCCTTCGTACCATAGAGGCGTGCGGGGAACACCTTTGTATTATTGAATATAAAGGTGTCGTCCTCATCAAAATAGTCAAAGATGTCTGTCAGTGACAGGAGCATCTTCTTGCCGTTCTCGTCTTTCAGCGGCTTACCCTTGGCATCGGTCTTATACAGACTGATTTTCTGTGACTTTCTGTGCACCACCACCATGTTACACTCGTCGGGCCTCTTCACGCTGAAGGTGGTCTCCTTGCCGTCGCTGCCCTTAACGACGTGCTCTACTGAGTGTGGATACAAAGCCACCTGTGACGGTGACAAGTTAAAGTCGAATTGTGATAACTTCATCTGTATAGTTGTTATAGAGACCCACCCCGGCCCTCCCTGCGAGGGAGGGAGCGTGAGTCAGGGGATTTTTTAATTATTAATATCTTAATTTATATATCTTAATGATTAAGCAATTCTTAATTCCTTAATTATTAATCACGCATTATGAATTATGCATTATTCTCCAGCCATGCCGGGAAGTCATCGAGGGTGACACAGTCCTCTATCCTTACCTCTCCCAGTCTGGTGCGGCATAGTTGTGTAAGGAATGCCCCGCTGTCCAGTGCCCTGCCGATGTCGCGCGCCAGCGAGCGTATGTAAGTGCCCTTACCACACTCCACCCTTATCTGCGCCTGCATCCTCTCAGGGTCAAACCACAGCAGTTCTATATCGTCAACCCTTACGGGCTTTGCCTCCAACTTCACGTCCTTGTCCTTACGGCGCAGCTCATACGCGCGCTTGCCTCCCACGTGCACGGCACTGTATGTAGGCGGCACCTGCATTATATCACCCTTGAACTGCTCCAGCACCTGCAGTATCAGTTCTTTCGTTATATGGCGGCACGGATAGGTGTGGTTTACGGTGTGCTCCTTGTCATAACTTGCCGTGGTGGCTCCAAACTGCAGCGTGGCGGTGTACTCCTTAGAGTGATACTGCAACGTAGGTATCAGTTTGGTGCACTTACCCGTGCAGAGCGTCAGCACGCCGGTGGCCAGAGGGTCGAGTGTGCCGGCATGACCAGTCTTCACACGCCTCACACCGCAAGCCTTGGATATGCGTGTACGCACAAAGGCCAGGGCTCCGAAGCTCGACATACCGTATGGCTTGTTTATATGTATTATCTCGCCTTCTACGAAGTTCATTTAGTCAACCATTACCAGTGAGTGTCCCGTCAACAGCAGCACTATTATTATGCCGCCGACAACGATGCGATATATACCGAATGCCTTGAAGCCGTATTTGGACAGGAAAGACACGAACCACTTCATAGCCAGCAACGCCACGATGAAAGCCACGCCACAGCCCAGGAGCAGCATAGAGATATTGTGGCTCGTTGCCCATGCGGTATCCTCTTTCAGCAGGTCGAGCAGGTCAAGCAACGTGGCTCCTGCCATCGTCGGCACTGCGAGGAAGAAGGAGAACTCTGCCGCACGCTTGCGAGTCAATCCCTGAGCCATACCGCCTACTATGGTAGCCATAGAGCGTGACACTCCGGGTATTACTGATATGCACTGGTACAGTCCTATCATGAAGGCACGTTTCTCGTTCACCTTGTTCTCTTCCGTACCCTTATTGAGCAACTTGTCACAGAAGAGCATGAACACACCGCCCACTACAAGCATTACAGCCACTACCTCCACGCTGTCGAGAAGCCAGTCGAGCAGTCCCGACTTCTTCGCGAGCAGTCCTATGACCACCGCAGGCAGCACACCCGCCATCAGCAGCCAGTAGAAGTAGAAACGGTGCTTCAGCCTCTGCCATACGTTGCTGCCTTCGGGTGCCGGTGTGTTGTCAAACTGGAAGAAGCGCTTCCAGTAGAGACATACCACTGAGAGTATGGCGCCAAACTGTATGATGAAAGTAAAGGCATGGACAAAAGGGTCTCCCTGCTGTATGCCCAGCAGGTTCTGAGTGATAATCATGTGTCCGGTGGAAGATACAGGCAGGAACTCTGTCAGTCCCTCCACCACAGCGATAATCACCGTCTCAAGCCACGTCATTTATCTTCCTCCTTACTCTTTGACTTATACATTATTCCGCCGATGATAGACACGAATCCAATGAAGCACACTACCGGTGCCACCTTGGTGCGCAGACCTGAGAAGATGTCCGGGTCAAACTGAGTAGGCGTAGAACCTGCCCCAATCATCATAAGGAATCCTATTACCACTACCAATGCGCTGATACCTATCAACACGAAGTTTGTCTTTGAAAAAGCGAAATTGTTATTTTCCATCTATATGTTTTGGATATATGAAATTACCGATATCTGTTAATCCCCGCACCACTGGTGGGGAACAGTGTACTTATGCTCTCCTCAAGTATCTTGTCACTGATATATACACGCAGATGGTGGATATAATGACACCGGCGAGCAGCACCGCTGCCGCTGTGACCGCCATCACCTGCCATGTCACCACAGATGTTATGTCAGGCTCATAGGCATACAGTGCGTATGCGCCTATGGCCAGCACTATGATGGCTATCAGCGCGGCCACAAGTCCCTCGAGCACTGCCGTGCGGAGGAAAGGCTTGCGTATGAACGACCATGAGGCGCCCACCAGCGTCATAATGCCTATGGCATGGCGACGCTCATAGATGCCCAGCCTTACTGTATTGTTTATCAACGAGAATGATATTCCCGTCAGCAACAATGCTATCACCAGCATCACCAGCATCAGCTTACGCAGGTTGCTGTTCACCTTGTCCATCAGGTCTTTCTGATAGGTCACCTCTGACACCTGCTTAAACTGCTTTATCTGCTTGGCTATTATCTGCAGCGAGTCGCTGTTGGCCTGACTCGCCTTCAGGTTTATCTCTGCTGAGGGCACAAAGGGGTTCATGCCGAGAAATTCCGACGGGTCGGTGCCCAGTGCCTCTGTCTGCTCCTTGAGCGCACGGTTACGGTCTATATACTCCAGGTGAGCCACCCACGGCTTGAACTGCAGCTTGCGGCATACCACCGCAGCCTCGTGGTTGGTTACATCATCCTTGAACATCACCGTCACGGTAAGGTTCTCCTTAACATAGTCTGAGAGATTGTTTGCCGCAAGAGCGATAAACACCACCATGCCCAGTAAAATCAGCACAAGCGAGGTACTGACACACAGCGTTGCCACCTGCCATCCACGACCCTCTACACTTCTTTTTGACCTTTTGCCCATTTAACGTAAGTACACTTTTAACGCAATTTCGTTACAAAATTACTATAAATTCAATTGATAAACAATAAATTAACCAATCTTAACAAAAGAAAAAAACGTCCGCCGCCCGTAATGCCCGTATTTGCGCACAACATTTGCACCTTCAAGAAAAATTAAGTACCTTTGCCTGCCGTTGGACATGTATATGCATGACTGACAGCATTTGAGACAAACTGATAAAACTATAATCTATGCGAGCAGTGATACAACGCGTCAGCCACGCCTCGGTATCCATCGAGGGCCGCGAGCCGGCAGCCATAGGCCAGGGACTGCTGGTATTGCTGGGCTGTGCCAATGACGACAATGATGAGGACATAACATGGTTGGTAAAGAAGATTACCGGCTTGAGGATATTTGATGATGATGCCGGGGTGATGAACCGCAGCGTGATGGACGTGGGCGGCGAGATTCTTGTGGTATCGCAGTTTACCCTGTGGGCAAGTTACAAGAAGGGCAACCGCCCCAGCTACCTGCGTGCAGGCAGCCATGATGTCACCATCCCGTTGTATGAGAAGTTCTGCCAGACCGTGTCCGATGTCATGGGCAAGCCGGTGAAGACGGGTGAGTTTGGCGCCGACATGAAGGTGGAGCTGCTTAACGACGGTCCTGTCACCATTTGTATGGACACGAGAAACAAGGAGTAATTCCCACTACCCCGTTTTGCCCAAATCACCAAAATGTCCTATTTTCGGCTTCATTTCCTTGCGATATTTTTCACCAACTCCTCTTTCGGGCTGAAATATCGCAAGGAAATTGCGTTTTGCGTTAAGTGCTGTAATACAGCACTATACAGAACGAGGTATAGCTGAAAGGTGGCATTTTTGGGGCCTTTTCAACGTGAAAGCTATGCTTTTACAGCGTGAAACGATAGCTTTTACACCCTAAAAGCTATGCTTTTGCAACGTGAAAGTTATGCTTTTTTACACAAAAAAGGCACTTTTTTCGCTCAAAAGCGTAAAAAAGCTAACTGCGGGTTGTTACATTCTTCTTTATAATTATTATGTTTTTCTCTGGTTTCTCTCTAGATTGCGAATTGTAATGAAATGTTAAATCACCAAAATGTCCTATCGCCACACCTCTTTATTATGTTTTTTTATGAAACTATAGGTGGAAGTTTCAAGGAATATTTGTAACTTTGCAGAACAATTAAAAAGATAACATTATGAGCACGACGGCACTATCAAGTCTACGCGACTATCTTCTTGGCACACTATCGGTCAACGACATGGCTTGGCTGATGGAGGAGTTGGCAGGGTACATTCAGAAAGAACAGCACCCTGAGCCCTACATCATGGATGAGCTGAACACCAGAATAGACAAGTCTGAACGCGATGCCGCCGAGGGAAGGGTAAGGTCTCATGAGGAGGTATTTGCGAGCATCCTGAATGTAGAAAGACTTGCCGCTATATGAAAAAGTACGTCGTGAGCCTGAGACTTTGTCACAACAAATAAAGTAGAAACACATATATATATGGCAAATCGTATAAAAGAGATTTTCGGAATAGAGCAGCCGGTGATTGCCGGCGGCATGGCATGGTGCAGCGGATGGAGGCTGGCAGCGGCCGTCAGCAACGCCGGCGGACTGGGCTTGATAGGTGCCGGCACCATGAGTGTTGACCTGTTGCGCGAGCATATACAGAAAGTGAAGGCGGCTACTGACAAGCCGTGGGGTATCAACCTGCCGCTGATGTATCCGCAGATAGACTCTCTTATTGACATGATTATCGAGGAGGGTTGTAAGATTGTCTTCACATCGGCTGGCAGTCCGAAGAAATACACCCAGCGTTTCCATGATGCCGGCATGACGGTGGCACACGTGGTGTCATCGTCTAAGTTCGCCAAGAAGTGCGAGGAGGCTGGCGTTGACGTGGTTGTGGCTGAGGGCTTTGAGGCTGGTGGTCACAACGGCAAGGAGGAGACCACCACGATGTGTCTTATACCACAGGTGCGCAAGGCTACCACCCTGCCATTGATAGCAGCGGGCGGCATAGCCTCTGGTCAGGCTTGTCTGGCAGCACAGGTGCTGGGCGCCGAGGGTGTGCAGATAGGCACTCTGTTCGCACTGGCAGAAGAGAGCAGCGCAAGCGATGCCTTCAAACAGGCGTGCACCAACCTTGAGGAGGGCGAGACTATGCTGTGCCTGAAGAAGCTGTCACCGTCACGACTGGTAAAGAACGGACTTTACAACCGCATAGCAGAGGCGGAGGCAAAGGGCGCCGACGTGCCTGAGTTGCTCGAGATTCTCGGTGAGAAGGCTACACGACGCGGCATCTTCGACGGCGACATAGAGAACGGCGAGATGGAGATAGGACAGATAGCCTCTGCCATAAAGCAGGTGGAGCCCGTCAGCGTGATAATGAACAGACTTGTAAAGGAATATAACGATGCAAGAGCAGCCATCAATGCTTGATAACAATAGTCAGGAGAAGTCAACCCTGCGAAGCGAAGGACTGGTAAAGATTTACGGTAAGCGTACCGTGGTCAATGACGTGTCTTTCAATGTTAGCCAGGGAGAGATAGTAGGACTGCTGGGGCCTAACGGTGCCGGCAAGACCACATCGTTCTATATGACTACCGGACTGGTGGTGCCTAATGCCGGACATGTATATATCAACGATACGGAGATAACGTCAATGGCGGTGTATGAGCACGCAAGACACGGCGTGGGATACCTGCCGCAGGAGGCGAGCGTGTTCCGCAAGATGACAGTGGAGGACAATATCCTCTCCGTTCTCCAGATGACGGGAAAGCCTAAGGAGTATCAGATGGAGAAGCTGGAAAGCCTCATCAGGGAGTTCTCACTGCAGAAGGTGAGGAAGAACTACGGCGACCGTCTGTCGGGCGGCGAGCGCCGACGCACGGAGATAGCACGCTGTCTGGCCATCGAACCTAAGTTTATCATGCTTGACGAGCCTTTCGCCGGCGTTGACCCTATAGCGGTGGAGGAGATACAGCGAGTGGTGTGGCAGTTGAAGCACCGCAACATCGGCATACTCATAACCGACCATAACGTACATGAGACTCTCAACATCACCGACCGAGCATACCTGCTCTTTGAGGGACGCATACTCTTCCACGGCACGTCTGACGAACTGGCTGCCAACCAGACGGTGAGAGAGAAGTATCTGGGCACAAACTTCGTGCTGCAGAGAAAGAAGTTTGACTGATACCCGTGCCGACTATCCCCATCACATGAAAACGATAACCAACAATGATATCTGAAGACGAATTAGACGACGACATAATACTGGGTGACGACGCTGCCGAGGGCGGTGACGGCACTCTGTATGAGCACTTCCGCATAGTGGCTGACCAGGGGCAGGTGGCACTGCGTATTGACAAGTTCCTCACGGAGCACATGCCACACTCCTCACGCAACCGCATACAGGCGGCTGCTGACGCCGGCTATATATTCGTGGGCGACAAGCCAGTGAAGTCTAACTACAAGGTGAGACCGGGCGATGTGGTGACCCTGAGGCTGGAGAGGCCTAAGCATGACACTACCATATACCCGGAGGACATCCCGCTGGAGACTGTGTATGAGGATGACGCACTGATGGTGATAAACAAGCCGGCAGGGATGGTGGTACACCCGGGAGCAGGAAACTTCAACGGCACACTGATAAACGCCGTGGCATGGCACATGAAGGACGTGCCTACGTTTGACCCTAACTCACCAGAGGTGGGACTGGTACACCGCATAGACAAGGACACCAGCGGACTGCTGGTGGTGGCAAAGACTCCAGAAGCTAAATCAGCACTGGGCAAACAGTTCTTTGACCATGACACCCACCGTTCCTATAACTGCCTCGTGTGGGGACACTTCACCGAAGACAGCGGACGCATAGAGGGAAACATAACACGTGACCCCAAGGACCGCCTGCGCATGACCGTGGCGGCACCTGACTCCGGCATAGGCAAGCCGGCAGTGACACACTGGAGGGTGATAGAGAAGTTCGGATATGTCACGCTGATAGAGTGCATACTCGAGACAGGACGCACGCACCAGATTCGTGCGCACATGAAGCATATAGGACATCCACTCTTCGGCGATGAGCGCTACGGGGGAATGGAGATACTGCGCGGAGAGCGCAGCACCACATACAAGGCGTTTATAAACAACTGCTTCAAGGTGTGTCCGAGACAGGCTCTGCACGCCAAGACTCTCGGTTTCATACACCCCGTGACTGGTGAGCAGATGGACTTCACCAGCGAGTGGCCCGGGGATTTCAGCTCACTCATAGAGAAATGGAGAGGTTACGTCAGCGGCACCACACGAGATATGCTGATGACTCTTTAACACTATAGATAATTGCTAAGAACAAGACAAGGTTACCTAACCTGAGACTTTCACCAAAATGATAGAGATAAAGAAAATAAGCACAAAGAAGGAGATTGGGAGGTTTATAGATTTCCGCACCGAACTGTATAAGGATGACCCTTGTGCCGTGCCTTACCTTTTCATGGGCGAATGTGATGACTTGGACAAGAAGAAGAACCCTGCCTTCGACTTCTGCGAGGCTGAGTATTTCATGGCGTACAAGGACGGGCGTGAGGCTGGACGCGTGGCAGCCATCATCAACCACAAGGCTAATGAACTGTGGAAGCAGAAATGCGTACGCTTCGGATATCTCGACTTTATCGATGATGTGGAGGTGTCAGAGGCTCTTATCAATAATGTAAAGGAGTATGGAGCAGCTAAAGGTATGGACACTATCATCGGTCCGATGGGCTTCGTCGATATGGACCGCGAGGGTTTGCTCGTGGAGGGCTTCGACACTATGGCGACCATGCATGCCAACCATAACTTCCCATACTATAGCAAGCACCTTGAGCGACTGGGCTTTGTAAAGGATAACGACTGGGTACAGCAGCTTGTCACCGTACCTGAGAAGGTGCCTGAGAAGATGGAGAAGATAACGCAGATGATAGGCAAGCGCTATAACCTGAAGGCTCATAAGCTAACCAAACAGCAACTACTGAAGGAGGGTTACGGTCTGAGACTGTTCCATGTACTCAATGAGTGCTACAAGGACCTCTATGAGTTTTCTGAGCTCACCGACCGACAGATAGATAACCTGCTGAAGAATTACATCGCCATTGCCGACCTGAACCTCGTGACGTTCATCTTTGACGAGAACAAGAAGTCTGAGGAACACCCCGACGGTGAGATGGTAGGCTTCGGTGTCAGCTTCCCTTCTTTCTCTGAGGCTCTCAGAAAGACAAAGAACGGCAAGTTGTTCCCCTTCGGGTGGTTCCATCTGCTGCACACGCTGAAATGGCATAACACAGACACTGTAGATCTGCTCCTCATCGGCGTGCTGCCTGAGTACAGGGCAAAGGGCGCTAATGCCATACTCTTTGACGACCTCATACGCTGGTACCAGAAGTATGGCTTCACCAAGGCTCTCACACTCGCCATGATGGAGACCAATGACGGTGTGCTCTCAGCATGGCAGTACTTCGAGTCTGCAACAGTTAAGCGCCTGAGAAGCTACAAGGCGAGCCTGTAAGTAAAAGGAACAATATATTCTATATAAACGAAATAAGAGGATGTGCATGCACATCCTCTTATTTCTTGTCAAAGCGTTATTTGTCAAAGTGAGTCTATATATCCTATTAGTTTCTTATAGAACGCACTGTGAGAGAGTGTCTGGATGTTACCGAAGATGACGAGCTTCATCCTGGCGCGTGTCATGGCCACGTTCATGCGTCGCAGGTCTGAGAGGAAGCCTATCTGACCGTGCTCATTGCTGCGCACAAGCGATATAAATATAATGTCACGCTCCTGTCCCTGGAAGCCGTCCACCGTTCCCACGGTGATGAGATGGCGCACGCGGCGCAGCTCCTCACTGCTGTTTATACGCTGGCGTATGTAATGTGTCTGCACACGGTAGGGCGATATAATGCCCACGTCTATCCTCTCCTCAATGAAACGTCCTACACCTATCTTGTTGACATACCCTTGCAAATGCAACAACAACAAGTCTGCCTCTGCCTTGTTGATGCGTCCGTGGTTCTCGCCCACGTATTGCTCCGGCTCATCACTGTTTATCCACACTATGGGCTTCTCATAGTCAAGTACCGAACGATGGCGCACACTGTCGTCTGAACACAGTTTGCCACCATAGAACCAGTCGGAGGAGAATCTCATTATGGCATCGTTCATACGATACTGCACTCCCAGCAGCGTCACGCTGTCGGACTGCGCCTCCACTATGCGCTCCATCAGTGTCTTGCCCAGCCCCTGCGTCATGGCGTCATAACACTTGATGGTGGGCGGCAACTGCTGATGGTCGCCGGCCAGCACCACCCTGCCTGCCCTGCGTATGGCTATCCAGCAGGCAGGCTCAAGGGCCTGTGCCGCCTCGTCTATAAAGAGCGTGGAGAACTTCTGCCCCACCATTATCTTGTTTGCCGCACCAACAAGCGTACATGCCACCACACGCGCCTCGCCGAAGAGGTCAGCGTTGATACGCACCTCTATCTCCTGCGCCCGTTCCCTTAGCCTCGCCACCTTCTGATGGCGGTTAGGGGCCTTGACGGCGTGAAGCTGACGTATGTTCTTGCGTATGGCCCACAGCTCCGCATAGTCGGGGTGTGACTCAAACTTCCTCTCGTATGTGAATGACAACATCTTGTCGTTCACCCTTGTGGGGTTGCCTATGCGCAGCACCGGCACGCCATGGTCAACCAGCTTCTCTGATATCCAGTCCACTGCCATGTTGCTCTGCGCGCACACCAGCACCTGCGTCTCCCTGCGTAGCGTCTCATATATAGCCTCCACCAGCGTGGTGGTCTTACCAGTGCCCGGCGGACCGTGTACCACTGCTACATCCTTAGCCCACAACACCTCATTGACGGCCTTCTCCTGCGTGGGGTTAAGCCACGGAAATGACATCGGCCGTGTAGTAAACTTACGCGCCGGCTTAACCCCGGCAAAGATATCACGCAGGTCTGTGAGCCGTCTGCCCTTGCCGTTAATCACATCGTCAAGGGCACTGAGCATAGTACGGTAACTCGTCTCATCAAAGTAGAGCTGCACACCGAGTCCCTCCATGCCGCTCAGTTCTGCCACGTTGGCTGCCGACGGCACGGTGACAACCATCCTGCCACCGTCAACATAGCTGATGACAGATGTGAAGGAGAGGTAACGCACCTTGCCGCCCTTCTCCTTCGCCGGCTGGAAGAACTGCACCGGCTTGCCATACTCAAACTCACTGGATGTCGAGCGCACATCAAGTTCCTCGTCCTCCGTATCTGCCCTGTTGCCGTTCTCGTGTATCTCCACCACCAACTGATTGAGTGAGTTGTAATAAGACCTGCCCACGCTTACGGGCCACCAGCAGATGCCGCGCCGTATCTTACGCTCTATCGACATCTTCTCCGACTGAATGCGAAATTCCTCGCGCTCCGCCTCATACTCCATCGTCAGCAGCTGCTTCAGTCTCTCTATATATAGTGTGGTGTTCTGCATAATCACTGAAATATACATCTTTTTCGTTAATGGAGCAAATAAAACACTCCTTCACGTCTGCATATACGTACAAAGAAAAGATGAATTATTTTGCCTTTTGAGAAAAAATTAGTATCTTTGCCAATGATTATCACATAATTATAAAACAGGATTATCATTATTATAAAATAAGGAGACAATACAATATACAATGGCAGAGGAAATAAACATATCACAGGAAGCTACAGTACAATATACCGACGACAACATACGCAAACTGTCTGACGTGGAACATATCCGCACCAGGCCGGGTATGTATATCGGACGACTGGGTGACGGCACACATGCCGAGGATGGCATATACGTGTTGCTCAAAGAGGCTATAGACAACTCTATCGATGAGTTCCGCATGAACGCGGGCAAACGCATAGAGGTGGATATGTATGAGAACAAAGCCATATCGCTGCGCGACTACGGCCGCGGCATTCCACAGGGCAAGATGATTGAGGCAGTAAGCCAGCTCAACACCGGCGGTAAGTATGACTCAAAGGCTTTCAAGAAGTCGGTCGGCATGAACGGCGTGGGTGTCAAGGCTGTGAACTTCCTCTCTACCAAGTTTGAAGTGCGCAGTTATCGTGACGGTAAGGTGCGCACCGCAAAGTTCGAGTGCGGAATATTGAAGAGCGATACTACCGAGCCTACACAGGACGAGACGGGTACATACATATACTTCGAGCCAGACGCATCGCTGTTCAAGAACTATTCGTTCCACAATGACATAGTGGAGACTATGCTGCGCAACTACACCTACCTGAATACAGGACTGGCTATAATGTTCAACGGCAGGCGCATCATATCGCGCAACGGACTGCAGGACCTTCTGAAGGATCAGATGACGAGCGAGCCGCTATATCCTATAGTCCACATGAAGGGCGAGGACATAGAGATAGCCTTCACGCACACTAATCAGAATGGTGAGGAGTATGACTCGTTTGTAAATGGTCAGCACACTACCCAGGGCGGTACGCACCAGTCTGCCTTCAAGGAGCATATTGCCAAGACCATAAAGGAGTATTTCGGCAAGTATGAGTATGGCGATATAAGAAACGGGCTCGTGGCTGCCATCGCGGTGAACGTGGAAGAGCCTATATTCGAGTCGCAGACAAAGATTAAGCTGGGCTCACTGGCCATGTCGCCTGATGGAGTGTCGGTCAATAAATATATCGGCGACTTCATAAAGACAGAGGTTGACAACTACCTGCATCGTAACCTTGACATAGCAGAGATAATAGAGGAGAAGATAAAGAACAGTGAGAGGGAGCGTAAGGCCATGGCGGGTGTCACGAAGTTGGCACGCGAGCGCGCCAAGAAGGCAAACCTGCACAATAATAACCTGCGAGATTGCCGCATACACTTCTCTGACGCGAAGAACGACCGTAAGGAAGAGTCAAGCATATTCATCACCGAGGGACTCTCAGCCAGTGGTTCTATCACAAAGAGTCGTGACGTGAATACGCAGGCTGTGTTCTCACTGCGCGGAAAGCCTCTTAACAGTTTCGGACTTACCAAGAAGGTGGTGTATGAGAATGAGGAGTTCAATCTGCTTCAGGCAGCACTGAACATAGAGGATGGTCTTGACAACCTACGCTATAACAAGGTGATTGTGGCTACCGATGCCGATGTGGACGGTATGCACATCCGCCTGCTCATCATAACGTTCTTCCTGCAGTTCTTCCCCGACTTGATAAAGAAGGGACATGTGTATGTACTACAGACACCATTGTTCCGTGTAAGAAACAAGCGCACGAAGATCAAGAAAAAGGGTGTCATTGCAATAGAGGATGAGAAACTCAAGGAGCGTGGCGAGAAACCAAAGGACTACATTACACGCTACTGTTACAGTGACGAGGAGCGCCAGCAGGCAATAGCTGATCTCGGTCCAGACCCTGAGATTACACGATTCAAAGGACTGGGCGAGATATCACCTGACGAGTTTGCCGGCTTCATAGGTCCTGACATACGCCTGGAGCAGGTCACACTGCAAAAGAGCGACGAGGTGGGGAAACTGCTTGCCTACTACATGGGAAAGAACACCATGGAAAGACAACAGTTCATCATCGACAACCTCGTGATAGAAGAGGATATACCAGAGGATGAGGAAGCCTTTGATTAGGTTAACATTGTTTAACACAAATATGTGTAACTTTTCCCCTGTCCCATCCGTCGTCTCTATGTAGGGGGGGAGGAATTTAGTTATTGACAGATATATGTTAGACTACAAATACATAGAGCAACTGATAGAACGCTACTTCGACTGTGAGACGACACTCGAGGAGGAAAGAGTATTGCGCGCGTTCTTCTCGCAGGACATCACTAAGGTGCCTATGCATCTCCTGTGTTACCGTCAGCTCTTCCTTGAGCAGCAGATGTCCAAACAAGACGAGACACTGGGCGAGGACTTTGACAACCGCATACTTGCCATCATCGGTGAGACGGCAGAGGCTGACACCAACAAGGTAAAGGCACGCAAGGTAAGCCTGAACCGTCGCCTGCGCCCGCTATACAAGGCAGCAGCCTCTGTAGCAGTGGTACTCGCCATAGGACAGGCAGCACAGATGCCTTACAGCAACGAGGAGCAGGAGAGACAGCAAGAGATGGCACGCTCTATAGAGATGCTTGAGCAGATGAAGCAGTATCGCAACACCGTTGCACAGACAGACACAGCACAGGCTGCAAGGCAGGCTAACGTGAACAGCGACACAAAACAAAACTGATAATAATTTCTTAGCTTCTATATATTAAAACAACTTTTCATTAAAACCACAATAAAAAGAGGATGAGCACCACTGCACATCCTCTTTTTTGATTTTACCTACTCCTTCTCACACCCCTCATCAGCATCCTTCTCACACCCCTCATCAGCATCTTTCTCACACCCCTCATCAGCATCCTTTTCATACCCTCTTCAGCACCCTTTTCACACCCTCTTCAGCACCCTTCGCCAACACCCCTCCGATAGGACATTTTCGTCATTTCGCCTTTTTAATTTTGTCAACTAAAAAACGCAAACCAGGAGAAAAGGAGGCACGAAAAAAGAGAAAAAGATGCCTTTTTTGCTCTTTTCAACCACTTTTTTTCGTGAAAGCATAGCTTTTACCATGTAAAGTGATAGCTTTCACACTGAGAAATGATAGCTTTTACAAGCTAAAAGCATAGCTTTTGCGACGCAAAAGCTATGCTTTCTCTATGCTTTATTATAACCCTCTACTGATTATCAACGAGTTACAACCCTCCGTAGATTTCGCTGTACGAAATCAGTTGTAAAAAGTTTTGAAATACCGCAAGGAAAATGGGGGGAACGACCATGCCAAAATAGGACAAAATCGTCATTCGGCCTTTTTCCACCACCTAAAAAATCAGCGTGCCAACCACTGTTCCGGGTTCAGTTTGTCACGCTCCCTACGCAACTGGAACTGCAGTATGTTGTCAGCTCCCACGGTTCCTATGGCCTGCCTGGTGCTGACCTTCTGTCCGCGAGATACACTTGCCGACCTGAGGTTACAATACACTGATATATATGCACCGTGTCTTACCAACACACCGATAGAGCCACCCACATTGAACACAGCACTTACCTCGCCGTCGAAGATGGCACGCACGGAGGCACCTGCAGAGCCCAGTATGTTGATACCCTTATTGTCAAGCACCACTCCCGGCAGTCCCTCCACGGTATGCTGTCCGTAGTGGCTTACTATCTTACCTCCCACAAGCGGTGACGGCAGTTTGCCCTTATTAGCCTCAAAAGTGCCGCTCAGCTGTCTGTCAACGGTAGAAAGGGTGCTTACATTGGCAGACTCCTTCTTAGCCTCGGCAACGGCCTTCTCTGCCCTCTCCTTGTCGGCCTTGGCCTTTCTCTCCGCCGCTATGCGCGCGGCCTCAGCCTCCTTGGCCCTCTGCTCCGCCAGTTCACGGTCTTTCTTGTCCTTGGCAGCCCTGGCAGCCTCACGAGCCTCAGCCTTGGCCTTCTCCTCTGCAGCCTTGGCGGCAGCTATGCGCTTCTCGTTCTCCTTAGCCTTGGCCTCAGCCTCAGCCTTACGCCGCGCCAGTTCGGCAGCACGCTTCTTCTGCAACTCTGCCTGGTCTGCCTTCTTCTGTGCCTCGGCGGCTGCACGCTGCCGGGCGCGCTCCACCTCCTCTGACACCAGACGGTCAATCTGTGCGTTAAGCGCTGCGTCCTTCTTCTTCTGGTCAGCTATCACCGCCTGTATCGTCTTCTGCTGGTGCTGCAGCGAGGAGACTATCTTCTGCTGCTCATCCTTCTTGGCGGCAAGAGCCTGATGAGCCCTGCGCCCCTTTGAGAGCACCGTTGACTTCTCGCCCTTCACCACATTGAGCTGCGCGCGCTTCTGGTCTATCTGGGCCTGCTTCTGCTGCAAGGTCTTACCCTGTGTGCGCTGGAAGGCAGCATACTCACGCATGAAACGCAGACGGCGGTACATCTCTGACAGGTTCTTGGCAGAGAACACAAACATCAGCTGGCTCTGTATGCCGCGCTGCTTCGCCATGTATCGCATGGACTTGATGTAACTGCTCTTACGCTCAGCCAACTGCTGGTCAAGCTCATTCAGCTGCGTGTTGAGCATATTGATGTCACCGTCAATGCGTCGTATCTCGTGGTTAACGGAGTCAATAGATTGCTGCTGACGGCTCATGTCGCCGTTGATGCGCTCCAGGTCACGCAGTTTCTTCTGCACCTGTGCCTTGTTAGCCCTCAGTGCCTGCTCCTGCTTCCTGATGTTCTGCTTGATACGCGCCTGCTCACTACGCAGGCTGCTCACAGACTGTTTCTGTGCAGGTTTGGCAGTGGTCTTTGCAGTGGTCTTCTTTGCCGTTGTCTTCTTTGCCGTTGTGGCTTTCTTTGCTGTCGTGGTCCTCTTTGTCGTCGCGGTCTTTGTAGTCTTAGCCGACGACTTCGCCGTGGTGCGCTTAGTCTGTGACATCACGGGCATGGATATGAGCAGCAATGATATTATGTAGAGAGTAAGTCTGCGCATTACATCTTTCCGAGTTTTGTAAAGAACTGCTGTGGGGTTATCTGTCTGAACTTGTCAGACACCGTGGTACGCGGTTCCCAGTTTGCATCGTTGTTTATCTTGTTAAGCAACAGCTCAAGAGATATCTTGCCGGTGCTCATGGACTTTGACGCGAAGGTCACCTTCTCCCTTGTAGGGAAGCGCTTTGAGCCCATCGGCATAAAGTCACCATATTCCATCCTCACCGTAGAAGCCTGCGTGGTGCCCTTGGCGTATGTTATAAGGGCCTCAGTGATGAGAGCCTTAGCAGCGTCAGTGGTCCAGTCCATTGACAGTTTGCTTGCTGTCAACGTGATATGGCGGCTGCCCTGCTGCGCCATGTCGGCATTGAAGATGGCAAGGTCAGTATCTGTCAGTTCCTTCTTCGCCGGCTGGAAGAGCTCGTTCCAGAAGAGAGCCTGCAGGGAGTAGAAGTCAAGGCCGTTAGCCTTGAGGAAGTCCACGTCGTTGTATGTGGCCTTCACATACTCCTTGTCCAGACGGTTGATAAGCAGCACATAGTCTGGCGTGAACTCCAGTCTGCCCACCTCCATCAGTCCGAACGGTGTCAGTGTTATGCGTATCACCTCATTGCGTCTCATGTTCAGTTTTCCGCTCACGCTGATATCCTTGCCAGAGGAATTGATGGTGACGTCTATCTTTGAAGTGATGTTCTTCGTATATACGGCATTGTCATTAACCTTTCTCACATAGTCTATGCCCTGAGCCGCCGACACCGGTGCCTTGGAGGCCGTTGTCTTGGTGGTGCTACCCTGCTGAGTAGTAGAAGTGTTGCGTGTGCCCGAGTTAGAGAACTGTGACACTGCGCCGCATGATGCCATCAGCACCGCGTACATGGCGCAGTGAACTGACGCAGATATGATACTTCTTTTCATTTCCTACTTCTTTATTATCTTTTTACGTTTAATCTTCTTCTGTAACAAAGCCTTGTCCTCCACATCGAGCGGCAGAGCCTTCTGCCACATGGAGAGCGCCTCCTCTGTGAGTCCCAGGCGGTAGTATATGTCTCCGGCGTGTTCCAGCACCTCGCCGTTAGGCTGTGCATCCACTGTGTCGTTCTCAAGTGCGCGGTCTATGTATATACGCGCCTCGTCATACCTGCCCTGCTGATACAGTATCCAGGCGTAGGTGTCAAGGTATGTGGCATTGTTAGCCTCAGCGGTGATGGCACGGTAGCTCATCTTCTCAGCCTTCTTCAGGTCACGCTGCTCGCATGATAGGAAGTAGGCGTAATTATTGAGTATCATCACCTTGTCGGGGTCATACACCAGACAGCTGTCGTATGCCACATAGGCTTCCTCCGGGCGGTGCAGTTTCTGCAGCAGGTCACCCAACATTCCATAGAGGTCAGACGACACGTTGGCAGGGGTTTCCTTCTTTATGCACCCCACCCCACGTCTCAGGGATGACAGTGCGTCATCATAATGCTCATTGAGATACTGTGCCAGTCCGAGGTAGTAATACAGCACCGGCTCGTCAGGTATATACTCCGTAGCCTTGCGGCACTCACGTATCACATTGTCGTCTATGCTGTCCTGCCACATTATCTGGACAAGCTGCAGTCGCGCCGATATGTTCTCCGGCGATATGCTCAGCACCTTCTCCCATGCAGACCGCAACGTGTCGGCAGGTGCGTTCTTCAATACAAGGTAGGCAGCTCTCATCTCTGCCACCTCCGACGTAGTCTGCGGCAGTGTGAGCACACGGTTGAACAGTTCCATTATACGCAGCGAGTCACCTCCGTTCTGCTCACTGTCCTGCACCCAGTTACGCAACAGTGTGACGCGCAGCTGTGGTTCCGTGGAAGGGTTTACGAGCATCTTGTAGAGTATGCTGTCTGCCGCTGCCACATTACTGTGTGCGCGGTGGTAGTCCATCAGCGACATCTGTCCCTTGGCATTTGTAGGCTCCTCCCTCATCACACGTTCAAATACCTGCAGAGCCTCCTCACTCTTGCCGTTGCCCTGCAGCCAGTTACCCATCATCACCTGCAGGTTCATATCGTTGGGATGAGCATCGATAAGGCTTTTCAGCTCCTTGTAGGCTCCCTCCTGGTTACCATTCAGCGAGTGCACCTGCATCTTAGCCAATGTTATCTCCTCGCTCTGTCCCTCGCGTGTCTCAAGTCTGTCAAGAGTCTCGAGCAGCTTGGGATAGTCACGCTGACGCTCATAGATACGTACCAGTATGTCAAGGTACTCCGTGCGGTCGGCGTATGCCCTTGACAGCTGCTCATATACCGTCGTCGCCTCATCTATACGGTTGCGGTACAGATATGTCTGCGCCAGTCTCTCAGCAAACTCGCTGTTGTCTGGCTCACGGTCCACGGCGGCGCGCAGGTATTGCAGTCCGAGGGTGTCACGGTCAAGTGCCAGATAGAACACGCCGAGCGCATAGTTAGTCTCTGCGGCATCGGGTTTCAGGTCATGACAGCGTCTGAAGAGCTCAAGGGCTACCGCATAGTTGCCCAGGTCCTGTTGCCTTACCGCCTCAATATACAGATACCTGTACCTCTTGTCTGTAGTGTCATCATTGGCAGTGGCGTTGACGGCTACACAGCCCAGTATCAGGAGTAATATTATTGCTATCCGTTGCATTTCACGTATCCTTTCAGTCTCTCATCCACGATTACTTCACTCCGGTATGTCCGTATCCGCCCTCGCCGCGCTCTGTCTCGTCAAGGGTGTCCACAGTCTGCAGCACAGCCTGCTCATACTGTGCTATGACCATCTGTGCCACGCGCTCACCGGGATTTACCACGAAGTCCTCGTCAGAGAGATTAACCAGCACCACGCCTATCTCGCCGCGATAGTCAGCGTCGATGGTGCCTGGGGTATTGAGCACGGTGATGCCGTGCTTCAGTGCCAAGCCCGAGCGTGGTCTTACCTGTGCCTCATATCCCTGTGGCAGGGCAATGTGAAGGCCGGTGGGTATAAGCCTGCGCTCAAGTGGCTTAAGCGTCACCGGCTGCTCTATATCGGCGCGCAGATCCATGCCGGCGCTCTGTTCTGTTGCGTATGCTGGTAAAGGTTGCTTTCCTTTGTTAATTACTTTTACCTGAATCATAGTGAATATAAATTGCTATTATAATGATTGTTAAGAGTGCAAAATTACAAAAAATATATCACATCAGAAAAGAAAAAAGGAAATTATGGTTGTATTTTAACCTTAATTTCCTTTTCTTGCGGTTTATCTGATAAAATGATATGTGTTTCCCGGCATTGTCCTTATTATCCCGCGCATCTCAAGCGAGAAGAGCGTGGAGTGCAGCACTGACACCGGCAGGGTGGTAATCGCGAGTAACTCGCTGAGGGGCAGGTCGCCGCTCTGACGCAACGCATCGGCTATCTTCTGCTCGTCGCTGCTCAGGTTGTTAAACAGTGAGCGCTCTATGCCGTCCTTACGTGCCTGCCGCAGTTTCGTCTGCTGTTCCCAGTGCATCATGGAGACTATGTCTTGCGCTGATGACACAAGCTGGGCTTTCTGGTCGCGTATCATGTTGTTACACCCGGCACTGTAAGGGGCGCCGACCGGACCGGGTATGGCATACACCTCGCGGCCGTAGTCTTGTGCTATGCGTGCCGTCACCAGTCCTCCGCCGTGCGACGCGCTCTCCACCACAAGCGTAGCGTCTGTCAGCCCGGCTATGATACGGTTACGCTGCAGGAAGTTACGTGCCTCCGGACGTGTGCCGTGCACATACTCTGTTATAACTGCTCCGCCGTGCTCCGTCATCCTGTTGGCATCATTACGGTGCAGGGCTGGGTATAGGGTGTCATGCCCGTGTGCCACTACACCCACGGTGACAATATCCTCGTTTAACGCCGCACGGTGTGCACAGATGTCAACACCGTATGCCAGACCGCTCACTATACGCACCGAGGGACACAGTTCCTTGAGGTCGTGAATGATACTTTCTATCACGTCCTTGCCGTATGAGGTGCATTTCCTCGTACCCACCACGGCAAGCGTGCACTGCGCGTTAAGGTCTGCCTTTCCCCTGGTGTATAGCACCAACGGGGCATCATGGCAGATGCGCATACGCTCAGGGTAGTCCTTGTCTGATATCATTATGATGCCTACGCCATTATCAGCGGCCCACTGTTGTTCCTGCTGTGCCATCTGTATGACAGATGCTATATCTGATGCCATGACATTGCAGAGCTTCCCGGTAGCCTCCGGCACTATGCTGCGTATGTCCTTACGGTTCTCCATGACAGCGAGAGCCGAGCCAGCCGCCTCATACAGCGTCATAGCGTCAGTAAGACTGAGACGCCCGGCAGCAAGCAAGGACAGTGTTATGGCTGCGGTCTGTTCTGTCATCTGTATCAACGGCGTGTGTATAGGTATTGTATCACTGTCTGCCCCACGGCCTTCAGGGTAGCCTTGTCAAGGTGCTGCATATCATCGTTGACCGTATGCCATGTCGTACCAAACCCGCTCTGCTCACAGTCAGGATAGAAAGGTATGATATCGATGGTAGGTATGCCTGCGTCTATCAGCGGCTTGTGGTCATCAGTGATGGTGCCGCCGGTCTGTCGGGTGAAGAATGAGCCATAGCCCGCATCCTCAGCCGACTGCCACACTGCATCGACAATGTTCTGCGCATAATGCTTTGAGAAACCCTCCTGATAGAAGCATGCGCCCTGTCCGCCTACCATGTCGAGCAGTATGCCGTGCTCATAGACTGCGGGCAGGTTCTTGGCAAAATGCTGTGCACCGAGAGCCCATGACTTCTCATCCTCTATACCTGACCACTGCGGAGCGCCATAGTCCTCCGCATCGAAGCATACGAAGTCTATGCCGTAGGGGAGCTTCACCGTGTCTTCCTGTATTATGCGTGCCAGCTCTATCATCACGCCCACACCGCTGGCACCGTCATTGGCTGCCATCACAGGCTTACGCCAGTTAGTACTGTCAGGGTCGTTGTCCGCCCACGGACGGCAGTCCCAGTGTGCGCAGATTATCATTTTGCGCTTGGCAGCCTTGTTGATACTCGCTATGATGTTCGTGGAATGTAACGTCGTACCGTCCCATCCCTTCAGGTCTGCCTTCTGCAGGGTAACGTCACAACCATACTGCTTGAACTTGTCAACAATCCATGCGCCACACTTCTCATGTGCCTCGCTGTTCATGGTACGAGGACCAAACTCACACTGCCTCGCACATAACGCGAGAGCGGAATCCTCGTTAAACGTAGGTCCCACGAGTATCGGCTCATCATCAGCTGTAACAGCCTGCTTCTGTTTGCTGCCGCATGACACCAAGGCCATTGCCAGCATCAAGTATAATAACGTATTTCTCATATCATTGCCTGTCTTTTATCATTCTTCTCAAGTTTCACATGCGCTCCACTTGTTGGGTTATCAGGAGTTAAGAAGTTAAGGAGTTAAGACATTAGTACAGCTATCTGCTACTAATTGTCAAATATCTCTCAAATGAGGTTCTTAGTATTGTCTTAACTACTTAACTACTGACTACTTAACTACTTGCGAAAGTTGAGTCATTCTTTTTGTACTCCCACACTCACCTGGTATTCAGCCGGCGACATGCCCACCACCTCCTTGAACTTCTTGTGGAAATAGCTGCGGTCGTTGAATCCGCAGTGCTGTGCTATCGTCTCATTACTCCAGTCCGGATGCTCACGCAGTATTCGCTTTGCCTCCTCTATGCGCAGG
Source organism: uncultured Prevotellaceae bacterium (assembly GCA_945941025.1). Classification (GTDB taxonomy): domain Bacteria; phylum Bacteroidota; class Bacteroidia; order Bacteroidales; family Bacteroidaceae; genus Prevotella. The sequence goes on from CAMEWL010000012.1 coordinate 26,642, forward strand.
TTAGCTATCCACTCACTGTATTTCATGTTGTTACAGCGCAGCCACGCCTTCAACTGGTACTGCGGTATGCCTATGCCCCTTGCGGCGTCAGGCAGCTTCATGCCGTTCCTCAGATAGCGGTCTTTCTCCAGCCAGCGCTCCACAAGTTGTGCCACTCTCTCCATTGCCTCTGCATCCTCCTCCATTCCGCTCGCCTCACCCACGGCGTTGGAGAGTGCTCCGCTCTGCCTCCCTCACCTTTCCCGGTGCGGAGCTGACAGCATAGCTGCAGAAACTGTCAACAAGATAGAAGACGCCGAAGCAGAAGAACACTCCGAATACCGCCAGCCACACACTGTGTATGAATATCATGGCGGGCACCATCAGTGCCAGAACCACCAGTATGAAGACACTCATCTGCATCCACCTCAGCATATTGTCTTGGTTGCGGTCAAAGTAGTTGTGCAGGGCATTACTCATGGCGCGCACGTTAGCAGCCTGCTTACAGGCATAGTATCCCTGCATGCCGGCATAGAGGCATGAGGATATTATCTCCGCATTGCGTATCTCCGTAGTCCCTGCCATCAACGGCTGGCCGTCAACGGCAGCGGCAACACCCATCGCCGCCAGTACGGCAAGCCATGTAACCACGCCGATATATCTGTCAACTATAGTAACGCGTCCCTGTTGCTGCAGGTAAAGCACTGCCAGCGACATCAGCCATGAGCATGGAATGAAGAATATGAGGTTTACCATCACTGCCTGCGTAATTCCCAACGTACGCAGTCCCAGTGACAATTGTAAGAGGAACTGCACTCCGAGCAATGCCGTGCTTACAACCATCAGCCATCGCGACCTGTTCAAAACGGCATTAGTCGCCACCCTTCCGGGCAGCAACAGCAGTTTCATAGTCAGCAATGCCATAAGCATTATGGCTGTAAATTGCATGTTCCCCATTAAAAAAAATGTATCTTTTTCCCTTTTTTTCTCTAAAACTCCCACAAAGGTACTGTTTTTCTTTGAGATACGAAAGAAAAAGGGTGTGTAATTTTCGGAAAATTACACACCTTATTGTCGAAAATCACACACCATTGTTGAAAATTACACACCTTATTCCATGAAAAAATTATACCTTTGCAGTGAGATTCTGGAATACACCTATATAAATGGAGCTTCAACTTTATCAAACTGTGCTTTATCTTGCGGGAGCAGTCAACATCATGATTGCCTTCGTATTGTTGCATAACAACTATATGTATCGCAACTACAACGTGTACTTGAGCTCACGACGCTTCATAGCCCTTAACTATGTCATCTTCGGCATAGGTTTCTGCATACATGCCTATTACCAGCTGCGCACGACATGTCCCGTGGTGGCGTCGGCGCTCTCAGTGTCATACTTCCATGCAGGCGGCGTGCTCTTCGGTTGGAGCCATATCTCACTGATGCGTCCCCAGTACCTTACCAGGAAGATAGTTGTGCGCGACCTCGCCATTCTCGCATTCGGACTAATCTGTTACTGGACGGCAGTGGCCAACTATGAGATGCGCATCGTGCCTAACGAACTGTTCATACTTACATGCACCTTCAGTGTGTTCTTCGCACATGCACTGTTTATAACATACATCTTCTACCACACTTACCTCTCCGTGCGTCGCAGCCTTGAGCAGATGCCGGTAAACGACGGTGCGCCTAAGTGGTGGACATTAGAGACCAAGCGCACGGTGCTTGCCAGCCACCACTCTTTCGTCATAGGCGGCCATCTCATCGTGGGATTCGGCATAGGCAGCATAGTCATCACGGCTTGCTTCCCTCATGACATCATGCCTTTCACTGCACTCATGGCGGCGGGCATCTGCGTGTTCTGCTTCTTGTTCTACTCCGTAGCCGAATACGGCAACGCCATAGAGTCGGCAACCAATGCGGCAGAGGATGTCATGACAAGATAGCTAAAAGGATAATATATACCAAACAACAAATAACAAATAACAAATGCAACAAAGAAACTTTTTTCTCACACTGCTCATGGCAACAGTCATGATGGTGTTCAGCCCGCAGATTACGCGGGCAGTGGTGGAAACTGTTACTGTTGGCAAGGGACCGTCAGCGGATTCTGAGATTCCCTATGGCAACTACTTCAGGTACAGTACCGCGCAGATGCTCTACACTGCCGATGAAATCGGCAAAAAAGGCATTATTCAGAGTATTGCGTTCTATGTTCGCTATGCTCGTGAGTTCGACTGCTATGAGTTGAAAATCTACATGGGTGAGACCGACCTTACACAGCTCAGCAACTCCGTCGGTGCGTTTACAAGTAAAGGACTGCAGCTTGTCTATTCAGGTACTGACGTCACCATAGGCTCGGCCTCCGGATGGGAAACCATGACGCTCAGCACACCGTTTGACTACAGCGGCGAGAAGAGTCTCGTCGTAGTGGTATGCCACAAGTCATCATCAACAACTAGCTCTCTGAGATATGAATGTGGAAGTAGTAATGGTAAATGCCTTTATAGAGTGAATGATAATTTCAGCTATTATGCTGATATTGATGAGAGGGGATCATACTATGCTAATACGATACGTGCCGCCGCACAGTTCCAGATAAAGACATCTGACCACGTCCTGGAACACCATGAGGCAGTGGCACCTACCGTCACTACTACCGGCAACTATGAATACTGGTACTGCGCTACGCACTGCCAGAAGTATTTCAAGGATGAGTATGGCATCGAGGAGTATGCCGACGGCGAGTGGATTATCCCTGCCAGTGCCTGCCCCCACCAATTGACAGAGTATGCAGCTAAGCCTAATACCTGCGGTGATGACGGCAATACACTTTACTACGAGTGCAGCATCTGCCACCATTACTTCAGCGATGCCGCCGCCGAGAACGAGGTGGAGGAAAACAGCTGGGTGATTCCTGCTGATCCATCGCAACATGAGTTTACTGGCAAATACGACAACAACGGATTCGGTCAGTGCGCCGTATGTAACAAGCCCCTATACAACATATATAAGCCTGCAGTATACGACAATGAGGAGAACTGCTTCCGTATTAATAATGTCGGCCAGCTCTACTGGTTTGCTGACAAGGTAAACAATGGAACTTCATCTGATAAAGGCTATCCATTTAATGCCAAAGTGTATGGCAACTTAGTTGTGAATAGCAACGTCCTGACCGACGAGGGAGAACTGAACGGCGACGGCAGCAACTTCCTTGCGTGGACTCCGATAAACAACTACCAAGGCGTATTCAATGGAGCTGGTAGTACAATCAAAGGTCTGTACGGTGGTGTGGGACTTTTCAAGAATAACAATGGTACTGTCACTAATGTTGGCATCGAAGACAGTTATTTTGAAGGAGACAATCCTGTCGGCGGCATTGTGGCTTATAATGCCGGCACCGTAGAGAACAGCCTCAGCCTTGCCACTGTGAAGGGAAACAGCAATGTTGGCGGTTTAGTAGGTTTCAATGCCGCCAACGGTGTTGTCAAGAATTGCCATAGCCGTGCCACGGTGAAGGCTGAAACAACTGATGCGACCAGATATGGCAAAGTAGTAGGATATAATGAAGGCACCCTTGCCAACTGCTACTACCTCAGCGATGTGGCAGACCAGCAGGAGACAGCACATCCTACTGTAATCAGCAAGACCGCTGAGCAGTTTGCCAGCGGTGAAGTGGCATGGCTGCTCAACGGCGAGAAGGTGGACGAAACCTCTGTATGGGGCCAGTTCCTGGGCAATGATGATAGGCCTGCTGAGGCTTTCCCAAGTCCTTCTAAGTGTAATTTTGTATGGAAAGGCTATATGTGTTTCGACGACTCGCTGCAGTATGCCAACCCCCATCTGCATGCAGAGCCAAACCACGACCATGTGTATGACAACGGCATCTGCGAGGTCTGCGGTGCATACCAGACACCTGAGAGCCAGACAACAGGCGGTGTGCTGACATTCGACATTGCCAACTATGGCAACGCACTCTATGTAGCTAAGTACACCAACGAGGGCAACACCTGTGCTGCGCGCCTTGTGGTTCCTAAGGTGATGATGACAGGTCCTGATGCATATATGACAATCAGCAATGGTACGCTGACGCTCGACCTCAACGGCGACACGCTGACTACTACCAACGCTCAAGTAATACTCGTTGCTGGCGGCGACGTGACTATCCACGACAGCAGTGCAAACGGCACAGGAGCCGTAATCAACGGCGGTGCACATGGAGTGAATGCTCAAAGTGGTTCGCTCATCATCACAGGTGGTACCTTTATAGGTACTAATGGCTATGCCGTGCAGACATCATCGTCATGTGATTCTCTCGCCATCAGCGGCGGTAAGTACTATGTGACGAGTGGTACTGCCCGCATTTATACACCTGGCAAGTCAGCATTGGCACCAGGCTATTCTTACTACAACATTCGCAGAGGCAAGGAAATGGAAGACTATACCGATCAGCCTATATTCGCAGAACGATCCACTGATACCGTTATCGTGAAACAGATACCAGTCAAAGCAGTGCTGACGAAGAATGGTAAAGATACCAACTACTATGACCTCAACAGTGCCTTTGCGGCAGCGCAGCAGTGCACTGCTAATGACAATGCTACACTGAAACTGATGAAGAACCGCACTGCGCCTTCAAACGAGGGATACATCACGCTTTCAAGCGGTACGTTCACCCTTGACCTTAACGGCGACACCATCAGCAACTGGAGCACCCAGACAATACTCGTCCGCGGTGCCAACCTGACTATCACTGACAGTAGCGAAGGTCAGACGGGTACGATTATAAACTCAGGAGGGCGTGTTGTGAATGCTCAAAGAGGTTCGCTCATCATCACAGGTGGTACCTTTATAGGTAGTGGTGGCTATGCCGTATATACATCATCGTCATGTGATTCTCTCGCCATCAGCGGCGGTAAGTACTATGTGACGAATGGTACTTCCCGTCTTTATACACCTGGCAAGTCAGCATTGGCACCAGGCTACTCTTACTACAACCTTCGCACAGGCGAGGAAATGGAAGACTATACCGATCAGCCTATATTCGCAGAACTATCCACTGATACCGTTATCGTGGCATCAGTCAAAGCTGTGCTGACGAAGAATGGCGAGAACATCAACTACTATAGCTTCAACAGTGCCATTGCGGCAGCGCAGCAGTGCACTGCTAATGACAATGCTACACTGAAACTGATGAAGAACCGCACTGCGCCTTCAAACGAGGGATACATCACGCTTTCAAGCGGTACGTTCACCCTTGACCTTAACGGCGACACCATCAGCAACTTTAGCAGCCAGACAATACTCGTCAGCGGTGCCAACCTGACCATCACTGACAGTAGCGAAGGTCAGACGGGTACGATTAAAAACATAGGAATGTATGCTGTGGATGCCCAAAGTGGTTCGCTCATCATCACAGGTGGTACCTTTATAGGTAGTAGTGGCTATGCCGTGCAGACATCATCGTCATGTGATTCTCTCGCCATCAGCGGCGGTAAGTACTATGTGACGAGTGGTACTGCCCGCCTTTATACACCTGACAAGTCTGCATTGGCACCAGGCTACTCTTACTACAACCTTCGCACAGGCAAGGAAATGGAAGACTATACCTATCAGCCTATATTCGCAGAACTATCCACTGATACCGTTATCGTGAAACAGGCATTAGTCAAAGCTGTGCTGACGAAGAATGGTAAAGATACCATCTACTATAGCTTCAACAGTGCCATTGCGGCAGCGCAGCAGTGCACTGCTGATGACAATGCTACGCTGAAACTGATGAAGAATCATACTAGCGAGAGATACATCACGCTTTCAAGCGGTACGTTCACCCTTGACCTTAACGGCGACACCATCAGCAACTGTAACAACCAGACAATACTCGTCAGCGGTGCCAACCTGACTATCACTGACAGTAGCGAAGGACAGACGGGTACGATTAAAAACTCAGGAGCGTATGCTGTGAGAGCCCAAAGTGGTTCACTCATCATCACAGGTGGTACCTTTATAGGTAGTAGTATCCATGCCGTGATGACATCACCATCATGTGATTCTCTCGCCATCAGCGGCGGTAAGTACTATGTGACGAGTGGTACTGCCCGCCTTTATACACCTGACAAGTCTGCATTGGCACCAGGCTACTCTTACTACAACCTTCGCACAGGCGAGGAACTGGAAGACTATACCAATCAGTCTATATACGTAGAACTACCCACTGATACCGTTATCGTGAAACAGGCACCACTCAAGGCTGTGCTGACGAAGAAGGGTAAAGATACCAACTACTATAGCTTCAACATTGCCTTTGCGGCAGCGCAGCAGTGCACTGCTGATGACAATGCTACACTGAAACTGATGAAGAACCGCACTGCGCCTTCAAACGAGGGATACATCACGCTTTCAAGCGGTACGTTCACCCTTGACCTTAACGGCGACACCATCAGCAACTGTAACAACCAGACAATACTCGTCAGCGGCGCCAACCTGACTATCACTGACAGCAGCGAAGGACAGACGGGTACGATTAAAAACTCAGGAGCGTTTGCTGTGAATGCCCAAAGTGGTTCGCTCATCATCACAGGTGGTACCTTTATAGGTAGTGGTGGCTATTCTATCTACAACGATGAAGAGGGAATGAATATTACACTCTTGAGCGGAAGCTATAACGGTGGCATACACTATCATGCCAACAGCACGCTCAACCTGCCAAATGTTGCAATGTTTGATACTGAAGGCAACGAAATAGCACTTGAATATACGGAGTATGTAGATTTAGATTACAACTGTTACAGAACCGAAAAGCCGTTTACCGTCAATCCTTACTACACAGTAGGCGATGTGAAAGGCAAACTGACAAAGGTGGACAACAAGTACTTCGCCGACAAGCTGACACTCGTTGACGGTATGCCATTCAGCTCTGAATATGACTTCACTGCTGCCGAGGCGGAATACAGCCGCACCATGACTACCAAGTGGGGAACCATCTGTCTGCCGTTTGACGTGACGGTAAGCAGCGTGACCGACAAGACGGAAGAGGGCTACCAGCCATTCAACTTCTACTATGTGGATGACATCAACGATGATGTGATGACACTCAGCAAGGAGACTCAGAAGGTCAGTGCCGGAACAGGTATGATACTGCGCCATGACGGTACCGGCGGCGAGGTAAGCATAAAGGAGACCAACGTTGAGGTTTCAAGCAACGCTGCCTGCGCATCAAATGCTACCGACCTCTGGGGCACCTTTACCGGTAAGACCATCAACATGGGTTACTACATTGCCAACGACAAGTTCTGGAATGCAGCCAACCGTGAAGAGGGTGCAGAAGTACCTCCTTACCGTGCTTACGTTGCAGGTTCAGGATGGGCAGCAGCCAAGGGCATCTCAATCCTCGACCCAGAAGAGGGGACTACCGGTGTGACTACTGTCACTGCCGACAAGACAGATGCTGACGCATGGTACACCCTCGATGGCGTGAAACTGGGTGCAAAGCCTGATAAGGCCGGCATATACATCCACGGAGGCAAGAAGGTAGTAGTAAAATAATAAAAGGAATATAACAATGAGACATACCTATATAAAACCTGAAATGGAGACATTACTGCTCCCTATCTCTGAGATGATATGCGGCAGCGGAGAAACGCAGGAAACCATCCCCGGAGGTAATCCCGATAATGAGCAGCAGCCGGGAGCGGCTGACGCGAAAGGTGTATGGAACTTTGATTACGAGGAGTAATATAACTCTATTGTAATCATCACACCACCTTCTTCCATGCGGAAGGAGGCGGACAACGATAATGAGGGCGGGAACCATCATCAGTATGGTTCCCGTCTTCGTTTTTTCCCCTGTATAGCGAAACTTACTGAAACATTCTTTATTATAAAAAAAAAGTAGTAACTTTGCACTCGTAATGGCAGAGAAAAACGAATACGTCCGCCAGGTGGCGGAACAGAAGTATGAATACGGTTTCACTACCGATGTTCATACTGAGGTCATTCCCGTAGGACTGACCGAGGATGTTGTGCGACTCATTTCTGAGAAGAAAGGTGAGCCGCAGTGGATGCTTGACTTCCGCCTGAAGGCGTTCCGCCACTGGCAGACCATGAGGCAGCCTACGTGGGGGCATGTCACCATTCCGCCGATAGACTATCAGGCTATATCATACTATGCCGACCCTATGGCGAAGAAGAAGAACCCCAACCTTACGGAGGACGGGCAGATAGACCCTGAACTGGAGAAGACCTTCGACAAGCTCGGCATTCCGCTTGAGGAGCGACTGGCTCTGAGCGGCGTGGCTGTGGATGCCATCATGGACTCGGTCAGTGTGAAGACTACATACAAGGATAAGCTGAAGGAGCTCGGCATCATCTTCATGTCGATAGGCGAGGCTATAAAGGAGCATCCCGACCTGATAAAGGAGTATCTGGGTTCGGTGGTGCCTTACCGCGACAATTTCTTCGCCGCGCTCAACTCTGCGGTGTTCTCTGACGGCTCATTCGTATATATACCTAAGGGAGTGCGCTGTCCTATGGAACTGTCGTCATACTTCCGCATCAACGCCGCTGGCACAGGACAGTTTGAGCGCACGCTGATAATTGCCGACGACGACGCATACGTATCATACCTCGAGGGCTGCACTGCCCCTATGCGCGACGAGAACCAGCTGCATGCCGCCATCGTTGAGATAGTGGTGAAAGACCGTGCGGAGGTGAAATACTCTACCGTGCAGAACTGGTATCCGGGCGATGAGAACGGCAAGGGCGGTGTGCTCAACCTCGTGACGAAGCGCGGCGACCTGCGCGGCGAGAACTCCAAGCTGTCATGGACTCAGGTGGAGACCGGCTCTGCCATAACGTGGAAGTACCCATCATGCGTGTTGCGTGGCGACGGTTCGCAGGCGGAGTTCTACTCTGTGGCTGTTACCAACAACTACCAGGAGGCTGACACCGGCACGAAGATGATACACATGGGCAGGAACACGAAATCCACGATTATATCGAAGGGTATATCTGCCGGACACTCACAGAACTCATACCGCGGACTGGTGCGCGCCACCTCAAAGGCTGACGGCGCGCGTAACTATTCCTCTTGTGACTCCCTGCTGCTGGGCAGCAACTGCGGCGCGCATACCTTCCCATACATGGACATACGCAACAACACCGCCGTGGTGGAGCATGAGGCTACGACTTCCAAGATAAGTGAGGCGCAGCTGCTATACTGTAACCAGCGCGGCATCAGTACTGAGGATGCCGTAGGACTCATCGTCAACGGCTATGCCAAGGAGGTATTGCAGAAGCTCCCCATGGAGTTTGCCGTGGAGGCACAGAAACTCCTCAGCGTGAGCCTGGAGGGGAGTGTGGGGTAGAAGACCAACCACGACCCAACCACGACCCCTCCCCTTAATCCCCTCCCGAGGGAGGGGAGGATATATGGGTTTGCTTGCTGATGCTCAACATTAAAAGAGGTACTGGAGCTTAACACGGAGAAGGAATGCTTTTAACTCTAAAGAAGAAGATATATGAATAAAAAGATTATTGCGGCGATAATACTCCTCGCCATAATACTTGTAGCGGTGGTAACCTGTCCCGGCAAGCAGGCACATCAGGATGCTGTAATAGCCGAGATGAACAGCGCCGTAAAGCATGCGCTGAATGATAATGACAGCACAGAGCAGGAGAAGTCTGACCTTGAGAAAGGTTTTGCTGCCCTGGGCACCATGTTCGTGCAAAAGGCACTGGAGGCAACGCTGGAGTCTAACTTGGAGTTAAACAACTATTTCCTGTTCAGTACGAGCAGCATAGAGACAGGAGACGAAAAGCAAACACTCTCCATAGGATTTCTCGGACATGTATTCACCACCTTCGACCGTGATGACATAAAAGAGAAACTTGATGAAGCTATAGGCGGAGGGCTGTAATGTTGTTCCAATAAATTAAATTTCAAGTTTCGCATGCGCTCAACTTGTTGGGTTATCAGGAGTTAAGAAGTTAAGGAGTTAAGACATTAGTACAGCTATCTGCTACTAATTGTCAAATATCTCTCAAATGAGGTTCTTAGTATTGTCTTAACTACTTAACTACTGACTACTTAACTACTTGCGAAAGTTGAGTTAAATTAAGGAGACACAGAAGGGATTGCTCAAATTAAGACTTCTACGAAATTATTTTTTTTTAATAATTATTTTTGCATAATCAATGTAATGTTTGTATCTTTGCATCGTGTAACATAGAAAATGCTTAGTGTATGAGCAAGAAAATCAATCCGTTTGTTGTTTACGGATACATACCAGCAGAATATTTCTGTGACAGGCGCGAAGAGTCGAGGAAACTGCGTAAATTCCTGCAGAACCAACAAAATGTGGTATTGTCTGCCGCACGACGTATGGGTAAGACGAAACTGGTGGATTATGTATTTGACTTACCAGAGATAAAGGATAACTACATCACCGTGTCTATAGATATTCTCGACACTGGCAACTTGAGCGAATTTGTATTTGCGCTTGGCAATGCCGTTTTTAGGAAGATAGCACGACGAAGCGACCGTTTGATGAAACTCTTTCCCATGGTGATGAAATCCTTGCAGGCATCTTTCGGGTATGACCCCATACAAGGCACACCAACTTTTGATGTAAAATTGGGAGATCTGATACGTCCGGAATATACTCTGAAAGAAATATTCGATTATATAGACCAGGCAGACCAAAGATGCCTCATCGTAATAGATGAGTTTCAGCAAATAACCAATTATCCTGAGAAAAACGTGGAGGCTACACTGCGTACGTATATGCAACATACGAGCAATGCCAACTTCGTGTTTGCAGGCAGTCAACGCCGTATAATGAGCGAGATGTTCGGCTCAGAAAAAAGACCCTTCTATAATAGTGCAAGAGAGATAAACCTTGAGCCAATAGCTTTGGATATATATACCGAGTTTGTGCAGAAACACTTTCACGCGGCTGGCAAGACTATAGATGCGGAAGCAATAGGCTTTGTGTATGAGAAATTTGACGGGGTGACACTTTACAACCAGCAAATAATGAATGATGCTTATGACATGGTGGATGAAGGCGGACACTGCAACTTAGATATGGTGTCAGCCATTGTAAGTGAATATGTAGAAGAGAATGATAAGAGATTGCGTGAACTCATGCAGTTTGTCACCGAGCAGCAGAAAGCAGTATTGTATGCAATAAAAGAAGACGAGCCGGTTAAGGCCATAACCTCTGGCATGTTCACCAAGAAACACAGACTGAAATCTCCCAGTGCTACGCAGTCGGCAGTTAAGGCTCTGCTGCGTTCTGACATAGTTACGCGAAAAGATGGACTATATAGTGTTTCCGACCCTTTACTTGACCTTTGGCTGGATAGGCAGATAAAAAAATAGATTAACGAGAATTAGGCTATAAAAAAGATTTGGGCTTGTTTTATTGAGAAAGAATGAGTAACTTTGCACTCACAATGCATAACTCACAACGCATAACTTAGAATTACTATGCTTGAAATAAAAAACCTACATGCCAAGGCTGGCGACAAGGAGATACTGAAGGGTGTGAACCTCACCATCAACGACGGCGAGATACACGCCTTGATGGGCACTAACGGTGCCGGTAAGTCAACACTGTCTAACGTGATAGTGGGTAACCCCGCTTACGAGGTGACAGAGGGCGAGATACTGTTTAACGGACAGGACCTGCTCTCTATGAGCGCCGACGAGCGCGCCAACGCCGGCATATTCATGTCGTTCCAGATGCCGGTGGAGATACCGGGAGTGTCAATGACCAACTTCATGAAGGCTGCCGTCAACGCCCGTCGCAAGGCACAGGGACTGGAGCCTATGAAGGCCGCCGACTTCATAAAGCTGATGAAGGAGAAGCGCCAGTTGGTGGAGATAGACCAGAAGCTGATGTCACGCTCTGTAAACGAGGGCTTCTCGGGCGGCGAGAAGAAACGCAACGAGATTTTCCAGATGGCAATGCTGGAGCCTACCTTCTGCATACTCGACGAGACAGACTCAGGTCTTGATGTTGACGCCCTGCGCATCGTCGCCTCAGGCTTCAACAAGCTGCGCACTGAGAAGACGTCGGCTATCGTCATAACCCACTACCAGCGTCTGCTTGACTACATCAAGCCCGACATAGTACATGTGCTCATCGACGGCCGAATAGTAAAGACAGGCGGTCCTGACCTCGCACAGAAGATTGAGGACGAGGGATTTGACTGGATAAAGGAAGGACTGTGACCCAACAACGACCCCTCCCCTTAATCCCCTCCCAAGGGAGGGGAAGGGATTACTACTACTGGTTGACTTGTGGTGACATTATTACTACTACTGGTTAAAAGAAAGGATTACAATATGCAACGCAAGGAAATAGTAAGCCAAATAAGTGATGCCATAAAAGGTGTGGCACCCACTGCTACAGCCATACTCTATGGTTCGGAGGCAAGAGGTGAGGCACGTCCAGACAGTGACATAGATGTCCTGATACTGCTTGACGGTGATCATATTGACTTGAAACGTGAGATGGCTGTTACAGATCCTTTGTGGCAGATTGAATGGAAAACAGGCATACCTATCTCACCGACGGTGATGCTTCGCAGCCAGTGGGAACAAATGCCATTCAAAACACCTTTCTATCTTAATGTAGTAAACGAGGGAAAAGAAATATGAAAGAGACACTTGACGAGGAAAGCCGCCAGAGCCTGATGAAGTATCGACTGGAAAGAGCGAACGAGACAATAGAAGAAGCAAGATTGCTTAATGAAAATGGACATTATAATACTGCTATCAACAGATTGTACTATGCCTGTTTCTATGCTGTGCAGGCTCTGTTACTGAAAAATGGTATAACCGCAACTACCCACGCAGGTGTAAAGACCATGCTTGGACTGCATTTTATCTCAAAAGGAATACTTGAGATAGAACACGGGAAGACCTTCAACACTCTTTTTGAGAAGCGACACAGCAGTGACTATGAAGCTTTCGCATACTGTGACAAGGCAATGGTGAATGAACTTACACCCATGGCTGTCGCCTTCATTGAGAGAATAAAAGAAATACTGGAATAAAAAAATATTACCCTTTTACCATATACTTCCCCTCCCTCGGGAGGGGATTAAGGGGAGGGGTCTCACTATGAACCAATATATAGAATTATACAACGAGATAAGGCCGGTGCTTGACAAGCAGGCAAGCCCTGTGCTTAACGCTGAGCGCGAGAAGGCCATCAACGCTTTCACGCGACTGGGAGTGCCCACAAGGCAGACGGAACGCTACCGCTATACCGACGTGGAGACGGCTTTCGCACCAGACTACGGTGTGTCACTGGCACCGCTGGAGCTGGAGGGCATACCTTACGTTACCAGCATAAAGGATGCTGACGAGAAGGCAACGAGGTATTACAACACGGTGGTGGACAGCGCAGTGAACGCCGACGGTGAGTCCGTAGCCATAGACACGCTGAAGGGCGAGCATGAGGACGATGCACTGACTGCGCTAAACACCGCGCTGGCGAGCGATGCCATCGTGATATACCTGCCAAAAGGCACCAAGGCTAAGACTCCGATAAGGATAGAGAACATACTGTCGGGACAGCAGGACACCATGGCTATAAGGCGCGCGCTGATAGTAATGGAGGAGCTGAGTGAGGCCACCATCTTCTTTGTGGACCACGTAAAGCTTGACGGCGAGGCTGAGCAGGAGAAGAAACCCGCATACCTTACGCTGCAGGTGGTGGAGGTGGTATGTAAGGACGGCGCACACCTCGATATGTACCAGCTGGAGGAGACCAACGAGCAGTGCCGCCTGTTCAGCAACCTGTATGTAAAGGCAGGTCGCGACGCGTCGGTGCGCCATAACAACATAACGATCTCCAACGGCATAACACGCAACGGCATTGACGTGTATCTGCAGGGCAAGGGCGCCGAGGTGAAGCTCAACGGCGCGGTGATAGCCGACCGTCAGCAGCATGTGGACAACAACACGTTGATAGACCACCAGGTGCCACAGTGCCAGTCGGGCGAGCTGTATAAATACGTTCTCGACGACGAGGCTGTATGCGCCTTCGCCGGTAAGATAATGGTGCGCGAGGGTGCGCAGCAGACCTCTTCGCAGGAGACAAACAACAACATGGTGGCGAGCAACGATGCTCGTATGTACACCCAGCCGATGCTCGAGATATACGCCGACGACGTGAAGTGCGCACACGGTTCCACCGTAGGTGTGATGGACGATGCTGCAGTATTCTATATGCAGCAGAGGGGCATACCCGTGGAGGTGGCTCGCACGCTGCTCAAGAATGCGTTTATCTCCCAGGTGATAGACGAGATGAAGTGGACAGCCTTCCGCGACCGCCTGCACATACTCGTGGACAAGCGCCTCAGCAAAGAGGAGCGTTGCGGCACCTGCAGGATTTGCAAGTGACACTGACAGAAATTGCACACTGGGGTTTTAACCCCGTTTCCTTGCGATATTACTCAGCAAACTCCGGTTTGGCTCCAAATACGCCAAAATTCGGAGTTTGTTGCGTTTTATAGCAACATCCTGTCAGTCAGCGCATTGCTAAAAAGCCCCATAAAAGCAAGAGGAAAAACATACAAGGATATACGAAGAAAAGACTCAAAAAGAGCCTTTTTTTGATGTCAAAGCATAGCTTTTTAGGTGTAAAACGATAGCTTTCACACCGTGAAAGCTATGCTTTTGTTATATAGAAGCTATCACTTCACTGCTGGTAGCGGACAAAACGATGCTGGAAACCCGCTGTTTTAACATCTGTTCACATCTCTTTCGCATATTGCACACTACCCTGTTTTTTGAAAAATAAATAACGTTTTTGCGGTGTTTTTTCCGATATATGAGTTTTCTTTTGTAACTTTGCAGTGGCTAAGGGCAATTAAGCCACGGCTCTTTACACGATGAACATGATAGACACTACACTCATACGCAAGGATTTCCCTATCCTGTCAAGGAAGATATATGACAAGTACCCGCTGGTGTATCTTGACAACGGCGCCACCACGCAGAAACCTCTCTGTGTGCTCGACGCCATGCGCGAGGAATACCTCAACGTGAACGCCAACGTACACCGCGGCGTACACTACCTGTCGCAGCAGGCCACCGACCTGCACGAGGCGGCGCGTGAGCGTGTACGCTCGTTTATCAATGCCGCAAGCACAAGGGAGATAGTGTTCACACGCGGCACCACGGAGTCCATGAACCTCGTGGCATCGAGCTTCACTGAGGCTTACATGAAGGAGGGCGACGAGGTTATCATCTCAACCATGGAGCACCACTCCAACATAGTGCCGTGGCAGCTGCAGGCGCAGCGCAAGGGCATTGTGGTGAAGGTGATACCTATGAGCGATGACGGCATACTCGACCTTGAGGCATACGAGAAGCTCTTCACTGACCGCACACGACTGGTGAGCGTGGCACACGTGAGCAACGTGCTGGGCACCGTAAACCCCGTGAAGCAGATAATAGAGACAGCCCACAGCCACGGAGTGCCGTGCCTGGTGGACGGAGCACAGAGCACACCACACATGAGGATAGACGTACAGGAGCTGGACTGCGACTTCTTCGCTTTCTCAGGTCACAAGATGTATGGTCCTACGGGTATCGGCGTGCTCTACGGCAAGGAGAAGTTTCTTGAGGAGATGCCACCATATCAGGGCGGCGGCGAGATGATAGGCACAGTGACGTTTGAACACACCACATGGGCAGACCTGCCGTTTAAGTTTGAGGCAGGCACGCCTGACTATGTGGCAACCCACGGACTGGCGCGCGCCATAGACTACATGGAGGCCGTAGGCATGGACAACATAGAGGCTCATGAGCGCGAGCTGACACGCTATGCGCTGGAGCAGATGCAGACCATTGAGGGTATGCGCATCTTCGGACCTCTTGACCCTTCAAGACGCGACGCGGTAATATCGTTCCTCGTGGGCGACATACACCACCTGGACCTCGGCACACTGCTCGACCGCCTCGGCATAGCCGTGCGCACTGGTCACCACTGCGCCGAACCGCTGATGCACCGCCTGGGCATACAGGGCACCGTGAGGGCATCGCTCGCACTATATAAC
The DNA here is from genome assembly GCA_945941025.1 of uncultured Prevotellaceae bacterium. Lineage (GTDB taxonomy): Bacteria > Bacteroidota > Bacteroidia > Bacteroidales > Bacteroidaceae > Prevotella. The sequence continues at coordinate 42,704 of CAMEWL010000012.1, forward strand.
ACCAAGGAGGAGATAGACCAGCTTGTAAGCGGCATACGCCGCGTGAGCCAGATGTTCTGATAAGGAGTAACTACGCTGATGACTCTTCACACCACATACTTCGGACCAGTGGAGTGGTATGCCGACCTGCTGCACCACGCTGACGACATAACGATAGACGGCGGGGAGCGATATGTAAAACAGACCACACGCAACCACTGCCTCATAGCCACCGCATCGGGTACGCAGAAGCTGACCGTGCCGGTGACCGCTGCCAACGGTATGCTGACGAAAGACGTTCGCATAAGCGACCACGGCAACTGGCGACATCTGCACTGGCAGGCTCTGTGCTCAGCCTACGGGCAGTCGCCGTTCTTTGACTATTACGCTGATGACATCCGTCCGTTCTATGAGAGGCAGTGGGATTTCCTCATTGACTACAACCAGGCCATCACCTGTAAGATGAGAGAACTCACCGGCATCAGCGACTACCTTCGTAACCATAAAAACAATAGTGACTATAATAACTATAGTGACCATAAAAAAAATAGTGACTATAATAACTATAGTCACTATAACCTACAACAATACTATCAGACCTTCCAGAGACGCAACGGATTCATACCGGGGCTCTCTGTTCTTGACCTCTTATTTAATATGGGTCCCGAGAGTATCCTTTATCTCATTAAGTATAAGCACTAACTCTTTTGCCGTGTCGGCGCGCAGCATTTGTATGCGCGTAGGCCTGAAGTCGGGTATTCCCTTGAATATGGGGGTGGCCGCCAGGTGCCTTCTTGTGTGAAGTATGGCCTTGCGCTCATCGCCTATGAGGTCGATGTTTATGTTGAGCAACTCTATGAGTATGTCTATCTTCTCAGCAGGGGTAAGGCTCTGTGTTGCCTCGCGCGAGAATATCCACGGCTGACCGAAGGTGGCGCGGCCTATCATCACCGCGTCAACGCCGTATTGCTGAAACGCCTCGTCGGCCTCCTCTATGCTCTTTATGTCGCCATTGCCTATTACGGGGATGGTTACGCGCGGATTGCGCTTCACACCGCCTATCAGTGTCCAGTCGGCGTCGCCGGTGTACATTTGTGAGCGAGTGCGCCCGTGTATGGTCAATGCCTGAGCGCCACACTCCTGCAGGCGCTCCGCAAGGTCGCGTCCCTGCCATCCACCTACGGGTGTGTACTCCTCTGACAGTGTGTCGCCAAACACGAAGTTGCCGGCGTCCCATCCCAGACGTGTCTTTACTGTCACGGGAGTGGCAACGGCCTTCGCCACTGCCTCGGTCATCTCAAGCATCAGCGGTATGTTACGCAGCATACCGGCACCCGCGCCCTTGCCTGCCACTTTCTTCACGGGGCAGCCGAAGTTAAGGTCTATAACGTCGGGCGATGCCTCTGCCTCAACGATGCGCGCCGCCTCAACAACGGCATCCACCGTACGACCGTATATCTGTATTCCCACAGGACGCTCGTCATCGCTGATGGTGAGCTTGCGCACGGTGTCTTTCACATTTCTTACCAATGCCTCGGCAGCCACAAACTCGCTGTACACCATGGCAGCGCCGAAGCGCTTGCACAACCGGCGGAAACCTATGTCGGTGACATCCTCCATGGGAGCCAGGAATAATGGTCTGTCTGTCTTTATGATATTCATATATTGTTTCTTTGGGATTTGAGAAGGGCTGAAGGATTACACCATACCGTTGTCTGCCTGCAGGCGCACCTTGATAAACTGACGCGCACGGTGTATGCTTACCTTCACCTGTTCCTCGCTGAGTCCTGTTATGTCGGCTATCTCACGGTAGGTGTGGCCGTCAAAGTCACGCAGGTGCATACATGTACGCTGCTTCTCCGGCAACTGCTGCATCAGCTGTCTCACGATGTCGATGCGCTCGTCGGCCTCCAGTTCGTCATGCGTGGTGACGGCAGGTGGAGTGATGTCCTCCAGTGACTCCGTCTGGTTTACCCTCATTCGACTGCGGTCAAGCGCCAGGTTACGCGTCATGCGCAGGGCATACGCCTCTATACTGTCTATGCCGTCAAGGCGCTCACGCATCTGCCACAACCGTATCACCACATCTTGCACTACGTCCTCTGCCTCCTGACTGTTGAGCGTAATCCTCAGCGCCAGGCGGTACATCTCATTCTTGAGTGGTAATATGGTGTGGACGATGTCCAATGAGTTATGAGTTAGAGACCCACCCCACCCCTCCCTGTGAGGGAGGGAGCATGAGATATGGGGAAAGGGGTTTAATTATTAATTTTTATTCAACTTTCGCTTTAAGAAATAAGAACCACAGATGACACAGATGACACGGATTTCTATACGATAACCAAAGCGGCAAACAACTGATTACACAGACGACACGGATTTCTATACGATAACCAAAGCGGCAAACAACTGATTACACAGATGGCTCCGCATGGTTATAATCAGTGAAATAAAAAAACATATCAGTGAAATAGTTTTCTTAGGAAGTGGCAAAATCTTTGTAATCCTTAAATCTGTGGTCGTTTATTAACATCAGAAACCTGAATTATTAATTATTAATTATGCATTGACAATGGCTGTCCCGTGCTCGCCGTCTATCTGTGTGGCGAGGGTTATCACCACCTTGCTCACGCCCTTGTCCACGGCCTGCAGGGCGTTCTCTATCTTCGGCATCATGCCTCCCGATATCACACCGTCGTTTACATACTGCTCATAGCTCTGCCTGTTGATGACAGGTATCACGCTGTCGTCATCGTCAGGGTTCATCAGCACACCCTTCTTCTCAAAAGAATATATGAGCGTCACGTCATAGAGCGATGCCAGTGCCACAGCCACGGTTGACGCCATGGTGTCAGCGTTGGTATTGAGTATGTTACCCTCGCCGTCGTGTGTCAGCGGTGCTATGACAGGTATCACGCCTGCCTCGATCAGGTGACTCAGGGCGGCACCGTCAGCCTTCACGGGATCACCCACGAAACCGAAGTCCACCTCCTGCTCCGTACCGTCGTCCATGCGCACCTTCTTGGGTGCCCTGCGCTTAGAGCGTATCACGTTCATGTCGGCACCAGTGAGGCCCATGGCATTCTGTCCGGCAGCCTGCAACTGTGCCACGATATTCTTGTTTACCAGTCCGCCATACACCATCGTAACGACAGAGAGCATATCAGCGTCAGTGATACGGCGACCGCCCACCATCTTTGTCTCTATGCCCAGAGCGGCAGCTACCTTTGTAGCGCGACGGCCACCACCGTGTACCAACAGCTTTGCGCCTTCTATGGCAGAGAAATTCTCAATCAATGCGGAGAGCTGTGCCTCGTCTTCCACAACGGCACCGCCCACTTTTACTATAGTCAGTTTCTTCATAATCATTACACCTTATTCATTCAAAGTTACGCTTATTTCTTGACATGTGCAAGAAAAGCCCAATTTTTTAAGTATTATTGCACAACAGAAGCATACCTGATGGGGAATTTTGTGTAATATTGTCGTAATTCCATATCATTCCTTTGGTCGTATCTTATTTTTTTAGTAACTTTGGCTGCGCCAAAGGTGTTGGCGTTTTTACAGAATTAAGGTATAACTATAAATCAATCTATATGAAACAAAAAGAAATCCTAATGTCCTGTCTTCTCGCTGCCTGTGCCATGCAGGTCGGCGCACAGAAGATTGACTTTAACCTGAACGGCAAACAGAACCAAAGCCTTGCCGACGGTTACGTGAACTGGTCGCCGGGGCGTGTGAAGACTGCCTCACAATCTTTCAAGACCGCTATCGACTCTACCATTACTGTGGCCATCAGCGCAGCAGATGGAGTATGGAGCAACGGCGTGCGCGACAACTGGAACAAAAACCTCGTAACCCAGAAAGACAAGCTGATATACGACGGTATATACTCCTGCTACATTGACGCAAACAACGATTGGACCACAAGCACTACAGAGGCACAGGGCATCAAAATCACTATCAGTGGTTTGGAGGAAGGCAGCCATACTCTGTGTGCATACCACAACAACAGCGACAACATAGAAATGCCACCGCTCAAGATACTTGTGAACGACAACGTAGTGCTTGAGAACGTAACACAGACAGCGCAGGCTGCATCACAGTCTGAGGGTGGCATGTCATACATAACATTCAATGCCACGAAGGGACAGGACGTGGTGATAGAGTATATCTCTGTGCCAGCCACTGGCGCGACATATCAGACTACATCGGTGGGCATCAATGCTCTCATCTTCGACCGTCCTAACCCGAAGACTACGGCGTCAGACCCTTCACCAGCCAATCCGTCAATGCACGTTGACTGCGACGAGACCGGCACTGCCGTCCTTTCATGGACTCCTGCATCCCTCGCTGTGAAGCACCGCGTGTATATCGGTACATCGGCTGATGACCTGCAGCTGGCCGGCGAGGTGACTTCTCCTACGTTCACCACAGGCAAGCTCTCCACCCACGAGACCTACTACTGGCGCATTGACGAGGTGGATGCCAACTACAACGTCTATACAGGCGACACATGGAGCTTCCGTCCTCGCCGACTGGCTTTCCCCGGGGCTGAAGGCTACGGACGCTTCGCACAGGGCGGTCGCGACGGTGTGGTATATCACGTTACCAACCTCAGGAACGACCATACCCCCGGCTCACTGATTTATGGTCTTGCAGACATGGAAGGTCCACGTACCATAGTATTCGATGTCAGCGGACTTATCGTCATGGACTTTGAGGCAGAGTTTGCAAAGCCTTATGTCACCATCGCTGCACAGACAGCACCGGGCAAGGGCATCTGCCTGAAGCATTCAAACCTCAACATCGGCTCAGAGAGCGTCGTTCAGTTCCTCAGGGCTAAGCGCGGATACGGCGATACCGGCAACGCCATGGGTGCTGCCGGTGCCGACAACACCATCATCGACCACACAACAATGGCATGGGGAACAGACGAGACCTTCTCTTCACGCGGTGCGAAGAACCTTACCTTCCAATACTCTATGATTGCCGAGGCACTCGGTATTGCAGACCATAAGAACTACCCTGCCGGCACAAACCACGGCTATGCTGCCACCATTGACGGCAACGTGGGCACATACAGCCATAACCTGCTCGTGAACTGTGAGGGCCGCAACTGGTCAATGGGTGGCGGCATGGACGGCAACAACATGCCTATAGGTCAGATGGATATCTTCAACAACGTATGTTACAACTGGTACAAGCGTACCACCGACGGCGGCTGCCATGCAGTGAACTTCGTGAACAACTACTACAAGATGGGCGCTGACACCCAGCTGAAGATTCTCTTCTCTCAGGACTATGAGCTGCCTAACCACAATGGTGTATGGCAGGCATACATCTCAGGCAATATCCGCGAGAACAAGGACCACACTCTCACTACCGATGCCCTGAACAATACATACCGCTATACGCTGAAGACCTCAGGGGTAATAGACCCTAACACCCGCACTGACGGACTGGGCTACAAGACCTTCGTTGATAAGCCTTTCTTCCCCTCATACGCCACAATACACTCTGCCAAGGAGGCGTTTAAGATTGTAACATCTACGGCAGGTGCCATACGTCCTATGCGTGACGACCAGCACGTACGCGTGGTTCGCGAGACCGTTGACGGAACATACACCTACGTGGGCAGCCGCTCTGGCATCAAGGGTGAGATAGACCATGAGAACGACATCGTGACAGATGAATACACCGGCTTTGAGATATGGCCAGAGGTGAGCCGCGCTGCCGACTTCGACACCGACCAGGACGGTATGCCAAACTGGTATGAGGAGCTGACAGGCTCTAACCCTGACGTAGCTGACAACAACGAGGTGATGAGCGACGACTACACACGTCTGGAGCACTACCTTGACTTCATGGCTCATCCATACGTTATGTTAGCTCCCGGCACATCAGTGACATTCAACACCGCACCTGAGTTCCGCGGCTTTACCAAGAGCCCTGCATACAGCATCAGCTCAAAGAGCGGCAACTTCTCTGCTGAGATAACAGACAGCATCATAACCATCACCGCTGGTAGCGATGCAGAGCTTGGCTCTATAGAGATGACAGTGACCGACGCCGACAACCACACCTTCACACAGACTCTCGGCGTAGCTGTCACAGGCAAGGCCGATGCCATAAAGTGCATACGTCTGGTGAACGAGGAGGCAGACATACTGAAGCGTGAGTTCTTCACCCTTGACGGCAAGCAGGTAACCACACTCAAGACCTCTGAGATATATGTGATGAAAGATACACTGACCAACGGTCAGAAGCAGACAGCAAAGATCATGGCTCAATAGAGCTGTGTCTTTGACAGATAAAGAAATGCCCCTTGTAATGAACGCTCATTACAAGGGGCATAATTAATATAGGAGTATTATTAACTAAACAATGTTTCTTAGAACTTTATATCTACGCCGATGGCACCCACACGGTTTGAGCGTGTAAATGAGTTCTGCACGCCGTTTGCGTCAACCGCAGTGGTATAGTCATCATAGCATGTCTTGAAGTATGCAGCGTTGATGGCTATCTTGTCTGTCACCTTATACTTCACACCAAGGCCGTAGCTCCATGAGTCAACCACGAACGAGATATCGTTGATGTACTCATCAGTGTTGCCGTAACGTGTTATCTGGAAACCGGCACTGGCGGTGAGCTTCTTGGTGATGTCCCACTCTGCACCGCCGAGATACTCGTTGGTACCGTTAGCAAGCATATCATTCTTATTATCATAGCGTGTAGATACACCAGCCTCGTTCATCTTGTAATAGGTCTTCTTGGCGGCCTTGTCATAGAAGTGATGGTAGCCAGCATTTATACGCACACACTCCACAGGAGTATATTGCACACCGAAGGCGAGCAGTGATGGCTGGTCCTCGCGGATAGACGTACCGTCACGGAACACATTTACGGCATCAATGGCATGAGCCTCCTTCACCGTTGACTTGTTCTCCATGTTCATCTTTGTGCGGAACTCATACTTAACGGCAAAGTTAAACTTGTCAAGTTTCAGATCGGCACCAAGTATAGGAGCAAAACCTACGCCGCTCTGGTCAGACTGAAGGTTTACACCCTCACGATAAGACTCCACTGCCTGGAGTTTCCTTACAGAGGTGTAGCTGTTTATAATATTTGCCGGTATCTCCTGACCTGCAGCTATGTATTGAGCTATAACAGCCTCATAATTCTGTGCCGCGCCATTGATATAAGGCTTAAGTGGGTCATAGTATTGTCCGAAGTCCACTCCGTCAGGATACATACCATTGATAACCTTGATATTATCAATCTTTGCCTTATATGTGGCAGAACCATAGAGCACACGGATACCACCATATACAGAGAGGTTGTCTGTAACCTTGTATGCCGCACCCATAGTGAAGCCAAAGTAATACTGCTTACCCTGCATATAGCTGTTGCAGTCATAGCCGTTGCAGATTATTGGATTTGGAAGTCCTGCCATAACACCAAACTGATTCAGTCCTGCTGCTATCTGTCCCACAGCACCTTCGAAAGAGCCAAGACCGTTAGCGAACTCACACTTGCCGCCGCCTCCGGTTACAGAGAAGTTAAACTGCAGTGACCACTTACCCTTGTTGTATGCAGCCTGTACTGAAGGAAGGAACGGTGCAGAGGCCTTGCCCTCATAGCGCTGTGGCTGGCCGTTGAAGTCCTTAGACATAGTGAACACCGGGTTTGTGGTTTCAATAGTACGTGTCTGCCATGCAGCCTGCCAGTTGATAGAGAGATGAGTGCCCTCATCCATGAAAGCCACACCTGCAGGGTTACTGTATATTCCATCGATACCTATGGCACCGTCACGCGCCGGGTTACGCAGGAAAGCCACGTTCTGATTGGTATTTGTCAAGATACCACCTGCCAAAGCCGTACCAGATACTGCGCTCAGAAGCGCAACACAACATAATAGTTTCTTAGTCATCCTTTTGTCTTTTTATCTTTTCCTTTTCTTTGCACATTTTTTGTTTCGGTGTGCAAAGTTAGTATAATTCATTAAATAGTAATGCTCGTTTTACTATTTTTCCCATCGCATTTAATTTTTATTAACAATAAACACAATAAAAACAGGCAACGATATACTCGTTGCCTGCCTTTATAATGTCAGTTATAGTCTTTTGTGGTCTATCTGTATTCCTCCGGTAACTGCGTCTTCCAGTTCGGATAAGGGTCTGTCAGCAGTCCCTTGTTATAGAAATGGCGGTTGCCTGTCACCTCCGGTCCGAGCCAGTCTGGCTTTTCAAACTCCTCGTCCTCGCTGCCCAGCTCTACCTCGCAGAACAGCAGTCCGTCATTAGCACCGTGAAACTCATCCACCTCATACGTATGGTTGCCCATCGGCACCAGGTGCCTGGTCTTCTCCACCAGTCCACCCTGGCACAGCTTCAGCATCTCGCGGGCATCATCCAATGGTATCTCGCGCTCAAACTCATAACGTGATATGCCATTGGCAGACGGTCCCTTGATGGTGAGGTATGCCTTGTCGTCCCTCAGCCTGATGCGCACCGTTGCACCCTTGACATCCATATAGCCCTGAGCTATGTGTGATGACGAAGTAACATACTTGTGAAAGGCGCCGTCTCGTTTCACAAGGAATTTACGTTCTATCTCCATATCCTCTTTCCCTGTGCCCCCTTACGGTGAATAGGCGACGGGATGCATGGTTATTACTATTGAATAGCGATGGTATAGATAGCATAGAGAGCACCCAACGCCACGAGTATGCCGAATATCCAGTTGATAACCTTACGTCCCTCCTGCTCTTTCTTCTCTGCATAAGCCTTACGCTTAGCGTTGTTCTTGTTCTTTGACATAATCTCTGTTATTTAGTTTCTCTGATTTTCTATATTGTTTAGCCTTGGCGGTACTCTTCCTTCCCGTCCACACGCAAAATTACACAAATTAAACTGTTTTTGCAAGTTATTGGCATTATTTTTTCATGTTCATTCCTGTTCAAAGACCTCATTATAAAGATTTCATAATACCTTTGACATGAATTTGTCTCTATCTACAATGAATCTCAGGTGCGTACCCTCACCAAGAAGAATGTCACCAGAATAGGCAGACACCTTGAACACTATCTTCTTACCATCCACCTTAGTCACCTCTGCCTCTGCTCTGACAACATCCCCGACCTTGGACGGCTTCAGGTGAGAAGACTCAATGTGACCGCCAACAGTGGTGCAGCCTTCCGGGAGCGCATCCCTGACAGCCAGCATGGCTGCATTTTCCATCAAGGCCATCATCATAGGGGTTGCGAGAACTGGCATATCACCAGAACCTACCTTGACAGCGGTTACTGCATCTGTAACAGTCAGCTCACTTGTATATTTTAGTCCGATTTCAATCATTATTCTGTCATTAATCATAAACTGTCATACATAAAGGGTACTCTAATATTATCTCTAATGATGATGATGGCAAGTGTTGACTTGGGGTGTCGCGACTTGCGCCAGAGTCTTATCTTTTCAGCCAATGTCATGCTATTCCTTTTCTTTACACCCTCTTACTTCCAACTCCCATTAGTCCTTATTGTTCAGTTCCATGAGGTATGCCTTGATGAATCCGTCAAGTTTACCGTCCATCACTGCATCAACGTCAGATGTCTGATAGTTTGTGCGGTGATCCTTCACGCGGCGGTCGTCAAACACGTATGAGCGTATCTGCGAACCCCACTCTATCTTCATCTTGCCAGCCTCAATGGCAGCCTGTGCCTCCATGCGCTTCTTCATGGCGCGGTCGTAGAGCTGTGACTTCAGCAGTCGCATGGCGTTCTCACGGTTCTGCTGCTGCTTGCGGCTCTCGGTGTTGGCAATGAGTATCTCCTCCTCCTCGCCAGTGTCGGGGTCCTGATACATATAGCGCAGGCGCACGCCGGTCTCCACCTTGTTCACATTCTGACCGCCTGCACCGCTTGAGCGGAAGGTGTCCCATGATATGCGTGAAGGGTCAACATACACCTCGATGGTGTCATCAACGAGCGGTGTTACAAAGACAGAGGCGAAGCTGGTCATACGCTTACCCTGCGCATTGTACGGACTCACGCGCACCAGACGGTGCACGCCGCTCTCCGACTTCAGGTAGCCGTAGGCATAGTCTGCCGCGCCGGTGTTCTCTATCTGCATAGTCACCGACTTGATGCCGGCATCGTCAGCCTCCAGCAGGTCAACGATGGTGCACTTGTAGCCGCCCTTCTCAGCCCAGCGCATATACATACGCATGAGCATCTGTGCCCAATCCTGTGCCTCGGTGCCGCCGGCACCAGAGTTTATCTTCAGCACTGCATCCATAGGGTCTTCCTCCTGACGCAGCATATTCTTCAGTTCAAGGTCCTCCACTGCCTTCAGTGCACGGGCGTATGCGTTGTCCACATCCTCCTCCGTAGCCATGTCCTCCTTGTAGAAGTCCATTGACAGCTGCACCTCCTCAGCGGCGGCGCTCACCTCCTTGTATCCGTCAATCCATTTCTTCAGTTCGCCCACCACCTTCATCTGAGCGCGAGCCCTCTCGGGATCGTCCCAGAAGTCGGGCGCCTGAGTACGGAGGTCCTCCTCCTCATACTCTATCTTCTTACGGTCAATGTCAAGGTAGCGTGCCAAAGCGTCCGCACGCTCCTGAATGTCTTTTAATTGTTCTTGCGTTATCATTTATCTATAGTATTTCTATCCAGTCCTCCGTAAATTTAATCTGTCTTAATGTATCTTCCACATCCAACGTTGGTGGTTCTTTTATCTTGAATAAAACAGCATTTTGTGGAATTATTGTATGAATAGTAAACTGCGAGCCATGTGGTTGCCAGGTAAATTGCTGCTTACCTGTTTCAATGTCGATACCAATAAGATTTCCATTCTTGTTCTCCTCCCATCGATACTGATTGGCCACATATCTGTGGTTCTCTTCCTCAAATAGCGAGAATGTAAGCAAGTCTTCACTACGCACAAGCACCGAAGTTCGAAGTGGGTTATAATAATCTTGAGCAATGTTTACTCTCTCATTCCATATATTAAGAACGGCACGACCAGTCTTCTGTATGTCCTCGTGTGGATCTGTTATTCCATACGAATAGTCAGGAGAGCATCTTCCACTTATTAGTCTTACTCCATCATTGGTACGGTGCGGTTTTTTCGATTTCACTGTTTTCATAGACCATGCCATTCTTTCATAGACAACGTCTGCTATGCCAACTGGTGACTGAAGATGTTCGCCACCTATAGCTTCTGCAAATACATTGCCCCATTCATCGCCTGTTAGGTCTTTATTTCCTACGCAAAGCAGATAAATAATCTTTTTGCCTATGTGCTTTATTATTCTCTCTGGTATTTCGTTCAATGGATAAGGCTCATGCGTCTGCAACCGCCTTGAATCCCGTAGCCTTGGATGCTGCATATTCTTTACAGTTTATTATTTTACTTATTTTTTGAGCAACCATTCTTATCATTGGCACAGCCACGGAATTTCCCGTTTGCTTGCGAATGTCTTGGTGTGACACTACTATTCTGTATTTTTCAGGAAATCCTTGAAAGCGTAGCAATTCTCGAGAAGATGGTCGTCTTACACCATTTACCAACAAATAGTTATATGACGCTCCAGTGCGTAAGGCACACGAATAATCAAGTATGGAAATGTTTCCTGCCTTATTCTCATGCCAGATAGAAGGATAGAATATCTTTTTGCCTACCGTTCTTTCTCGTCTTTTCTGTATTATGTGGTCTGAAGCAAATAATGTCCGGTCAACGCTTTCGTCATTCTCTAATACGGAAGACAAATTATATGATGTATGAGGTATTTCAAAATCGAAGGCTTCGTAGTCATTTTTGTCTTGGAATCCCACGATTATTACCCGCTCTCGTTTTTGAGGTAATCCAAAATCTAAGGCATTCAGCACTTTCCACTTTACATGATAGCCAAGTTGTTTGAGTCGTTCAAGTATCACTTTGAATGTTCGTCCACTATCGTGACCCACAAGTTGCTTTACATTTTCAAGCAATATGTAAGGGGTTTGATGTTCTTTCAATATTCGTTCTATCTCAAAGAACATTGTTCCTCGCGTGTCAGCAAACCCTTGCATTTTTCCCATAATAGAAAAAGCTTGGCAAGGGAATCCCGCTAAAAGTATATCGTGTTTTGGTATGCGCTCTGCTGGAATTCTGGTTATATCCCCATAAGGTAATATGCCGAAATTGGCAAAATATGTCTGGCACGCTTTTTTATCCCATTCAGAACTGAATACACAATGATATCCCAGTTCATCGAACGGAATGCGGATTCCGCCAATGCCTGCAAATAAGTCAACAAATGTGTGCGTATAAACCTTGGGCGCAGGAAAAGGTACGTTAAAGAAATCACCGAATAAATTATATTGTGTAGGATTTTCTGCCGCATAGGCTATTTCTTCGTCAGAATAGTTCTGCTGAGTTTTTTCTTGTAGATACTCACGTATCAAGGAAATAATATATTCTCTCTTTTCGGTGTTGCCAACGAATTCTCCATTATGCAGGTAGTGACTGAGTACAGCGAGATGATTTTCGTATGATGTCTCACCGAAAATCCTCACACCGTCCTTTGTCACTTCCTCTGGAAAGTCTGACAGTTTTATGTTCGCTTTATCCTTACTCCTCATACATCTTTTCTATTACCTCGGCGTAGTTCTTTATTATCACGGGGCGGCGGGTCTTCAGGGTGTTGGTGAGTTCGCCGTTCTCCATGGTGAAGGGCTCGGTGAGCAAGGTGAAGCGCTTTACCTGCTCATAGCCTGCCAGTCCCTGCTGCAGGGTGTTGATACGCTCGGTGAGCATCTTTATTATCTTTTCGTTGGTGCAGAGGTCCTCACGACCCTTGAACGCTATGCCCTGCTCACGGGCATACTCCTCAAGCAGTGCGTAGGCTGGCACTATGAGTGCGCTGACAAACTTACGCTCGTCGGCTATCACTGCTATCTGCTCTATGTATTTGTCAACGAGTAGCTTTGACTCCACCGCCTGTGGTGCCACATACTTGCCGTTGCTGGTCTTGTAGAGGTCCTTTATACGCTCTGTGAGGTACAATTCGCCGTCCTTCATGTAGCCTGCGTCGCCAGTACGGAAGAAACCGTCCTCGGTGAATGCTTCCTTGTTGATGGCATCGCGGTTATAGTAGCCACGGGTGATGGTAGGACCTTTCAGCAATATCTCAGAGTTCTCGCCTATGCGTATCTCTATGCCATCGATAGGACGGCCTACGGAACCTATGGTGAAAGGCTCGTCACGATGGTCGCACGATACCGTGGCAAGACTCTCAGTCAGTCCGTAACCCACAATCATGTTGAGTCCCAGGATATGCACAAACTCCTCCACCTCTTTTGACACCACAGCACCTGCCGTAGGGAAGATGTTAGGCCTTACCAGTCCGAACTGCTTTCTCACAAGTGACAGCACTGTCTTGTTTATGAACTTATACTTCAGGCTCAGCGCCAGTCCCGGCTTCTTGCCGTTGGCCTTACAGTCAATGTTGTAACGACGGCTTATCTCCATTGCCTCCATAAACATCTTCTTCTGCAGTCCTGAGGCCTTGTCTATCTTCTCCTGCACACCGGCATACACCTTCTCCCAGAAGCGTGGCACGGCAGACATACAAGTAGGGTGTGTCTCGCGCATAGACTGCTGTATCTCGTGCGGGTCGGTATTGATGATGATGGTGGCACCCTCGGTAAGTGCGAGGAAATCCCATCCGCGCTCAAAGATATGTGTGATGGGCAGGAACGTAATAACACGGTCGTCCTCGCCCATCGGCACGCACTTGTCGTTGGCCTTGAATGCCGCCATGTACTGTCCGTGGGTAAGCACCACACCCTTTGAGTCACCCGTAGTGCCTGAGGTGTAGAGTATGTTGGCTATGTCATCACCGCAGATTGATGAGAGGAGAGAGTTGAGCTTGTCTTCACTTTCATCTTTCCCCTCTTCTATGAAGTCCTTGAAATACACTGATGTAGTGTCATGCTCAGCCAGCGCAACTGACTGGTCGTATATCACTATGCGCTCCAGTGTAGGACAAAGGGCCTGCACACGGCGCGCCTTGTCATACTGCTCTTGCTCGCCTACGAAGAAGAAGCGTATCTGTGCATCGTTGATGACATACTGCAGCTGCTGCTCCGAACTGGTGGCATAGAATGGTATTGTCACTGCCCTCACGCCGAAAGCACCGAAGTCGGTATAGATGTAAGGCAGCGAGTTTTGTGAGAACACGCCGATGTTCTCCTGCACCTTCACACCCATGGCAAGCATAGCGAGCGACACACGCCTGACGTTAGTCCCGAAGTCGCACCACGATACTTTCTTCCATACCGTACCCCCGAAGTCCTTATACTCAAATACGGTCCTGTCACCGTATTTCTTCGCCTGCTCGTATGGCAACTTGGCAAGATGACATAATGTTTGCATAATACTACTTTTCAACTGTTACAATAAGCAAAAATACGAAAAATCTTTCATATTGCCAAATTTTCCATTTGTTTTGTGTAGTTGTGTGAATAATAATTTGTAATTTTGCGTTTATGAGTACACAGAACAACGAATTTAAGATATTGGAGAATTACGTCAACGATGCGGTGGAGCTGCTGAAACGCCTTATCGCCACGCCACGCGTGAGCCGCGATGAGACTGCCGCCGCCGACATCATGGAGCAGACCATAAGGGATTATGGCTACTCGCCGTGCCGCAAGGGTAACAACATCTGGATAACGTCGGAGGACTGGGATGAGTCTTTGCCTACCATAATGCTCAACGCACACATCGATACGGTAAAGCCTGTGAGCACATGGACGCGCGACCCTTTCACTCCTACCATTGAGGGCGATCGTCTCTACGGACTGGGTTCCAACGACTGCGGCGGCGGACTGGTAAGTCTGTTGCAGGTGTTCAGGATAATGCATGATTCACAATGCACAACGCATAATAAGCCCCCTTATAACCTCATCTACCTTGCCTCATGTGAGGAGGAGGTAAGCGGAGCAGGGGGCATAAGGAGCGTACTGAAACCTGCTGAAAACGGTATAGGCGATGAGTCTTTCGTCGCCATAGTAGGTGAGCCTACGGGTATGCAGCCTGCCATTGCTGAGCGTGGACTGATGGTTATTGACGGCACTGCACACGGCAAGAGCGGCCACGCGGCACGCAACGAGGGTGTGAATGCCATATATGAGGCGCTTGATGACCTCGTTTTCATACGCGACTATAAGTTTGAGAAGGTCAGCGACCTGCTCGGTCCTACGAAGATGCAGTGCACAGTGGTAAACAGTGGCACACAGCACAACGTGGTGCCTGACGAGTGTAAGTTTATCATCGACGTGCGCACCAACGAGCACTACACCAATGAGGAGGTGTTTGACTTCCTGCAGGGCAAACTGAAGAGTGACCTGAAGGCTCGCTCGTTCCACCTGCATTCCTCAAGCATACCACGTGAACATCCTCTGATACAGCGTTGCATAGAGATGGGCATGGAGCCGTTTGGCTCTCCTACGCTGTCAGACCAGGCATTGATGCGCTTCCCGTCTTTCAAGCTCGGTCCGGGCGAGAGCTCACGCTCACACAGTGCCGATGAGTATATCTGCATATCTGAGATAAGGGATGCTATAGAGAAATACCTGAAACTGTTAGGATAACAGGTGGGGATTTCTTCATCATTACATAGACGAAACAAAAAACAAAGTGTCAGTGAAATGTTGTATTCACTGACACTTTTTCATTAGCTGCTGACAGCCCTCAAGGCAGTCGCACCATGTTGCTTCAAAATCACCTGTGTACCACGGGTCTGCCACGTCGCCAGGACGGTGGGTAAGGTCGAGCAGACGTATTATCTTGCCCTCGGGGTCACCGCCGCAGATGCGCTGCATGTTACGTATGTTATAAGAGTCCATGCCTATGAGCAGGTCATACTTGTCATAGTCACTGCGCGTAAGCTGATGGGCGCTGTGACCGTCACAGCGTATGCCGTGCTCTGCCAGTTTGCGGCGTGCCGGGGGATAGACGGGGTTGCCCAGCTCCTCCGTACTGGTAGCAGCCGATGCTATGTACCAGTTATCTTCCTGCCCTGCCTCGGCAACCAAGTGTTTCATTATGTATTCTGCCATAGGCGAACGGCAGATGTTGCCATGACAGACGAAGAGTATCCTTTTCATTATTCCTGGGATAAAATAGTGACTATCAGCTATAGGAACTATAAATAACTATAGATACTATATAGTTACTATAGATACTGTAAAAACTATACAATCGGCAGTGCGGAGCCGTTAATCTTCTGGTAGAAGTCAAGGGCAAAGACATCTGTCATGCCCGAGATGAAGTCGAGCACCGCCATAAGGCGTGTCTCCAAGTCAGGGGCATTTATCTCATACTGGCTGCTGACGCGCCTCAGCAGCTGCTGTGAGTAGAAACGCTGCGGGTTCTCTATGGCGTCGGTCATCTGCTGCATCAGGGTCTCCATAATGCGGTAACCGCCCAACTCTATGTCGAGCACCGGCTTAGAGTGGTATATCTTGGCAAATGCCACCTCCGTGCAACGGGCGTAGGCCTGACGCTGCACGTCGCTGATATGCTTGATGAGCGAGCCTTGGAAGGTGCCTGCCATTATCTCCTGCTCATGGCGCAGGAAGGCATCCACACACTCGTTCTCCAGTTTGCCTATTACACAGGCACGCATATACACCACGCGCTCGTTGACATCGGCAATGTTCTCCGCCTTTATGCGGTCAAGTATGCTCTGCTGCGTGCGTGCGTCAAAGAAAGCGAGAAGCAGGTCGCGTGTCTCCTCGTATGACAGGAGCTTCAGCTTGTGGGCATCCTCTATGTCCATTATCTCATAACAGATATCGTCAGCGGCCTCCACAAGGTAAACCAGCGGATGGCGCGCATAGCGCGGCGGCTCACCGTCAGCTGACAGCCGTATCATGCCAAGGTCGTCTGCCACGCGGCAGAAAGTGTCGGCCTCAGTGCTGAAGAAACCGAATTTCTCCTTGCCTCCCACCACGTCGGTGCCTGAGTATGAGGAGGCGAATGGATACTTCACTATGCTCGCCAGCATGGAGTAGGTCATGACGAAACCGCCCTCACGTCTGCCGCTGTAGCGGTGGGTAAGCAGTCGGAATGCGTTGGCATTGCCCTCAAAATGGGTTATGTCGTTCCACAATAAGGGCGACACCCTGTCCTTGAGTCTTCTGCCCTCACCCTCTGAGAAGAAAGTCTGAATGGCTTTCTCGCCGGAGTGTCCGAAAGGCGGGTTACCAAGGTCATGAGCCAGACAGGCTGATGCCACGATGGTGCCGAGCTCCTCTATCACCGTCCCGGCATACTGCGGATTGAGGCGTATCACCTCACGCGCCACATCGGAACCGAGTGACATACCCACACTCGCCACCTCAAGCGAGTGAGTGAGGCGGTTGTGCACGAATACCGAGCCAGGCAGCGGAAACACCTGTGTCTTGTTCTGCAGGCGGCGGAAAGGCGCTGAGAATATCAGGCGGTCATAGTCGCGCTTGAACTCTGAGCGCTCGTCATGGCGCTCAGTGTGGCGCAGTTCCTGACCGAGCCGCTTATTGGATATGAGTTGTTGCCAGTTCAATTTTTTATTTTTAGGAGCTATCGATTCCTATAGATACTATAGTGACTATAGGAACTATAAGTACTATAGGATTATCCGAATTTAATCACGCTGCTGTTATCAACCTTAGCGGAGTCAGCCGCACCGGCAGCCTCCTCATGCTGCTTGACATAACCTACGGAGAGCCGTGATATGCTGTCCAGAGTCTGACGGGTACGTCCGTATGTAGGAGCGTTCTCCACAGCGAGTATGAGGTCCTCGTTGTCAAGGTCCTTGGCCTGGAAGAAGTATATGTTTGGACGACGCTTCTGCATAGTGTTCTTGCCATCAGAGCCATAGTACTTCTGCAGACGGTCGGCCTGCTTGGCCTTACGCTCAGCCTCCTCAGCCAGTTTTGCTCCGTCCTCAATGGTCTGTGTGGTCTTTATGCGGTTGTTCATATCAACGTTGATGTCGTTCAGACCGAAGCCGGTGGCAAGTATCGTCACCTTTATCTTCTCACCCAATGTCGGGTCCTTAGCCACACCCCACTTCAACTCAAAGTCCTCACCGAAACGCTCCATGAAGTCGTTGATGTCGTTCATCTCATCCATCATCAAGCCTTGGTTCTCATCGTCGTTATGGAATGATATGGAGAGCAGTATCTTCTTAGACTTGAAGACGTCGTTGTCATTGAGCAGCGGAGAGTGGAGCGCATCCTCTATGGCCTTCTTCACACGTCCGTCACCCTCGCCGTAGCCTGTTGACATGATGGCCACACCACCATCCTTGAGCACGGTCTTGACATCGTTGAAGTCAAGGTTTATCTCACCATGCACGGTGATAATCTCTGATATGCTCTTGGCAGCAACAGACAGTGTATCGTCGGCCTTGGCAAAGGCATCTATGAGTGACAGCTCATCATATATCTGCCTAAGTCTCTCATTGTTGATAACGAGAAGCGCGTCCACGTTCTTGGCCATCTCCTCCACACCGTCAAGTGCCTGGTTAATCTTCTTCACGCCCTCAAACTTGAACGGTATGGTGACGATACCCACCGTGAGTATGTCCATATTCTTTGACTCACGCGCTATGACAGGTGCGGCACCGGTACCAGTACCACCGCCCATGCCTGCGGTGATGAATGCCATACGCGTACCATCGTCGAGCATACGGCGCACGTCCTCTATGCTCTCCTCTGCTGCCTCACGGGCTTTCTCAGGCTTGTTGCCAGCTCCCAGTCCCTCACTGCCTAACTGCAGGTGTACCGGCACAGGCGAGTCGTTAAGAGCCTGCGCGTCGGTATTACACAACACGAAAGTAACATCGTGTATTCCCTCACGATACATGTGATTAACGGCATTGCCGCCGCCACCACCAACACCTATTACCTTAATTATGCTCTTCTCCTTTGATACAGGACCGAACGCATCTAATATATTATTGTCCATCATTATTCTAATCGTTATGGGTTGTGAATATATGCTTTACTCTTCCTCTGGCTTTGTGAGTTCATTGAGCCACTTTATCATCTTTGAGGCAATGCCCGGCTTCTTCTTGCGTTCCTCCTCCTGACGACGGCGCTCCTCTTCCTCCAGACGGCGCTGCTCCTCCTCAGCCTTTCTCTGTGCTTCGGCCTCGGCGGCTTTCTTCTCTGCAGCAGCCTTCTCTGCTGCCGTCTGAACCACTCCGTTTGGAAGGTTATTGACATCACGAGGCTCTGCCTGCTCTTCACCATTCTCAGGCTGTTCCGCCCCTATGGTGTTACCGAAGATGTCACGCGGCTTCTGTTCTTCCTGCAGATAGCAGTTCTGGTCGCCCTTAACCAACAGGCCTAAGACAGTGTTCATCGTACCGTCCTTGGCGTTAACCTCGTTAGAGGTGCTGCTGACAGTAGTGTTGACGAAGTGTGCTATGCGTACCTTGTCAAGGTTGGCGTATTTCTTGAATGCGAGGTCAATGTTCTTGAGGTTGGAGCCACCACCCGTAAGGATGATACCGCCTACAATCTTGTCGGAGTAGTCGGCAGGCACCTGGTTCATGGCATTGGCCACAATCTCCTGCACGCGGGCCTCAACAAGCTCTATAAAGCGTGAGCTGTCAACCTTTCTCTCACTGTCTATGTCATACTTCAGATTCGGGTCCATATCCTCCACCGGGGTATAGGCAGAGGCATAGGTGAGCTTCATCTTCTCAGCATCGCTCTCATCTATCTGCAGTGAGCAGATATCCTTTGTTATATTGTTGCCGCCGAGAGGTATTACAGCGATATGACGCAGCACATCCTTGTAATACACCATCACGGTGGTGGTATCAGCACCTAAGTCCACCAATACGCATCCGCTACGCTTCTCAATAGGTGTGAGCACGGCGTCAGCCAGAGCGTATGGAGCAAGATACATCTCGGCAATCTTCACCCCGGCATTCTCAAAGCAGGTGTTGAGCTTGTTATAGTGACGCTTACTCTGCAGTATATTGAGGAAATTGCCCTCAAGGTGTGAGCACTGCACACCCACAGGGTCTGCCTGCGACAAAGAATCAGCACGATACTCCTGCACTATCACATCGAGTATCTCCATTTCAGGATACTCCATGCTGCGGTTATTGTCCATCATCTCAACAATCATCTGCTGAGTGACAGGCATGGCTTCCTGCATGTCTCTTATTATTACGTTACGCTCTGAGTGTATAGACTGTCCTCCTACACCGATGAACACATGCTTGATGCCGGCATGAAGCTGAGCACGCAGTTTCTGTACAACGTTGGTGATACACTGCACCGTCTTGTCGATGTTATATACCACACCCTTACGTATGCACTGCGTAGCATCCTCGCGCACCACAGCCAAGACAGCTATCGTTCCATCAGGCCTGTGCTGTCCTGCTATGCCTGTAATCTTTGTTGAGCCAAGTTCTATGGCTACGATAAAGTTTTTTAGTGCCATAATTATATTGTCTTTTTAGTTTCTTTTGCTTTCTTATCTTCGGTCTTCTTATCTTCTGACTTCTTGTCCTCAGTCTTCTTGTTGTCCTCGGTCTTGTTCTCTTCTTCCTTTACCTCTGCCGGCGACGGTGTAGGGGTTGCCTCCTCTATGTCTGTTTCAGCCTGGCGCCTGTGACACACTATCTGGTTAGAGAACTCCAGCGATATGTAGTCATATTTCCTCCACCCGGCATGACACAGTCCGTGCTTATAGAACAACTGGAGGCGGTTGAGCTGTCTGCCTACAAACTCCTCTATCAGGGCTGCTCGCTGACGCGGATTATTATTAGCGGGCAGTTGTCCGATGTTGATTATGTTGTCACCCACACGAGGCACAAGCTCTATGCTGCGGTCGGGCAGCACATTTATCTGCTCTATCTGGTTACGCCACAGGTCATCAGCCATAATTATGCTGGCAAGGTGATAGATGTATCTCACGGCATAGCCACGGTCTATGTTACCCGTTGCCACTATCATGTCGCTGGTGTACTGTGAGTTGGGCATGATACCTGCATTGTCGTCAATGTAATAGTCATCACCCGAGTCTGCCTTGACCCTCACCACCGGTGTACGCTGAGTCACCGCCACATAAACGTCGCCAGCCTGGTTGATATGACACTGTGCAGTCTTTACAAACGGCATACTCACAAGATGACGCTCTATGTCACGAGTGTTTATCTTACTCACTGACTTAAGAATAGGGTAAAGGTCATATTTCTCAAGCAGTTTCTTAACCTCCTCCTCGTCAAGGAATACGTTGTCATGCTCGTCCTCTATCCTTATCACCACCTTGTTGCACACCACGTCATGCTCCTTTGGCTTGTGCCATGATACAAGCACAAGCACCATATACACCGCCATCACCACATCGGCTGATATCAACAATGTTCTTTTCCAGTCTATGTTAACGTTTATATGCAATTGAGTAGTTATACCTTACAGTTATACCTTACTGCTTATTATCTTTGTTATCTCCGGCACATAGTTGTCCAGGTCACCGGCTCCGAGTATTATGAGCACATCAAAGTCACGGCTTCTCACCAAGTCAAGCACCTGCTCCTTGTGTATCATCTGTTTCTCCACGTTAGGTGCGAGGTTGTCATATATGAGCTTTGATGTCACGCCCTCTATAGGCTTCTCGCGTGCCGGGTAGATATCACAGAGTATCACCTCGTCAAGCTGTGAGAGAGCCTCAGCGAAATCCTTGTAGAAGTCGCGGGTGCGGGTATAGAGGTGCGGCTGGAAGATTGCCGTAATCTTACGGTCGTGATACACCTCGCGCATACTCTTCGCACTCTCGTATATCTCCTTCGGGTGGTGTGCATAGTCAGAGAGCACCACATGGCGGCGGTTGCGCAGTGAGAAGTCGAAGCGGCGGTCCACGCCCTTGTATGTCTGCATACCGTAACGCAACTCATCAGGCGAGCAGCCGCTGAGCTGTGCCATTGCCATGGCACCTATGCCGTTGTCGATGTTGATAGGCACAGGCTGTCCGAGACGTATGTTCTCCACATTGCCGAAAGGTGATATGAAGTCGAATGTTATCTCGCCCTTCTCTATACATATATTCTCTGCATGGAAGTCACCCTCGTCAGTGCCGTAGGTATATACCCTCACGCCCTCCGGTACGTCAGGCTGCATCTCCAGTCCGGTATGGATAATGAGTGTGCCCCCTGGCTGTATGAGAGTGGTGTAGTGACGGAAAGACTCCAGGTAAGCCTCCTTGGTACCATAGATATCGAGGTGGTCTGGGTCGGTTGAGGTGATTACCGTCATCCATGGTCTGAGCCAGTGGAAACTGCGGTCAAACTCATCAGCCTCTATCACCACATAGTCAGACTTGTCTGAGAGTATGTAGTTGGTGCCGTAGTTCTTTGATATGCCTCCGAGGAAGGCGTTACAGTCCAACGATGACTGATGCATGATATGTGCGCACATGGTAGATGTGGTGGTCTTGCCGTGGGTACCAGCCACGCACAGTCCCTTATGCTCACGTGTCAGCATTCCGAGCACCTGCGCACGCTTCTGTATGTCAAATCCATGCTCTTTGAAATACACCAGTTCCTTGTGTGTCTCAGGTATAGCGGGAGTATATATCACTAAGGTGTCCTTAGGATTATTGCAGGCCACGGGTATCTGCTTCACATCCTCTGTGTAGTGAATAAGCATTCCCTCTTTTTCAAGATGTCTTGTAAGTGCTGACGGAGTCTTGTCATATCCTGCCACCACCAGTCCTTTTCTTATAAAGTAGCGGGCTATGGCACTCATGCCTATGCCGCCGGCTCCTATGAAATATACAGATCTCATTTATGAGTTTTGAGTTATGAATTATGAGTTATGAGTTTGTGTTATCTTGTACCAACTTCAACACCTCGCCGGCAATGATGTCTGCAGAGTCAGGCAGGGCGAGCTTGTGTACCTCCACCTCCAGCTTTGTTATGGTAGCGGGGTCAGACACCAGCTCTATCGCCTCGTTGACGAGTGTCTTGCGTGCTATGGCATCGGGTATGAACAGTGCCGCGCCACGGTCTGACAATGCACGGGCATTCTTCGTCTGATGGTCCTCTGCCACATTAGGTGACGGCACAAGTACCGATGCCTTACCCAACAGGCACAGCTCACTGATAGATGATGCTCCTGCCCTGCTTATCACGATGTCGGCAGCCTTATATGCCGTTGCCATATCTGATATGAACGCCTGTGGGCGCACCAGGTGGGCATTCTTCTCACGAGCTATGCGCTCACACTCCTCTATGTAGTACTTTCCCGTCTGCCATATCACCTGCACCTTACGCTCCTCAAAGCTCTCTATGCCTTCGGCTATGGCATTGTTGATGGTACGTGCTCCGAGTGAGCCGCCGATGACGAGTATAGTGGGCAGTTCTGTATCCAGTCCCAGTGCTGTGCGTGCCTCAGCGCGTGTCATGTCATTGGCCAGGAGCGACTGACGCACTGGGTTGCCCGTCTTGATGATACGGTCAGCAGGGAAGAAGCGCTCCATACCGTCGTATGCCACACATATCTTCTTTGCACGCTTGGCGAGCGACTTGTTTGTCACGCCGGCGTATGAGTTCTGCTCTTGTATCAGGCACGGTATGCCCATGTCTGCCGCTGCATTGAGCGTAGGTGCAGAGGCATATCCGCCTACTCCTACTACTACCTGCGGACGGAATTCCTTTATGATTTTCTTCACCCTTTGCCTACTGCGTATGAAGTCTATCATCACACCAATGTTCTTCGGGCTCCACAACGGACGTATCAGTCCGCGCACAGGCAGGCCCTTGATATCATATCCTGCCTCTGGTACGCGTGTCATCTCCATTCTGCCCTCTGCCCCGATGAAGAGTATCTCAGCATCAGGGTGCTTTGCCTTGACGGCATTTGCAATACTTATGGCGGGGAAGATATGTCCACCTGTTCCACCACCACTAATTATCATTTTCATGGTCATTAAGCGTTTATAGTTTTTTCTTCCATTGTTTGCGGCGGAGTACTCATACGTCGTTTTGCCGTGCGGCTGACGCTGAGTATCACTCCTATATATATACAGTTTATTATCGACGATGTACCACCCTTGCTTATCAGCGGCAGCGGTTGTCCGGTTACCGGTGCCAGGCCCACAGCCACAGCCATGTTGAAGAGTGCCTGTACCACTATCATCAGTGCCAGTCCCATGGCAAGGAGCGCCGGGAAGGTATTCTCACACTTCTGCGCTATGATACCCGTGCGGAAAAGCAACAATATGTAGAGCGCCGCCACGAAGCCGGCTCCCAGCAGTCCCAGTTCCTCAAAGATGATGGCGAAGATGAAGTCAGAGAAGGCTAACGGCAGCAGGTCACGCTGTATAGAGTTACCCGGTCCCACACCTATCACTCTGCTTGACGCTATAGCTATACGCGCACGGCCTTCCTGTCCCTTGTTGTCCATGTCAAACTTCTCAGGCGGAACATCTTTTGAATCAAAGAATGACTCTATACGGCCCTTCCACACATCAGCGCGGTGCCATATACCCTTGCGCTCATCCTGCTCATCCTGCCCATTCTGCTCATTCTGCTCATCTGCCGTCTCCACATACTCCTTGGCATCGCTCTTCGCATTGTCTGCCAACTGCGTCTTGGACTTTCCCAAGAGCATTACCAGCATAACGAAGACTACCGCCATACCTACGATAGAGGCGAAGAGTCCGAGCAACCGCTTCACCGGCACCCTGCCGATAAACATCATGATAAACACGACGAGGAACATCAACGCAGCAGTGGAGAAGTTCTCAGGCAGCACCAGTCCTATGAGTGCCAGGCTCGTACCCATGATATACTTAAAGGCCTTTGGCGACACCCCTTCTGGTGTCTGCAACTGACTCAGAATACAGGCGGTAGTGAGCACCAGCGTACCCTTGGCTATCTCTGACGGTTGCAGCGGTATGAAACCTATCTTCAACCATCGGGCGGCATCGTTCTCCTTTGTGCCTACGAAGTAAACCAACACCAGCAGAACCACGGATAAGATGAACATGACGGGCGTCATAGCCTTAAAGTACCGACAGGGTATGTTGAGCACCACTATCATGAAGAGCAAGCCAACGAACAGCAGCGTCGTATGGTAAGTCACGGCAAACCAGTAGTTGCCTGACTTATAGCCAAGGCTGGCAGAAGCTGAATACACCTCCACCACGCTGACTATGCACAGCAGGAAGAAGATAATCCAGATAACGCCGTCTCCCTTGAATATGTTCTGCAATTGCTTTAGCTTCTCCATTATATGAGATCCATCATAACCCCTCCCCGACCCTCCCAAGGGGAGGGAACGTGAGCTGGAGGCTGGGGGCAAATTATTTAGTTATTAATTATTAATTATTTAATTATGCATTATGACTTACAAACTGCGAACCCCCTCCTTGAACTGCTCGCCGCGGTCCTCCATGTTCTTGAACAGGTCGAAGCTGGCGCAGCATGGTGAGAGAAGAACCACATCGCCCTTGCGTGCAAACCTATGGCAAGCCTCCACACAGTCTTTCATTGAGTGGGTATCTGCCACAGGCATGCCAAGGTCGTCAAAGGCGGCGTGCAGCTTGGCATTATCTGCTCCGAGATATACCAACGCACTGCATTTCTCGCGCACGAGTTCCTTTATGTCGTTATAGTCATTGCCCTTGTCCTTTCCTCCCACTATGAGCACTGTAGGACGGCTCATTGCCTCCAGAGCCACACGGCAGGCATCAACGTTTGTGGCCTTGGAGTCGTTAATCCACAGCACACCGTCTTTCTCGTCAACCTTCTCAAGGCGATGCTCCACACCTGGGAAGTCCTTGAGGCACTGTACCAATATATTCTCCCTCTTCTCCTGCTCTGCCACCGACAGGTCCATCTTGCCCATTGCAGCACATACGGCAGCCTTTGCCGCCATCATGTTACGCTGGTTGTGCTTGCCCGGCAGTGGGAAGTCGCTGTTTGGATCGATGTCACTGTCAGAGAACGGACACAGGGTAGGATTTCCCATCACTGCCACGTGTGATGATGGTGTAGGCTTCGGAGCATATCCGTCCATACGCTTCTGCAACTCGTTGTTTATATACTCATCATCGCTCCAGTACACAAAGGTGTCCTTAGGTGTCTGGTTCTGTATGATGCGCATCTTTGAGTCAACATAGTTCTGCATCTTGAACTCATAGCGGTCGAGGTGGTCGGGGGTGATATTCATCAGCACAGCCACGTCGGCACGGAAGGAGTACATATTATCAAGCTGGAACGAGCTGATTTCAAGCACATACCAGTCATGGTCCTGTGTTGCCACCTGAAGGGCGTATGAGCGGCCTATGTTACCTGCCAGTCCTACATCCACGCCCCATTTCTTCATTATATAATAGATGAGTGACGTAGTGGTAGTCTTACCGTTTGAACCGGTGATACATATCGTCTTGCCCTTGCTGTATCTTTTCGCAAACTCCAGTTCGGCAAGTATAGGCGTATTCTGATTAATCAGTGCCTGCACCATCGGGGCAGTGTCAGGAATACCCGGGCTCTTCACCACCTCGTCGGCAGAGAGTATCTCTGCCTCTGTGTGCTGACCTTCCTCCCAGCGTATGCCTTCTTCATTAAGCCGTTTCTTATACTTCGGCTTAATCTGTCCCATATCTGATACGAATACCTCGTATCCCTGTTGCTTTGCCAGGATAGCGGTGCCTACACCGCTCTCTCCTGCTCCGAGAATTGCAAGTTTCATACTCTTTATAGAATTTTAGGAGTTAAGGAGTTAAGGAGTTAAGGAGTTAAGGAGTTAAGGAGTTAAGG
>CAMEWL010000013.1:0-63107 GCA_945941025.1 uncultured Prevotellaceae bacterium
TTAGTAAGATTGTCAAAGAACTCTTTGGCTGGCAGCGCAAAGCCGCTTAACCAGAGATGTTAATTTTTAACGAACTATTGTAATATTAATTATATAACAATATCAACACATTGAATCTTTCATTAATGTATAATGAAAAAACTTTTGCATCAGCAGTCAAATATATGACTCATCAAGATTGGTTTGTACGCCATACGAATTGGGAATATGGGAACAATTGTCATGGACTTGTATGCATAGATTCTGATATGACAGTTCTTTTGTTTGTTATAGTCTGCACTCAGAAAGAGAGTCTGAAAAAACTCACAAACGATATAGTATCTGCAGCCTCCGATTATGTACGGGACTATCACTTAGAGCATCTGCCTGTAAGATTTGACCGTTTGATAATAACAGGTACTAATGATAACTATGTCATTACACATGAAGAGAATGTTCTTCCAATAGACTCTTATTCCTTTTACGAAGAATTTCGTAACAAGCAACAAGTCATTGAGAAACTAAACTAATCATATATGGCAGCACATAACGAATTAGGGAAATGGGGAGAACAAATAGCCACTGACTACTTTAAATCATTAGGTTGGCAAATACTTCACAATGACTGGCAGTATAAACACAAAGACATTGACATAGTATGTTATGATTCAGAAAATAAAATAATCGTATTTGTAGAAGTAAAGACACGCTCTTCTTCAAAATGGGGAGAACCTTACGAGGCTATAAATCTGCAAAAGAAAGTGAATATAATAAATGCAGCAACAGCATATCTTTATAAATATAACTTATTTGGAAAGGAATGGAGATATGACAGCATCAGTATTATAGGAACACCTGAGACTTCACATACGTTAGAACACAACAAAAACATTACCAATGTTCTTGATAAATTTGACCATAGGAACAAGAATAGATACAAGAGGAAAAACAACGGCACTTGGGGTTCTATGCGCTGGGGACGGGGGTATTAAAAACAGATTATAAATAATTATGGCATCGCAACTTCTAAATATACTACGTGAACAAAAAGAGATGGGACTCAAGGGGGGGATCTATCATAAAACGCAGATAGATCTCACCTACAACTCTAACCATATAGAAGGAAGTAAGCTGACGCATGAGCAAACGCGATATATATATGAAACAAACACTATTGGCATAATCAATGAAGCTGTAAAAGTTGATGACATCATAGAGACCGTGAATCATTTCAGGTGTTTCGACTTCATTCTTGACAATGCTGAAATAATTATTTCAGAGCAACTCGTTAAAGACCTACACAAAATACTAAAAAACGGAACAACCGATAGTCTGAAATCATGGTTTGCAGTAGGAGATTACAAGCAAATACCTAATGAGGTAGGAGGAATAGAAACCTCACTACCAGAGGATGTGCACAATCACATGAAAGAGCTACTGAGTACCTACAATGGAATAAGTAACAAGACCTTAAATGACATATTAGCTTTTCACGTGCAATTTGAGCGTATCCATCCTTTTCAAGACGGTAACGGCCGCGTAGGACGGCTTGTTATGTTCAAAGAATGTCTGGCAAATGACATCGTCCCTTTTATCATAACAGACGACATGAAGATGTTTTATTACCGCGGATTAAACGAATGGGGGCATATAAATGGATTTCTTACAGACACTTGTCTTGCCGCACAAGATGATTACAAACGTATATTAAACTATTTTAGAATAGCATATTGATATAAAACGGCTTACATGACACTTTCCATAATAACGATAAACTATAATAACCTTGAAGGTTTACGCAAAACCATTGACTCCGTAATCTCTCAGACATGGCATGACTTTGAGTGGATAATCATCGACGGTGGCAGTACGGATGGCTCAAAGGAACTGATAGAAGAAACTGCGAAGCAACTTGCCTCCTCTGATTTCAATCCCCTCTCCTATTGGTGCAGCGAGCCAGACAAAGGGATATTCAATGCCTTGAACAAGGGGGTTGGAAAGGCAATTGGTCAATATGTGAATTTCCTCAACTCTGGTGATGTCTATACGGAACAAGATGTATTAGAAAGGGTGTTCAAAGACAAGGCGTTCGATTGTGATGTTATATATGGCGACTGGCAAGATATTGCAAATGGGGAATTACTTAACAAATGGTCATCAGGATCCCCTCTTACACTCAAGCAAGAATTACTACAGTGTACATGCCATCAAGCATTATTCATTAACACCGAAGGATTAAAAAAAGATCCGTATGATGAATCATATAAAATGATGGCAGACTGGCGTAAGAACCTTGCATGGCTTATGCAGGGAAAGACGTTTGTACATGTACCAGTAATTGTTTGTTATTATGATCTAACAGGTGTAAGTTCACAATTTGACAGTGAACCGTATCAGAAAGAAAAGAGCAGAATGATTGCAGAGCTCTTCCCTCCATGTCTTATACCATACTATAATTACCTCATAAAAGGCCAAGACCTTATAGCTAATATGGTTACGAAAGAGATTATATCTGAGTATAAATTAGCAAATAGCAACAGAGTATCACAATTATTCTTTCGCATTGCTCGTAAATTCGCGAAAATCTACAACAAACTATGAATGTTATAACCATAGCTATACCAGTATATAATGTAGAGAAATACATCGAGAAATCTTTGCTCTCTGCTTTGAATCAGAATTTCTGTCTGCCGTATGAGATTCTCATAATCAATGACTGTAGTCCTGATAACAGTATGGATATCGTTCATAGACTAAAAAAGGAGCATAGCAAAGGAAATATTATAAGAATAATAGACCTTACACAAAACATTGGACTAGGAGAAGTTAGGAATGTTGCAATAAATGAAACAAAAAGCAAATATCTTTATTTCCTTGACTCAGATGACTGGATGTCAACAGACTGTCTTAGATTACTTTATGATAAGGCAGAAAGTAGTGGTGCAGAGATAACGTTTGGCTCTGTGGACAGAATTAACGAAGAAACAGGGAAATTAGAATGGAGCAATTTGTATGACAATTGCATTGTGGAACACGAAGCTGTAGGATTCTATTTGTTCCAAGAAAGAAAACAAACGCATATAGAATGTTGGAATAAACTATTTCGTACAGATTTCCTGAATAAATACAACATAAGGACAACACATCGTGTGATGGAAGATGTAGTATTTGAATTTAGATGTAACATGTTAGCCAAATGTTATGCCTTTATTTCTCAAGTAACGATGGTTTATAATATTCGTAACGGAAGCATACTCAAAGAGATAAACGGTAAACGAGGAAACGATTACACTGCGTTCGCTTTTAGCGACATTCCAAGATGTTTGCGTAGTTGTATTAAAAATGAATTTAAACATATACCACATATATGGGACTATTACGCATATAAGGTTATGGATATGTGCAGAAATATCTCTTGGTCACAATACAATGAAGAGCAAGAAAAACTTATTGAGAAGAACCTAAAGGGAATGATGACTGGGATTCCTCATTTAAGATGTCTTTCCAATACTATTGATAGATTTCTATATATTGTCTGTATGTTTAAGGAACGATACTCTACTTATAATTATTACAGAGAATACTTCTGGAAAGAACATCAGACAACAATAGAAAGAATCATGGAATCTTTTTGGTTTAAACCAATATCATATATTTTATAATATGACACTTGACATTGCCATAGTTACATATAACCGGTTAGAAAAGCTGAAGAAAACTCTACTTCACTACGAGCAACAAACATCTGCATTTAGGAACCTTATAATAGTAAACAACTGTTCTACGGATGGAACCAGTGAGTTCCTAAAGGAATACTGTTCACAAAATCATGATAAATTTCAAACGATATTAATCAATACAGATGAGAACCTTGGTGGTTCTGGCGGATTCTATCTCGGACAAAAGAAAGCGTTAGAACTAAATGCCGACTGGGTTATGGTTGCCGATGATGATGCGTACGCGGCTCCGGATATGGTGGAACAGTTCTATAAATATGTTGATACCCATAAAGTGAACACTACCGCAGCAATATGTGCAGTTGTAGTCAACAATGACGGAAGCATATGCACTCATCACAGAAGTCACTGTAATATAACAGCATTATCCAACAGTTGGATCTACCAAGAAAAGAAAATTGTTGACACAAATATAGATGAATATCTGCAAGATTCTTTCCTTATTGATATAACAACATACGTAGGAACTTTCCTCAATGCAAAAGCACTAAAAAAAGTTGGGTTGGTAAATCCTAATTATTTTATTTACTACGATGATTTTGAGCATAGTTTACGATTAAAAAAATATGGCAGAATAATTATTGTTAGTTCAATTAAAATCACACATGATAATATTTCTATAAACACAGAGAATACAGATAATATAATAACATGGCGTGAATTCTATATAAAACGTAACGAAGCGCACATGTTGCTGCATCATTATCCGAGAGTAATAATAAAAGATTATTTATTTCTGTTTCGTTGTATTTTGGGTGCATGGATTCATCATACGAAAACGAGTATTTATGAAGATATAGATCGAAAGGCTAAATTGGATGCTTTATTCGGCAAACTTGGCAAACATAAAATATACAGACCAGGATGGATATACAAGAAATAAAAGTCTTAGCAGGAATAGTTTTATATAATCCTGATTCAGAACGACTACGCGAAAATATAACGGCAGTACATTCTCAAGTGGATTGTGTCTTGTTGATAGACAATGGTTCTGACAACAAATCATACACTGAGATAACAAAAGATTACAATGATTTGGTAATTATACAAAACAAAAAAAACCAAGGAATAGCGTATGCTCTGAATCAAATATGTGGCTATGCGTACACACATGGTTACAACTGGGGCTTGACACTCGATCAGGACTCTGTGGCAACACCTGGGATGGTTGATACCTACAAATCCATTGTGGATGACACTATCGGAATACTTGGCTGCTGGATTCATGACCGTGGCTATCAGATAGATGAATCATGGGGAATAGAACATGGTACATTCGAAACAGACTGGGTTATAACCTCCGCAGCATTTACCAATGTAAAGGCCTGGAAAGATTGTGGAGGATTTGACAATGGAATGTTTATCGACTATGTTGACTGGGATATCTGCGAGGCAATGCGCAAAGCAGGATATAGGATAATGAAAACCTACAAAACCAAATTAATTCATGAGCTTGGTCATAACACACGTCTGGTTATGGTTCGTTATCATCAAATGCAGGTGATGAATCATAAGCCGTTCCGATATTATTACTCTGCTCGCAACCGCATATACATGGCAAGGAAATACAAACACATTGGTATGCGGGAACAACTACGGGAAATTGGTTTCAAACTATATACAGTGGAGCGTTATGAAGCAAACAAGCTGAAAAACCTATGGGCCATTCTACGTGGTACAATAGCAGGATTTTTCCCAAAAGTGAAATATGACAATATAAAAGAAGAGTTTGTCATGCCATAATTACTATAATATTTTATTGATATAAAAAATAAAACGATGAAAATACTTACTCTTGCAGTTCCGACATACAATATGGAACCATATTTGGAAAAATGTGTTCGCTCATGTATGTGTGACAACAAGCATCTACTTGAAGTACTTATTGTGAACGATGGCAGTACTGATGGTTCTTCAACAATAGCTCATAAACTGCAATCCGAATATCCAGAGATAGTAACGGTTATAGACAAAGAAAACGGCAATTATGGCACTTGTGTAAACCGTGCAATTTCAGAAGCACAAGGAAAATATTTTAGAATGCTGGATGCTGACGATTGGGCAAATACTGATGCTTTGAATTCTCTTCTTGATAAACTCCAGACATGTGATGCCGATTGTATTGTCACCATTTCTGAGGACTATGTACTAGGAAATGAACTCATGCAGCGTCTGGGACCACCCTCTACTGTCGAAATAGGAAAAGTATATGATGCGCAACAGTTTGATGGTATAGAGATGAAGTTTGATGATTTATACTGTTCACACATCATAACTTACAAGACTGAAATATTACGTGATATCCATCTTCATTTACAGGCTGGTATTAGTTACACCGATAATGAATATGTATTTTATCCTCTTGACAAAATAAAAAGTATAATATTCTACGACCTTCCTATCTATCAGTATTACCTTGGCAGACCTGGTGCCTCAACAGAAAATGTTACTGATCCTATAAAAATCCAAAAAAAACAACATCAGATGTGGCAAGTCTTAAAAGGCCTCTTTGAATATTTCTATTTACATTTTAACGAAACACCCGAAGCCGTTCGAAACAATCAACGTATAATGATAGCAGAGATGGTTAGGTGGATATACCCACATTCTCTTAAATACTATAACGATGGAGGCGGTGATGAAGATTTGATCAAAGAAATACAACCATATGTAATGAAAGACGCAATCTTAGAAGAACGTGTAAGAAGTCTCGTAAACAAAGATTTGCGTTTTCAACCTATAAACTGGTATGAACATCTGCGACGTACTGGAAAAGTAAAAAATTACACACCAATATATGATTGGTATATGACATACGAGATGACTAAACTTAAATTCGAAATATTAAAAGGAAAAATCCGAAATTTAATCAACGGATAACAATAATATTTTACAAAAGTACATTACACGATTTATCACTAAGAACACAGTAAAAGGAAACATATTTCTTCTAAAATGTGGTGTATGCAACATCAAAGAAGATTTTCTAACATACAAATAAAAACACAGGATAACTAAGTACATAAAAAATGAAAATTGTGACATACAATATTAATATATAACCATGAACACACAAAATCGCGACAATACTATTGACATAGCAAAAGGCATCGGTATCCTATTAGTTATAGTTGGACATACTGGAGGATTACCAGCAGACACTTACATACATCATTTCATATACTCTTTCCACATGCCGTTGTTCTTTATTCTAGGCGGTTTTTTATTTAAGCCTTCAAATATAGTAACACATGTGCGAAAAGATGCGAAACGACTTCTCATTCCATACGTTTTCTCTGTATTCTTGCTTATACTATGGTTCGTTATACTGGGAATAAAATATGATAACTATGGAATGGTATGGCGTACTTTGCAAACAGGATGGTTCGGTTCCGGGCAATATCATGCCTCGCCTATATGGGGAGATTTCCCTACTATCGGTATGATATGGTTCTTGCTCGCCATGTTTTGGTGCAGAGTAATATATAATATCATATCAAAATTACCAACACTGTATAAATACCTTACTGGTGCAGTAGTTGCTATGATTGCTACAATGACAGATAATTTTGTCATAAACCTGCCGTTTGGAATACTTACGGGATTGTCTGCTGTAATGTTTTATATGCTTGGCAACGCTTTGAGGGAGAACCTGCCGTGGGTACATGAGAAACGTTCTACATTTACCTTAACAGGTACCACTTGCTGGATATTGGCTTTGTTGTTCTCTGGTATAGGAATGGCTG
Source organism: uncultured Prevotellaceae bacterium (assembly GCA_945941025.1). Taxonomy (GTDB): domain Bacteria; phylum Bacteroidota; class Bacteroidia; order Bacteroidales; family Bacteroidaceae; genus Prevotella. Next base: position 7,463 of record CAMEWL010000013.1, read on the forward strand.
CGTGTTACTATGAAAACTACATTCTTGATATTGCAGGGGCTTGTGGAGCCACGTGGTGCATATATAGACTCTCCAGGAAACTTGAGCGTAAGACATGCTGTATGAGTTTTGTGCTTTCATGGTTTGGTGCAAACTCCATGACAATACTATGTGCTCATTTTCTTGAGGAATCTTCTTTTCTATGGGAGCACCTTCATGTACCTACAGAGTGGTACGTAATATTACCACTGCGGTTATGCTTCGTGATATTATTCACTTTGATAGCAGGCAGATTTGCTATAACGAGAAAAATATTCAACCTGACACAAAAAAATATAACAGCCAAAACATAATATCAAAATAATTTAACATGATGAATCTTATACAGAAAATAAAAAAATTCATGCATCTTCACCAAACCATTGAAGATGTCGTGAAATTCTATATAGAAAGAACCGAAAAGAAAGTTGACAAACTACAACTTTACCACATGAAACAAACTGCACTAAATAGTACAGAACGCGGAGTAACCAATGCAAAAATATCTGACCACAAAGTGATTGTTTCGCTCACATCATACAGTAAACGTATTCATGAGGTATATCTTGCTATCGAATCAATCATGCAAGGCACCATAAAACCCAATCGTATAATATTGTGGCTTACAGAAGAAGAATTCAAGGGTAAGAATTTACCAATTATGCTTCAAAAACAAGTTGAGAGGGGATTAGAAATCATGTATTGCCCTGATTTGCGAGCATATAAAAAAATAGTTCCAACCCTTAAACTTTACCCAGAATCAATCATTGTTACAATTGATGATGATCTTATTTATGAACCAGACCTATTAGAACACCTTATTTCTTCTTATCAAGAACATCCCGAATGTGTGTCAGCATGCCGTACAGAGTTAATAAAAACAGATAAGGACGGTAAACCATTGGGATATATGCAATGGGGACTAAAAGAACACGTTGATTATCCTTCACATTTTAATTTTCTCACAGGAGGTGGTGGGACTCTCTTTCCGCCACACAGTTTACATAAAGAAGCCATAAAAGAAAACGTATTTATGACACTCTGTCCTAAATCCGATGATGTATGGCTCAATGCAATGCTCTTACTCAATGGAGTGAAAGTTTGCAAAGCATTTACACACGATGCACACGGTGAGGATTTCTATTATAACGTTAGCCCACATGTTGGCACATTATGGGCAGAAAACCAACGTCCTGATGGCAATGATGTCCAGTTAAAAGCCGTATGGGAAAAATATGACTTATATAAGTTACTAAGATAAACACACATTATTAAATAAATCATGAGATTTTCTATAATCACAATAAACCTAAACAACAAAATAGGACTTCAACACACTATAGACTCCGTAATATGCCAAACATACAAGGATTATGAATGGATTGTTGTAGATGGAGGTAGTACAGATGGTAGTCGTGAACTAATAGAACAAAATAAACACTTATTTTCATGGTGGTGCTCAGAGAAAGATAAAGGTATCTATAACGCTATGAATAAAGGAATAAAGAAAGCAAAAGGAGAATACCTGTTATTCCTTAATTCCGCAGACTATCTGTATGACGAAAATGTTCTTACAAAAATCTCAGAAGAGCATCATACTGCTGATATTATAGCAGGCTTAGCAGAAGCAATGGACACGCACAAACTTCTTCATCACTATGATAATAATCCTTTAATGCAAGTCTATTATGCTACATTCGACCATCAAGCTACTTTTATCAAACGTGAATTGCTATTGAACCGTCCTTATGATGAAGATCTGAGAATTGCATCTGACTGGAAATTTTGGCTTCAAGCAATTCTATATGATAGAGCTACAGTAGAATACTCGGACGTAATTGTAGTTAAACAAGATCCAGGAGGGATCTCTAGTAATAATATTGAATTAGGGAATAAGGAGCGTAAGATGGTCCTTAGTCAAGTTTTATCTCCTATGCTATATCAAACTCTCAGAGATTTTCAGAATCTGCGTCTGAACATAGAATATCGTCGCCTGACTTTCATGAAAGCACAGACTCCGTGGCTGTTCTGGACAATACATAAGATAATTGCCCTGCATGCTAAAATCGCAAAATTATTCGTAAAGAACCCTCCTCCACAAATATAGACCATATATTATTACAAAAAGAAAGTCTATATGCAAAAGATTTGTTTCATCATAGCCTATTTCGGAAAGTTCCGTGCAGACTTCGCTTTTTGGTTAAAGTCTGTGGAACATAATCCTGATGTGGATTTTCTGCTGTTCACAGACCAGACTTTAATCGAAGTACCTAAGAATGTCACAGTAGTTAAAACTTCTCTGCAAGAGATACAACAATTAGCACAGAAAAACATTTGGGAAGGATGTCGCATAGAACACCCTTACAAAATGTGCGACTATAAAACAGCATACGGGGATTTGTTCCGCGACTATATCAAGGATTACGACTTTTGGGGACACTGCGACGTTGACCTCGTATTCGGAAATATCAGACATTATATTACTGATGAGATACTTGAAAAATACGACCGCATAGGCCTTGAAGGCTTCTTCACTTTATTTCGTAACTCCCCAGAGATTAACCGCCATTACTGGAACCTCGGTGAAGAATTCATTAAACACTCATTCTCTGACCAAGGTATATTCGGACTGGACGAATGGGGGCCGGGAGGCAAAGGCGGCGGAACAAGTAATTGGTGGTTAGAGAACAAACGCAAGAGACTGTGGTGTGACATGGTGTTTGACAGCCTTGAGCCTTATCACTATAACTTTATAACTAAACGAGCGGACAGAGATGGAGTGAAGGACGTGATTTTCTGCTATGACAATGGCAAACTCACACGATACGGCTTACTGAACGGAAAAGTGATAGTTACAGAGACTTTACTCGCTCATATACAAAAACGTATGGTAAAAGTAAAAACACTTCCTACCGAGCGGTTCTCTATAATACCACAAGGAGACTATGTTGACTATATCTATAATGTAACACCATGTTTGTTACATTATATTGAATACAAAGGACTCATAATAACGTTCTTTAACAAGATAAGGAACAAAATCAAGAAAACAGCACATCTGTGAAAAACAAGATACTCACAATAGTAATACCTACCTATAATATGGAAGCACTATTGGGCAGATGTCTGGACAGTCTGCTCATAAATGGTTCCCCCAATAGTGCTCTTGAAGTTCTGGTTATTATTGACGGTGCTACTGATAGAAGCTCTGAGATAGCACATGGATATGAAACAAGATTTCCTGAGATATTCCACGTTATCGACAAGCCTAATGGCAACTACGGTTCCTGCATCAACAAGGGCTTAGCCGAAGCACAAGGGAAATACATTAAAATTCTTGATGCAGATGACAGCGTTGACAGTACTGGACTTATGGAACTAATAACAGTATTACAACGCTATGATACAGACCTTATATTAACAGACTATAGTTTATGTAACACTGAAGGAGATGTTCTCAGCAGGAAATCATTCAACATAGACTCTTACACTCTGCATAATCGCCAAGCCCTTACCCCCCTCGGCGCCCACATGGCTATGCACGCAGTGACTTACAAGACGGAGAACCTGAGAAGAATTGAGTATCATCAGACGGAAGGTATATCATATACAGACCAGGAATGGATATTCCGCCCAATGACAACCGTCAACTCTTTTCTCTATCTGAACACCAACGTATATCGCTACACAGTAGGACGAGACGGCCAGACTATGGATATAGAGGCCATGACACGAAATATGCACCATAACCTTACTGTACTAAGAAACCTTACTGCTACATATTCAGACGTAAACAGAGATGATGACATATATGGATATCTACGTAACAGAATAGAGGGGTATGCCGAATATATCTACTCTCTATACCTATATAACACAGAAAGAATGGATTTGGCACCTCTTATCACCTTTGACAAAGACCTTTCATCCTTGTGTCCTACACTATATAGATATCTCGGTACACTATATGCCGGAAAACTACCATTCGTGAAACTCTGGAGACTATTTTACTACAAAAAAGACCACGGAATCAACAATTTCTTCAGATACCGCAGATACAGGCCAAACCTCAAAAAATAGCAAATATAAAATTCTGATTTCCACCACTTTATACATAGCATTCTAAAAGCTATCGTTTTAGGGTGTGAAAGCTATCGAATGACAAGGTGAAAGCTATCGTTTTACATGGTAAAACGATAGCTTTCATTTTGTCATTTTGCGTATATACCAAAATCGTCACTTTTCACTGACTTTCAGACACTGCTTAAAGAACTATCGAGAGTTCCTTAAACTCATATTTTGAAAGCGTGCCGTCAGCACGTCTGAGAGTCAATATTCCATTTGATGCCACTCCGACCATCTCCGCCTGAAACTCCCCATGTATATCACGATAACGGTACATCCCTACCCTTCTGTATAGATGCTCATGATAACACCGTATAATATACTGCTCTGCTCCCGAACGCAAAAGAGCATAATTCCGCTCAAACGCATCTATAATACTACTAAGAATCTGGCTCAAGCTATATGTCAAACCTGATATTTGGGATAATGACACAGGATTAGGCGCAGTACCCGTAAAATGCAACTGATTGACATTTACCCCCGTGCCTATAACCATATCCTGTATTTTCATCCCTTGAAGGTTCAGGTCTATACGTGTGCCAGACAACTTGCAGTCTTTATAATATATGTCATTAGGCCATTTAATTGTCAATAATGTTGGATTTTCCACATAGTCAGACAGAGCTTCCCACAAACTTACCGCTTGTACCATAGACATAAGATACTGTTTTTGTATGCCTAACCATAATGGGTGAACAAGCAGAGAGAACAACAGATTCTTTCCTCTCTCACTCTCCCACACATTCGTTCCCATCCCCTTGCCAGCCGACTGATAGTCTGTTACCACGCACAGGTCTCTCTCCGTATTCAACGAGAGCAGATAATCATTAGTAGATGTGGTAGCATCAAGTGTTATAATCTCCATTTTCTCCTAAACGCCTCCTCACGCTGTTTTGTCTTTGCGAGAAACTGCTTATACTCATCACCATCAGGATTAAACGGGCGATGACTCAAAGCCTGCCTGATAGGTTGCCACTCCTCCATAAATAAGAATGATTCCTTACTGAGGCATGACTTACAGAAACACTCATATATGTAATCCACAGCCTGTTCTGACGGATGCAGCATATCTGGCTTGTAAAACCTGTAGTCACGTAACTCGTCATCCATTATCTCGTATGATGGAAAATAAAAGGTATCTTTCTCCATCCGCGTAACCTCATCTGCTGCCAAAAGCAATGTTGCCTTGGAGAGTCTGCTTTCATGAAATCCATATTTCTGATAACGTATAGGACTAACCGTAAAGACCACCTTACACGAAGGATTAGACTGCTTAAGTGTTGATATAACCAAGCAGAGATAATCAGCGCATTCTCTGACTGTTAGCTCCTTTTCCTCAAATAAACACGACGGACGTTTATTACAGTTATCAACTATCTCACCCGTTTCCTTTAATATATATACATGGTTGGTACCAAGTGTTATCACCGCCACATCAGCATAGGCATTTATTTTTTGTACCGTATGCAACACTGATGCCGGATTATACATTGTACCATAAGGATTAACTGTAACATTAAAACAATTACTCTCAAAGCGGCAAGCCATTTCCGTCGCAAAACAAGAACCTACGAATAACAGCTTATCCGTAGGCTTTATTTTAAGAGGTAATTGTGGTATGTCTATTTTTGTCTGTAGCTTCATGATCTGCTAATCTGTAGTCCTTTCTCTGACAATGACATATCCACGAACCTGGCATTCTTGTTCTGTGGACATTCTGACAATTTTTGCTTTATCTTAGCCGCCGCCTCCGGGTCCTTGGCTACCATATACAGATAACCTCCGCCACCAGCCCCTGGCAACTTATATCCTAAACACAAATCATCAATAATATCCGTCAGCGCTTTTATCTGAGGCGGATTAGTACCGCTATCCATTGCCTGATTCTGCAACCAGTTAGTACGTATAGACTTACCCATTCCTATGAAATCTCCACGTTGTATTGTATCATACAAAAGCAATGTATGTTCTTTCATTTCACGCAACATAGATATTTCCTTATTATGGTTAAGGAACATACGCCTTACAATCTGTGCAAGCAACTTTTTCGCAGTTCGCGTAACACCTGTGTAATATAACAGGTGACACTGAGCATACTCAGGTTGTGTATATAAATCATTAGGCAACCATCTTACGAGAGGGTTCTGTTGGAAGCCACGCTCTGTTTGTAACATTTTTACACCTCTAAGCAAGCCTCCGAACTGATCTTGCCATCCGCCACCAGTGGTAAGTAATTGTTCCAAGACAAGCGTACGTTGGCCTATCTCGCTTTTATCCCATGCCAATCCACAAAAATCATTAAGTGCACCAAGCACCGTACTTGCAAGGATGCTGCTTGTTCCCAAGCCTGAACCTGCCGGTATTGCCGACAACATTGTCAACTCTATGCCACAGCCAAAGGCCTCCAGCTGTTGACGAAGTGACTCATATCGCTCTTTACAGAAATCAGGATGGAAACCCGCCAAAGACAATGCCGCCTTAGGTATTGAAAAAGGAGAACCAACCTTGTTGTAACAAGCTAACTCTTCATACGAAGTGATATGTTCCTCTGCACCAAGATCTATGCTTCGCAAAATAATGACTGGTTCCTTACATGGTCTTATATATGTTTGTAACGGTGGCTGTCCATTCAATTCTATCGCAAGATTTATTACTCTGCCCCCCTCCATCAGACAATAAGGCGGAGTATCAGTCCACCCTCCTGCAATGTCTATACGTACAGGAGAACGCCCCCATACAATCTGGTCACCATAAACAGACATCTTTGGCAACTGCTTTTCGCACAAATATGGTGCCGTCAACCCTTGTCTTAATAGTCGGAATGCCTCTGTTGCCTCTTCTTCGCCACCGATGCCGCGCATACGCATAACTTCTGAGCGGAACATATTATCATGAATACGTTGTAACAAAGAACTGTCATTATCCACAGATGATGGCAGAGGCATATCATACTTGACAAAAGCCTTCGCATTTTCCTCCAAATCAGTCTGGAAGAAAACACTATGCCTATAGTTTTCTGCCAACTTCATTAGGTTTCGTGCACGCAATGAATCTCGTTGAACTGTTAACCTACGCAAGTTAGCTTGTGCAGACAGTTCATCCGCTGACATCCAACATTCCACTTCACACGGACATTCTCCGTCGCCACTGAGCATCCACCGCAACAAAACACCAACATTGTTGACATCATCCACAACAGGGAATATTTTGGCAGACTGCAAGTCCTCTCCTCCCTCTATTGAGTCTGTCTTAATATTTCTTCGTTTTGCCCACTCAATAAACGGGATGCCCAAATACTCTGTATTACCGTCATCAAGCCGACCACGGAACTTGTCATTGAAGCCATACGGACGAACCGCATAGGATTTTTCTCCTATCGGCACAATATCTACACACTGACCATCTGCCAGGGTTATATTCCAATCATTCGCCGGCACACCGGTAATGACATTTGAAGAAGCTAAAGACCAACCACCTCCTATTACAGAATTTTCTATCCAAGTATGGGTATTGTCCTTGGTGATAGGGATACCCACTTCCGAGTTTTGAATAAAAATAGAGGGATGCGGTTTGCGTGAGTTATGCATTATCTCACGCTGATCATTCACCCTGTTCTGTATGGAAAGTGTTGATGAGATAATCTCATGTGTGGTTCCATAATGATAGAACTCCCCTCCAGGCAAAGGCAGTATTGCGACTGTCAACTCCGCTATCTCTGCATCGAGCGTAGTAGGCTGCGTACCCATGGCCGTTCCAAAATCGCTATACATATCATAGTTAATGATATCATCAGCGGTAAGATTCTTTATATCCTTACCTTCGCCATGTAAACTCTTTCGCATCATCAAGCGTAAAGCCTTATCAGAAAGAAGCCAGATACCGATATCTGTTAGATAATATCCGTTCTCTAATACTTCAGAAAGTTTCTGCAACGACGGTTTCTGCAGCATACACTGCATCTGAGACGGGTTGTTTCTTGATGACACAAAAACACCATGATCTTTTGCTATGCTTGAGTCGAGCCACAATCCATAGCATACGACATCTGCATCTGGTATATTCTCAATAGGCTTAGTGGCACGGATATACACATCGCCACTGACTATCATCGTTCGTAAACGTTCTGGTGCGCACTTCATTATACGTTCATATAAAGGAAGTTGCAATGACAGAAGGTTTTGAGAGAGAGATTGACCTCGTTCCCATCGGAAAACAGGTATAGGCGTCAATATCTTACCAGAAGGAGCATACGCAGGCAAACGCCGGCTTTGTCCACCAGCATGAAGAATGATGCGTTTTTCACGTGCGAGCCAATCAGCAAAAGAACAGCCATTATATTCTGACTGTTCTTCTGCCATATATGCTTGCCTCATCAACCATGTTGTACCACCACCAGAGCCTAACTTCTTTCCCACAGGGTCATTAGTACAGAACCATTCATTCCTGTCCAACCCCGTAATATCATGAAAGCAGTCTACAAGATTTGGCGGCAGCGAGAGGAGTTTTTTCATCTGAAAAATTATTTTTTATCTTCAGGAGCCTTACCGATAAGTTCCATAAACTCATCCAACTTAGGTGTTATGATAATCTGCGTGCGACGGTTCTTTGTCTTACCTGCACTTGTGCCGTTATCAGCTATAGGGTTATACTCACCACGACCACCTGCAGTTAATCTCTTAGGATCTACGCCAAACTTTGTCTGCAAAGCCTGTACTACACTTGATGCGCGCAGACATGAGAGGTCCCAGTTGTTACGTATGTTTGTCTTCTGTATTGGCACATTATCGGTATTTCCCTCAATGAGCACATCATAATCCTTGTAATCCTTGATTATCTTGGCAATCTTTGCCAATGTAGCATTAGCTGCATCACTAATCTCGTAAGAACCACTCTTATACAACATATTGTCAGACAAAGAGATGTACACCACGCCCTTCATTACCTGTACGTCAACATCTTTCATGTCCTCCTTTGACAAAGAGCGGGTAAGGTTGTTTGTCAGCACCATGTTAAGGGAATCGCTCTTTGACTTCACCTCCACAAGGTGACGGATGTACTGGTTTGACTCATTAATCTGGTCAACAAGCTTAGCGATGTTCACATTGTTAGAGTTAGCATTTGTCAGGCTCTTGGCCAGATTGTCCTGCAAACTCTTGTTTGTGCTCTCACAAGAGTTCAGCTGCTGCTGCAAGCTGTTAATACGCGCAGTAGCCGCGGCTAACTGCTCACGGGCATCCTGATACTGAGTGTTAAGACGATTATTCTGAGTCTGACAAGCCTCCAAATCTTTTTTACTTACACAACTGCTGATGGCGAAACTACTTACCACCAATGCAGCAAAAAACAATACTTTCTTCATTCTGCTATCTTTATTTATAGGTTATGTATTATATTAATGTTTTCTATGACAAACCAACAATTTCTCCATTTACCACATCTATGTTTCTGGCTTGCGGTTCACGCGGCAGACCTGGCATACGCATAATGTCACCCGCAATCGCTATAATCATCTCTGCTCCGGCGTTAATGACAAAATTACGTACTGTCAACTCAAAATCCTCCGGTACGCCATATTTCGTTGAATCGTCAGAGAAAGAATACTGAGTTTTCGCTATGCAAACCGGGAAACCAGAATATCCCAAATCTGATATCAGTTTTAATTTATTATTTGCAACCTGATGATATATGACATTAGAGGCACCATATAATTTTTTAGCTATTTTTTCTATCTTTACAGGTACACTGTCATTTAAGTCATAAGCATACGTCAACGGTTTTGACGGATTGTCTTTTATCAGTCTCACCGCCTCTTCTGCAAGAGTCACTGCACCTTCACCACCTTGCATAAAGGCATTGTTCTCAGCAAAAGCCACTCCCAACTCTTGGCAATGCTTTCGAACCATATCTATTTCCTCATCAGTGTCAAAGTCGTATCTGTTGAAGCACACCAAGACAGTCTGTCCAAAAGAACGGACGTTTTGCACATGCTTATCCAAATTCCCAAACCCTTTTACAAGGCCATCAGTATTAGGCTTCTTTATATCATCTACAGGCACACCACCATGCATCTTCAATGCTTGAGTAGTAGCCACTACGACTGTAAGTTTGGGAGATAGTCCTCCTCGCCTGCACTTGATATCATAGAACTTCTCCGCTCCAAGATCTGCACCGAAGCCTGCCTCCGTAACAACATAATCACCATACGTCATGGCTGTACGTGTAGCTGTCAGCGTGTTACATCCATGAGCGATATTAGCAAACGGTCCTCCATGAACAAAGGCTGGAGTATTCTCCGTAGTCTGTACCAAGTTAGGATTCATCGCATCCAGCAACAAAGCACAGATCGCACCACCAACTCCCATATCCTTCACTGTGAACGGTGTGTCATCATGACGTATTCCTAACAATATGTTATCGATGCGACGGCGTAAATCTTCCAGATCCCTTGACAAGCACAATATAGCCATAATCTCAGAAGCCGGAGTAATATCAAAACCGCTCTCGCATATCACGCCATCGGTGTATTTACCCATACCCGTGACGATATTACGCAAACTACGGTCATTCACATCAATAACACGTTTCCACAACACAGTCTTTAACGCAAAGCCCTCTGACTGATGCTGATAAATATAGTTATCCAACAAAGCGGAAATCATGTTATGCGCTGCAGTAACAGCATGGAAATCGCCTGTGAAATGCAGGTTTATCTTCTCCATTGGCAGCACTTGCGCATATCCACCACCCGCCGCGCCTCCCTTCATACCGAAGCACGGTCCTAAAGACGGCTCACGCAATGCCAGAACCGCTTTCTTACCTATCTTTGCGAGACCCAATGCAAGACCTATAGAAACTGTGGTCTTTCCTATACCTGCCTTTGTCGGTGTAATAGCCGTAACCAATATCAGATTACTCTTGGCAACCTTGGATTCATCTATCACCGTGTGTGGCACCTTGGCCATGTATTTACCACATGGCTCAAGGATGGTATCAGGCACACCTAACCTTTCTGCCACCTCCGTTATCGGATGCAGCACTGTTTCATGGGCTATCTCAATGTCACTTTTCATCATAATCTTATTTACTTGCTTACACTGCAAAGTTAACGAGATTTCCTGATACTGACAAATATTTTCAAGTTTTTTTGTAAACTCGCCTGTGATGTTAAAAAACATTTAAGTATTTGCCCATGTCCTTATTTTTTAGTAAATTTGCATATCAAATTGTATTTACACATAAAACACTATTATATTTGCTAAAGAAAACAAAGATATAACAACTCAAAAACTAGAAATGAACATTACATTTGACAATTCAGAAAAAGTAAGCGGCGTACTGACCATTGTCGTTGAGGAGAACGATTATCAGGACAACGTCCGCAAAACTCTCAACGATTATCGTAAGAAAGCTAACATCCCGGGGTTCCGCCCAGGACAGGCTCCTATTGGAATGATCAAACGCCAATTGGGTTCACAGGTTAAGGTTGATGCCATCAACAAACTCGTAGGCGAGAAAATTTATGATTACATCAGCGAGAACAAGATAAACATGCTTGGTCAGCCTATGCCTCATCTTGGCGAGGAGCCTATTGACCTTGACGCACCAGCACCTTACACTCTTAAGTTCGACATAGCTGTTGCTCCAGAAATTGACATCAAGTTGAGCAAGCGCAACAAAATACCATTTTATAACATCGCTGTCAGCGACGAGATGATAGACCAACAGATTGACGCCTACGCTTCACGCGGAGGTTCTTACGAGAAGGTTGACTCATACGAAGACAACGATATGCTGAAAGGTGATTTGCGCGAGTTGAACGAGGACGGCAGCACAAAAGAGGGTGGCATAACAGTTTCTGATGCAGTTCTCATGCCAGCATATATCAAAGTTGATGATCAGAAAGCATTATTCCAAGGATGTAAAACAGGAGACATCATCACATTCTGTCCTAAGGCTGCTTATCCAGAGTCAACAGTAGAGATTTCTTCTCTGCTTAAGATATCAAAGGAGGAGGCTGAGAAAGTTGAGTCAAACTTCTCATACCAGATAACAGAGATTACTCGCTATAAGAAACACGCCATCGACCAGGAGCTTTTTGACCAGACTTTCGGCGAGGGTGTTGTAAAAGACGAGAAGGCTTTCCGCAACAAGATTGCAGACAACCTGAAAGAGCAGCTGAGCATAAACGCTGAATACCGTTTCCTTAGCGATGTACGCGCATACGTAGAGAAAAAGCTGGGCGACGTAAAATACGCTGACGAACTTATGAAGCGTATCATGCTGGCCAACAATAAAGACAAGGACCAGAAATATGTAGATGACAACTACGGTGCAAGCATAAAAGAACTGACATGGCATTTGGCCAAGAATCATTTATTGGAGCAGTGCGAGATAAAGATCGAGGACGGTGACGTCAAAGATATTGCCAAGGACATGACACGCATGCAGTTCGCACAGTATGGAATGGCAAACATACCTGAGGAGTACATTGAGCAGTACGCTGAGGAAATGTTAAAGAAGCCTGAGCAGGTTGACCAGCTGGTAAGTCAGGCAGCCGACAAGAAGCTGATGAAAGCCTTGAAGACTGTTGTTGCTTTGGATGAGAAAGACATAACATTTGAGGAATTCCAGAAATTAGATGCTTAAATATAGCAACAACATATAAAAAAAGACTACATTGTTTTTCAATGTAGTCTTTTTTATATCACAACTTTTCTATTTTCATATTGCTACGGTCTTTTATATAACTCCACCCCCTAGTCCTTAACCGTAAGATGAATATCATTCCACGGAAGCACAATTCTATTGCCATTGCTATCCACACACCTTGAAGTCCCATAGAAGGCACAAGCACCAAAGTCAATGACAAACGAACCATCCATATACTTGCAAGATTCATCAAAGACGGTATCAAGGTTTTACCAGCACCGACAAACACCCCCATAGCAACGATAGCAGCTGCAAAGCCAGGCTCTGCCCATGCTTCTATTCTTAGTATCTCTGTTCCCAATCTCAAGACCTCAGCATCAGGTGTTATCACACAAAGCATCTCCGGAGCGAAAAGCCACATGACACCTCCCATCAATGCCATAATACTCATTCCCAAGAACATACATATCCATGCGAAGGAATGCATCAAATCACGTCTCTCCGCTCCTTTACTTTGGCCGACCAAAGTCGTAGCTGCTTCTGCAATACCATGTCCTGGCATATAACACAAGCTCTCTACATTGATTGCAAATGTATTGGCTGCTATTGCGACGGTACCAAGAGGGGCTATTATCGCACTTATCACAATCTGTGCCGTACACATAACACCACGCTCTATGCCTATGGGAGAGCCTATTCTGAATGTCTTTTTCAGTATCTTCAACCGAGGCATGAAGTCCAACCTGTCATCTTGTTTGAAGTTTAACACCTTATCATGTATTACAAGATAATAGACCATAGACATCATAGTAAGAGCATAGGCAATGGCCGTACCATACGCAGCACCGGCAGTTCCCATCCCTAGTACAAAGATAAAGATATAATTAAATATCACATCCAATGCACACATCATTACCATAAGCATACTGGGGACTTTAATATTTCCTGAGCACCTGAGACTACCCGCTGCTATGTTATTACAAATAACAAGCGGTAATGCACACGAGAAAATGGAGAAATATTCTGTAGATAAATCACATATATGCTGGGACGCACCTAACCAATGCGGCAGATATGGTGATATCGCCACACCTATACAAGACAGTACACTGGCAAACAGGAATCCAGCAAAAAGGCCTTGACGTATTACACTGCGAGCCCCAGTATTGTCACCTGCTCCCACCCTATGAGCAACTTGAACAGAGAAACCAGCCGCACATGCCGACACCAATCCGCCAAAAAGCCATATCGTAGTAGAAACCAACCCCACCGCGGCAGCCTCATCTGTAGACAAATGACCTAACATCGCAGAATCAATCATCTGCATCACGATAAATGACATCTGAGCTATAATGGCTGGTATAGACAAAAGTACAGTGAGACGAAACTTCTGTCGAAGTGTCATCTCACTGTCTTTTCTTTTCACAAGATCAAGTAACTCGTCTTTCGTCATACTTGTTTCAGTCTCACCCTCATAGCGTTAGCATGTGCCTCAAGTTGTTCGTTCTCCGCCATACACACTACAGATGGACCGATACTACAAACACCTTCCTCTGACAAATGCTGGAACGTAACCTTGCGTATATAGCTGTCAAGATTCACACCATTATATGCTAACGCATAGCCATGCGTGGGCAACGTATGGTTTGTTCCAGAGGCATAATCTCCAGCCGACTCGCAAGCGTATGAACCAAGGAACACACTGCCTGCATTTATCACCTGATCTGCCAATTGCTCATAGTCTTCAGTGGCAATAATAAGATGTTCTGGAGCATAGGTATTAGACAACGCCATTGCCTCTTCCTTACTGCCAACAAGAACATACTGAGAATTCTGCAATGATTTCTCTGCTATATCCCTACGAGGAAGAACAGCAAGTTGCTTCTCTGTCTCCTTCATCACACTGACGAGCATATCCTCTGATGTCGTGATAAAAATCACCTGAGAGTCTATACCATGCTCCGCTTGTGACAAAAGATCAGCTGCGACAAAGACCGGATTACTCGTTTCATCAGCTATCACACATACCTCTGAAGGTCCAGCAGGCATATCTATTGCGACATCATGCAATGACACTTGTTGCTTGGCTGACATCACATACTGATTACCCGGACCAAATATCTTATATACTTTAGGCACAGACTCTGTACCATACGCCATGGCACCTATCGCCTGCACTCCACCAGCCTTGAATATTTTACTCACGCCTGCCACCTTTGCAGCCATAAGTATTGCCGGATGCACCTTACCCTCTCGGTTCGGAGGCGTACACAATACGATTTCCTTACAACCTGCTATCTTTGCTGGTGTAGCAAGCATTAAGACCGTAGAAAACAGAGGGGCTGTACCACCTGGTATATATAATCCGACCTTTTCTATTGCACATGCTTTCTGCCAACAGGTAACGCCTGAAGCCGTTTCTACCTTTTTACCCACAAATCTCTGCGACTCATGGAATGCAGCTATATCTTTATGAGCCAAGACCAATGCTGACATCAACTCCGCACTTACGAGACTTTCTGCTTCCTGCATTTCCTCCGCACTTACTACAAGACTATCAAGCTTGACTTTATCAAATTTCGCCTCATAGTCCTTCACTGCAGCATCTCCGCGCTCTTTGATATCAGACAACACAGCACTGACGGTTGCATTTAACTGTGACACATCAAGATGTGGACGCTCACATATCTTGGCATAGTCTTCCTTCTTCGGAAATCTCACAATATTCATAATAACCTGAATTATGAATTTATAATAATCAAAGTATCATTTTCTCTATTGGCAACACGAGGATTCCTTCCGCACCAGCAGCCTTTAACTGTCCAACTATTTCCCAGAAATGTTTTTGGTCAATAACAGCGTGAATAGATGCCCAACCTTCCGTTGCAAGCGGTAACACTGTAGGCGACTTTATACCTGGGAGTATTGCACATATTTCCTTCACCTTATCAGAAGGAGCATTCATCAATACATATTTCTTGTCATCAGCTACAAGAACAGACTTTATACGGAAAAGGAAATCGTCTAATATAGCTTGCTTCTCTGCAGTCAATTCCTTGTTACCAATAAGCAAAGCCTCACTCTTCATAACGACCTCCACCTCACGCAATTTGTTGCTAACCAGCGTAGAGCCAGAGGATACAATATCAAAAATACCGTCAGACAAGCCTATACCTGGGGCTATTTCAACCGAACCTTGTATAACATGAATATCAATGTCTATACCCTTCTCCTGAGCAAACTTTTTCAATATATTCGGATATGACGTAGCTATCTTCTTACCGTCAAACCATTCCACACCAGTGTAGTTTGCCTCCTCTGGTATGGCAAGAGAGATACGACACTTTGAGAAACCCAGGCGTTTAACAATATTTGCATCCTCACCACGCTCAACGAACTCATTCTCTCCCACAATGCCTATATCCGCAACTCCACTTGCGACACACTCTGGTATATCGTCATCACGCAGATATAAAACCTCCAATGGGAAATTGCTTGACTGCACAAGCAATGTGCGTCGTGCGCTATTTATTTTAATACCCGTCTCCTTGAGTAGATTCATTGTGTCTTCATAAAGACGTCCTTTTGATTGTACTGCTATGCGTAACATTATTGAATGTATATTTAGTTTTACATACAAAATTACAAAAAAACACACGAACCACAAAAGAAAAACATGTTTTTCTTTTTTTTATCACCTCATAACTTCTCCTACCATAAGAAATCTACCATATTTGAAGCTTTTTTTATATCTTTGCAGTAAAATACATAATCATATCATTTTTTTCAATGAACAACTTTGCAGACATCATATCACAAGAATTAAATCTATCATTCAAATATGTAGCTAATACACTTGCACTAATAGATGAAGGTGGAACTATTCCATTCATTTCACGCTACCGTAAAGAGAAAACAGGCGGAATGGATGAGGTACAAGTGACAGATGTAAGCGAACGCTATGCAAGGTTAAAAGAAATAGCCAAGCGTAAAGAAACAATCATAAAAACCATCAATGAACAAGGCAAACTAACAGAAGAGCTAAAAAAACGCATTGAAGCCTGTTGGGAAAGCGCCGTGTTAGAGGACATATATTTGCCTTACAAGCCCAAGCGAAGGACCAGAGCACAAATAGCTCGTGAACAAGGTCTGGAACCTCTTGCAAAATTATTGTTATTACAAAGAGAAAGCGCCCCTCACCAGGTTGCTATGAGGTTCGTCAAAGGAGAAATCAAAGATGCTTCTATGGCACTAAAAGGTGCACAAGACATCATAGCCGAGGATATCAGTGAAAATGAAACCACTCGTAACCGATTAAGAGCGGCATTCAAGAGAGAGGCTGTTATCTGCTCTACTGTCGTTAAAACAAAAAAGAATGCGCCTGAAGCCGCGAAATATTCTGATTACTTTGATTTCTCGGAGCCCTTACGCCGGTGTAGCGGCAACAGGCTACTGGCTATGCGCAGGGGAGAATCTGAAAAAATACTTAAAGTGTCAATTAGCATTGATAACGAGAATGCTATTGAATGCATAAAGAGACAATATGTAAGAGGACATGGTAAATGTCAAACATTAGTGAATGAAGCATGTGAAGACTCATACAAACGACTATTATGTCCTTCTATAGAGAATGAGTTCGCATCTATTGCTAAGCAACAGGCTGACGAAGAAGCTATACAAGTTTTTGCAGACAACCTACGTCAGTTATTACTGGCCGCACCCTTAGGACAGAAACGAATTCTTGGTATTGATCCAGGTATAAGAACTGGTTGTAAAATAGTTTGCCTTGACGAACAAGGAAACCTTCTTTTTCATGACGTAATAATGGCAGTTGGACAACAAGCCAATACAAACCTTGCCATTAAACGACTACAGACAATAGTCCACGATTATAATATTGAGGCCATTGCTATTGGCAATGGTACAGCTTCTCGCGAGACTACAGACATTGTAAAACGTGCTTCATTAGGTATACCACATTATGTAGTAAGCGAAGACGGAGCCTCTGTATATAGTGCGTCTGCCGTTGCAAGAGAAGAATTCCCCGACGAAGATGTAACTGTACGTGGTGCAGTCAGCATAGCACGCAGGCTAATGGATCCTCTTGCAGAATTGGTAAAGATTGACCCCAAGTCTATCGGCGTGGGGCAATACCAACATGATGTTGACCAGACGAAACTGAAACAGAGTCTTGACAGAACAGTGGAGAGTTGTGTTAACCAAGTAGGTGTCAATCTAAACACTGCCAGTATCCATCTGCTTACATACGTCAGCGGATTAGGGGCTGGATTAGCAAAAAATATTGTTGAGTACCGCAAGGAACATGGTGCCTTCACTTCTCGAAACGCACTAAAAAAAGTTCCACGTCTCGGCCCTGCTGCTTTTCAACAGTGTGCAGGATTTCTAAGGATACCTGACGCTAAGAACCCACTTGACAGCAGCGCGGTACATCCTGAGAGCTACGCTATTGTAGAACAAATGGCAAAAGACATGGGATGTACAATAAAAGACTTGATGGCATCGTCTGAAAAACGTAAGAGTATCGAACTGAAGCGCTATGTTACGGAAGAAATCGGCATACCCACACTTACTGACATCATGCATGAATTAGAAAAGCCAGGACGCGACCCCAGACCTGAGATAGAGACGTTTGACTTCGACCCTAATGTTCACTCTCCAGAAGATCTCATAATCGGAATGGTTTTACCTGGTATAGTAACCAATATTACAAAATTTGGCGCATTTGTAGATATTGGCGTACACCAAGACGGGCTTGTACACATTTCACAAATGGCCAATCATTATATCAGCACGCCAACTGAGGTGGTACACCTGCATCAACACGTCAAAGTTCGTGTCATAGAAATTGATTTAATACGTAAACGTATCGCTTTGTCAATGAAAACTGACATCTAACAAAAACATCTAACAACAACAGTTTTTCACTTTGTCAAGACAAATAGACACCCTATCCGATATAGGCTTAAACGAATCACTTTAATACCATTTTATACTATTGCTATATCCTGAACGCTTGTCATATTTTAGTGCATCAGCCAATGTCGAAGCATTACATCTGAAAGAGAAGTTGTAAGAGGTATAAGGGGCTATGACCATAGAACAAGACATTGAGAAACAATGTAAATCACGGCCTAATGATGCCGTGGTCATAGTTAATTTCTTTTCTTCAAAGTCATATCCTGACATGAATGTGATATTCCAGCCGTCAGACAAGCGTATATTGCCGGCAAAATTCAAAGTTTGGGTAAACTTATATGGATAACGCATCGTTTTCTTATTAAATGTTCCAGATGTATTCTCACGCATCGTTATACCATAACTAAAAGTAAGACTCCAAGGCATCGCAAACTTAAGATATCCATCTTCATCTGTTTCTGCCATCCCTGCATTCTTTTTTGTCGCACCATTTTGTGCTTTCTGCATTTCCGGATCTATGTTTGTCTCTATACCTGTATCATCATCTTCTTTCGCATCTTTTTCCGTATTATTCTTATCTGTCCCTTTTCCAAACAATTTCCGGATTTTTTCCGGATTCAATGTATAGGATATATTTTGAGACATTCCCTGGAACCTTCCAAATCTACCACGACTATACTCAGTATGTGTACCTATATATGGACGTCCGTTCTCATCCAAATCATAAGCATACGTAGCAAAGGTCGCATTCATGGAGAATGTATAATTTTTCCACCATTTGAGTCGGATATTCATATTCAAATCACTCCAAGGACGAGTCTTCGCAGCTATATTATATGACATATTTGCTCCCAACTGATCTATTATGCTTATTTTCTTTATAGAGTCTTCTTTGGTTTTCACCTTCATCTCTATATTGTTTTCAATACTAAATCGTATTGAACCTACAGTTCCCGACTTTGCTGTACCAAATATGCCTTCACTATAAGGAGAGTACTTTACCACACTGACATTGCCATCAGCATCAGTCTTAACATAAGTCTCATAAAAATTATAATGCTCTGAACTGAAATCTGGCGAATAGCTGAAAGACACCTGCGGTGTAAAAGTATGGCGTATTGCTTGTATCTTATCTCCGAATATTTTCCTGTTTGGCACAAAAAAACCATACAATTTTGTATTCATTGATACTGCCGCCGACCAGTCGTAAACATTATAGAAACCATATACAGTATCTCTTACCTCTTTTTGATTCTGCTCATCCCATGAACGTCGGACTTTATTTGAGTACATACGATCCGTCAGACTTATTGTCGGATTTACGTTGATATACTTAAACAAAGAGAATGTGGCTCCTATAGGAATCTTATGCTGCATTGCATTCTTCCAGTCTTTTATCAGATTTGACTTAAACAATTGATCTTCTTTTGTGTTAATTGAGTTTGACAGTTGACCTGTGTAGCTAAGATAAATTTTCTCATACCAACGCTCCTTTCCTACCATTTCCTTTCTCTTAAACGGATAGAAACGTGATATAGTAACATTCAAGTCTGGCAACAACAAAGAAACAGTAGAATCACGTGTATATTGTGATATATTCGTTGAAGCAGAGAGTGTCATGCCTATACTAGAAAAACTGGTTCCCCATGAAATAGAAGACGTACGTGTGGATTGCGTGCGTGCTGCCGGATTGTATAAAGACATTAAATTATTAGCCTCATAACTTGTACTCGCATAATTCACACTTGCTCGCAACGAACTGTATGGATTGGCTTTTCCATCTTGTGTATGCGACCACAAGAGCTTAAAACTTGTCGTTTTTGAATAATCAGGAAAGCCTTTTTCTCCTGTACGAGAATCTAAATAAGAAAAGAAGAATTGACCAGAATACTTATATCTAACCCTATAGTTAGATGCTGCAGAGACTCCCCATGAACCTTTTGTATATATCTCCCCTAATAATTTCAGGTCCATCTGATCACTTATGGCAAAGTAATAGCCTCCATTATGCAAATAGAAACCTCTTTCGGACTCATCACCGTATGTCGGCATTATAAAACCACTGCTATATTTCTTTGAGAAAGGAAAGAAACCATAGGGAATAGCCAACGGCAATGGAACATCTTGAACCACAAGATAAGCAGGACCAAATACGACATCTTTACCTGGCCTGACCTTTGCACGCGTCAAAGCCAAATAGAAATCAGGATGCTCTGCATCACATGTTGTGTATTTCCCTCTTCGTAAATAGAAACTTCCATCGGCATCACGCTTTGCACGCTCTGCCATCAAATATCCGTCTTGTTGTTCCGTATAAGTATTCAGCACCAAGCCTTTCTTGGTCTTGAAGTTAAAGGCCATGGTATCTGTCTCATATTTATCGCTGCCCATCAGAAAAACCGGTAAACCATACCGCTCTTTCTTTACCGTGTCCATTGCTCCTGTAGCTCGTACAAGACTACTATCCAACCGCATGTTTATTTTCTCTGCAGTCAGATCCATATTCTCATACTTCACATTTGAATTTCCAAAGAGGAATGCCCTCTTTGTGTCTGCATAATAGACCAATGAGTCTTTTGCAGTATATGTCACCGGAGCTTCTATACCATTTTTGCGTTTTCTATTAAGGGAATCCGCACTTAAAGAGTCATCAACAGCTCTATTATGAGCCTCGATGGCCAAACGCAACGAGTCTATCGCAATAGAATCTGAAAACAAAGAATCTACCTTTTGCTTATCCGTCACCACATCATCCATCGCCATATTACTACCCATCACGAGCATTATGGCGAAGAGAAAAACTATTGTAGTGAAACTTATACGCATAACGTTATGCAAAATTACTATTTTTTTAGTTACCTACAAAAAATAACGTTTCATTTTTACCTATTTATTATATTTTTTTTGCGTGTAAAAATAAATATTAGTAATTTTGCGCTTATCTATGAGAAAAACAACACTAGAATTACTTAGCAGGAAAGGCAAATGCCCTGTTAGTATGCTTACAGCCTATGACTACCCCACTGCACGCATAATTGATGAGGCAGGTATTGACATGATACTTGTGGGAGACTCATTGGGTAATGTCATACTTGGATATGAGAACACTTTAGCTGTAACTGTTGATGACATGATTCACCATGGTGCAGCTGTCGTACGAGGCGCCAAAGAGGCGATGGTAGTTATTGACATGCCTTTCATGTCATATCAAGCATCTGTAGAAGATGCAGTACGCAATGCTGGTCGCATTGTAAAAGAAACAAACTGCCAAGCTGTAAAATTAGAAGGCGGAGTATGCTATGCAGACAGGATAAAAGCCATCGTAGATGCGGGCATACCTGTTGTGGCACACATAGGGCTTACCCCACAATCCGTAAACACTTTGGGAGGATATAAAGTACAAGGACGTACCGCTGAAAAAGCGACACAACTACTTACAGATGCGAAAGCTGTATGTGATGCAGGTGCCTTCGCTCTGACATTAGAATGCGTACCTGAACAAGTTGCCCAACAAATAACAGAGCAAGTACCAGCACTGACAATCGGTATCGGCGCAGGAAGATATACTGATGGACAAGTGTTGGTATATCAAGATATGTTAGGATTTACAGACGGCAAAACAGCCAAATTTGTAAAGAAATATACAGACCTACACTCTACTATGCTAGAGGCTTTCAAAGCTTACAAAGACGATGTAGAAAAGCGTATATTCCCTGCTGACAACCAAGTGTATAATTAATATAGAATACCTTATAAAGCAATGCAAGTTCTGAAAACAGTACAAGAAGTTAGAGAAGTCGTAAACGCATGGAAGAAAGAAGGACTATCCGTAGGATTTGTACCTACGATGGGTTATTTGCATGAAGGTCATCAAAGTCTGATAAAGAAATCATCAGAACAAAATGACCGAACTGTAGTTTCTGTATTTGTCAACCCTATTCAATTTGGACCAAACGAAGACTTGGAAACTTACCCACGTGACTTGAACCGTGACAAAAAAGCCGTTGAGGACGCAGGAGGAGATATCATATTTAATCCTGAGCCATCAGAAATGTACCCCAAGCACTTCACTTCATTCATTGATACTACAGAAACTACTGAATTACTCTGCGGTGCCGTCAGACCTGTACATTTTAGAGGTGTATGCACCGTAGTAGGAAAACTTTTTAACATTGTACAGCCAGACAGAGCTTATTTTGGACAAAAAGATGCACAACAACTGGCTACAATACGCAGGTTCACACGTGACCTTAATTTCCCAATAGAAATTGTATCATGCCCTATTATACGTGAAGATGATGGACTTGCGAAATCATCACGCAACACCTATCTCTCACCTGAAGAACGACAGGCTGCACTCATATTGTCAAAAAGTTTGGAAAAAGGCAAGGAGGCTATAAATCAAGGAGAAAGAAACGCACAAAATATTATTGATATAATAAAGAAGAATATTACTACCGAACCTTTAGCACGTATAGACTATGTTGAAGTTGTAGACTTTGAGAATATACAGCGTATCAAAGAAATAAGTGGCAAGACTCTTGTTGCAATAGCTGTATATATAGGTAAGACCAGACTTATAGACAACTTCATAATTACACTATAACAGTTTGCACCACCCTGTTTACATAAATAGAAAAGGAATAATAGCACTTTTGCTATTATTCCTTTTCTCTATAAGCAGAGCCGACGACTATACTCCTTGGGAAAATTATCTTATGGAACTTTATGAAGATGAAGAAGATGACGCACATAATTTCCAGACAGCCTATGAACAACTGATAGAACTACAAAAATCCCCTATTGACATAAACACCGCCGATGTAACTGACTTTTTACAAATTCCTGGCATAGACATAAACATCATCAATGACATCATTGAGTATCGTGATAAATTCGGTCATTTACAAACAATAACAGAGTTAGCTCTAATCCCGTCTATTGATGACAGACTACGCAACTATTTATCCTGTTTTCTATTCATAGCAAAAGATAACACCAAATGGTATGATAAACAGGAACTACTAAAATTACCACACCGCACAAAACACAGAATAACAATCACAGCCTCTATCCCCGCATATTATCGTGCTGGAGATATTGCGCTTTCCAATACAAAAGGGAATAAATATGCTGGTAAATATCTCGGAGACCCCGTAAAACATTCCTTACGATATAACTTAAGAGTAGGAAACAATATAACATTTAACTTTGCCGGAGGAAAAAGTGCTGCAGAACCATTCGGTTCTTATTGTAATAAAACTGGGTATGACACATACTCTTTTAACCTAATGGTAACAGATGTCGGGATTGTACGACGTGTAATTGTAGGACAATATAATGGGCAATTCGGCATGGGACTCACACTTAACACGAACTTTACCCTTAACAAACAGTCCATGACCGCTGCAGCAGGACGTCTTTCTAATACATTCACTCCACACAGCAGTGTCAGCGACAACAAACATTTTCAAGGATTTGCCACAAATATTGATATTACAAACAGACTGCAACTGTCTGCGATGTTCTCTCATCTATGTGTTGACGCGACATTAAACGCCGACTCTACTTCTGTGTCTACTCTTCTGTATTCCCCACAACACAGGACGCATACAGAAATAAAGAAAAAGGGGAACACGAAGAAGACCGACGCAGGATTACACCTAAGATACATATCACCAATAGCATCATCCATTCAATGGAACATCGGGACTTCGTTTATACTATCCTCTTTCAACCGAAAACTAGAACCTACGTTTAGTAAAGCAGACACCATAAGTGCATCAAAACTTTACAGATTATATTATCCTCACGGGAAAACCTTTTGGAACTACTCCATAGACTACAGCTTACGATGGAAACATATAACATTAAGCGGTGAGACTGCAATAAACGACCAATGGGCTTTAGCAACAATAAACTCCGCTATTTGGAGAGTGAAAGACGATATACTTACTATATCTGCCATACAACGCTATTATTCATACAAATATAACACCATTAACGGTTCCAGTTTTTATAGTGGCGGGGCTGTACAAAATGAAACAGGAGTGTTTCTTGCTGCTAAATACAGATTACTAAACCACATAACAATTGATGCCTACACCGACATTGCGTACTATCCATATCTTAAATACAGAATATCAGACGCGTCGTCAGCTTGGGATAATAGTATGGCTGTCACATACACACGTAACTTATGGAATGTTTCTATCAGATATCGTGTTAACAGCAGACAGAAAGATTACACTTACAAGAATCGCAAACAACTAATATGGCGCACAGACCAAAGGCTACGAATTTTGTTTACCTATGAC
Source organism: uncultured Prevotellaceae bacterium (assembly GCA_945941025.1). Lineage (GTDB taxonomy): Bacteria > Bacteroidota > Bacteroidia > Bacteroidales > Bacteroidaceae > Prevotella. The sequence continues at coordinate 32,509 of CAMEWL010000013.1, forward strand.
AATGACCGTCTAAGACTGCGTTCACAGATTGAAGGTTGCAAACTAAGTTATGAAAACGAATCTTATGGTATACTATTATCTCAAGCCATGAACTATGTAGTCAACAAGAAATGGAACTTTTACATATCTTGTTCGTTTTTCAATACAAAAGACTATAACTCACGCATATATAACTATGAACGTGGTATGTTATACTCTTTTGGATATTCTCCATTTTACGGAAAAGGATTACGTTTGGCCACAATGATTAATTTTGACATATCCAATCATTTAATTGCGACTATTAAAATAGGCAACACACGTTATTTTGACCGCAAAACGATTGGAACAGCAGAACGAACCATTTTCTCTAACCAACAAACCGACTTCGATTTGCAGCTAAGAATCAAACTCTAATAATCCTTTATTATCTACATAAACAACCTGTCTGCATTAAACACTGGTCCTTCCGTACATACACATACGTTACCCTTATCCTTGGTCTTTTCCACACAACACAGACAAGCTCCAACGCCACATGCCATTTTATTCTCCAAACTTACCTCACATGGGGTACCTATATCATACGCCATACGTGCCACGGCTTTCATCATAGGAGACGGTCCACAAGTGGATATATAATCAAAATGTTCTTTAGTAAATATCGTATGATTCGTTACAAAACCTTTCTCTCCCTCACTACCATCTTCCGTCGTAACAAAAACCCTACCATATTTTTGGAATTCTTCAATCAGCAGCAAATCTTTCCGTGAACGAGCTCCAAGTAAAAATGTGGGAGTACATCCCATATCATACATTACCCTACCCAGGAACAACAATGGTGCAACACCTACTCCACCACCTACAAGTAGATGACGTTTCTCGGAATCTGATGGCAACGTAAAGCCATTACCCAAAGGTAACATTACATTAACTTTATCACCGTCTTTAAGTAGAGCCAAATGTCTTGTTCCTTCACCCACAATTGCTATCAGCAAATGCAATTCATTTTTTTCCTTATCCACATCATTAATCGAAATCGGACGACGTAAAAACGTATTTGGTGAATTCTCAACCTTTATTTCCACAAACTGTCCTGGACACATTGGAGGCAAGGGAGCCTCTTGTGTAAGTTTTAACAGTACAAACTTTTCATTTATCTTTTTTACGGATTTCACCGTTAAATCTACATTATATTTCATACATTTTTTATGATTTTCAATACTAATTGCCATATTCTATCTACCGTAGGAATTAAAAGTCGCTCGTCTGGCGAATGAACACCTCTCATTGTAGGACCTATTGACAACATATCAAGATATGGATAACGTGAAGCAAACAGGCCACATTCTAAACCTGCATGTATCCCTATTACCTTGGGAGCCTTACCAAACAGTTCCTTGTAACATTCCACCGCAACATCACGCAAATGGCTGTCCGTACGCATTTTCCATGCAGGATAGCCATCACTATGAGTAATAGAGTCCGCTCCTGCCAACTCAAACACCGACCGAACTGTATTAACCATATTCTCCAAATTACTCATTACACTTGAACGTTGACTACATGTTATGACACACCTGTTAACATCTGTACATACAGACGCCAAGTTACTTGATGTTTCCGTTATATCACCTAGTATATCATCCTGTACTATACTGAACACTCCATTATCCAATGCCTGAAGAACTCTTACTATTTTCTCCCCAACCATATAGGGTATAAGAAGTTGCTTTTCCGTGCTCTCCATATTCCATGCTATGGATTGCTCTGTAACATGAAACTCATCTTCTACCTCTGAGCAATATATATTCCAATCAACACGCACTCTTTCCTTTTCATCAAAAGGAACAGCAAACACTACACTGCCGTCCCTGGGGATGGCGTTATGTAGCTTTCCACTATTAAATTGCGCCAGCCAAAGTGGCATTTTTTGTTGTTCCTTATATAGGAAACGGGCTAACAATTTTATTGCATTTGCGCGTTTCTTTTCTATATCATCTCCAGAATGACCTCCTGTCAACCCCTTTACCGATGCACATATATAGAATAGATTTTGATGTTCCTCACGCACATAATCAAACACAGCAGTGGTAGTCTTTCCACCTGCACATGAGACATAAAAAAGGCCCTCATCCTCAGAATCCAAATTCACCAACATCTTACCACGAAGCAAACCCTCTTGCAAGTTCGCAGCTCCGGTCAACCCTGTCTCCTCATCTCTGGTAAAGAGACATTCTATATTTCCATGCTCTATATCATCAGAATCCAGCAAAGCCAATTCTATCGCACATCCTATTCCATCATCTGCACCCAAGGTTGTCCCCCTTGCTCTCATCCAATCCCCATCAATATAAGAATCAATTGGATCATTCAAAAAATCTATTTTATGATCAACCAATTTGTCACATACCATATCCATGTGACTTTGCAACACTACCACAGGGACATTCTCCATTCCTGGCGTCGCAGATTTGCGGATAAGGACATTCCCGGTTTTGTCAACAATTGTCTCTAATCCCCTTTGCTCACCAAAAGCCTTCAAAAAAGCAATCATCTTTTCTTCATGCTTTGAAGGACGCGGTATCTTGTTAATTTCAGAAAAGAAATGAAAAACCTTTTGGGGCTTTAAGTCTTTTTCTGTCATATCTTTTAACTTTTAACTTTTAACTTTTAACTTTTTTATAATCTATTATTCAAATTTTATTCTTACCTTTGCAAAATTATAAAAAAACAGAGAAACTAACAAACATTATGATAACAAAAATGGTAAACAAAAATCTTTTTGTCTTGACAGCTGCCCTCGCAGCTGGTTATATGTCACTGATTTCATGTGACAAGTCTCCAAAAGCAGATGACAAATCCGCTGTTGAAGCAAAACTGCCACAAGAGGTAAAAATTGCATACGTTGAAGTGGACTCTCTGATGACACAGTATGAATTTTGCAAGGAATATTCTCTGATTCTCGAAAAGAAAAGCCAGAATATCCAATCCACCCTCCAACAAAAAGGTCAAGCTCTCCAGTCTGCTGCAAACAACTTCCAGCAGAAATTACAACAAAATGCATACACACGCGAGCAAGCAGAGCAGATTCAAGCTGGACTTCAAAAACAGAATGCCGACCTTGAAGCTTTACAGCAGCGTTTAGGTGCAGAGTTTCAAGAAGAGACCAACAAGTTCAACGCTGCCCTTCATGATTCTCTTCAGCACTACATAACAAAATACAACAAAGACAAGAAGTACACTATGATATTATCAAAGTCTGGTGATAACATTCTATATGCTGACAAAAGCATAGACATTACCAATGAGATTATCGCAGGACTGAATAAAGCGTACAAGAAGGGTTCAACTAAATCTTCAGACAAAAAGACTGATAAAAAGTGAATATACGCTGGGGATTCATAGGCTGTGGAGAAGTAACCGAGAAAAAAAGCGGTCCTGCTTTTAACGAGATTGAAGGTTCTTCCGTAATTGCAGTTATGTGTCGTAATGCAGAGCGTGCACGCTTGTATGCGGAACGACATAATATACCTATGTGGTACACTGACGCACAAGCCCTTATTGACAATCCCCAGATTAATGCCGTATATATAGCGACTCCTCCTTCAAGCCATGCAACTTATGCTATCATGGCAATGCGTGCAGGCAAGGCTGTCTATGTAGAGAAGCCTCTTGCTGCAAGTTATGTTGATTGCATCAGAATAAACCATGTCGCACAGGAGACAAAAATGCCATGTTTCGTAGCCTATTATCGCAGATGCCTGCCTTACTTTCTAAAAGTAAAGGAAATAATTGACAACGGAATAATTGGTACAGTCACCAATGTTCAGATACGTTTTGCATGGCCACCCCGACAAGAGGACTACAATACGCCAGAAAACAGACCATGGCGTATTATTCCCAATATAGCAGGAGGTGGATATTTCTATGATTTGGCTCCACACCAATTTGATATTCTACAACAAATATTTGGTGTAATTATTCATGCTGAGGGTTTTGCCTCAAACTGTGGAAAATTATATGAAGCGGAAGACACCGTTAGTGCATGTTTCAGATTTGAAAATGGTTTACCTGGTAGCGGTTCTTGGTGTTTCGTCGGTCATGAATCTGCCAAAGAAGACAGGATAGAACTAATTGGCACTAAGGGCATACTATGCTTCTCTGTATTTGACTATAGCCCAATTAAACTACATACATCAGATGGCATAGAAGAGATTGTCATAGAAAACCCCCAATATGTCCAGAAACCTCTCATACAATCTGTAGTAAGAACTTTACAGGGAAAAGAGGACTGCCAATCTACCGCAATCAGTGCGACATCAGTCAATTGGGTTTTAGATAGAATACTAGACAAATTTTAACGTGGCAAGGAGGATAACATTAATAAATGTCTTTTTTTTATTGACGCTCACGCTATCTGCACAGACAGACAGCGTGAGCGTCATTCCTAATGACTCCATTCCTCAGAAAAAACAAAGTTGGTTCAAAAAAGCATATTTATTTGCCGACCGAATATTATCTCCTCCACGTGACACAAACTATGTAGACACTCAGGACCAATACAATTGGTGTGCAGAATTACAGTTATCAAGTAGATTTGAACGATTTCAGCTAGACGCAGGAGATGATTTTAACATAACAGTAACTCCCAAATGGCGTACAAGATTGGGACCCTTCTTTGGATGGCGCTTTGCCTTCCTGGGATATAACATTGACTTAAAATCTGTCTTTGCGAGTGATGAAGACGTAGATCTCAGCGCATCCGTATATTCCGCTGCTTTCGGACTGGATTTATTTTATAGACGTGTAGGAGGAAATTACAATATTAAAAATCTCAAAATTAAAGGAAAAGACTATACTCCACTGCTACACGACATGCCATTTAATGGTATCAATGTAGGAATGACACGCATAAGTTTTTACTACGTGCTAAATTACAAACGATTCTCACACCAAGCAGCATACAGTCAATCCAACAGGCAATTACGCTCCGCTGGTTCTCCTATAATCGGAATTTCCTATTCACACAACAAAATGGGAATGGACTGGGACAAGTTTGCTAATATGGTAAGTGATATCAACAAGATAGAATACACCTCCAACACACTTTATGGCAAACAGAAAAATGATGAATTCTCTTTCTCCGGCGGTTATGGATACAATTGGGTGTTCGCAAAGAACTGGTTGGCAGGAGCTGAACTCTCCGGAGCTTTGGGATACTTATTACAACATAATGCGACCCAATCAAGGGAAAACTCAATTGAACATGGCAATGACAACATAATAGAACAGTTCACTAATTTCAGCAAAAAAAACATAGCCTTTAACAGCACCGCGCGCCTTGTTCTATTATATAATAACGGTCCATGGTTCTTCGGAACACAAGGCTACGTTTTTTATTACCAATATGGAAACGGAAAAATGATGACACGCAACACATTGGGTGCCATTTATATGTACGCAGGATTCAATTTTTAGAATTACACTGCCAATTTTTCCCTTAAATACCGTCCTGTAATACTGTTCTTCTCTTCCACGATATCTTCTGGGGTTCCTGTTGTCACTACATATCCACCAAGGACACCGCCCTCAGGTCCCATATCAATGATATGATCCGCACACTTTATCACATCCATGTTATGTTCTATAACCAACACTGTATGTCCTTTCTTAATTAACTCATTAAAGGCATGAAGCAGACGTTTGATGTCATGGAAATGAAGTCCTGTCGTCGGTTCGTCAAAGATAAACATTGTAGGTTCCTGTTTCTCCTGCGAAATATAATAAGCCAGTTTAACACGTTGATTCTCTCCTCCCGACAGAGTAGCAGAAGATTGTCCTAACTGCACATAGCCCAACCCTACCTCTACAAGCGGAGCCAGCTTATTTATTATTGTCTTTAGGAGATTTATAATTATCCTGTCATGTGTTTTCATTCTCACATCTGCAGTTTCATCTATAATGCTCTCTCTTGCATTCAAATCATCCGTGAAAAACGCCATCGCCTCACTGACCGTCATGCAAAGTATATCATAGATATTTTTTCCGTTAAATCTTACATCAAGCACATTTTTCTGGAAACGATGTCCATGGCAAGCATCACAAGTAAGGGAGATATCAGCCATAAACTGCATCTCTACAGTTATCACTCCGGCTCCCTTACATTCTTCACACCGTCCACCTTCTGCATTGAAAGAGAAATGCTGAGGCATTATACCCATTTGCTTTGCTAAAGGCATCTCACTCATCAATTGACGAATAGCATCATACGCCTTAACATAAGTAACAGGGTTACTACGTGTACTCTTTCCTATAGGATTCTGGTCAACCATCTCCACATGACATATTGCATCAATATCTCCTGCCACCTCAGAGTATGGCCCGGGCACTTCGGCAACTTCCCCTAGATGACGTTTCAGAATAGGATATAACGTTCCTCTTACTAACGAAGACTTTCCTGAGCCACTCACACCGGTTACGACTGTCATCACATTAAGCGGAAACTTTACCTCCACCCCCTTCAGATTATTCATACGGGCTCCTTTAATTTCTATATACCTATTCCAAGGACGACGGCTTAACGGCAGGGGTATGTCTTCAAAATGTGTTAAATACTTTACCGTATAGCTTTTGGGGAAAGATGTTACAGACTGAACATTAATGTCATCTGCAGTTCCTTCAAAAACGACCTCTCCTCCCAATGCTCCAGCGTCAGGACCTATATCTATAATATAGTCTGCCGCACGCAAGACATCCTCGTCATGCTCTACAATTATTACCGTATTTCCTATTTCCTTCAGTTTCTTAAGGACATTTATAAGACGTTCGGTATCCCTACTATGCATACCAATAGAGGGCTCATCCAATATATACAAAGAACCAACCAGTGAGGACCCAAGAGAAGTAGTTAAGTGTATCCTTTGGCTTTCTCCTCCTGACAAAGTATTACTCGGACGATTAAGCGTGAGATAATCCAATCCTACATCAACTAGAAACTGAAGACGGTTATTTATCTCTACAAGCAGACGCTCTGCAGTTTTCTTCTTATATTCATCCAACTGCAGTTCCTTAAACCAGTGATACAAATCTATTATAGGCATATTCACCAGTTCTGTTATCGTCTTACCAGCAATTCTTACATAGCTTGCCTCCTTTCGCAACCTTGTGCCATGGCATTCTGGGCAAAGCGTTTTTCCACGGTAACGACTAAGCATCACACGATACTGTATCTTATATTGATTTTCCCTAACCATTCGGAAAAATTCGTCAATACTTACACGCTCATACTTTGGGCGTTTTGCATCACAAGGCAATCCGTGCCACAACCAATCCTTATGCTTTTGAGACAACTCCGAATACGGTGTAAATATAGGAAAATCATCTATTGCAGCCCTACGAATAAATTCCTTCTGCCACTCACTCATTTTATCACCATGCCAACACTGCACACACCCGTCATATACACTCAACGAAGCATTTGGTATAACAAGATTTTCATCTATGCCCATAATCTTACCAAACCCCTCACATGTAGGACATATCCCCAAGGGGGAGTTGAAAGAGAAAAGTCCATCACTCAGTTCCTCAAACACCATACCATCCGCCTCTAATCGCGTAGAGAACTTAAACTCCTGGTTAGATGGAAGGAATATTAACGAACAACAACCATCTCCCTCATAGAATGCCGTTTCTGCAGAATCCGTCAATCGAGAAATCGTTTCCTGATCATCACTTACAGACATTCTGTCTATCAGCAACATTATCCCTTCTTTATCAGAAACGTCCTCAACATTCCTACTAGACAAAAAATCATCTATCCGTACAACCTCACCATTCAACCATATACGGGAATAGCCTTGCTGCATCTCCATTTCCAGCTGTTGTTCTATAGTACGTCCCTTAACTATATGTAATGGAGCCAGAAGCATAAAGCGTGTCCCTTTACTAAAGGCCAACATCTGCTCCACGACATCCTCTGCCGTATGTTTTTTGACAACCTGATTTGACACAGGAGAATATATTGTACCTATACGTGCAAATAACAACCTGAGATATTCATATATCTCAGTACTAGTACCAACTGTTGAGCGAGGATTATTACTTATCACTTTCTGCTCTATTGCTATTGCAGGCGGAAGTCCTTTTATAAAATCACATTCCGGTTTGTGCATTCTTCCCAAGAACTGTCTTGCGTAAGACGACAAACTTTCCACATATCGACGATGCCCCTCTGCATACAAAGTATCAAAGGCTAAGGAAGACTTACCAGACCCACTTACGCCAGCTATCGCAACAATTTTATTATGTGGAATATTAACAGATATGTTTTTCAGGTTATTAACCCTGACTCCTTGTATCTCAATCTGATGTAACATAGCTATAAAACAGAATAAAAAACCTCGTTACTGAATACGTAACGAGGCTAAAACTTTTGCGGTGCGTACGGGACTCGGACCCGTGACCTCCAGCGTGACAGGCTGGCATTCTAACCAACTGAACTAACGCACCCTAAGCGTTATCGATTTATAGTTTATTTTGCGGTGCGTACGGGACTCGGACCCGTGACCTCCAGCGTGACAGGCTGGCATTCTAACCAACTGAACTAACGCACCTCAAATCGTTAACCGCTTTTTGCGAGTGCAAAGATAGTCATTTTTTCTTTACTACGCAAATATTTAGACGCTTTTTTACAAAAAAAACTCTATTTTCTTATATTTTCTGTCCATTTTCCAGTTTCAACGCTTATTTCGATACCTTTTTTTCATACACAGAACATATTTAGAAAATCTCCCACCCTTTAACAATTACCATCTTTTATCGTAAAAAAAAGAATCATTCCTCATCTGAATCCAAATGTTCCGGGTCTAATATATGCAACTGAAACGCCCGGGTAACCAAACGTACAGCATTCACGCCCTTACCTCCTCCATCAGGAAAAAGTTTATGAACCAAATCCGATTGTCTTTTCTCCAGACTCTTGACTCCAAACGGCATACCACGCAAGGTTGTTATCTGCTCCTTGGTATATCCCAATGCAAGATGTCTCAACAAACGTTCATCATACTCGTCAATGTCATAACCTACTGATGCCTCCTGCTGTATGATATCACTTGAAACATTTTTCTTGAACTTATCTATTATAACTTCCAGAATCGGCTCATTAAACACATACTTCTTTCCATTCATAACATTCATTATGTCAACACGCGTCAACATTTCGCCCATCTTCAAGATTATGCCATCAGCCCCCGCATCAAGGGCATCAACCCACAATTTCTCATTCAATATCTCGCCGGTGAATACCAATATCTTCACATTTTTATATTGTGCCTTCGTATTTCTGCACAACTCCACCCCTATAGTCGTATTTCCCTGTAGTCCCAAATCTAACAATACCAGGTCTGGCTGTTCGTTGCGCAACAACCTAAGATATTCGCCTTCATTCTGGGCTTTACCTATCACTACCGCCTCAGGAACCTCTGTACTCAAAAGACCTTCTGTTCCCTTCATCTCCAGTGGTACATCTTCCACTATAATTACCTTGAACTTATCCATAGTATTATCAAATATACAAAAAAAGGTTACACACGTCAAAACCAACGAATGCAACCTTTTATATTTTTACCTACTTTCCTAAGTTAATTACTTGAAGAAAGCCTGAACATCCTCATTACGAACCATCTGCTCGTCAAAAATGTAAGCACCCGTCTTTGGGCTCTTAACCATCTTTATAACCTTACTATATGCGCGACCATCCGTAGAACCTTCATGGAGGGTAGCGACCGCTTTCTTTGCCATAGTCTATTATCTTGTATTAGATGATTACTTAATCTCCTTATGAAGCGTCATCTTCTTGAGTATTGGGTTGTACTTCATCAACTCAAGACGCTCTGGAGTGTTTTTACGATTCTTTGTTGTGATATAACGGCTTGTACCTGGCATACCACTATTCTTTATCTCTGTGCATTCAAGTATCACCTGAACACGATTTCCTTTTGTTTTCTTTGCCATTGTACTATTCTCCTATAACCTTTATATCTTTCCAATCTACATATCCTTTGGCTACAGCCTGTTTCAGCGCTGCATCTAAACCAACCTTATTAATCATGCGCAAACCAGCAGCTGAAATCTTAAGGCTAATCCAGCAGTCCTCCTCTACATAGAAGAACTTCTTTGCAAACAGATTCACATCAAAGCTACGCTTTGTACGGTGCTTTGAATGGGAAACGTTGTTACCGATCATTGCTTTCTTGCCGGTAATTTGACAAATTTTAGACATTGCTATCTTTCTTTTTTAATACCGTTAAATGATACTTATTCCAAACAGTTTGCAAAATTACTACTTTTTTTTCAGATAGACAAGAAATATTTTCTTTTCTATATAATAATTAATTTTTTTTAAGACTTATATCTTTTATAATCATCTTTATTTCGCAATATTACTCACAGGGAATGTAAAATATGTGTCTTGAAACGGCTCATCTATCAAGGTAAAATGCCACCACTCTGAGTCCAAAGGCTTAAAACCATGCGCCAGCATAGCTATACGTAATATCATACGGTGTTGGAACTGCTCTGGAGTAATACTACGTCCAACTGGCGACTTGCTGTTATCGCCGGTATATTCACCAGTCTCAGGATTACCACAGAAGTCAGGATGGCTCTCCGGGCCAAACCAGTCAAACGTTCCGCCCATGTCAAGTTCCTTTTCCTTATTCATATCAAAAAGAGTCAAATCTACCGTTGAGCCTCGAGTATGTCCGCTTTTCTCCATAATATACTCCTGTTTGAATAGAACACTCTTATCCAAATTGGGGTAAAAGAATGACTTCATTTTTATATCTGAAATATCTGTAGCCCAACGCACGAAGTGGTCAACCGCCTTCTGAGGACGGTATGCATCATATATTTTCAATCGATATCCCTGACGCATCACATCATCACTTACCGCTTTCAGTGCCTCGGCGGCCTTACGAGTCAACAACGCCGTAGGTTCCTCATAGCCATCAATACGGTCTCCCACAAAATTATAAGTACTATAATAGCGTATCTCAAGAATAGCGTCAGGAACGACATCGGTAAGGACAACAAACTGGCTGTTATCATCTGTCGTACAGACCTCCTCTGCCACCACCTCCTCTACGCTTTCAAATTTTGCATCGTCTATATCGCCCGACACCAAAGACTGCTGTGCACCGACTGTGACACTAACAAGGCTGATAACAAGAAAAAAAATAATCTTTCTAAACATGGTTTGTATCTCCATTAAATATTAACAATACAAAAAACTTACTTACCATTAATATAATGGCATATTCAATGGCAAATATACAAAAAAAACAACAAATAAATAAAAACATACAAAAAATCTTGAAAAAAGGCTCAAAACACTCCCGACACACATATATGTACGCTAAATATCTCCACATATCATCATTTTTTTCAACAGAAACCTTCATTTATTTCAAAATATTCTTTAACTTTGCAAACAAATCGGAAGAGAAATCCCGAAAAATAACATAAAAAGCATTCGCTATTATTTCGCGTTCAGCCAAGAAAGCCTAGGAAACTTATTTGGTATAACAAGCACGGAAATAATACGTGATAGGTAAGCCTACGCATGGATTACCTGTTCAATCATTATAGCAGTGCTCCACGCATAGCGCGTGGTGCATCTTAGATTGACAGAGGTACCATTTTCCTAGGCTTCGCCTCTTGCTGAACGCATTAAGAGCACCACGCCCTTTTTGTGTTCAGACGTGATTGATAGTTGATGCCTGCCTTCTTATCACACTAACAATCACAGCTATGGAGAAAAAACTTTTATTCGCTCTACGCAACGCCTTGCTAACTGACACTCATGCGTCAGTTTTTTATACCTACACAATCTTATCGTCGGTTTTCATCACGATTAATCTCATTACACTATGCAATCTGACACCATGGATTGACGAAGTTATGTTTATTGACACCTCATATAACATGGCGGTTCATGGGTCATGGCAGACAACAGCATGGTATCGTGTGACAGGTCAACACCCGTTCTCCACCTACCCCCCACTCTACCAAATATCAGTAACTATCTGGATATGGTTATTCGGCAGTGACATTGTTACCGTTAGAAGCATGAACCTCCTAATCACACTAATACTAGGAGTAATATATATGCAGCTCATGAAACGTCGCGGGCTACAACTGACCACTACAACGGCCGCACTTTTTACCTTGTTGTTGTGGGGCACAAGCGAGATGGCATGGATGTATCGCAATGGGCGACCTGATATGATGTGCGCTTTGATTACAAGCCTGACACTTCTGAGTATAGACCACTATCTGAGCCGAAAATCTCTCAAAAACAAAATCGCTGTCATTCTCTCATCAGCAATGCTTTTCTGCTCAGGGATACAAGCCGCCGTATATCTATGCACGATATGGATGTATATCTTTATCATCATGCGCAAACATCATAGAGATGTCATGCATCTGCTTTTTCTCATACTAGCAGGCTATTCTTTAGGACTGCTTTCTATAGCGATATTCATGCAGGCCAATGGCAGGCTAACAGGTTTCATCTGCAGCTTTATACAATATTCCACAACACTATCAAACATTATCATTGTTGCACTCCCACAGATTGGTGACACATTAGGAATTTCAACTACAACATACGTACAGAAATTACAGGAACTGACTACAGGTTCAAATATATTTGAGCAGTTAAAGCCAATCACAGAATACCACAGTTTCATTATACTGTCTTTCATCACGGCTGTTTTCTATGCCACATCCCTACACCACAAGAAACAAAACTATATAGCCACAGAAAGTCTGCTATTTATATTCGCACTCTTCATTCCTGTCATAATGACGCTGGCCGGACGTTTTACCATCTACTATCGTTGGATGGCATTTCTACCACTCGTAGGAGCTATTATGTTTATCTCAACTAAACATCGCCTTTGGCGCACTGTATTCTGTCTCGTTGCCATGTCATTGACACTCCACGGAGCAAAGACTTTGCTGCCCAACAAACATTATGACTATGACAACCTTCGCACATTTATTGAACGACAGCACTTCAAGCCATCAGACACAGTGGTATGTCCTTTTTCTACTTTCTACGAAATAAAACAGTTTTGCGACACATGCTATTTCATCGGCATATTCCCAACGGAGTATGTGGGGCACGTTGATTACATAATAGAGGCTGATAAAAGTGAGGATTACAACACACCTATTACCGACTATGTTAATACGATGAAAGCCAAGAACGCACTCACCATCACAGACCATTGCGACAACCCGTCATTAACCGTTTACCAAGTTACAACAAAACAATAGACTCTTATATTCTTTCGTGCTAAAATAACAATTTTTCGGCAATAACCCGTTATTATTGCCGAAATTCCAATGTTTTTTTCGTCTTTTGCTTGCACGAAACACTTTTTTTTTATAACTTTGCATCTGCATTTGAAGATGCCGATATGGCTCAGTTGGTAGAGCAACGCATTCGTAATGCGTGGGTCACGAGTTCGAGTCTCGTTATCGGCTCTTACGAGAGGAGGGCAAGGATACATTTCTGTCTCTCCTTTTTTTATTTGCGGTAATAGCTCAGTTGGTAGAGCAGCGGCTTCCCAAGCCGCAGGTCACGGGTTCGAGCCCCGCTTACCGCTCTGGCATATCAGCCAAGTTCTTCCTTGAGGAACTTGGCTGTTATGCTTTTACGCGTTTTGGCTATCTTCTCTGGCGTTCCCTCTGCTACTACCGTACCTCCATTACGCCCACCGTCTGGCCCCATGTCTATGATATGGTCTGCCAGTTTTATAACATCGAGGTTATGCTCTATAACTATCACCGTATTACCCCTGTCCACTAACTCCTGCAAGATATTCATCAACACACGTATATCCTCAAAATGCAACCCTGTGGTAGGCTCATCCAACACATACAATGTCTTACCTGTGTCTTTCTTTGCCAATTCTGTAGCCAGTTTAACTCGCTGGCTCTCGCCGCCAGACAACGTTGTGGATGATTGCCCCAGTTTTACATAACCTAATCCCACCTTTTGCAAGGTCTTTATCTTTCTCTGTATGCTCGGTATAGACTCAAAGAACTCCACAGCTTGGTTTATAGTCATGTCAAGCACATCTGCAATAGACCTGCCCTTATAGCGCACTTCCAGTGTTTCCCTGTTATAACGTTTGCCATGACAGTTGTCACAAGGAACATACACATCTGGCAAGAAGTTCATCTCTATGGTTTTATATCCATTGCCACCACATTCCTCACATCTCCCGCCTTTTACATTAAAGGAGAAACGACCTGGCTTATATCCACGAATTTTTGACTCCGGAAGTTCTATAAACAATTTCCTTATGTCTGAGAACACACCTATATATGTAGCCGGAGTGCTACGCGGCGTACGTCCTATCGGCGACTGGTCAACACTCACTACCTTATCTATATAGTCAATACCCTCTATCTTATCATACTCAAGAGGTTTCTTAATGGAATGATAGAAATGCTGGGACAAAACCGGTAACAACGTCTCGTTTACCAACGTTGATTTCCCTGACCCGCTGACTCCGGTTACAACAATAAGATTTCCCAGTGGGAATTTCACTTTCACATCTTTAAGATTGTTTCCCTTTGCACCAGTCAACGTTATATATTGTGTTTTACCATCTGCGTCTTTTTTTCCAGACCTACGCTGTTTCGGCACACTTATTTCCTTCTTCTTCCTCAGATAATCTGATGTTATAGTGTCCTGACGCAACATTTCGTCCACAGTACCCTGGAAAACAACTTTGCCCCCCTTACGACCTGCCGCCGGACCAATGTCAACTATATAGTCAGCAGCAAGCATCATATCCTTATCGTGTTCCACAACTATAACTGTATTACCTAAATCACGCAGTTGTTTAAGGGAATTTATCAAGCGTTCATTATCACGTTGATGCAAACCTATAGACGGCTCATCAAGTATATATAACACATTAACGAGTTGTGAACCTATCTGGGTAGCAAGTCGGATACGCTGACTCTCCCCACCCGACAACGTATTGGAATGGCGTGACAGCGAGAGGTAATCCAAGCCTACATCCATCATAAATTTCAACCTCGTACGTATTTCTTTCAGTATTTCCTTGGCAATAGTATATTGTCGTTCATCCATACAAGATGGTACGCTACCCAGCCAATGATACAACTGATCTATATCCATGTCTGCGAGTTCAGCTATATTCTTGTCATTAATTCTATATGACAGAGCCTCCTTACTCAACCTTTGACCGTCACAGGCTGGACACACTACCAAAGGAACCTCTTCTTCATCATCTAATTCCAAGGATTCTATCTCACTTAACGGATCAGTAGCACTTACTACACCCAAGCCCTTGCAATAAGGACATGCTCCCTCGGGAGAGTTAAAAGAAAATATATTTGGCGCAGGGTCTTTATAAGCCATTCCAGTGGTCGGACACATCAAACGCTTGGAATAGAACCTTGCCTCATTTATATCAGCATCAAGTATCATTATGAGGCCTTCTCCCTGTCTCATCGCCGTTGACACACTTTTTGCTATGCGTTCATCATCCTCGTTGTTTACCTTCATCTTGTCGATGACGACCTCTATATTATGATTCTTATAGCGGTCCAACTTCATCCCCGGCTCAAGCTCTGTCACTTCTTCATCCACACGTACTTGCAGGAAGCCTTTCTTACGCATCTGTTCAAAAAGCTCACGATAATGTCCTTTCCTGTTCCTCACAACAGGCGCAAGCACATATATACGCTTACCTACATACCTTTGCTTTATCATTGAAACCACCTGTTCCTCTGTGTATTTCACCATTTCCTCTCCTGTCGCCCAGCTATATGCAGTAGCCGCACGCGCATAGAGAAGGCGTAGATAGTCATACACCTCTGTTGTCGTACCCACGGTTGACCTGGGGTTTTTGTTTGTTGTCTTTTGATCTATGGATATCACAGGAGACAACCCCGTAATCTTATCGACGTCTGGTCGCTCCATACCTCCAAGAAAATTCCTGGCATAGGCAGAGAAAGTCTCTATATATCTTCTTTGTCCCTCGGCATATATCGTATCAAATGCGAGGGAAGACTTACCTGAACCCGACAGTCCTGTAATCACGGTAAGACTTTTATGGGGAATCTGTACATCTATATTCTTCAGGTTATGTACACGTGCTCCCCATACATTAAGGTATTTATCTTCTGACATATATGTATTCTATTCTCAATAATTGTATTTACAAATCACACAGATATGACAGGTTTATGAAAATCGTGCTGTTATTTGATATTCCAAAGTAGTCTTTCTTTGAATCTCCGTATATATTACCCAATCCATAGTAATACCGACCTTCTATATCAAAGCGTCCTACTTTGTTTATATGAAACTCTACTCCCGCTCCCACGATAATACCATAATCAAACTTGTTCTCTATTGGCATATCTTCTTGTTTGACAATAGTGCTCGCTCTTGCATTCACATCATTACTTGCGATATAAGGGGTAGAATAGTTTTTCACTGTTTTTTCAGACAGAGCGAAACCAATCTGCGGTCCCAAGTTTATAAAAGCATTAACACCCTTACGTTCCCTACCCCATGACAGGTGCGCAAAAAACGGTATCTGCAAATATGTCTGGTCTCTTCTGTACTCCTCTGCCACGCCTGTCTCTGGATTAATTACCTTTGAGCCGCTGATAGTCTCTATCCTCTCCCGCCATCCTAATTGTGTGATATTGGCTTCCACCTGTACTGCACACAACATTGTGAAGTATTTCTCACATGTATATCTGCCACGTACGCCAAGACTGAGGCCGCCATGCATATCCTGCAACACCTTCGGTTGAAAGCCTACTGTATTGAGCGCATATCCGCCACCCACACCAAGACTGAACACATTACGATACTCACCTACCTGAGCATAAGAGAGTATCGTTGTCGTCAATAGAATTATCGCTATTAATATTTTCTTCATACTACTCTGTAATTGCCTCTATACCTCCATCTTGCTTATAATGTACCAACATAAAAGACTTGTTTCGGTATCCTCCATTAGGCTGTTTAACGAACTTCAGCGGAGTCTGTACCCATTGTCTGTTGGCAGACAGGAAGAACATTGCATGATCATATCCCATCAACGCAAAACGTGGTTGTGCATACATCATATCTTGGTGAAAGCGCCAACGATACTTCTGTTCTATCTCACGCGTTAACGAAGAAGCCTCATTATAATAGAAATGTGTCGGTATAAACGCATTGTACTTGGAGAAACGTTCTTTGTTAAGATGCTGGTACATCAACCACTCCGTATATCCAAAAAGAGTCACACTTACATTTTGATTAGCCTGCAGCAATCTGTCAAGTTTATTCATCGCCAAGGTCAATTCCGGCGAACGTCCAGTATTGAGAATGACGAGGTTAGGCTGGGACAAGGAGAAAGACTTTGCGAATGCGTCATCCGGAGAGTTCAAATTCGTTATATTATATCCGATATTATTAGCCTCCAGCGACTTGCGCAAAGAATATGTAAACGTACCCTTTCTTGACGTTGAATCATTGCAATCCACAAACACCGGATGACAGTTGTTAAAATGGCTGACTATCTGCTGCACCGTCGCAGCGTCAAAAACATCCTTTGACTGATATACCTGATATATCATAGGGTTATAGTCCACATCATTGCCGTTTATAGAGAATGGTATTACCATTGTTATATTGTAAGCCCTGCAGAAATCACTTAACTGCCTTACCTGCTTTGTATATAACGGACCGAAAATAACATTACAGGTGTTTGCTCCTTCCTGTAACAATGTTGACCTGATATCTGCATCCTCTGGCACATTCCATGCATGGATATTCACATTGCGTCCCTCTTGCTTCAATTTCTCCACAGCCATAAGGAACCCTCTGTAATACTCCAGCATACGCCTTCCATCACCGTTCACATTATGCAACGGCAACATTATCCCGACATTCGTTACCTCTCGTGCTATTTGTGAAAAAGCACATTGTAATGACACAAGACACAGAAGGGCTATACTACATATAAATCTTTTCATATATTATTCCGCAAAATGTTTTTAGCTTACAAAAATATAAAAAAAACTTTGAAAAACAGAATATATTAAAAATAAAATGATTAATTTTGTAAAAAACATATACCCAATGCAGAAAAATATCCTTTATATAACATTTATTCTTTCTCTCCTTTCCCTTAACGTCGTGAAAGCATCCCCCACCCTGTCCATAAGCTTTGACGCTGTATCAAGTGATGACCAGAGCGTTACAGCACAGACACAGTTTGAAGGGTCTGCACCTATCGAGGTTACGTTTCACATGACATTAACAGATGCTGACGACTGGACTTGCAACTATGAGTGGCGTTTCTGCCACGAGGGCGGGAACTTAGACGAGCCATATATGATAAGATACGACGAGAGCCCTGTCGTTACTTTCTCACAAGCTGGCACAGACAGTATTGCACTGTATGCACATCTCAAAAGGGGAGACGAAGAAGTGTTATTCAAACGCGAATACTGGTCTAGCACAAAACCTCTGACCATAAAAGCGAGTGAGAGTGTTCTTACTTTCCCCAATGCGTTCTCTCCAAACAACGACGGAAAGAATGACTACTATTGCCCTAAAAGTTTCCAGTCTATAACTGAGTTTGATGCAAAGATATTCAACCGTTGGGGACAGAAACTTTATGAATGGAATAATGTCAGAGACAAAGGCTGGGACGGAACCTTCAACAGCAAGGCTGTAAAGCAAGGAACATATTTTATATATGTAAAGGCTCGCGGAGCCGACGGCAGGGAATTTACCATTAAAAAAGATGTTAATCTTTTAAGGGACCATAACGCCTACGGAACCACGGTCTCAGAGTAAACTCTTTCTTCAGTATTATACCTAAACCTTGGGTATTCAGTGAGTTCTTAGTGAAATATCTGTCGTTTGCCTGGTTATACATTTTCAATGACACATTACCATTAGGAGTCAGCAAATACTGAATATCAAAATCTCCTATAAAATTGTCGTTTTGTGTCATCACATTATTACGATAGCCAAACTGACCATTAAAAACAAGCCTGTTATTAAGCATTCTTCCGCTTAATGTTCCTTCATACTCAGCATTGCTCAGTCCGTCAGTACCAGTAGCTATATTCGTGCCAAAAGACCAATTGTTATTTCGTATCAAGTTGTTTATAACCTGATTAAGCTGTTGCGAGAATGTACCACTCAAGAAACTCTGCATGGCCAGTGATGTCTGTCCAACATGCTCTTCCGTTTCGTTCAGCCTGCTGTCATTTGGATAGAAACGTCCTATAGCCAGCAGATATAGCACTTGCTGGTTCATAGACTCGTCACTGTTTATCACAGAATATACCATCTGCCTCATGTCACTTCCAAGCGATGGCAAATCCAGGTTAAAATCTACCACAGGTCTGCCTGCCGTTCCTGTTATATTCATTATACAGTTGACAGGAACATTATTTGCCTTAAACGAACTGCCTATATTCAAGTCAGACAAAGAGACGCTGTTCAACTGATACAAGGCCTTCATCCGAAGGCTTGCCTCAAACGGATCGCCTCCAAAGGCTATCAGGCTTCCCTTCTGGAACTGGAAATCCCTGCGCATGATATTCTGTATGGTCATCCTGTACAGTCCGTTATCTATATTGTAGTTACCATATATATCAAACGTTCCTTTATTATAGTAACTTATCCTCAAGTCACCACTGCCATACAAGTCTATATAATCACCCGTCAGTGCATCCATAAACAGATGCAGGCGAGCCTCCGGAGTAGCCGTCACGATGAAATTCATACGTATGTTTGTACTTTGCTCCGTGACACTGTTTTTGCTCTCATCCATTTCCTGCCCGGTATCAACCAGCAATACAGAGTCTGCCTTCTCATTCGCACTTCCCCAAGTTATAAAGTCTTGCGATATTATGGCATCAGGCGATGTCGTATTATACATAATATAACTGCCATCCAAAGTAGTAGCCCTTGCATTGATATTCAAGTCATTTCCCTTGCCGTGTATCCCGACGTTACCCTTTATTACAGCTCTTCCACAGAAAGAATTACCGTCAAACGTAGGGATATCATACGCTAACAACCTGTCAGTCCTGGCAAGTATATCATACGACATCTTGCCCAAGTGCTTATGATGTATTCCGCCTGACACAAAAGCCTCGTTGCCATATATGTCACGTATAGGAGCATCATTGAATACTATATCACCAGGTATCAACCTTACTGTATCTGACGGCAACACATACTTGCAGTTTGTACTTGTGACTGTAAGTTGACCATGCGCTACGATTTCTCCCAACAGTTCCAATTCACTGAGGTCACCGCTCAACGTAACATCCCCGTCACCATACAAATCTACGTCTTTCAAGAAAGACTTACAGAAATCCTGCATAAACTCAAGCCGCGTATTCCTTGCCTTGATGTTCAGTCCTATACTGTTGCGCTGCGGTGATATAAAACCATCAATAATTGTCCTGCCGTTGATATCCGTATCTTCCGCCACGGCATCTATATCTATCTGTTGTGTGTTGTTACTATATACCGCATCAGCATACAAAGTACCCATTCTGCCGTTTTGGAACAAGAAATCACTTACATCAAGATGTGCCCGCGCATTAATATCACCTAATAAGCCGTAAGCCACAGCCCTGCCACTTGCCTTTCCGTCAAACTCTACAGATGTAAAGTTTACAAGCCCCAGTATATAACTTACGTTGATATTCTTGAGATCTGCCACAATGGAATCTTGCTCCGATTTAGAGATAGTACCGTTGACATATACATGCTGTGACGCATTACCTATATTCAGATTGTCTATAGTCAGAACTTTGTCTGTGTAAGCTATGCTTTTGGACGTGATATTAAACACCGTATCCCCCACCTCAAAAGAAGAGTGCGGGATACTTACCTCAAAAGCGTTTCCTGTAGGTGTATGATGGAAGTGCGTATGCGTGTTAAGAGTTCCACAAAATTTGCTTTGACGCATATTGTTCCATGTCAGCGTACTGAGCAAGTGATTCTCACTTGCCTGACACTCAAGGTTTAATTTAGTTGCGCCATTAATCTCTTGAAGATTGGTAGTTAGTGAACCGTTAAGACTGTTTGCTGGTGTCCACAGACTAAATTGTGTGTCGTTAAGTTGTGTGCCGTTTATCTTTATAGATGGCAAATCAAGTTTAATATTGGCAAACTGCTCATTATCATTAACCACTCCTCTGATGGTCAGCGGCTTAGGCATCTCCATGTCAACTCCTGTGAGTTGCCTGATGAACCGCAAGTCGCTGACTGTAGCATTTATGCTATAGTTATTGTGCGTTTTCCTGAATGGGGGTAGTCCCGGTACTGATGGCAGGTGTGTGATAACAAGATTTGTTATAGATTGCGGCAAAGTGGTAAGTTGGATATCTCCCTCCATATTCACATCTGCGAAATCAGTGTACAGGCTTACCATACGGTGCTCGTTTTGTGCTCCATCCACGGTTAGTGTTACATTGTTTAGCCTTGCATTCTGCTTTGCCAAGTACAGGTCTTTTATTGCCACAGTACCTTCTATATCGTCAACAGTACGTGTACGCGTCGTTGCATCCAGCTCTGCAGTAAAGCTTATATTAGGGTCATTGACTCCGATATTACCTTTGAACTCATTGTTGGCGTATGTGCCGTCAATGTCAATGTTAGTATATGTCTGGCTATCGTATGTTACCTCCTTTATGTGCCCCTTAGCATTCATCGCCGCTATCTGCCTACCGTCAAGCAAACTGCCACTAATGCTCAGGTCACACCTCAACATTCCGAGAGTGTTGTCGTTTAGAATCCGTGCCAAATTTAGGCCATCAGTGTTGATATCAGCCTTTATCTCTGCCAGTCGGCTGTTGCTCTGTTCGTATGCAGCATTAATCCTTGCAGCACCAGCCTTGCTTGTCTCCATGTCGGCATTAACCTTATAGATACCTTCCTTGCACACGTATGCATCCCCCTTGACACCAACATCTCCCAAATGTAATATTTGCTCAGGCAGCGACGCTTCTGTTGACATGGCAGCAAGTATACCTTCAGACACAAACAAACGTCTGACTTTAATATCAGAACAGTGGTTACTGAATAGTTGTGTTGTTTTTACAGACGCGTCAAGTGATATACTGGCAGCGTTCTTATCTTTTAAGTTAATATCGGCATATAGATTCTCTTCACTTAAACCTGCATCTGCATCAAGCATCATTGTTGGTAGCACCTTTACAAGTTTTTGTCCTAATAACGGTGCGAAATCCTTTGCGGATATAGATGAAGCGTGTATCTTTCCGTTGGCCTTCAGTGACTTCTTGTCAATGTCGCCACCTATGGTGCAGAATGATGCCGCAAGTTTATCTATTTCCACATTGGTCTCCGGCATAACCAAGGCGAAGTCTTTTATCTCCAACGTATGATTATTGCCGTTGGCAGAATACTGCAGGTCTGTTGTCAGATTATTGAGACGCAGTCCGCTTGCTTCCGTCAGTGACAGTTTCTTGATGCTTGCATTAACCTCATTATCCGTAATGTGGTTAATGATGATGTGTGACGAAATTCTTGACAGGTCTATATGATGCAGTGACAACCGCCCCTTCACCTTCGGTATGTCAAGTCTGTCATATTTCAGAGCACCATTTCTTATTATCAGGGATGCTATGTGTAGGTCAAGCGGTGTCTTCTCACTGCTTTCTGACGACAGGGAATCAATGAGGAACTGACAGTTAAGCGGTGATGCTGCATCCTTCTGGTATAGATGCACTCTTGTTCCAAACAACTGCGCCGACGATATGGAAATCTTACCGTCAAGCAATGGCAGCAGTTCTATGGCAACCGATATTCTGCCAGCTTTCAGCAACTGCTGCTTCTCCTGGTCGTATATCAGCACATCGTCTATTATCACACGGTTAAACAGGCGCAAGTCAACCATGCCAATCTCCACGTCGCTCCCTATCTTGCTTTCAAGTGCGCTCTCTATGGTGTCTGCCACGTATGCCTGCACCGCAGGAGTACGCAGCAGTACGAACCCCAGCATATAGAACAATACCAGAGCCGATATCACGGTGTAAACTATATATTTGAAAGCCTTTTTCAAAAGCAAGTATCGGTTTTCAGGGTGTATATGACCGCGACTGCTACGTGTGTCACTCTGAGAAGATGCGTGAGCCTACTCTTACGTGGTTTGATCCACACTCCTGTGCAAGCAGGTAGTCATGGCTCATGCCGTATGACTTGACCGAGAAGGCTTCGTCGTTTGCAAAGTACCGAGCCTTCACCTCACCAAAGAAGTCGTTGGCAGCACGGAACTCCCTCTTTATTTCCTCCTCGTCATCAGTGTTGCTCGCCATCATCATTATGCCGCATATCCTCACGTGGCTCATTTCGCGCCACTCGCCTCCCTGCAACAGAGTCCTGCACTCATCAAGTGTCATGCCGCTCTTGGTCTCCTCCTGCGCCAAGTGCAGCTCCAGCAGTATGTCTATCACCCTGCCGCACTTCTCCGCCTGCTTCTCTATCTCCCTCATCAGTTTCAGAGAGTCCACTGCCTCAATCATGGTTATGTATGGAGCAATGTACTTCACCTTGTTGGTCTGCAGATGACCAATGAAATGCCACTGTATGTCTTTCGGCAGCGTGTCATACTTCACGCGCAGTTCCTGCTCGCGGCTTTCTCCGAAGATGCGCTGCCCTTCAGCGTAAGCCGCCTCCACTGCCTCTACGGGGTGGTATTTACTTACGGCAACGAGGCACACGCCGTCCTTCAGGCTGGCGCGTACCTCATTAAGATTATCCTTTATCATATCCACTATGAATATAATTATTATACTTCTACGTTCTCTCCTTCTGCCTGCAACTCTGCATTCATTGCATCCTCGTATTCTGGTCTGTCATCTTCCACTACCTTGTTAACATGTTTCATACCGTCATGCTCAAACACATCTATCAACGCCGTCTCTGTCATTGCCGCCAACTTCCAGTCCTGCATGCCGGTGTTCATTACCTCTTCTATGTTCTTCACTGCGTTCTGCAGCGTGTTGCTCTGCACCAGGTAGTTCACTGCCGACAGTTTTTCCTTGCCGCTTTTCTCATCGATGATGATAAACTGCAACTTCACCTTGTACCACTTGTCGTCATTCGGATTGTCACTGAAAAACACTTCCTTATACGGTGCCTTCTTTATGTCGGTAATCACGAAGTCGCCAGTGATATATGCCCTCATCTCTTCCGTTATCGTCTCCTCAGCCTCCGTAAAGGTAAGTGCGTCCACCACATAAGCCTCGGTAGTCTTCTTCTGCATACCGTCCTCCATCATCTTCTCATAACGGATTTTGGTCTCAAACCATTCTGCTGTTCTTGATCTCATAGTCTTTGGTTGATTGTGTTTCTTGTGTTTTCGTAAATTTACGCAAAGTTACAAAAAATATATGAAACCTCCTAAATATTTCATTTATTTAATTACGCACCCGCATTGTCTTTCTCATTTTGCTTTGAAAACTCTGTATCATCCTGTAAGCTATAGAACCAGGTTTCGGAGTGTTAGGACATTCGCCCGGCAAAAACCAGCCTACATCGGCCAACTCGCCGTCCTGCGGCCGCGGCTCCCCGCTCTCCCACTCTGCCGTGAACGCCAGCATCAATTGAGAAGGGAACGGCCAGCTCTGCGTGCCGAAATACTGTATATTTTTCACCTTGATGCCCGTCTCCTCCATCAGTTCGCGCCTTACGGCTTGTTCTGCCGTCTCGCCAGTCTCCATGAAGCCCGCTATACAGGCATATATATCGTTGTTACGCTGACTGTGGCGAGCCAGCAGCATCCTGTCGCCTTTTCTCACCAATACTATCACGCATGGCTCTATACGTGGGAACACGACCTTGCCGCAGTCCTCACACACCAGTGCCGACAGCTCAGCATGTGGTTCTAACCTTGCACCACACCTTGCGCAGTGGCGTGTATCGTTCGTCCACGCCGCCATGCCCTTAGCCCTGAACAACTGTCCGTAGCGCTCTTCGTCCATATCATAGTTGCAGGCATACAGCCTTACGGGCTCAGCGGTGTACTCATCAGGCAGGGGATTATTGCCTGCCACCAGCCATGTGATGCCAGTCTCCGGCTCACTCCATATCTCACCTCCGCTAGTGCTCTCACGCAGCACCGTCAAGTCATTCATGGTTAATGGTTTCCCGTCTTTTCTTAATATTGTGTCTTTGCCATGGAAAACAAAGGCCGCTTTCTCTATAGTCTCTATATTTCTTTTCAGCATGATATTCTCCTGTTGGGTAGTTTTCTATATGATGTAAGCATCCAGTTTTTGATTCAAGTGCAAAATTAAGAAAAATATTTCATATCACGCTATAATTCCATGGAAATGATTACCACATTCTCCGCATAAACAGGGATTTTACACTTTGATATATTTCATGGTGTTTTCGTGTTCAAAGTGTCAAATAAATAATTGCCGTCAGAAAACTCAAAACAGAGTTTCTGACGGCAATTATTTTGTTATGTTCTGGGAAGAAAACAGCACTTATGATGTTAAAGCATACCTTTTACGTCGTGAAATGATAGCTTTCGCACTCTAAAAGCTATGCTTTGACAACGAAAAACGATAGCTTTCATGGTGTGATTTGATAGCTTTCACAACATAAAACCTATGCTTTTACAATTTCGGAAAAAATCCTATCATTGATTATCAACAAGTTACAAACGATGAAATTTTGCCCGAATTTCAAAACAATTTCCCGTCGCTGGATTTTATCGCAAGGAAATCAAGGTTGCGAAAATCAAAGTGTAAGGAAAAAGGAGTGAAATGTGACATTTTGATTTTACTTTTCACATATCCTCCATTGATAAGCCTGACGTTGTAACTTCCTAAGTTCGGTCATTTCGCGTACTCTATCATAGAATTTCTTCATAGAATTTTATGGCTATAAATTTTACGGCTATAACATTTCGATGCAAAAATAAACAAAAAGATTAAATCTGACAAACCTTTTGGCGAAAATACGCATTATTGTCTTGTTTTTGCTTTGTTTTTTTGTAGAATACATTTTCTTTTTGCATTTTCCACTTGTCACCCTCCACATTGTACCTTTTACCTTTCACATTTTATACGACCACTGATAGCACGGATAAACACAGATTATGTTTTATGCTTTATTTCTGAGCCGTCAGGCTCCAAGGATTTTCAAAAAGATTTTCAGTGGATTTCTGCCCGCAGGGCATAAAAAGATTCGTTCCATTCGAGCTATTCGTGTTCAGGCTTAAATGAATTATTCAGAAACACAAATCACTCGAATGACTCGAATATATGTCGGATGAACCTTAACGATAATTCGTTTCTATCATATATTTCTGAGCCGTCAGACTCCAAGGATTATCAAAAAGATTTTCAGTGGATTTCTGCCCGCAGGGCATAAACAGATTCGTTCCATTCGAGCTATTCGTGTTCAGGCTTAAATGAATTATTCAGAAACACAAATCACTCGAATGACGAATATATGTCGGATGAACCTTAATGATAATTCACTTTCATCTATTTCTGAGCCGACAGGCTCCAATGATTATCAAAAAGATTTTCAAAAGATTTCTGCCCGCAGGGCATAAAAAAAGATTCGTTCCATTCGAGTGATTTGTGTTCAAAAACAAGAAGTATAAATCCGCTTTTATAAAATCCGTTCCATCCGTTCAATCTGTGGTCGAAAAGAAATCTGTGGTAGTTTTCGTGTATATGGACCATGTAATGTCATGTATTAATTTGTGTTCGCACACAGTATGTTTCTTTGCATTTTTTCATAATTTTCTTTGTTTGTTTCATATTTTTTTCTTAGCTTTGCCCTTGAAAGCAGTTAGTCCATGGGTTGGGCTGTGTTTTCAAGACATATTGGTTTGATGCGCATACGGCAATGCCTCGTGAAGGCACCACCGCCATGACATCAAGAAAGGACGTTACGAAACGTTTGTCTTCTATCTTCGAAAATCTGGTAAATTTTCTGAATACTCTTAGAAGATAGCGCAATCGGAACGTCCACGTGGGTGATTTTATATCACGATAGCCACCTTTTATATTATTATATATAATAGGTGTTGTATTCGTATATATTATCTCATGACGTGGGCTAACTGGTTGCTTATCCTCAGATACAGGTTTACCAGAGCCAGACGATGGGATAAGCGAAGAGTACAGCACCCACGTCTTTTTCTTTCCCTAAAAATCTATTATTAACCGCTGAGTATGGGGTGGCTGTAGGCATAAAAGTCTATTATATTATGAATACAATTATTGAAAGAAAGATGAAAATTTGCCCCTACTGCGGAGAAGAAATATATGCAGTAGCTACAAAATGTCGGTATTGTGGAGAAATGCTTGAAAATAAAAAAACAAATTCTCATAAATGTAAAGAACTCACATTTATGTCCACAGACAAATACAAAAAACCATGGATGTACTTAGTGTGCTGGATAGGAATAATAGGTTCAATTATCCAAGCTGCACATATTTTTGATTTAGAGGATTATGATGGATATGGTAAATGGACAAAGATTATAGAATTAGGATGTGCGCTCCCTGTAGAACTTGGAGATTTCATGTTTTCTTTTGCTGAAATAACTTTTTGGATTCTACTTATGCGGGCATTTTCTCATCTGAGCAAACCGTTTTACGAATTGTGGCTAATTATTATTCTCTTTAATATTAGTGCATATTTCTTTGGAATAACAATAGATTGGGATTATGTAGAAGAACAAAACCTTGTATTTGGTTTCTTTTGGGTAGTAGATATTGTAGTTTGTATTCTTACTCTTGTTTTAGGAATATTGATTATAAAGAATTACAATGGTGTTCCTTATAAAATAGGATTTACTTTAGCTATTTATAATATAGTTGCTTTGGTTATTGCTGATTTATATGCCTATTTCTTTAATGAATCTGTTTTATTGCAGGTTATAGGATTTGTTATTATGTTCGCAACTGATTTTATATATTTGAATCTGCTAGAACAAGCATTGACAAAAGAAGATGAAGCAGCAGAAGAAAATAAACAATAAAGGAACAATATAATATAAAACACTTAATTGTATAAGATATGGAAAAATTATATATAACAGAAACAAATAAACAGAATACATTATCATCGTTAAAATGGATGAAATTCATGACAATATACTTTGCCATTGTTGTGATGTTAATAGCTGTTAGTGGAATTTTCATAGTGTTAGTGTCACAAAATAATGGAGCACTTATGAGAATTATTGGTATGGTATACATATTCACAGCAGTTTTGTTTGTTTACCCTATAGTTAAAAGTTTCTGTCTAATTAAACAAGTGAAGATAGCGTTTAATACGGATTCGCAGGAATCACTTGACAATTCCTCAAAAATCCATTTGACTGTTATGAGATATGTAGGAATTATAGCAATCATAAGCTTTGTCATATCAATCGTTTATGCTATTGTCTTTTCAATAATTAGTCCCAATGAAGACACATGGCTGAAAAGTGAAAATATAGAACAATCAATTTCGATGGTCGAAAACACAGAAGATAGTTCCTATGATGCTTCCGATGATGTCTTAGATATATGGCAGGGTAATTATGAAATCGAAGGACAGTTAGTTAGAGTCTGCTCGGTTCATACAATTTTGCACATAGAGAAAAGTAGCGAAGGTAATTATGTTGGAAATGTATCGGTATCGTTGGGTGAAAGAGACGAAAGTGGAGGTTTCTCTGCTGATCAAGGATGGTTATACGGGAAAATCAGAGCAAAGATAACAGAAGACAATAAACTACTAGTTACTTTGGTTGAATGTTCCACAGAAGATGGTTGTTCTGGCAATTTATTTGAGACTATTAATGAAGAGAAATTTAAAAAAGGTGATCAGATTTTTTTGATTACTAAGGAGGGCGATAAATATGATGCAATGCCGATAGGTAAATTGGAGAGTTATTTTGATTGTGGTTTGGAAACAACGAAGTTGCTTGTAGAGCATTAAGCTAAGAATTATTTAAAGAAAGGAAAAGACTATGAAACATTTGACATTAATACTGACATACATACTCTTTTACATTTTGGGGCTTAGTTCTTGTGTCCCGCAAAGTTCCCCACAAGAAGACAAGAAATCAATCCTAAAGAAAATGGAGAATAGTGAATGGGAGAAAGTTGTAATAAAAACAATGGAATATGACATAACATATAGGGATTCTACAGCAGTCACATTAGTAATGTTTCAAGACGGGACATTAAATAGGATTGAAACTGATGACGGATTTGAGCTACAGGGAGAATGGGACACTGAGAAAGTGGCAAAAGGAGAACAGCAAATATTGTATTACAAATATAGGTATGGGGTGGCTAATGATATTTACTATTTCAGATTAGACGACCCTGTTATCTATTGGTCAGATTTAGGTGGAATACCTAAAGCTAAAATATTAAGTATTAACATAGTAGAATAACAACAATCAAGAGATTAATATTTACAAATCAAAAGAAAGGGAAAGACTATGAAAGATTCTTTTTTCATGAAAGACCGTTCAGAAAGTGATTATGGCAAGGAAGCAATGCTTGACTTCCAACTGTCATGGCTGATGAGAATAGCAGCTCAAAAAGACTATAAAAACGAGAAACCTAAACTGTATGCCATAGCAAGAGACACATTGTTGAGACTGATAGATATAAAGGATAGTAATGACATAGATATTAAAGAAGTAGAGGTCTGGAAACAGTGGTGCAGCATCGACCTTGTTGCGGAAGTCGTCATAGTGAGAGCAGGAAAAGACGAAAAGCACGTGGTTGCATTTGAAAACAAGGCTTATACCCAATTAAGAGTAGGCCAATTAGACAAGTGCAAGAAAAACGTAGAAAAATGGTATAGTTATAATGATGAATGGAAAAACGCAGAAAAACACTATTGCGTAGTGACGGCTTTTGATAAAGGTGACGATAAAGCTCAACCAATAGAGAAAGAATGTCACAATAAGGAATTCAAATACTACAGTTTCTATGAGATCATAGGATACGGAGGGAAAGACGATGTAGTTCCCGAGACAGAGAGCGACCTCTTCAATGAGTTCTGGGCAAGATATTGGTCATAATGTTTGCATCAAACCAATAAACGGCTGAAGAAATAAATCTTCAGCCGTTATTGTTTATATTGTTGCCTCAAATAATGTGGTTGCTATCTGAGTGCTTTGCTATAAATATTTTCCGAAAGTCGTATCAAAAAACAATAAAAACTTCCCAAAATTCAGACCAAAAATCAATAGAAACTTCCCAAAATTCGGACCAAAACTCAATAGAAACTTCCCAAAATTCGGACCAAAAATCAATAGAAACTTCCCAAAATTCGGACCAAAAATTAACGAAAACTTCCCAAAATTCAGACCAAAAATTAATAGAAACTTCCCAAAATTCAGACCAAAAACGTATTTTCTATGCAAAAATGCTCACCTGCTTACGCCCAAGTAGCCGTTCACGTTCTATATACCACCACTACTGTCCCGTTAAAGTGGACTGATCGTTCTTTGAAATCGCTGAAATTAAGT
>CAMEWL010000014.1:0-56712 GCA_945941025.1 uncultured Prevotellaceae bacterium
TCATCACTTTTCATTCCCTTTGACGAGCCGAAGGCCTCATGTACGTTTCATATAGTTAGTCAGTTTGTGTGTTTATTTCAAGAAGAAAGTAGTATAGACATCAAGCATAGAGTTGAAGTTGCCGGTAAGCACTTCTGCTTTTCTCGTATATGCCCGGTAAGCGTTACGTTCCTCTTTGCCTGATAGGTTTTTCAATATATTGCTTTCTGTAGCCTCAAATGTATTGTTGTCTATCTGTATGTAATACACCTCTTGGAGGGGTAGGGGTTGTTGCTCTGCTATCTCAGAACTCTCTCTTACGGACATATCAAGATTCAAATCGTTAAGTCCTGCTATGTCAAGATTACTGCTGCTCTCTGCCATTTTCATGTCACGCACAGCCTCGTTGTACCTGGGCATGTCAACCTCTGTGGATTGAAGCAGACGATGTACTTTGTTCTTTATTGTGTCTTCGCGTACAATAAGACAAATCTTCTTGTTCACTTCGATATATCTCTCATTATTGGAGAAACGGATGTCACGTATCAGTCCGGCTTTTGCCTCAAGATTCTCTTGCTTGGAAGATTTATACCATAGTTTGTGTCTTCCTATATGTATATTTGCTTGTACCTGTAATGCCTTACCGTCGTGTGTGTGTATTACGGCTGGTAGGAAATCAGAATATACAAAAGGCCATGAGGGTATAGGATGCCATTTGTCTTCTGCTATAGATGCAAGACATATAGTTGAAAGAAACAGTATAGTTAGTATTTTTTTCATAGCCTTCAGATTTATTGTTTTTGTTAGTTTTTCTTTTTTAATGTAATGATTACCACCTCACGCGGCATTCCAAATCGGAACGGGAAGTTGCCTCCTATGCCAGTGGAGACACTAAGCATGGATTTCTTATTGTAATAAGTTCCTCCCCATTCATCATATACCATAGATGAGGGTGACCATCCGAATAAAGAGAATTGTGTGCCGTGTGTGTGTCCGCTTAACGTTATGTTAGGCCTGAACACTGGCAGTATGTGTGCTCGCCATGCCGTAGGGTCATGACTGAGCATAATGGAAAAGACGCCAGGGTTTACTCCCTTCAAGGCGGCGTTGAGATTTCCGTATTGTGGGAATGGAGGTTTTCCCCAGTTCTCCTCTCCTATAATATAAATGGAGTCGTTACCACGTTGAATACATCTGTTCTCGTTCTCAAGTAATGTCCATCCGAAAGAACGTTGCAGTTCACGTGTGCGATTTACCATGTCATTGCGTTCCTTCTTGCTAATCTTCAGATATGAGGAGTAGTCATGGTTACCCATAATGGAATATACTCCATCCTTGGCTCGGAGATTTGTAAATTCATCCTTGTGTGCCTCAAGTTCTGCAGGCGTAAAGTTCTCGATGTCACCTACAAAGCATATAACATCAGGTTTTAGGCGGTTGATACTGTCAACACTTTCCTGAAGTAAATGCTTGTAAGGACCGTAGAAGGAACCCACATGCGCATCAGATATCTGTGCTATGCGGTAACCGTCAAAGGCGGCAGGGATGTCTTCGCTCTCGTAAGTTACTTCTCTTACGCGGAAATCACAGAATCCCCATGTTATGCCATATATTACTATGTATATAATACCTGCTGCGACAGTTAATCCGATATATGTGCCGATATGTGGTATTAAAGAGAATAGAGCGAATAGCATTTTGGGGATGCATAATAATACCATGAGCAACAGGAATATGTTGGTCGTGGTGTATTCTTCTGCAAATCCACGATAACAAAACAGGAACTTGATGAAGAAACCGACAATTACTGTGAAAGGAATCCACCAAATCCACCGCCACATTGATGTAAAATTAATGTAGCGGTGGAAGATATAGGCATCACTCAGAAATCCGAGTGAGATTATCAATATGGGGATAATCAATTTAACCATTAGCGGTATTACTTCTGTGGAGCTGCAGGTGTCTGGTCAGCAGCTTTGGCTGCAGGAGCAGCCTTCTCCTTTGCAGGAGCGTTCTGCTGTGTGGCACCAAATCCCTGTACGTTGTTAGGGTTAGTTGTTGCCTGCTCTGTTGCTGCATTTTCAATAACAGAGGCATCACCGTTAGCTGATGGTGCAAAATAAGCACATGCCACAGATACTACTACCATGAAAGCTGCCAAAGACCATGTTGCTTTCTCAATGAAATTGGTTGTTTGACGAACGCCGGCAACACTGTTTGCGCTAGCGAAACCAGATGCTAATCCACCGCCTTTAGACTCTTGAATAAGTACGATACCAATCATCATCAGTGCGGCAAGCACAATAAGAATAACTAAAAGTGTATACATTTTTTTATTTTGTTTTGTTTGTTTTTTCTTGTATTTGTATGAGTTTCTTCAAATAGCGTCGTTGTTCTTCAAAGAATGGATTTTTATGAACTTTTGTCTTGTCTATTTTATCCATTATTTCAAGTGCACGCATATATTTGCCTTGTTTGATATATATACCAGCAAGAGTCTCGGTGAGGAAGTCTTCTTCCACCTCTGCCTCTTTGTCGTCAGTGGCTTTGACCTCTGGCTGGTTTTCTATTTCCTCTTGTAGAGAGAAATGGCCACCGTCATGTTGGATGAATTTCTCTATCAAGTCACCTCCCTTAAATGACTGAGGATTGTTTTCAGAACCTTCGTTCTCCTGTAATTCTTCAAAATCCGTCGCAAGAAGATATGCTACATAGTCAACAGTGGCGTCAACGGCAGTTGGCTTTCTTGCTTTGGTTCTTTTCTCTTCTCCTCTTTTTTCCTCTTCTTCCTCGTTCTCTGGTATTTGTTGTAAGAAGTTGTCAATCAGTGATATCGTCCTTGAACCGTTTTCGTTCTCTGTATATACAGTGTGCCTGTCCGGTTGTTTGCTGAAACTCTGTGGTGATTTCTGCTTCAGTCTATAGTGTGCAGCCTCTACAAAGTTAAACAACACTTTCCTGTCTGTGAAATATATAGCAGAACGTCTCAGTTCATCCTCAAACGATGGATCATGTAAAAGGTATAAGTTCTTTAACATTAATAGCCTTGCCGGCTGACAAAATGGATTGGCAGCAATCACACGTCTTAACTCATAGAGAGTGTCAACGTTCATTTCTTCCGGATGGTGTATTAATCTTAGAAAACTCATTATATTTACCTTAAATCACCAGTTTGCAACTGTGGCGTTAAATATTTGATCACATATATCTTGTGTCATCTGTGTTACTAATTCCTCTTGTACTGAGTTCAGATTTCGAGTGCTCTCATACGTCTGCGTTGCAGTGAATGTCCTTTCAAAATCCTCATCGTGTTTCTTCGTGTTCGTAAACCTCACATTAACTGTCATCGACAACTCTGTCTGGGCAGAGTATCCGTCTGCAGAGACTGACTTGTTTCGTTGTTGATACTGGGTTATCTCTCCTTCTATCTGCAAATCTCCGTTCCTTTTTACTTGGATTAGTTTTGTCTGTTTGCCGAAGATATCTCTCAGTTCGTTATTAAAGATAGATGCCATAGGTCCCCATACGTATGCTGACCTTATGGGGAAATCCTTTATCTGTATAGTCTTTGTCTTCGTATAGTCAATACTCGCACCATTGAATTTATACGATACAGAACAAGCAGAGAGTAGAACTGCGGTACAGATAAGTCCAAAGAGTGAGATATATAGAAATATTCTTTTCATTTTATACCAAATTCTTTCAACCTGCGATACAGTGTGCGTGCTGATATTCCGAGATCTGTTGCTGTTTTCTTTCTGTTGCCGTTATTTCGCTCAAGAGCTTTTTCTAAGACTACTCTGCTTAAGTCATTGAGATTCAGGTTCTCTGGCTCTGATATCTCTTGTGCTATGGCTTCGTATGTATTTCCGCCATTGTATCCGTCAGTGAGAGTGGCGTAGGAGTGTGCTTCGTTAATCTGTTTCCTGAGAGAGTTTATCTCATGTCTTAAGTCTGAGACATTGCTTCTCATCTCATATAGAATTTTGAATAGCATCTCGCGTTCATTCTCGTATGTTCTGCCGGAATTAGGCTGCGTTATGGTGACCAACTGTGTACTCTCTTCGTCTTGAGGTATGAATTTCAGTATGTCATCAACGTCAAGATGGCGTTCCCTACACAGTACAGACATCTGTTCTGTTATGTTTTTCAGTTGTCTGACGTTGCCTGGCCATTTATATTTTTTCAGCACCTCTTTTGCATTATCTGTCAGGTCTATTCGGGGTAGATGATACTTCTCTGACATTTGCATGGCAAACAGACGGAACAATAGGATTATATCATCACCTCTGTCGCGTAGTGGCGGCATAGGTATTACTATAGAATTAAGTCTATAGAACAAATCTTCCCTAAATCGCCCTTC
The DNA here is from genome assembly GCA_945941025.1 of uncultured Prevotellaceae bacterium. Lineage (GTDB taxonomy): Bacteria > Bacteroidota > Bacteroidia > Bacteroidales > Bacteroidaceae > Prevotella. The sequence goes on from CAMEWL010000014.1 coordinate 4,343, forward strand.
GCTTATGGCACGTCGCATATTGACGTTTGTTGCAGCAACGATTCTTACATCCGTTTTCCTGATTTCCTGACCGCCGACTCTTATGTATTCACCAGTTTCCAGTACACGTAATAGTCGTGCCTGTGTGGCAAGTGGCAGTTCACCTACTTCATCAAGAAATAATGTTCCCTTGTCTGCTACGCCAAAGTATCCTTCACTTTCACCTATTGCGCCTGTGAATGAACCTTTCTCATGTCCAAACAGTTCTGCATCAATCGTACCTTCAGGTATCGATCCACAGTTAATGGCGAAATACTTCTCTCGCTTACGAGGTGAGTTGTCGTGAATTATGCGTGGTATAATCTCTTTGCCTACACCACTTTCTCCCGTTATAAGAACTGACAAGTCTGTATGCGCAACCTGTAGAGCTACGTCAAGCGCACGATTCAATGCATCGCAGTTGCCTACGATGTTATAGCGTTGCTTTATTACTTGTAGTTCTTTTAGGTCCATATCGGTTTGCAAAGATACTTAAAAAATACGATATATTATGCTTTTTTACCTAAATTAACAGATTTCGGCGCGTCATTCTTTGTAATATAGGTTACATTCTCGTGTTTATGCTCTGCTGGATTAAAGCCTTTCTTTTTTACAGTGAAGCGTGTCTTGTCACCACTTTCTTTTCGCTCATGATACAACTTCTGTAATGGGTTCTCAAATGGTTTTTGGTATTCCTTGCTGTTACGTGTGATGTCTATGAGACAATATATAGCACGCAACAAACCGTTTACAGTAGTGCATACAAGTGGAAGGCCGGCTTTTGTAATATATGTTATATTATAATTCTTATCTTGGTTGCATGCCTTTCCCTTCTTGTAATCCTCTTTGGACAGAAGAACTCCATCGTAGCACGTAGAGTTTCCCTGACTGAGGAATGTGGAGTAGGAGAGCGGACCGAAAGCCTGGATGCTTTCATTTGCCAATTCTGATATTGCAGATGCTATTTCATCAGATTTTTCTTTACTGTCGTTTTCCTGATGTCTGTTATCTTGCAATATTACCATGCGAGGATTTTGTATAGAGAAATCTCGCTTTAGTATTTGCGACATTTTTTTACAAGAGCTTACAATCTCAGCACTAGTCATAGAAAAGACAGGCATCACACGTATGTCTCCATTCATTGTGATACAGGTCTCGTCGATGTTCTTCTCCTTGAATATATTGTTGAGTGCAGGCACATAAACATCAGGTGTGCCATAGTAAACAACACCTTGGAGCTTACCAGCCTCATAGTCCTTGATTACTTGACGCAATGCGTCTTGTTCTGTCTCTGCTGTTGTATAATATGTCGTAACAGAACACAAGTCTGACAACTCGTCATCTTTAAGTAACTCGCTGACAGTGTCTTTGTCTTCTGGCTTTACATTCCCTATGATAGCTAATTTGGGTAAGGCGCTCATATGGTAATCTTTTTTAGTTGTAGAAAGTTTTCTTTCCAGCCTCTAAAGTGTTCTTCATCAGTGAACAGATGGTCATAGGTCCTACACCTCCAGGTACAGGAGTGATGAAAGAACATTTGGGTGCTACATTCTCAAAGTCCACATCGCCGGAAAGTCGGAAACCACTCTTTCGGGTTGCGTCTGGTACGCGGGTTGTACCAACATCGACAATCACAGCACCATCTTTGACCATATCTGCTGTGACAAATCCTGGTTTTCCTATAGCTGCAATAATGATATCGGCCTCTTGACATTCTTTTTTCAACGTTGCGGAACGAGAGTGGCATACTGTTACTGTTGCATCTCCATATTGCTTCTGCATCATCAGTTGAGCCATTGGCTTACCAACAATGTTTGAACGACCCAATATTACGCATTTCTTGCCACTGGTCTCTATATTATAGCGCTTTAACAACGTAATAATTCCCAATGGTGTGGCAGAGATGAAGCATGGTAAGCCGATAGCCATGCGTCCTACGTTGATAGGATGAAATCCATCAACGTCTTTGCGATAGTCGATGGCTTCGATGATTTTCTGCTCATTGATATGCTTAGGTAATGGCAGTTGCACGATGAAACCGTCAACATCGCCGTTTTTGTTCAATCGGTCAACACAGTCTAACAATTCCTCTTCTGTAATGTTGTCCTCATAACGTATCAGTGTGCTTTTGAAACCGCATGCCTCACATGCTAACACTTTGTTCTTTACATATGTTTCAGAACCACCGTCATGTCCGACGAGTACAGCCGCAAGATGTGGCTGCTTTCCGCCATTGGCCATTATCTGTCTTACTTCCTCGGCTATCTCCTGCTTTATAGCCGCAGCTGTTGCTTTTCCGTCTATTAATTGCATGGTATATTATTTTTTTTGTTATCAAAACTTTGGCATACCTGGCATTCCCGGCATACCTTTCATTTTACCCATCATACCGGCCATTCTCGCCATATTTCCCATGTTATTTCCGGAGAACATCTTCATCATCTTGCGCATTTGGTCAAATTGCTTGATAAGTCTGTTTACCTCCTGAATGTTTGTTCCAGAGCCCTTGGCGATGCGTGTTTTGCGTGATTGATTGAGTATTTCTGGATTAGTACGTTCCTTCGGTGTCATGGAGTATATTATCGCCTCTATGCCTTTGAAAGCGTCATCATCAATATCAACATCTTTTATGGCTTTACCTACGCCCGGAATCATCGATGCGAGGTCTTTAATATTGCCCATCTTCTTGATCTGCTGTATCTGTCCCAGGAAGTCATTAAAGTCAAATTTGTTTTTCGCAATCTTCTTTTGTAGTCTTTTTGCTTCCTCTAAGTCAAACTGTTCTTGAGCTCGCTCTACAAGAGATACCACATCTCCCATACCAAGTATGCGGTCTGCCATGCGCTCTGGGTGGAACACGTCGAGTGCCTCCATCTTTTCGCCTGTTCCGATAAACTTTATAGGTTTATCTACCACTGTGCGTATTGACAAGGCTGCACCGCCACGGGTATCACCATCAAGCTTGGTGAGTATTACTCCGTCTATCTCCAGTCGCTCATTAAATGTCTTTGCGGTGTTTACCGCATCCTGACCAGTCATTGAGTCTACGACAAGTAATGTCTCGTCAGGATTGGTTGCAGCCTTGATATTTTCGGCCTGTTTCATCAATTCCTCATCGATGGATTGGCGACCTGCGGTATCAATGATTACTACATCGTATGCCTTGGCTTTTGCTTCTTTTATCGCATTTTGTGCTACAGCAACAGGGTCAGTTGCTCCTGGCTCCATGTATATAGGTACATCTATTTGCTCAGCCAGTACACGCAATTGCTCCATAGCGGCAGGGCGGAAAGTGTCACAAGCCGCAAGCAAAGGCTTCTTGTTACGTTTCTCTTTTAGCAATTTTGCCAGCTTTCCTGACATTGTGGTTTTACCGGCACCATTCAAACCTGCCATCATGATTACTGTAGGTCTGCCATTGAGAGTCAGTTCCTGTGCTTCACCGCCCATCAAAGCAGCCAGTTCATCATGCACAAGTTTTACCATAAGTTGTCCTGGCTTGATGGCTGTTAGGACATTCATGCCTAATGCTTTTTGTTTAACCGTATCGGTAAACGTCTTGGCTACCTTGTAGTTAACGTCGGCATCAAGCAAAGCACGACGCACGTCTTTCAGTGTCTCGGCTACATTAATCTCGGTTATCTTGCCTTCACCTTTAAGTATCTTAAAGGAGCGTTCTAATCTATCACTTAAATTTTCAAACATTCTTATCTTCCTTTATACATTGTCTCGTAATATTTCTCGTAGTCGCCAGAGGTGACATTATTCATCCACTCTTCGTTGTCCAGATACCATTTGACGGTTTTCTCGATGCCTTCTTCAAATTGCAACGACGGTTCCCATCCTAACTCTTTCTGAAGCTTCGTAGAGTCGATGGCATAACGAGCATCATGGCCTAAACGGTCCGTAACGTATGTTATGAGATTCATATCTTCACCTTCTTGCCTGCCGAGCAAACGGTCTACTGTTTTAATTACAGTTTTTATTATATCTATGTTTTTCCATTCGTTGAAACCGCCGATATTATATGTTTCTGCTATTTTACCTTTGTGGAATATAATATCAATGGCACGGGCATGGTCTTCTACATAAAGCCAGTCGCGTACATTTTCACCCTTTCCATATACAGGCAAAGGTTTACGGTTGCGGATGTTATTGATGAATAGCGGTATCAGCTTCTCAGGGAATTGGTAAGGGCCATAATTGTTGGAACAGTTTGTCACGATTGTTGGCATACCATAAGTGTCATGAAAAGCACGTACGAAATGGTCTGAGCTCGCCTTAGATGCAGAATAAGGGGAGTGCGGATTGTATTTCGTGGTTTCATAGAAGAAATCTTTTCCATATGCCAGATGGTGCTCTGCACTTGAGGCTGTGGTAGTAAACGGAGGTTCTATGCCCTCTGGATTTGTCATTTCAAGTGCTCCATACACCTCGTCGGTGGAGATGTGGTAAAAACGCTTGCCCTTAAACTTCTCTGGCAGCGACTCCCAGTACAGCTTCGCCGCCTGAAGCAGTGACAGCGTACCCATCACGTTGGTACGTGCGAAGGTGAAGGGGTCTTTTATGGAACGGTCAACGTGTGACTCGGCCGCGAGGTGTATGATGCCGTCTATCTTCTCCTCCTGCATGAGTTTGAAGAAGGCATCAAAGTCACAGATATCCATCTTTACGAACTTATAGTTGGGCCTATCCTCTATATCCTTGAGATTGGCAAGGTTGCCGGCATAAGTTAGTTTGTCAAGGTTTATAATGTTGTATTCGGGGTACTTATTCACAAACAGACGTACTACATGTGAACCGATAAAACCTGCTCCGCCGGTTATCACGATGTTTTTCATGTGTATTTAGTATAATGAGGTGTTTATGTTAAATGGTGTGTCAAAATCTTTCAGCAATGCGTGCTTGGTGTCTTTCTCTGACAGTAAAGCTTTGTCCGTAGGTATCTTCCAGTCTATGCCGAGAGAACCGTCAATGATGGAGATGCCTCCGTCTGCCTCAGGATGATAGAACTCGTCACATTTGTACTGGAACACCGCTGTGTCAGACAGCACAGCAAAGCCGTGTGCAAATCCACGTGGTATGAAGAACTGCCGGTGGTTGTCCTCCGTCAGTTCCACGGCAACGTGCTTGCCGTATGTTGGACTACCCTTGCGTATGTCAACAGCCACGTCAAGTACAGCTCCGCGTACGCAGCGTACTAATTTTGACTGCGTATATGGTGGGCATTGAAAATGCAGTCCGCGCATCACTCCGTAAGAGGACATCGATTCATTGTCCTGCACAAAGTTTATGCTGTGTCCGAGTATTGGTGACACCTTCTCGTCAAACTCACGTTGAGAGAATGACTCGAAAAAATAACCACGTGAGTCCTTGAATACCCGTGGCTCAATAATCAGTACATCCTTTATGTCTGTTTGAACAATCTCCATATTGATGTTGTATTTGATGTTGTTGAGTTATGTATGCTCACTATATTTATGCAAAGTTACTTAAAATTTATTTAATGACCAAATTTTACATATACTTAGGTAATGAAATTCAGTTAATTTTACAAGATACAACGTTTACAATATTTGTCGATTGCTAAATCCACAAGTGTTTTTGTATCTTTCGTGTTAAACCATTCAATACTGTTGGTTGTAGTTGCCTATGGTCTTACTTGGAAAGGAGGAAGTTTTTAGAATGTCATTCTGAAATTATGTACGTATAGGTAAATGCATTGATAAACGAAACGACGTAAATTGCTACTTAAATAACAATTTACGTCGATATGTCATATTACATAATGTAAATATTGTATTATGAATATTTACTCAAGGTTACTCTTGCCGTAGCGCTTTACTTCATCAATTACCTTCAAAAGGTATTGACCATATTGGTTCTTAAGCATTGGTTGTGCCAGCTGGCGCATCTTCTCGTCGTCTATCCAGCCCTTGCGGTAGGCTATGCCTTCGAGGCAGGCCACTTTAAGTCCCTGTCGTTTCTCAAGCACCTCTATATATGTGGAGGCCTCGGAGAGAGAGTCGTGTGTGCCAGTATCAAGCCATGCGAAACCGCGTCCGAGAGTCTGCACCTTCAGTTCCTTGTCTTCAAGGAAACATTGGTTAACGGTGGTTATCTCATACTCACCACGAGCTGACGGCTTAATCTCGTGAGCCACCTTGACCACTTTGTTAGGATAGAAATATAGTCCCACCACAGCGTAGTTGGACTTTGGATGCTCTGGCTTCTCTTCGATAGAGAGACAGTTGCCCTCATTGTCAAACTCTGCTACACCATATCGTTCAGGGTCGTTCACCCAATAGCCGAATACGGTTGCCTTCTTTTCCTCTTCAGCAGTGCGCACGGCCTCGTGGAGCATCTTGGTGAATCCTGAGCCATGGAAGATATTATCGCCTAACACGAGGCAGACGGAGTCGTTGCCAATGAAGTCCTTGCCGATGGTGAAAGCCTGTGCCAGTCCGTCAGGTGACGGCTGCTCTGCATATTCAAAGCGTACTCCGTAATCAGAGCCGTCGCCCAGCAGGCGTTTGAATCCCGGCAGGTCGAGTGGTGTGGAGATAATAAGGATTTCACGTATGCCTGCCAGCATCAATACACTTATAGGGTAGTATATCATCGGCTTATCATAGATAGGCATCAACTGCTTGGAAATGCCTTTTGTGATGGGGTAAAGGCGTGTGCCAGAACCACCTGCGAGAACTATTCCTTTCATGGTCTTACGAAATTATGGGTTTTGAGTTATGAGTTGTTTTTTCGCAGATTATTGATGCAAAGTTTCAGGGAGTCTGTCCAGTAAGGCACCTTCACACCGAAAGTCTCCTTTATCTTCGTCTTGTCAAGAACGGAGTAGGCGGGACGTTTCACTGGGCTTGGGAACTCGTCAGAGTGGCACGGCTGTATGTCGCAGTCTGTCTGTCCAGAGTATTCGGCAATCATCTTGGTGAAGTCATACCATGAGCATACACCTTCATTGCTGTAGTGATATATGCCGTTTACGGGTTTCTTTAGTATTTCAGTAATGGCAAGTGCGAGGTCGTATGCGTATGTTGGTGTGCCGCACTGGTCAAATACCACTTTCAGTTGTGGCTTCGTGCCAGTGAGGTTGAGCATGGTTTTGCAGAAGTTCTTGCCATACTCAGAGTAGAGCCAAGCAGTGCGTATGATGACGTGGTTACAACCTGTGGCAATGATTTTTTGTTCACCGTGCAGTTTGGTAAGTCCATAGACACCAGTAGGTGTGCCTTGCTGGTCTTCATGACAAGGAGTGTTGTATGGTTCTTTTCCAAATACATAGTCGGTTGATATTTGGATGAGAAGTCCGTTCACTTCTTTCATAGCCTTGGCAAGGTTCTCAGGGGCGGTGGCGTTCAGCTTCTCAGCCAACTCCTCCGCGCTCTCCGCCGCGTCCACGTTGGTGTAGGCGGCACAGTTGACTATAGCGTTGACGTTGTTCTCCTCGACAATCTGGCGTACAGCCTTCAGGTCGGTGATGTCAAGGAACGTGGTTTCGTTGCACTCCTGCTCACATACGTCCGTGAATATATATTTGTCAGCAGATGCCTTGCTGACAATGCGCATCTCATTTCCGAGTTGTCCATTTGCTCCTGTTACGAGGATATTCATTTTGTTAATAAGATTTTAAGTGTGAATTATTCCACAGCCTTGAATGACATATCCAGTCCCTTTACGCTGTGGGTCAGCGCACCGAAGGAGATGAAGTCAACACCAGCCTTGGCGTATGGAATCATGTTGTCGTATGTGATGCCACCGCTGGACTCTGTCTCACATTGGTGGTTGACTATCTCAACCGCCTTTTTCGTGTCCTCTGGGGTGAAGTTGTCAAACATAATGCGGTCAGGTTTCTCTGCGAGAGCCTCTTCTAATTCCTTAAAGTTGCGTACCTCAATTTCAATCTTAAGGTCTTTGCCTTTTTCCTTGCAATAGGTTTTTGCACGTGAGATAGCATTGTGTATGCCACCAGCGAAATCAACGTGATTGTCCTTTAACAATATCATGTCAAAGAGACCAATTCTGTGGTTCATGCCACCACCTATCTTTACTGCCTCTTTTTCAAGCATACGCATACCGGGGGTGGTTTTACGTGTGTCAAGAACACGGGTGCTCGTGCCAGCGTCGATGAGCGCCTGCTGATACTTATGTGTCATGGTGGCAATACCACTCATGCGCTGCATAATGTTGAGCATCAGTCGCTCCGTCTGTAGCAGACTGCGCACCTTGCCGGTCACTATCATGGCGATGTCGCCCTTCTTTATCTGCGTGCCGTCACCCATCAACACCTCTACCTGCATGGTGGGGTCGAATCGATTGAATACTTCTTTTGCGACTTCAACGCCGGCAAGAATTCCGTCTTCTTTGATAATAAGGCGGCTTTTTCCAATTGCATCATCTGGGATACAGCATAAGGTGGTGTGGTCTCCGTCTCCTATGTCTTCAGCAAAGCTCAAATCTATAAGCTTGTCTGTGAGTTCTTCTACACTTAACATATGTATTATGATTTTATGAGTTGTATCAGTTTTTGCTCCAGCCTTCTTTTAGAAGTACAAGCCGAAGCCTATCTTAAGTCCTACAGTGGAATAGTTTTTATGATCGCTGAAACTTTGATCATAATATACGGCAGGTTCTATTGTTATCTTGTCATTAATAAAGTAGGCATAACCTAATTCCACTCCCGGCATAATGTCATTGTGGTGTGGTTCAAAGATTCCTTTGACATTAAACTCTGCATAAACTCCATTTTGGAGAAGATAATAACGAGTACCCAGACCTAATGTACAGCGGTTGATGCTTCTGTCTCTGTGGGTATATCCAGCATGAGCATTGAGCATCCAGCAATCACTTATAAAATAACCACACTTAATTTCTGCACCAAACTTAAACTCCTCAGCTCCGTTAAAAGATGCTCCGACACTGTTCAATGCGCCCTCAAAATATTTCGTCCCACTTTCAAACTGAGCATTTGCTGCCACTGTAGTCGTGAGCAGCATGAAAGCCATCAAAAACTTTTTCATAATCCTTTTGTTCTTTTTTTTATTTGTTGTAATCTACGTTCTCACCGTATTTGTTAGTTCTGAATGATATTTTGAATTTATAGAAGTACCACTTGAAGAATGCTATGACGCATATCGCGCTTACCAGTATTCCGCCGAGGTTGCCGTAAGACTGGTCCAGCCCCATGGCACTCTTGCTGACAAGCAGGAATGACGTGCAGACGCAAGTCATGAACACTGCGGGTATGAATGTGATGATAAAGAACCTCTTCTTCAGAGCCAGATAGACAGTGACTGCCCACAGGGTAAACACCGATAAGGTCTGGTTGGCCCATCCAAAGTATTTCCAGATGACATTGAAACTGTCAGGATTGTCCATCTGCCATATAAGTAATGCTATGGTAAGTATGAATATCGGAGCACTAACAAGAAGTCGTTTGGCTACGTGACGCTGGTCTATCTTCAGCGCATCCGCAACGATAAGACGGGCGGAACGCAGTGCGGTGTCACCACTTGTTATAGGGGCGGCCACTACACCGAGTATCGCAAGTACACCGCCGGCTACGCCGAGCCAGCCTTTGCATACGTTCATTACTACGGTAGGGGCTGAGAAAAACTGTGTTATAGTCTTGTCGGATTGACTCGTAAACTGTGCCACAACCTCGGGAGCACATACTTCTCTCCAGCCTTCGTTATAGAAGAACCAGCTGCTCACCGTAGCCCATATCAAAGCAACGATGCCCTCCGTAATCATAGAGCCGTAGAATACAGGACGGCCGAGTTTCTCGCTTTTCATACAACGTGCCATGAGCGGACTCTGCGTGGCGTGGAAGCCACTGATGGCTCCACACGCTATGGTGATGAAAAGTGCGGGGTATATGGGGTCGGGATTCTTAATACCAAGCTTTGCCTCCCCCATATTACCTAAACCATCCCATATCTCAGGCAGGACGGGTTGCTTGATGAAAAGGACTACCATCAAGGCGAGAGCCATAAAGATAAGTGAGAAAGCAAACAATGGATATATCTTACCGATAATCTTATCCACAGGCATCATTGTGGCTATGATGTAATAAGCGAATATGACAACAATCCAGATAAGTAAATTATGGAAAAATGAATCATCAGGCATCATACCTTGCAGCAGAGTGGCAGGACTCAGCACAAACACTGCACCGACTAATATAAGCAGTACTGTGGCGAAGAAAAGCATTACTGCACGCATAGTCTTGCCAAGATACTGGCCGACAATGTCTGGTAAGCCTATGCCTCCTTTACGCATACTTATCATACCGCTGAGATAATCATGCGTAGCACCGGCAAAAATACATCCTAGCACTATCCATAAATAGGCGGACGGACCAAACCACATACCCATAATTGCACCGAAGATAGGACCTGTACCGGCGATATTGAGAAACTGAATCATGAACACCTTCCACGTAGGGAGTGTGATGAAGTCTACACCGTCTGCCTTGCGTATGGCTGGTGCCACACGGCTCCCATCGGGACAAAAGACGTTCTCAACGAATTTTCCGTAAAAGAAATAGCCGATAATCAGTAATAAGAGACTGATAGTAAATGTTATCATTTTTTCTTGATTTTATTTTGAGTATATTCTATGCAAAATTAATAAAAAAAAATATAACTGCAAAAAATATAATAAAACTTATACTTCATGATATTAAAAACAAGGTGGAGGAGGGAATAAAATGCCTTATAAGTTTTGTTTTTGTGCAGGAAATGTGTATCTTTGTATGAAGTATGAAGAGATTTTTGTCTATTATTATCATATTGTGCCTCACAAGTTTACAAATCGTGGCTGACAAGCATGAGGTAAGGGCGGTGTGGCTCACCACGCTTGGCGGCCTTGACTGGCCGCACTCGTATGCTCATGACGGCTTTGGCATTGATACGCAGCAAAAGGAGCTGCGCGACATCCTTGACCGGTATGTGGAGGCAGGGATAAACACTGTATTGTTCCAGTCGCGCGTGCGTGGTACCACAATATATCCCTCGGCGATAGAGCCATGGGAGGCGAGTTTGTCAGGTAATGTGGGCGTGTCGCCAGGATATGATGCGTTGGATTTCGCTATAAGGGAGTGTCATAAGCGCGGCCTTAAGATTCATGCGTGGATAGCTGCCATCCCGCTGGGGAAGTGGGATAGTGGGGGATGTGTTAATATAAGGAAGAATAATCCCTCCTTAGTGAAAAGAATAGGTGATGAGGGATTTCTTAATCCTGAACACCGGGGTACAGCAGGATATATGGCGGCCCTCTGTTCGGAGATAGTGCGTAACTATGATATAGACGGAATACATCTGGACTACTTACGCTATCCTGACACTTGGGGAAGAATACGTAACAAGGCAGCTGCGCGTGATAACATAACAAGGGTAGTGGAGGCCGTGTATGAAGCAGTGAAGCGTGAGAAACCATGGGTCGCGGTGTCAACATCTCCCGTAGGCAAGTATGCTGATACAAAGAGGGCATGGTCGCGCGGGTGGAATGCGCGTGACGTTGTGTGTCAGGATGTGGACTTGTGGTTGAGGAGGGGACTGATGGATATGGTGTTCCCTATGATGTATTTCAAGGGGGAAAACTTCTATCCGTTCTTGATAGACTGGCAGGAACGTTCTAACGGACGTGTGGTTGTGCCGGGACTCGGAATTTATTTCATGCACCAGACAGAGAAGGACTGGCCGCTTGTCGACATAATCAGGGAGATGCAGGTGAGCCGCAGCCAAGGTATGGGCATGTGTTTCTTCCGTTCTAAGTTTTTTACGGACAATACGAAAGGACTGTATGACTATACTAAAAATGTGTTCTCGCGTGAGCTGGCTCTCCAGCAGCCGATGACGTGGTTATCAAGTCAACGTCCGCAGTCTCCGCATGGTCTTCATATTACGATAAATGAGAAAGGGAGGGCGGTACTTTCTTGGGATGCTGTTCAGGGAGATATATTATATAATGTGTACGGCTCCGTGGAGGAAGGCTTTGATGTTAATAATCAGGAGAACCTTCTGATGGCTGGTTATGACAGGACGAGTGTGGAGCTGCCTGCTCTTGGCAGTATAAGACATTTTGCCGTGACGGCTACAGACAGGTATTCGGTGGAGTCGCAGCCTGCATATTTACACTATGATGACATAGAGGGCGGAAACAGTGCCCATGTGACATTGGATATGCTGATGCTGCAAAATGATAAACAGTGGCTGTATCTGGATGAATCAGACGTGCAACCGTCTGATTTGTTGGAGATACACTCTCTTACGGGGGTGTCGCAGACATCACGATTCGTTTATATGAGAGGTGGACGCAAGATGATAGATATAAGTATGCTGCCGATGGGGCATTACAAGGTCTATGTTGTATCTCGCAAAGGCAATAAACACCTTTTGGGACGCTTTTGTAATATAATCATTAATAAAATGTAGTTATATTCTATGTCATAGAAACAATATAAATCAATTTTTATTGTAAAATAAGAAAAAAAAATAAGTAAAATATTTTCAGTTAGAAAAAATTAACTAAATTTGTCTTTTGAAATACCATAACACAAAAACATATAAATGATTAAACCAGATTATATTTTCGAGTCAAGCTGGGAAGTTTGTAATAAAGTTGGTGGCATATATACCGTGCTTTCTACCCGAGCGAAGACTTTACAGGATGTTCTTGGTGACAAATTGATTTTCATCGGTCCGGATTGTTGGGGCGAGAAGAAGAATCCCTATTTTATAAATGATAATAATGTTTTGGCAGACTGGAGAGTTCAAGCAGAATCTGAAAGACTAAAAGTGAAGATTGGGCGTTGGGACATACCAGGTAAGCCGATAGCTATATTAGTGGATTTCTCTGATTATTATTGTAAGAAAGACGAGATATACACGGAATTATGGAATAATTATCAAGTGGATTCTTTACATGCCTATGGTGATTATGACGAGGCGAGTATGTTCTCTTATGCCGCAGGTTTAGTTGTAGAGTCTATATATAAATTCCGAGGGTTAGAAACTAAAAAAGTTATTTACCATGGAAATGAGTGGATGTGCGGTTTAGGTTTGTTGTATATTCATAATAGAATACCAAAGATCGGAACGGTGTTTACTACTCATGCTACGTCAATAGGACGTAGTATTGCTGGTAACATGAAACCTCTTTATGATTACCTATGGGCATATAATGGAGACCAGATGGCAGAAGAACTGAACATGCAGTCTAAGCACTCAATAGAAAAGCAGACGGCATGGAACGTTGATTGTTTCACAACTGTTAGTGACATAACAGCGGTAGAATGCAAGGAATTGCTTGACAAGCCTGTGGATTTTGTGTTGCCAAATGGATTTGAAGATGATTTCGTACCCAAAGGTGCTAAGTTTACAAGTAAGCGCAAGGCGGCACGCAAGACTATACTTCGGATGGCAAACTGCCTTACTGGTAGCAAGTTCCCAGAGGATACACTGATAATAGGAACCAGCGGCAGGTATGAATTTCGCAACAAAGGTATCGATGTGTTCATCGAGGCTATGAATCGTTTGAATAGAGACGAGAGATTGAAGAAAAACGTACTTGCCTTTGTGGAGGTACCTGCATGGGTGGGTGAGCCACGTGAAGACTTACGTAACCGAATAAACAGCGGTGATGTATATGACACCCCTTTGGATTGTCCTATGATAACCCATTGGTTGCATAACATGTCACATGACAACGTGCTTGACATGATGAAATACCACGATATGTGGAATCGCAAAGATGATAAGGTGAAACTTATATTCATACCTTGTTACCTGAATGGTGATGATGGTATCATGAATATGCCATATTACGATGTGATAATAGGAAAGGATTTGTCGGTTTATCCTTCATATTATGAACCTTGGGGATACACTCCTCTGGAGTCTGTGGCATTTAAGGTGCCTTGCATCACAACGGACCTTGCAGGATTTGGTTTGTGGGCAAACTCTCTCAAAGGTGCCTACAGCGAAATATCAGATGGTGTAAAGACCATACACCGTACTGATTATAATTATTCAGAAGTAGCTGATGTAATAAAGGACACAGTATCAGAATACTCTTCTTTTTCTGAAACACAAGTAAAGAGAGTACGTGCAGCTGCAGATAAACTCTCAAAAAAAGCATTGTGGTCGGAATTTATAAAGTACTATTGGCAAGCATACGATTTTGCATTAAAAAATAAATGAAAGAATAAGAATTTTTAAATAAATGACATTATGAAAATTAAAGCTGATTATGCAAATGCTCCTGTATGGAAGGAGTTTAATGTCAAGTCTACACTTCCGAAAGAATTGGAATGTCTTGATGAATTAGCACATAATTTGTGGTGGGTATGGAACTATGACGCACGTGAGTTGTTCTGTAGTCTTGATGAAGAGATTTATGAACGTGTAGGTCACAATCCTGTTCAGCTTTTGGAGTTGCTTTCTTACGAGCGTAAGGAGGAGATTGTGAAAGATAAGAATATTATGGACAAGGTAAAGGCTGTCTATAAGCGTTTCAAAGACTATATGAACGAAAAGCCAAATACAGAGCGTCCATCAATAGCATATTTCTCTATGGAGTTTGGCATACACAATTCTCTGAAGATCTATTCCGGAGGTCTTGGTATGCTTGCAGGAGACTATATTAAGGAGGCATCTGACTCAAATGTAGATATGTGCGGTATAGGTTTCCTTTATCGTTACGGCTATTTCAAGCAAAGCCTTTCTATGGATGGTCAGCAGATTGCTAATTACGATGCTCAGAACTTCAATTCTCTTCCTATAACCAAGACTCTGGACAAGGATGGAAATCAGGTAGTTGTTGATGTTCCATATATGAATTACATGGTTCATGCACTTGTTTGGCAAGCCAATGTAGGTCGAGTAACTCTCTATCTTCTTGATACGGATAATGAGATGAACTCTGAATATGATCGTCCTATTACACATGCTTTGTATGGAGGTGATTGGGAAAACCGCTTGAAACAAGAAATCCTGCTTGGTATAGGTGGTGTACTTCTCCTTAAGAAACTGGGTATAAAGAAGCAGGTATATCATTGTAATGAGGGACATGCTGCACTATGTAATCTGCAGCGCCTTGTTGACTACATACAAGAAGGTCTGACATTCAATCAGGCTATGGAGGTAGTACGTGCTTCTTCTTTGTATACCGTTCATACCCCAGTACCAGCTGGACATGACTATTTTGATAAGGATCTGTTCGGCAAATATATGGGTGGATATCCACAAATACTCGGTATCTCATGGAAAGAGTTTATTGGTATGGGTCGTATCAACCCAGAGGATGATAACGAGCGTTTCTGTATGTCAACATTTGCTTGTAACACTTGCCAGGAGGTTAACGGCGTGTCTATGTTACATGGATGGGTGTCACAGAAGATGTTCTCTTCTATATGGAATGGCTATTACCCAGAGGAGAATCATGTTGGATATGTCACAAATGGTGTGCACTTCCCATCATGGTGTGCTACGGAATGGCGTAAAGTCTATGATAAGTATCTGAAGAAAGGATTCTATGAGGACCAGTCAAATGAGGAACTTTGGCATGGTATATATGACTGTCCTGACGCAGAGATTTGGAAGACACGTACAGAACTTAAGAATAAACTTGTAAAGTACATCCGTGAGAAGTTTACGGAGTCTTGGTTAAAGAACCAAGGAGATCCAGCACGTGTAGTGTCTTTACTTGAGCGCATCAATCCAAATGCGTTGATGATAGGTTTCTGTCGTCGTTTCGCTACATATAAGCGTGCGCATCTTTTGTTCACAGACTTGGAGCGTCTTGCAAAAATCGTGAACAATCCAGACCGTCCGGTTCTGTTCTTCTTCTCAGGAAAGGCGCACCCAGCTGATGGAGCAGGTCAGGGACTGATAAAGCGTATATATGAGATTTCTCAGCGTCCAGAGTTCCTTGGCAAGATTATATTCCTTGAGGACTATGATTTCCAATTGGCGCGTCGTCTCGTTTCTGGTGTTGATATTTGGATGAATACTCCTACACGTCCGCTTGAGGCATCAGGTACATCTGGCGAGAAGGCTGAGATGAATGGTGTTGTGAATCTCTCAGTGCTTGACGGTTGGTGGGTAGAAGGCTACCGCAAAGGCGCAGGATGGGCTTTGAAGCAGGAGCGTACATACGAAAACCAGGGTTACCAAGACAAACTTGATGCTGCTACCATATATAACATGTTGGAAAATGAAATCGTTCCAATGTATTATAATAAGGATAAGAATGGTATATCAAAGGAGTGGATACAGGTTATCAAGAATTCTATTGCCACAATTGCACCTCATTATACAATGAAGCGTCAGTTGGATGACTATTACTCTAAGTTCTACTGCAAACTGGCAGAGCGTTCTGCAAAGATAAATGCTAATGACTACCAGATGGCAAAGGATATAGCTCTGTGGAAGGAAAATGTCGCAGAGCGTTGGGATGGTATCAAGGTCGTTTCTTCTGATATAGATGTTCTCACTAATGGAGGAGAGACAGGTAAGGAATATACCATACAATATGTAATAGATGAACAGGGTCTTAATGATGCTGTTGGCCTGGAGTTGGTAAGTCTGAAGAATGACATGAGTGGAACAGATCGTGAGATCAACAAGGTTGAGCCTTTCAAAATGGTTAAGCAGGATGGTAACCTCTGTACATTTGAGTGTAAGTTGTCTGCAGATAAGGCAGGAGCATTTAAGATGTGTGTACGAATGTATCCAAAGAATGAGATGCTGCCACACCGTCAAGACTTCTGCTATGTGAAGTGGCTTGACTAAATCCATTATAACATAATAAAAAGAAGGCTATGTATGATGTTTCATGCATAGCTTTCTTTTTTATTCATATTGTTATACCATAATGATGTTTGACTTCTTCCATAACAAATGTGCTCTCTATCGAACCAAGATTAGGAATATTTCCAAGGACGTTGAGTATAAATTCTTGATAGTACTTCATGTTTGGCGAATGTACCTTTAGCATATAGTCAAATTTCCCTGATATGTTGTAACATTCCGTCACCTCAGGGATATTACGTATGCGTTCACAGAAATCTTCAGCTACATCCTTGTTCATGTGTGACATTCTTACGCTACAAAACACTATAAACCCTCGATGAAGTTTTTCTGCGTCAAGTACTGTAATGTAACGTTTTATATATCCTTCATTCTCTAATCGTTTGATGCGTTCAAAAACCGGCGTAAGACTTAGATGACATTCTGCAGCTACTTGCTTTGTCGTTAGTTTCGCATTTTGTTGCAAGGTACGCAGTATTAGTATATCTTTTTCGTCAAGATTCTCAAGAATGATGTTTCTTTCAGACATAGGATGTTCTTTACTTTTTTATAATTGTAAGTCCTGAATTATGCCACCATATACAGTGCTAAAAAGCTACCTGTATGAGAATGTCATCGGAATTTTTCTCCGATCTACATATATATATATAGTGGAAACCAGCTTCCAAGTATGGTTTCATAGTGGTGGATTCTTTTACGGAAGATATAAGCATATTCTCTATTTTATTACGATTTGCATCTATTATATCTTTATTGTCAAGTATATCTCCAAATGTACAATAGTAAGTATAAGACCTAGTGTCTTTATTAAATGTTATGCTGTCGGTGCGTACATAGTTGACAAAAGGAGTGGGGCAGTATTTCCTTGTGAAATTATATGCTTCTTGCGAAGCGCGCTCCTCAAGGGATTCTTGACAAGAAATTAACAGAACATATAAAATACAAAATGATATGATATTGTATATCTTGTGCATAATTTGAGAGATTGTTTAATCTGTTAATAAAAAGATATACAAAGTTATTCTATTTTTTCAATTAATGCAACTAAAATGATAAAAAAGTGTTATTTCATTTGTGTAATCAAAAAAAACTTTTTATATTTGCAAGGCTTAATGTTTACATCAGACAAGACTAATGAACAATATAAGGAATTTCTGTATCATAGCACACATCGATCATGGTAAGAGTACCATAGCTGACCGTCTTTTAGAATTTACAAAAACCATTCAGATTACAGAGGGTCAGATGCTGGATGATATGGATTTAGAGAAAGAACGTGGTATTACCATAAAGAGCCATGCTATACAGATGGAGTACGAAAAAGATGGAGAACGGTATGTTCTGAATCTTATTGACACTCCGGGGCATGTAGACTTCTCTTATGAAGTGAGTCGTTCCATAGCAGCTTGTGAAGGCGCTATTCTTGTGGTAGATGCCACGCAAGGTGTGCAGGCACAAACCATATCGAATCTATACATGGCAATAGACCATGATTTGGAGATTATACCTGTAATCAATAAAATAGATATGCCTGCTGCCCATCCTGACGAGGTAGAGGATGAAATAGTAGAATTGATAGGGTGCAAGCCGGAAGAGATAATACGTGCCAGTGGAAAAACGGGAGAAGGAGTACAGGAGATTCTTGATGCCGTAGTGGAACGTATTCCATGTCCGAAAGGAAATGCAGACGCTCCCTTGCAAGCGTTGATATTCGACTCTGTATTTAATAGCTTCCGTGGCATCATTGCGTATTTTAAAATACAAAATGGTACAATCCGCAAGGGTGACAAGGTAAAGTTCTTCAATACAGGTATGGAATACGACGCCGATGAGATAGGTATCTTGAAAATGGATATGGTGCCTCGCAAAGAGATGTCCACAGGTGAAGTAGGATATATCATTTCTGGTATTAAGGATGCAAAAGAGGTTAAGGTTGGTGATACCATCACTCATATCTCTAATCCTTGTTCTGAGGCCATATCTGGATTCCAAGAGGTAAAGCCGATGGTGTTTGCCGGTGTCTATCCTATAGACCCTGCTGATTATGAGAACCTGCGTGCTTCACTTGAGAAACTACAGTTGAATGACGCCTCGCTTACGTTTATGCCAGAGTCTTCTGTGGCGTTGGGATTCGGATTCCGTTGCGGTTTCCTGGGATTGCTGCACATGGAGATTGTACAGGAGCGTCTGGACAGAGAGTTTAACATGGATGTGATAACGACTGTGCCGAATGTGTCCTACATGGTGTATGATAAGCAAGGTACAGCAAAAGAAGTACACAATCCGTCTGGATTACCAGATCAGACTTTGATAGACCATATTGAGGAACCATATATTAAGGCTACAATTATAACAGATGCCAATTATATCGGCGGTATAATGAAATTATGCCTTGACAAGCGTGGTGAACTGATTAACCAGGAGTATGTCAGTGGTAACCGTGTAGAATTACATTTCTATATACCACTTGGTGAAATAGTCATTGATTTCTATGACAAGTTGAAGTCTATATCTAAAGGCTATGCGTCATTTGATTATCATATAGACTCATTCAGGCCGTCAAAATTAGCGAAACTTGACATACTACTCAATGGAGAACCAGTTGATGCGCTTTCAACACTGACACATAATGATAATGCGGTAACATTCGGCAGACGTATGTGTGAGAAATTGAAAGAACTCATACCACGCCAGCAATTTGACATAGCTATTCAGGCTGCAATAGGCGCAAAAATCATCGCACGTGAGACAATAAAGTGCGTACGTAAGGACGTAACAGCCAAATGCTATGGAGGTGATGTCAGTCGTAAGCGAAAACTGCTTGAAAAACAAAAGAAAGGCAAGAAACGTATGAAACAGATAGGTAATGTGGAAGTACCTCAGAAAGCATTCCTCGCTGTATTGAAGTTAGATTAATCATATGTGTAAAGTATAAAAACAAACCACCTTAAATATATTGAGAAAATGAAAAACCTAACAATTCCAATCAGAGATGTGGCGCGTGAGCTGGCTCGCCGCTTCAGTACTATGACATATGAGGAACTTGATGTCCTGGAGAATATTATTCAGCCAATGAAATTCTCGAAAGGAGAGAAAATACTGAATAACGGTGAGGTTAGTAAGTATATCTATTTCCTTTATCAAGGACTCATCAGACAGTATTATTTCAAGAACGGAAAGGAGATGACATCTCACCTGGGGGTGGATGGCAGTATGTTTATGAGTGTTGAGAGCCTGTTTAAAGAAGCTCCGTCACAAGAAACGATAGAGGCGTTGGAACCTTGTTATGTATATGCATTGCCAAAGAAACGTTTAGAGGAAGTCGCATTGCATAATCAGAACATTCAAATACTGTACAGAAAGATATTAGAAGGACAGCTAATTGAAGCGCAAGTTCATGCAGACCTTGTTCGTTTTGAGACTGCACAGGACAGATATCGCCGTATATGCCGTCAGATGCCGAAGATAGTACTACGTGCCCCATTAGTATATATTGCCAGCTACCTGCAGATGACACCAGAGACTCTCAGCCGCGTGCGTTCATCAACATTGATAGACTGAACTATAAATTAAAACAGAGATACACCTGATAAATAATTCGTTTGAATAACGATGCATACAAAGGAAGAAACACTGGAGGCATTCTCACGTCTTCTTGATATACAGGAAGAGTTGCGCGAGAAATGCCCGTGGGACAAGAAACAGACAAACGAGTCACTACGTCCTCATACAATAGAGGAAGCCTTTGAGTTGTGTGACGCTATAATGCAGGATGACCCTGTCGAGATACAGAAGGAAATGGGCGATGTCATGGAACACCTCGTTTTCTATGCTATGATAGGCAAGGAACAGGGACGTTTTGATATGTATGATGTATTGCATAAAGAAGCTGACAAGTTAGTGTTCAGGCATCCTCATATATATGGAGACCAGAAAGCCGCTAACTCAGAGGAGGTGAGCCAAATATGGGAGAAGGTTAAGCAAAAAGAAAAGAACGCTAACAAGACAGTTCTGTCAGGAGTTCCACGTTCGTTACCATCACTTATCAAGGCTTACAGGATACAAGACAAAGCACATAATGTGGGCTTTGACTGGGAGAAAAGCGAAGATGTGTGGAACAAAGTGTTTGAGGAGATTTCTGAACTCAGGGATGAAATCAAAAAAGGAGATACAGAAGCAATGGAAAAAGAATTGGGCGATGTGCTGTTCTCCTTGATTAATGCATCACGTTTATACCATATAAATCCAGACGTGGCATTAGAACGTACAAATATGAAGTTTATCAAACGCTTTAATTATATTGAGAGTAAAGCGAAAGAGCAGGGACGGGAGATAGGTGAATTGACACTTGCCGAGATGGACAGTTTGTGGAATGAAGCTAAGACTGAAGAAAAATAACAGAAAATGAAACAGACATTAACTATACTCGTTACATTTGTTATTGCGTTAATCATAGCAGGATGTAACGGAAAAACAGGGAATAAACAGGGAGAACAGATGGATAGTGTCATCAACATGGTTAATGACACAGCGCTTTATGGCGTCATAGGCGAGGGAACATCCATGCACATGTTGGAGTTGCAGTCTGATGGAGGCAAGACAATTGAACTCGAGATGGATTCGGAAGCAGGTTCTGAGATATTAGGAGGATTATATGCAGGCGACCGTGTCACGCTTACATTCAAAGAGAATGCAGAAGGTGTAAAGAGCGTTTGCCGTTTGGTTAATCTCACCTCCATGTTAGGACTATGGACTTCTTTGGATAGAAACTTCAGATTACAGGAGGATGGTGTTATAGAGAGCGCCGGAGATATGGAAACACACCCTTATACACATTGGTCAATGTCAAATACACAAATAATACTTAACACAGACACTTTTGATGTTATTCAGCTCGGACCAGACAGTATGTCCCTTGAAAACAACGAAGGTATATTTGTGTATAAGCGGCAAAAATAAGTGCGGTTTTTTGTATTGTAGGCTTTGCAATATTGAAAAAAAAGGAATTTATACGCAAAAAAACATTCTATTTACTACTGAAATGTAAGAATTTTTGCTACCTTTACACACCGTTTTGACCAAGCTTTGGACTAAACAATAACATAATATATACTAACTGATGAAGAAAAGACATCTATTCTTTGCGGGCATAGCAGCAACCTTAGGTCTCTCTGCCTGCACCAATGGAAGCGAGCAGTCAGGACTTTTATCAGGTCTTGACCCTACGGCTTTTGACACGATTATCAACGAGAAACCTGTTAAGCTTTACACGCTGAAAAACAAGAACGGTATGGAAGTGTCTATTACCAACTATGGTGGTAGAGTCGTATCGCTTGTCGTTCCTGACAAGGACGGAAAACCAACAGATGTGGTATTAGGTTTTGACAATATCAAGCAGTATGCTGACACACTCAATTCGCCAAGTGATTACGGTTCCTCTGTAGGACGCTATGCAAACCGTATAGCCGGAGGTAAGTTCACTCTTGGTTCTCAACAGTATCAGCTGAAACAAAACGATGGCGACAACTGTTTGCACGGTGGTGGTACTACTGGATGGATGAACCAAGTGTATGACGCAGAGCAGATTGGTGACTCTATATTAAAGTTAACTATCACCGCTGCTGACGGTGAAAATGGTTTCCCTGGAAATGTTACTGCTACAACTATATATAAGGTGACTTCTGATAACACCTTAGATATTACGTGGGAGGCAACGACCGACAAGGAGACCATCATCAACCAGACAAACCACAACTACTATAACCTCAATGGTGATTTGTCTCAGGTTGGCACAGATATGATTCTGTATGTAAATGCAGATAACTTCACACCTTCTGACAAGGCCTATATTCCTACAGGAGAGATAAAATCTGTAGAGGGCACTCCTATGGACTTCCGTAAGCCACATGCAATAGGTGACTCTATCAACAGTAAGTTCGATCAGATACAGAACGCTGGTGGCTACGACCACAACTATTGCCTTAACACCTTTAAGGATGGCAAGGGCGACGATACCCAGGTATGCGCTTCTCTCTATTCTCCAAAGACAGGCATCTTCATGGAAATGTTTACAAATGAGCCTGGTGTGCAGGTTTACTCTGCAAACTTCCAGGGCGTAGGTAAGGATGCCGACATAATACGCAAGGGCGGATTGAAGTATCCAAAGCATGTCAGTGTATGTCTTGAGAGCCAGAAATATCCAGACTCTCCCAACAAGAAAGACTGGGTGCAGCCAACTTTGAAACCGGGGGAGAAATATTATAGTCACGCAGCATATAAATTTTCTATTAAATAAATAAAAAATGAGTATATTAGAAGCACTTCGCAACAATGGTTTCCAGACCATTGACTATTTGGTATTTATCGCCTACATTATCATACTTGTAGGCTTGGGATTCTTCCTCAGCCGTGGTAAGAAAGGCGAGGAGAAATCTTCAACAGACTACTTCCTTGCCGGCAACACCCTGACATGGTGGGCAGTGGGTGCATCCCTTATCGCTGCCAATATTTCTGCCGAGCAGTTCATCGGAATGTCTGGTTCTGCATTTAACTCCGGTATTGCCATGGCTGCCTACGAACTTATGGCTGCGGCAACGCTGCTTGTTGTTGGTAAGTTCCTGCTGCCATTGATGATTGAGAAAAAGGTATTCACCATTCCACAGTTCCTGCGCGACCGCTACAATGACGGTGTAGGTCTGTCTTTCTCTATTTTCTGGCTTTTCCTTTATGTATTCATCAACCTTACATCCGTTGCATGGCTCGGTGCACTTGCCATTAAGCAAATACTCGGACTACCTGCTTCTATGGGTATGCTGGCAGGCATGCAGGTAGATTTTACTCTCTTGACAATTATACTTATTCTCTTCCTTATAGCAGGTCTGTATTCAATTTATGGTGGACTTGCCTCTGTAGCATGGACAGACGTGATGCAGGTGACATTCCTCGTAGGTGGTGGTCTTATCACAGCGTATGCAGCACTTGATGTGATAGGTTCAGAACTTAATATTGAAGGTGGAGCTTTTGGAGCCTTTGGCGAGATATTCAATTATTTCAAAAGCATAGAGGGTGACAAGCACTTCAATCTCGTTGTCAGCCGTAATCCGGCGATAGAGAATATCACAGATGACCCATATTTTGACATTCCAGGTATCGTGGTTATTGTTGGTGCATTATGGTTGACAAACCTCGGATACTGGGGATTCAATCAGTATATTATCCAGAAAGGTCTTGCTGCAAAGTCTCTGTCTGAAGCGAAGAAAGGTATGATTTTCGCTGCATTCCTGAAAATACTTATTCCGTTCATCGTTTGTATTCCTGGTGTTTGTGCATACTATATTATGCACTCACCTGATTGCGAGACACTGCGTGCGACGCTCGCTGGTTCTATTGAACGTTCTGATGATGCATATCCTTTCCTCATCCGCAACTTTACGCCTGTTTTTGTAAAGGGTCTGTCGTTTGCGGCCCTTGCTGCAGCAGTCATCTCGTCATTGGCCTCAATGTTCAATAGTACTTCAACCATCTTTACGATGGATATATATAAGCATTACATAGACAAGAACGCTTCAGAGCGAAAACTCGTAAGCGTAGGCAGAATTACTTCTGTATGTGCGTTGCTGATGGCTCTTGTTGCAGTTTATCCTATCATGGGTGGTGCTGATCAGGCATTCCAGGTTATCCAGGAATACTCTGGTTTCGTATATCCGGGTATAGTTGTGATTTTCGGTCTCGGCCTGTTGTGGAAACGTGCCAGCGGTGCTGCTGCTGTCGTTGCCGCCATTGGTACATTTGCATTCTCGATATTGTTTAAGTTCATGTTGCCAGAAGTTCCGTTCCTGCTTCGTATGGGATATGTCTTCATCTGTCTTGTCGTACTGTTCTTTGGTCTGTCATTCATGTCTAAGAAGACAAAGCCTGCA
The DNA here is from genome assembly GCA_945941025.1 of uncultured Prevotellaceae bacterium. GTDB lineage: Bacteria > Bacteroidota > Bacteroidia > Bacteroidales > Bacteroidaceae > Prevotella. The sequence continues at coordinate 29,109 of CAMEWL010000014.1, forward strand.
GAACTGGTACCAGAGAAAACAAAGCGTACACTGTTTAAGTGGGCTCACATCTGCCTTGGTCTTGCCTTTGGCTCGTTCGTGGTTGGTACACTCTGCTTCTTCACTGAAGACTGCCGTCTGCTCGGTTTTGAGGCATTCTTCTTCATGGCAGCTATGATGTTCTGCATATATCTGTACCTTGTGAGCAATGCCAAGGATGAGGTTGAGGATATCAAGTCTATCGGTATTGATATAGAGATATTCAAGACAGACCGTGCATTCAATATCGGCGCAGCCGGTGTGATAATCATTCTTGTATTCTTGTACTGGGTACTTTGGTAATTAATCTATAGTAATTAATTAAGGAGTTAAGTAGTTAAGACATTACGCATAGTCAGTCGAATGCACTTGTCTTAACTCCTTAACTCCTTAAATTCTTAACTCCTAAGAAAAAATGTTAGAAGAACTTAAACAGAAAGTATTCAAGGCCAACCTTGACCTTGTAAAACAGGGATTGGTCATATTTACATGGGGTAACGTCTCTGGTATTGACCGTGAAAAAGGACTCGTAGTCATTAAGCCGTCAGGCGTAAGCTATGACGATATGAAGGCAGACGACATGGTAGTCGTTGACCTTGAGACTGGCAAAGTGGTGGAGGGTGACCTGAACCCGTCATCAGACACACCCACACACCTTGTGCTTTACAAGGCATTCCCAAATATCCAGGGTGTTGTACATACACACTCCACATACGCTACCGCCTTTGCGCAGGCAGGGCAGGACATTCCGAATATCGGAACTACCCATGCAGACTATTTCTACAAAGCCATACCATGCACTCGCGATATGACGAAGGAGGAAGTGGAAGGTGCATACGAACTGGAGACAGGTAATGTCATCGTTGACGAGATACTCAACATCCGTAAGATTAACCCAGACCACACACCAGCCGTATTGGTTAAAAACCACGGACCATTCTCATGGGGTACGTCTCCCGACAATGCCGTGTATAACGCAAAGGTCATGGAGCAGTGTGCAAAGATGGCGTTTATCAGTTTCTCTGTCAACCCGCTTACGACAATGAATCCACTCCTGGTAGAGAAACACTATAACCGTAAGCATGGTCCTAATGCCTACTATGGCCAGAAGGGACAGAAGCACTAAATACAAAATCGACATTTAGTCCCCACCAGCATTCCCTCATGGGAGAGGCTGGTGGGGATTTTTTGTTTTGTCACCTTTTCCTCATTTTTCTTTACATTTTGATTTATGCAACCCCCATTTCCTTGCGATAAAATCCAGCAACGTGAAATCGTTTTCGTACACGTGATTCTCGCGCGTTTTGTAACTCGCTGATATTCAGTGGTTGTTTTTCCCATGTCAGTTTTTGAGGCTTGTGAAAGCTATCATATTACGTTGTAAAAGCATAGCTTTTACCCTGTGAAAGGTATCAAATTAGAGTGAGAAAGCTATCAACTTACATCGTGATTTGATAGCTTTTACTTTTTTATCCCTGTTTTTGGTCTTTCATATAATAAAGAAATGCCTTTTTATTTTCTATTTTATGGTTTTATATTGGTTGGTCTGAACTATCAAAGTGTCACTAAATACACCTTTCTTGTGACAAAGTGATAATAGGTGGCACAAACTAGGCAGAAACGGGCTCTTTCTTAAAAAGAGACAAGAAAAAAAAGAGGAATCATTTTTTTTCTGTTTGAGAATGCAGTTTTTCCAATGTATGATTGTTATTATCATATTTTATTTGTAAATTTGCAATGTAATAATTCATAATAGATATTGCAAAATTGTTCATTGAAATTCATGGCCACACAGTCAAGGCTTAAAAGGCAGAGCAACTATAGGGCATCCTACGCATTGCGATAAAAATAATAGTATGAATTAGTATTTATTAGCAGGAGCTTTAGCTATCATAGCAGGCTTCATGATGTTGTACAAATATTATAAATTACATAAGGTCAAAAAAGGCAGAATAATCCAGATGGTATCTCTTACTGCAGGTGTCTATTTGTTAGCCTTGGGTTGCATAGGAATTTATAAAAATGCCTTAGATGGCATAAATATCCTTTTATTTGGAACTGTTTGGTTTGATTATATGAGAAAAGGCGATAAGCCTTGTGGTGGTGTATCGGTGATTATGCATTATAAAAGATGGTTTGTTGCAGTTTTTGCTATTATTGCAGGAATGATCATAATACTACAAGATTTACACATCTTAGAATGATGCTTACTATCATAAAAGCCATATAAGACATAGTATTTGCCATAATAAATATATATAGATATGAAGAAACTCCTGATAAGTCTGGTAATCATTGTAATTGTTGTGCTGGCCGCCATAACGGGTGGCAGCTATTATATGCTCAGTTTTTCGCTGGCGCCCGATACGGCAAGGACGGACACTGCACTATGTTTTATGCAGCTGACAGAGAAACACCCAGAGGTCTGCTCTTGGCTTGACAGCCTGAAGGCAAACAATGCTTTGAGAGATACCTTCGTCAACATGCCCCGAGGAGAGCGCCACCATGCCTATTTCATACGGCATGAAGACAAACGACCTGTTGCCATTGTGCTGCATGGCTGGCGTGACTGCGCCATAGACTTCATGCATATAGGACGCATATACGAGCAGATGGGCTTTAACGTGTTGATGCCTGACTTGCATGCGCACGGGCTCAGCGAGGGTGATGTCATAGAGATGGGGTGGAAGGAACGTCATGACGTGATGCACTGGATTAACGTTGCTTCAAAACTGTTTGACACCAACGACTTTGTGGTGCATGGTGTCTCTATGGGTGCAGCTACAGCAATGAATCTGTCGGGCGAGAAGATGCCTGCATGTGTGGAGAACATACGGTTTGTAGAAGACTGCGGCTACACAAGCGTATGGGATGAGTTCAGCTACAAGCTCAAGGAGCAGTTTTCGCTGCCTCCATTCCCGCTGATGTACACCACGTCGCTGCTTTGCAAACTGAGATATGGATGGTCTTTCGGCGAGGCTGCACCGATTGAGCAAGTGAAGCGTTGTCGTTATCCTATGCTTTTCATACACGGTGGCAGCGATACTTTTGTCCCCTCACGCATGGTGCATCCTCTTTATCAGGCAAAACAAGGCGAGAAGGAGCTATGGATTGCGAAAGGCTCTGAGCACGCAGAGTCATACACTGACCACATCGACGACTATGTTAAACATATAAGGGATTTCTGTTTCAGTGGTCTATAAGACAGACTCTGTATCATCCAGAGAACAGCATCGCAGCTCACCGCCAGTCTGGCCTGGGCAGGCTACTGATGAATAATGTGTATAAAGAGGCAAAGAAGCGTAGGGCAAAGGTGCTGCGCCTTGAAGGGCGGTTACGAGCTAAAGGGTTTTATGAGAAGATGGGATATACGGTCTGCTCTGCTCCTTTTGACGAAGCCGGTCTGCCACACGTAAAAATGGAGAGGCATATAGACTGATAATTATAGTATGAAGTATTGCGAAAATACTAAAAAAATATAATTTCTTTGTAATGTCAGAAAAGTTTTATAACTTTGAAAAGATTTGGGAGGATATTAACTAAATTAATTTTTATATACTTATGATTAAAGCTTTTGACAATTTGGAAGTATGGTGGGTAACTGGTGCTCAGTTGCTCTATGGTGGCGACGCAGTAGTAGCTGTTGATGGTCACTCTAAGGAAATGGTAGCAGGACTGAATAACAGCGGCATAATCCCTATAAAGGTAGTTTACAAAGGTACAGCCAACAGCTCTAAGGAGGTGGAGGCAGTAATGAAAGCCGCTAATAATGACGACAAGTGCGTGGGTATCATCACTTGGATGCACACATTCTCTCCTGCAAAAATGTGGATTAAGGGTCTGCAGGCATTGCAGAAGCCTCTGCTGCACTTCCATACACAGTATAATGCAGAGATACCTTGGGATACTATGGACATGGATTTCATGAACCTTAACCAGTCTGCTCACGGTGATATAGAGTTCGGACATATCTGTACTCGTATGCGCGTGGCACGTAAGGTGGTATGTGGTTATTGGAAGAATGCTGATGTCCAGGAAAAGATAGCAGTATGGGCTCGTGTTGCCGCCGGTGTGGCTGACGCTAAGCAAGTACGCTGCCTAATGTTCGGTATGAACATGAACAACGTGGCTGTTACAGACGGCGATCGTGTGGAGTTTGAGCAGCGTATGGGCTACCATGTGGATTACTATCCGGTAAGCTCTCTTATGGAGTACTTCAAGAAGGTGACCGACGCAGAGGTAGATGAGTTAGTCAAGGAATATAAAGAACAATACACTATTAAGATAGACGAGAGCGGTGTTGACGTTTACTGGGAGAAGGTAAGGAATGCCGCAAAGGCAGAGATAGCACTGCGCCGTGTATTGAAAGACGAGGGGGCAACAGCCTTCACTACCAACTTCGATGACCTGGGTGATGCTGATATCAACGATCCGAACTTCGTAGGATTTGACCAGATACCAGGCTTGGCATCACAGCGCCTGATGGCTGAGGGTATTGGCTTCGGTGCTGAGGGTGACTGGAAGACAGCATGTCTCTATCGTACATTGTGGGTAATCCAGCAAGGCATGCCTACTGGTTGCTCGTTCCTTGAGGACTACACTCTTAACTTTGCCGGTGACCGCTCGTCTTGTCTGCAGAGCCACATGCTTGAGGTATGCCCACTCATCGCTGTTGACAAACCAACACTGGAGGTTCATTTCCTCGGCATCGGAATACGTAAGCAGCAGACTGCCCGCCTGGTGTTCACATCAAAGGTCGGCCGTGGCATAAAGGCTACAGTGGTAGATCTCGGCAACCGTTTCCGCCTGATATCACAGGAGGTGGAGTGCATAGAGCCAAAGCCAATGCCTAACTTGCCAGTGGCTTCCGCACTTTGGGTGCCACAGCCAACATTCGAGATTGGCGCCGGAGCATGGATATTGGCAGGCGGCACGCATCACAGCGCATTCTCTTATGACATTACAGAAGAGTATTGGGATGATCTTGCAGAGATGCTTGACATTGAATATGTAAGAATCAACAAAGATACCAATATAGCCGACTTTAAGCAGCAGTTGCGCAACAATGAGTTGTACTACATGCTTTCAAAGGCTCTGAAGTAACAAGCTCCATTATTTTCCTCTATAATGGGGGATGTTTATCACAAAGACTAAACAGAAGAAATGACAGCGAAAGAAACTATACAGGCAGGTAAAGCCATTCTCGGCATAGAGTTTGGCTCTACCCGCATTAAAGCGGTGCTGATAGACGGCGATAACAAACCGATAGCGCAAGGCAGCCATGAGTGGGAGAACTCACTTGTTGACGGATTGTGGACATACAGCATAGAAGAAATATGGTATGGCCTCCAAGACTGCTATGCAGATATGCTTAAGGATGTGAAGGCTCAATATGACTGCGTGGTGGAGAACCTGGCTGCTATCGGCATCTCAGCCATGATGCACGGTTACATGGCATTTGACGAGAATGACAAAATACTCGTGCCATTCCGTACATGGCGTAACACCAATACAGGACAGGCGGCTGCGAAATTGTCAGAGCTGTTCGTGTATAATATTCCATTGCGTTGGAGCATCTCACACCTCTATCAGTGTATCTTGGAGGATAATAGCCATGTAAAGGATATAAAATTCCTTACCACTCTTGCCGGTTATATACATTGGCAACTGACAGGAGAGAAGGTCCTTGGCGTAGGCGATGCCTCAGGCATGCTTCCTATAGACCCGGAGACAAAAGACTATAATGCGGAGATGGTAAGCAAGTTTGACAAGTTGGTAGCTCCTAAAGGCTATCCTTGGAAGTTGCTTGACATCCTTCCGAAGGTGTTGATGGCAGGAGAGGCTGCAGGTACGCTGACAGAGGAGGCTGCGAAACGTCTTGACGTGTCAGGCAACCTGAAGGGAGGCATTCCACTTTGTCCGCCAGAGGGTGACGCAGGCACAGGCATGGTGGCCACTAATGCAGTAAAGCAGCGCACAGGTAACGTGTCGGCTGGTACGTCATCTTTCTCAATGATAGTACTGGAGAAAGACCTCTCTAAACCTTCAGAAATGATAGACATGGTGACAACACCTGACGGTTCGCTTGTCGCTATGGTGCATTGCAACAATTGTACGTCGGACCTCAATGCTTGGGTAAAGTTGTTCCGTGAGTATCAGGAACTGCTCGGAGTGCCTGTTGACATGAACGAGGTGTATGGCAAGCTCTATAACAATGCCTTGAAGGGTGATGCTGACTGTGGTGGAGTGTTGACATACAACTACATCTCAGGTGAGCCTGTAACAGGATTACAGGACGGTCGTCCACTCGTAGTTCGTTCCGCTAATGACAAGTTCAGTCTTGCCAACTTCATTCGCGCTAATCTTTATGCTACAGTAGCTGTACTGAAACTTGGTAACGACATACTGTTCAACGAGGAAAAGGTAAAGGTGGACCGCATTACTGGTCACGGCGGACTGTTCAAGACCAAAGGGGTAGGGCAGAGAGTGCTCGCCGCTGCTCTTAACTCACCTATATCAGTCATGGAGACTGCCGGTGAAGGCGGAGCATGGGGTATAGCTCTTCTGGCAGGCTACCTTGTAAATAATACCGACGAACGGAACTTGGCAGACTATCTTGAGAACGTTGTGTTTGCTGGAAACACAGGAACAGAAGTATCTCCTACAGCAGAAGAAGTAGAGGGCTTTAACCGATATATGGAAACGTATAAGGCTGGGCTCGCAATAGAGAAGGCTGCAGTGGAGTACAAAGCGTAATGATTTGGTAACGTGCATGTTAATATGCATGTGTTAAATTAATTCGGTCAAGCGTTGACGCGCAAATGCGTCAGCGCTTGATTTGCTTGAAAGGCAATGACTCTATGAAAGAGGATATAGGCAAAATAGAAAAAAAGGTACAAAGATTGTTCAGGACGGCATGTGCAGACTATCGCCTACTAGAAGACGGTGACAGAGTCCTTGTTGCGTTGTCAGGAGGAAAGGATTCGCTGGAACTGCTACGATTGCTTGGCAGACAACAGAAGATACTGAAACCGAAGATTGAGGTGGAGGCTATACATGTGGTGATGGACAATGTACCGTATGTCACAGACAAGGAATACCTACAGGCAACATGTGATGAACTTGGCGTAAAGCTCCATCTTGTCCATACTTCTTTTGAGGAAAGGGAAGAAAGCAAGAAGCCCCGGTGTTTTATGTGTTCTTGGAATAGGAGAAAGGCAATATTCACTTTTGCATCGGATGGAGGATTCAACAAAGTGGCGCTGGGGCATCATCAGGATGACGTAATCGTGACCTACCTGATGAACATATTCTACGAAGGGGCTATACAGACAATGCCTCCTGCATTAAAAATGAAGTTCTACCCAGTAACAATAATTCGCCCAATGTGCTTGATACCAGAGGAGTATATTAAAAGAATTGCAGAGAATTATAAGTTCAAGGAACAGATTCGCAAATGCCCGTACGAACAACAGACGAAACGCACGGAAATGGCAGAGTTGTTCAAGAAGATGGAACGCGACAATCCAGAAGTGAGGTATAGCTTATGGGGCTCCATGAAAAACATAAACAGAGAAATGTTACCTTGATAAGGAAATCCATTTCTTAAAATATGTTATTTTTTTTATTATTTGTAATCTCTGCTTTGCAATGCGAGAAAAAAATATTACCTTTGCACCGTTGAACCTGTTTTAAAAAACGAAAAACCAAGTAATGGAGGATTTTTATCGTACGCATACCTATTTGGTAGAGCACTGCAATGCTCCCGTGAGGCGTGTCCTTATGGACGAGATAGATTGGAGTGATCGTATGATAGGAATAAAAGGCACAAGAGGGGTAGGCAAGACTACTTTCTTGTTGCAGTATGCGAAAGAGCGTTTTGAACCGGGGGATAGAAGATGTCTGTACATTAACATGAATAACTTCTATTTTCAGGGCAGGGGAATAGCCGACTTTGCTGGTGAGTTCTACAAACAGGGTGGGAGAGTATTGCTTATTGACCAAGTGTTTAAGCAGTTTGACTGGAGTAGAGAGTTGAGACGTTGCTATGACCTGTATCCTAAATTGAAAATTGTTTTTGCGGGTTCAAGCGTCATGAGGCTTAAGAGAGAGAATCCAGAGTTGGAGGACGTAGTGAAAAGCTATAATTTGCGTGGTTTCTCTTTCAGGGAATATCTTAATTTGCGGACAAGGCATAACTTCCGATGGATTTCACTGGACGAGATGCTTAGGCACAAGAAGGAGATAGTAACCGAGATTCTGGAGAAGGTTGACCCAAGAAGATATTTCGAGGAGTATATACATCATGGCTTCTATCCTTTGTTCAGGGAGTATGATGATTTTGCTGAAAGTCTGCTGAAGTCTATGAATATGATGACGGAGGTGGATATTCTGATGATAAAGCAAATAGAACTGAAATATCTTACGAAAATCAAGAAACTGTTTTATCTGCTTGCCGTAGCAGGTCCGCAAGCTCCTAATATCAGCCAGTTGGCACAGGAGATAGAGACCAGTCGTGCCACGGTAATGAACTATATAAAATATCTTGCAGACGCACGTCTGATTAATATGATATATCCTGTGGGGCAATGCTTCCCAAAGAAACCTACCAAGGTAATGCTCCACAATCCCAATCTCTACCAGGCTGTCTATCCTATAAATTATGATATTCAGACACAGATGGAAACGTTCTTCGTTAACACCATGTGGAAAGACCATAAAGTAAACCAGGCAAGCAGGGACCTTTATTACACGATAGATGGCGAAAAGCATTTCAAGGTATGTGATTTTGGTGAGATACCAAAGAAATCGAATAATGGCATGACATATTGCCAGTACACCAACAATGAGGTAAGTGACAATGTCATTCCTCTGTGGTTGCTTGGATTCTTATATTAAAAGACATAAAAACTATATAAAACTTATTTTATCTTATAACAAAAATGGCTAAAGAAAAAAAGTTTATCACTTGTGATGGTAACGAGGCAGCCGCTCACGTGAGCTATATGTTCTCGGAGGTAGCCGCTATCTACCCTATCACTCCTTCGTCTCCAATGGCGGAGCACACTGATGACTGGGCCGCACGTGGACGTAAGAACATGTGGGGACAGACAGTACTTGTACAGGAAATGCAGTCAGAGGGCGGTGCCGCTGGTGCTGTTCACGGATCTCTGCAGGCTGGTGCGCTGACAACAACGTTCACCGCTTCTCAGGGTCTGTTGCTGATGATTCCTAATATGTACAAGATTGCTGGTGAGCTGCTCCCATGCGTATTCGACGTTTCTGCTCGTACGCTGGCTTCTCACTCTCTCTGTATCTTCGGTGACCATCAGGATGTGATGGCTTGCCGTCAGACTGGTTTCGCTATGTTTGCCTCAAGCTCTGTACAGGAGGTTATGGACCTTACTGCAGTTCCTCACCTCGCTACTCTTGAGACAAAAGTTCCTTTCATCAATTTCTTTGATGGTTTCCGTACATCTCATGAGTATCATAAGATTGAGGTGATGGATATGGAGGATATAAAGGCAATCACTCCTATGGAGATGGTTGAGGATTTCCGTAACCGTGCACTTACACCAGAGCACCCTGTTACACGTGGTACTGCTGAGAACCCAGAGACATTCTTCACACACCGTGAGGCTTGTAACGCATACTATGACGCTATTCCTGAGGTTGTAGAGAAGTACTGCCAGAAGATTTCTGAGATTACAGGTCGTGAGTATCACCTCTTCAACTACTATGGTGCTAAGGATGCAGAGAACGTAATCATCCTCATGGGTTCTGCCTGCGAGGCAGCTAAAGAGGCTATCGACTACCTTATCTCTCAGGGTAAGAAGGTCGGTATGGTTAACGTTCACCTCTATCGTCCATTCTCTGTTAAGCACCTCTTGGCTGCAGTTCCTGCAACCTGCAAGAAGATTGCGGTTCTTGACCGTACTAAGGAGCCAGGTGCTGAGGGTGAGCCTCTGTACCTTGACGTGAAGTCTGCTTACTATGACGTAGAGAACCGTCCTGTTATCGTTGGCGGTCGCTACGGTCTCGGTTCTTCAGATATCACTCCTGCTAAGATTATTTCTGTATTCAACAACCTTGAGCTGCCACAGCCAAAGAACCACTTCACTGTTGGTATCGTTGACGACGTTACAAACCTCTCTCTGCCAATGGTTGAGGAGATGGCTCTCGGTGGAAAGTCTATCCAGGAGTGTAAGTTCTTCGGTCTTGGTGCTGACGGTACAGTTGGTGCTAACAAGAACTCTGTGAAGATCATCGGTGAGAACACTGACAAGTATTGTCAGGCTTACTTCTCTTATGACTCTAAGAAGTCTGGTGGTTTCACTTGCTCACACCTGCGTTTCGGTGACGAGCCAATCCGCTCTACATACCAGATTACCACACCTAACTTCGTTGCATGCCATGTACAGGCTTATCTGCACATGTATGACGTAACACGTGGTATCCGTGAGAACGGCTCATTCCTCCTCAATACAATCTTCGACGGTGAGGAGCTCGTTAACTTCATTCCTAACAAGGTAAAGCGTGTCTTCGCTCAGAAGAATATCAAGGTTTACTACATCAACGCTACTAAGATTGCTCAGGAGATTGGCCTCGGTAACCGTACCAACACTATCCTGCAGTCTGCATTCTTCCGTATTTCTGAGGTTATTCCTGTAGATCTCGCTATCGAGCAGATGAAGGCTTTCGCTAAGAAGTCTTACGGCAAGAAGGGTGACGACGTTGTTAACATGAACTATCAGGCCGTTGATCGTGGTGGCGAGTACAAGACTCTTACTGTTGACCCAGCATGGGCTAACCTGCCAGACGACGTTAAGACAGAGGATGATGCACCTGCATTCGTTAAGGAGCTCGTTCGTCCTATCAACGCACAGGCTGGTGACCTGCTCAAGGTTTCTGACTTTGTGAAGTTCGACACCGTTGACGGTACATGGATGAACGGTACTGCTGCTTACGAGAAGCGTGGCGTAGAGGCATTCGTGCCTGTATGGAACGTTGAGAACTGTATCCAGTGTAACAAGTGTTCATTCGTATGTCCTCACGCTGCAATTCGTCCATTCGTTCTCACTGACGACGAGCTCAAGGGCTTCAATGGTCAGACACAGGAGATCAAGGCACCTGCAGCTCTGAAGGGTATGCACTTCGTAATAGAGCCATCTCCACTCGACTGTCTCGGATGCGGCAACTGTGTTGACGTATGTCCTGGCAAGAAGGGCGAGAAGGCACTTACAATGGTACCTTACAACCCAGACGCTGAGGATATGAAGGAACTTGCTAAGGGTTGGGATTACCTCGTTAAGAACGTTAAGTCTAAGCAGGAGCTTGTTGACATCAAGGCTAATCCAAAGAACTCTCAGTTCGCTACACCTCTGTTTGAGTTCTCTGGCGCTTGCTCTGGTTGCGGTGAGACTCCATATGTTAAGCTTATCTCTCAGCTCTTCGGTGACCGTGAGATAATCGCTAATGCTACTGGCTGTTCTTCAATCTATTCAGCTTCTATACCTTCTACACCATATACTACAAACGAGAAGGGACAAGGTCCTGCATTCGACAACTCTCTGTTCGAGGACTTCTGTGAGTTCGGTCTCGGTATGGTTATCGGTAACAAGAAGATGAAGGAGCGCGTAGCTATCCTGCTGCAGAAGGTCGTTGACGAGAAGATGGGTTCTGCAGAGTATCAGGCAGCTGCCGCTGAGTGGATAGAGAAGCGTGAGGATGCAGACGAGTCTAAGCGTCTTGCTGCTATCCTTAAGCCAGAAATCGCTAAGGGTGCTGCCGCTGGTTGCCCTGTATGCACAGAGCTGAAGACTCTTGACCACTACCTCATCAAGCGTTCACAGTGGATTATCGGTGGTGACGGTGCATCTTACGATATCGGTTACGGTGGTCTTGACCACGTACTTGCTTCTGGCGAGGATCTGAACATCTTCGTTATTGATACAGAGGTTTACTCTAACACTGGTGGTCAGGCTTCTAAGGCTACACCTCTCGGTGCTATCGCACAGTTCGCTGCCCAGGGTAAGCGTATCAAGAAGAAGGACCTCGGTATGATTGCTACAACTTACGGTTACGTTTACGTAGCACAGGTTGCTATGGGTGCCGACAACGCACAGTGTCTGAAGGCTTTCCGCGAGGCTGAAGCATACCACGGACCATCACTCGTTATCGCTTACGCTCCATGTATCAACCATGGTCTGAAGATCAAGGGTGGCATGGGTCGCTCACAGGAAGAGGAGCGTCGCGCTGTTGAGTGCGGTTACTGGCACCTGTGGCGTTTCAACCCAGAACTGGCTGAGCAGGGACAGAACCCATTCTCACTTGACTCTAAGGAGCCACAGTGGGATAAGTTCCAGGACTTCCTCATGGGTGAGGTTCGTTACCTCTCTGTTAAGAAGGCTTACCCAGCAGAGGCTGACGAGCTCTTCGCAGAGGCTCAGAAGATGGCACAGCGCCGCTACCAGACATATGTTCGTCAGACAAAGATGGACTGGAGCGAGTAATCTTTATTGACTAAGATTCTAATAAATAGAAATTGGGATGCAACAGTATATGTTGCATCCCTTTTTTGTTTGTTATCGATGTTCGGTAAATTTGTTGTAGGAAGTGTTTTTCGTCGTAAAAACTTATTACAAGGCTTGCAGAATTGTTTTATTCTTAATACCTTTGCAGTATGAGTGATACTTATATAACAATATCAGAAACAGCGGAAGGATATTATACGGAGAAACGCAGTAAGTTTTATGCTTTTGCACACCATGTAACATCTGCTGATGAAGTGAAGGCACTGAACCAGATGTACAGGAAGAAGTATTATGATGCACGTCATGTGTGCTATGCTTACAGGCTAGGAGCCGGCGGCGAGGAATTTCGTGCAAATGATGACGGAGAACCTTCTAGCACGGCGGGAAAACCAATATTAGGGGTATTACTCAGTGAAGATGTTACTGATGTCGTGATATTTGTTATCCGTTACTATGGTGGAGTTAATCTCGGCACAGGTGGATTGATAGTCGCATACAGGGAGGCAGCGCATGATGCTATGAATAATGCGGAGAAAACAGAGCGTCTGGTAGAGGAGAAGGTAAACTATGTGTTTACATATCCCCAAATGAATGCTGTGATGCGTATAGTAAAGGACATGAACGCCCGTATCGTAGCTCAGGATTTCCAGACTACGTGTACAATCACCTTGTCTATACGTAAGTCACAAGCTTCACTTTTGCGTCAACGTCTTGATTCTATAAACTTTGCATAGTGACAAGATTTGTCATTTTATAATGATTCTTTGGTAAATTTTTCAGATTGTAAAGTTGGAGATTGCAATTTCAGATTGTGTATTACACAGATTATATTATTTCTGTTAAATAAAACCTCCCTAAAGTGTTTGCTTATAAAATATTACAATCACAAAGTGAAGTATTGCATCGAATAATATCAGAAAAAAGAAGATAGAATTATTTTGTTGAATGGAAACATTTTTATAACTTTGCCAATGAAAAAAAACAAATCATTAACCTAACTTGAAAAGATGGAAAAGTTTTCCAAAACGGGAAACTTTTTCAATCAAGAAAAGTGAAAAGTTTCCCGAATTAAAGTCATGATGGAAGTAAAAAGGTTCACGATAACCAAGCGTGATGGAACGAGAGACGAGTTTTCTCTTGACAAAATTATGAACGCGATAGTAAAAGCGTTCGAGGCAGTTGAAGAACCATTCAACGTTGCAAGTATCTCAAAGATTATTAGCCATTTGGACATCAAGGACGACATTACCGTTGAGGATATCCAGAATCAGGTTGAGATAGCTCTGATGAAGGAAGGCTATTATAAGGTGGCAAGAGCGTTTATTCTTTACCGCCAGAGCCACAGTGAGGATAGAGAGACGCTTGACAAGTTGAACTTCCTGACTGCATATATGGCAGCAGCCAATGCTGCTACTGGTTCAAAGTTTGACGCTAATGCAAATGTAGAGCATAAGAATATAGCAACCCTGATAGGTGAGTTGCCGAAGTCAAACTTCATAAGACTTAACCGTCGTTTGCTTACAGACCGTATAAAGAAGATGTATAGCAAGGAATTGGCGGATAAGTATATTGATATGCTTACTCACCATTTTATATATAAGAATGACGAGACAAGCATCGCACCTTACTGTGCCTCTATTACTATGTATCCTTGGCTTATCAATGGTACAACAGGTATAGGAGGAAACTCTACGGCTCCAACAAACCTGAAGAGCTTCTGCGGCGGTTTCGTTAATATGGTATTCATCGTAAGCTCCATGTTGAGCGGTGCTTGTGCCACACCGGAGTTCCTTATGTACCTTAACTATTTTATTGGTAAGGAATACGGTAAAGACTATTGGCAGGAGCCAGACAAGGTGGTAGACCTATCATTGCGTCAGCGTACAATAGACAAAGTCATCACTGACTGCTTTGAGCAGATAGTATATTCTATTAACCAGCCAACTGGAGCGAGAAACTTCCAGGCTGTGTTCTGGAATATAGCATACTATGACAAGTTCTATTTTGAGTCTCTCTTCGGAAATTTCTATTTCCCAGACGGCTCTCAGCCAGACTGGAACGGTCTGTCATGGTTACAGAAACGCTTCATGAAATGGTTTAACAAGGAACGTACCAAGACTGTACTCACATTCCCTGTAGAAACAATGGCCCTGTTGGCTGACAACGGTGAGTGCAGAGACAAAGAATGGGGTGATTTCGCTGCTGAAATGTATTCTGAAGGTCATTCATTCTTTACCTATATGAGTGACAATGCCGACTCGCTGTCTTCTTGCTGCCGTCTGCGCAACGAGATACAAGACAACGGCTTCTCTTATACTCTTGGCGCTGGTGGTGTATCAACGGGCTCAAAGTCTGTATTAACAGTCAATATCAACCGCTGTGTGCAGTTTGCCGTAAATAACGGTCGTGACTACAAGCAGTATCTGGAAGAGGTTATAGACCTTTGTCATAAAGTTCAATTGGCTTACAATGAGAACCTGAAGGATTTGCAAGAACACGGCATGTTGCCACTCTTCGATGCCGGTTACATCAATATGTCGCGTCAGTATCTGACCATAGGTGTGAACGGATTGGTAGAGGCTGCAGAGTTCATGGGGTTGAAAATCACTCCAAATGAGCAGTATAAGGAGTTCGTACAGGGTATCCTCTCTATTGTCGAGAAGCTCAATAAACAGTATCGTTCTAAGGAGGTTCTGTTCAACTGCGAGATGATACCAGCAGAGAACGTCGGCGTAAAACACGCAAAGTGGGATCGCGAGGACGGTTACTATGTACCTCGTGACTGCTATAACTCTTATTTCTACATAGTAGAGGATCAGTCTCTTAATATTATAGACAAGTTTAAGCTGCATGGAGCACCATACATTGAGCACCTTACTGGTGGCTCTGCTCTGCACATGAACCTTGAGGAGCACTTGTCCAAGAAGCAGTATCAGCAGTTATTGAAAGTGGCAGCCAAGGAAGGATGTAACTACTTCACATTCAATATTCCTAATACTATTTGTAATAACTGTGGACATATAGACAAGCGTTACTTGCATCAGTGTCCATCTTGCCACTCTTCAGATGTTGACTATATGACACGTATCATTGGTTACCTAAAGCGTGTTAGCAACTTCTCTGCTCCGCGTCAGCGTGAGGCCGCTCGCCGTTTCTATGCCGGCAGCGATCGTATGGGACATTCTGCGGACGAGCCAAGTGTAGCCGCTGTGCGTAACGTAGGGTAAGCGTTCAGGACAAAAGAGTGTTATTCTATATGAAGAAACATCATACTATTTGAATGAAATATGTTAATACGGGCGTGGTCTTTCAGGAAATACCTGATGAGGTCACGCTCTCTATCAATATCTCCAACTGCCCTTGCCGGTGTATAGGCTGCCATAGTGAATATCTATGGGAGGATATAGGAGAACCCTTGAATACTATGTCTCTCGGTGTATTGCTTAAACAATATGCGGACGATATCACATGTGTAGCATTTATGGGAGGTGACGCTACACCTGCAGAAGTAAATGCACTGGCGGCATGGGTAAGACGGGTATATCCTGATCTTGCTATTGCATGGTATAGCGGACGGGCAATGTTGAGTACAGATATCCAGAAGGAGAACTTCGATTACATAAAGCTTGGTCCGTATGTGGACAGATTAGGACCGCTTAACCGTGAGACAACAAATCAACGGCTATATAAGGTGTTACGTAATGGAGAAATGAAAGACATCACCCGTAAATTCTGGAAAAAGAAATAAGAAAAGAAAAGTATTGCGGGCTTTACTCGCAAGAACAAAGAAAACAAAAACTTATGAATGATAATCTTTTCATAGCAGGACCATGCGTCATTGAGAGTGCCGAGTTACTCGACAGAGTGGCACAGCGGTTAGTTGAAATAAATCAGCGTCTGGGTGTGGATATCATATTCAAGGCATCATTTGACAAGGCAAACCGCACCAGTTTGAAGTCATTTCGCGGACCAGGCTTGGAGCGTGGACTACAGATGCTAAATGATGTAAAACTGAAATATGGACTACGTATTCTTACAGATATCCATGAATCATGGCAAGCCGCTCCCGTTGCAGAAGTGGTAGATATTTTACAGATACCTGCTTTCTTGTGCCGACAAACAGATTTGCTTGTTGCTGCAGCAAAAACCGGCAAGACTGTAAACATAAAGAAAGCACAATTCCTGAGTGGACAGGATATGCGTTATCCTGTACAGAAGGTAATAGACAGCGGAAATGAAAATGTATGGCTTACAGAACGTGGCAATACATTTGGCTATAATAACCTTGTTGTAGATTTTCGTAACATCCCAGATATGTTAGAGATAGTACCTCGTGTCATTATGGATTGTACTCATTCCGTGCAGCGCCCTGGTGGTGGAAACGGATTTACGGCAGGTGACCGTCGTTTTGTTCCATCTATGGCGTTAGCTGCAAAAGCCTTCGGCGCAAATGGATATTTCTTTGAGGTACATCCTAATCCTGACCAAGGACTGTCTGACGGACCTAATATGTTACAACTTGATGACCTTGAGCCATTAATAAAGAAACTGTTAAGCTGATGATACGAAAGATAATAACAAGTGTATTGCTTTCCTGCGGTATAACAGGATTTGCACAAGAAGAGTTTAAGTGCCGTATAGAGAATAAGGAGTATAGTGTATTTTTGCAACTTAATCTTTATGAGGAAACGGTAAAGATTCCCGGACAGGAGATATTGGGTGAGACATTCGGCTATCTGAAGAAGACTACAGACCCCAGAGTGTGGATGATAACAGGTGTAGAGATAGACGAAAAGACTCATAAGGCCACATTGGAAATGGTAAACGACTACGGTTCTGAAGACCTTACGGCTGAGTTACAGATACTTGACGACGGCTCATACCAACTACGTCAGTTAGAGGGCAGTACAATAAAAGTTGCAGGCAAGTCCAAGTGGATAAAACTCCCCAAAATCATAGTCTTTAATAAACCTTGACGGTAATTTCTTTGAGGAATGTATCTGTACTAACCTCTTTACTAATACAAAAAAAGTGTCTGATTTGATGTATCACATATAGAACATCAAACCAGACACTTTTTTTTATTATATTACTCAACTTCGCAAGCTTCAGTTTCGTGAAGGTGTAAGGTGTAAGGTCGCTTCGCTTAGAGGTCTAAAGGTGATATTTGTGTATCAAAACATAGACAACAGCCATGTCTCACCTTATCGCTCGTCACGCAGTGACGCTTGCCAAAGCAAGCA
Source organism: uncultured Prevotellaceae bacterium (assembly GCA_945941025.1). Lineage (GTDB taxonomy): Bacteria > Bacteroidota > Bacteroidia > Bacteroidales > Bacteroidaceae > Prevotella. The sequence continues at coordinate 46,903 of CAMEWL010000014.1, forward strand.
TTTATGCTTGAGCTTGTCTCAAAACCTTATGACCTGAAACCTTATCACCTAACAAGTTGAGCGTATGCGAAACTTTAATTATATTATTGTAATAATTATTGCTTCAGCAGGTATGCCTTGAAGTCAGCGAAGTCCTTTGACATCTCCACGCTCTGCTTGGTGCCCTTCATGAAGGCCTGAAGGCGAGCTGGTATCTCTATGTCGGTAGAGAGGATGTCGTCAACCTTCTCCTTGAACTTAGCAGGGTGGGCTGTCTCACAGAACACACCGTACTCGCCAGGCTGAAGGAGGTCCTTAAGAGCTTGATAGCCGCAAGCACCGTGAGGGTCGAGGACATAGCCTGTCTCCTTGTGACACTGGCGCATGGTCTCGCGTATCTGCTCGTCCTTGTAGGTAGCACCGCTGATAAGGCTGGTGATAGCCTTGTGGTCACCCTTGTAGAGGTCATAGATGCGGGCGAAGTTTGATGGATCGCCTACGTCCATGGCATTGGCGAGCGTAGCCTTGGATGGCTGTGGATTGTATTTGCCAGTCTGCAGATAGTTGTAGAAGATGTCGTTAGCATTGTTGGCAGCCACGAAACGCTTGATAGGCAATCCCATACGATGGCCGAAGAGAGCTGCGCAGATATTGCCGAAGTTGCCTGAAGGCACGCACATAACCATCTGGTCAGCCTTGCCCTGCTTCTTCATCTGTGCGTAGGCATAGAAATAGTAGAAAGCCTGAGGCAGAAAGCGAGCCACGTTGATGGAGTTGGCAGAAGTCAGTTTCATGTGTGCGTTGAGGTCTGTATCCATGAAGGCAGACTTAACGAGAGCCTGACAGTCGTCGAACACGCCATCAACCTCGATGGCAGTAATGTTCTTGCCGAGGGTGGTGAACTGGCACTCCTGTATAGGACTCACCTTGCCTTTTGGATAGAGCACATATACCTTGATGCCGTCAACGCCGAGGAAGCCATTGGCAACGGCAGAACCAGTGTCTCCTGATGTTGCCACGAGGACGTTAACCTCAGAGCCGTTGTTTTCCTTCTTGAGGAAATACTGCAGGAGTCGTGCCATGAAGCGTGCGCCAACGTCCTTGAAGGCGAGGGTAGGGCCGTGGAAGAGCTCCAAGGTGTAGATATTCTCAGATACAGGCACCACTGGGCAGTCAAATGCCAAGGTGTCGTAAACAATCTTCTTCAGAGAGTCAGCATCAACATCCTCGCCGAAGAAAGCATCGGCAACGGTGTAGGCTATCTCCTGGAAAGACATGTTGTCAATATTGTCAAAAAACTCTTTTGGCAGAGGCTTTATATTCTCCGGCATATAAAGGCCTTTGTCCTCTGCGAGTCCCTTTACGACGGCTTTCTCAAGCGTCGCCATAGGGGCTTTCTTGTTAGTGCTGTAGTATTTCATGAGATGTTGTTATGGAACCCTCCCCATCTCTCCCTGTGATGGAGGGGAAGGCTGGCACAAGGCCGAGTTATACTTTATGAGTTGAGTACCTCCTCCCTCGCAGGGAGGGTTGGGGGTGGGTCTGTTGTTTATTAATTATTCATCAGCGTCTGCATGAACTCCCTGAGACGCAGTATGCCGTAAGAGCCTCCTACGCAGGTGAACTCATCATAAGTCTGAACCACGTCAGGTGTGATGCCCGGATAGTATATAATGAACGGCACAGGCTCACCTACGTGAACACGCAGTTCTACTGGCGTATAGTGGTCTGGTAGGATTGCTATCTGCACCGGTTCGTCCCAGTTCTTCACCTCCTCGTATATAGGGCCTATCAAGCGTGAGTCAAGGTTCTCTATTGTCTTTACTTTCAGGTCAACGTCGCCGTCGTGGCCAGCTTCGTCGCTTGCCTCTACATGAAGGAACACGAAATCCTTGGTACGGAGGTTGTCAATGGCAGCCTGCGTCTTGCCCTCGTAGTTAGTGTCCCAAAGTCCGGTAGCGCCTTCCACCTCTATGATGTCAAGTCCGGCATAGTGGCCTATGCCGCGGATGAGATCAACGGCAGACACCACGGCACCCGACTTGATGTTAGGGAACTGCTCAGCCAATGTCTGCATGGCAGGACGATAGCCGCCGCTCCATGGCCAGATGATGTTGGCGAGGTCGGCACCATGCTTCTTACGCTCAATGTTGAGCGGAGCCTCAGCGAGGACATCGATGGAGCGCAGTATGAGGTCGTTGATGAGGTCGGCAGTCTCTTGCGGAGTCATACGGTTGTCCTCGTGTAGGTCAGCCATGCCCTCCTCAGGCTTTACGAGAAGAGGTCTCCACTGCTCGTTTGGATGGTCATGTGGTGGTGCGCATACAATGTGCTTGCTGCCGCCCTTGATGATAAGCAGGTGGCGGTATTGTATGCCCTTAATCCACTTTACGCGGTCGCTGCCCAGTTTCTCGTTGAGCAAGTCAATAAGCGGACCCGCATCCTCAGTGGAGAGGTTGCCGCCGTTATGAGTCTTTATGGTACCGTCCTCACGCACGCAGATGATGTTGCAACGCAGTGCGAGGTCGTCTGTAGCCATCTCATAGCCTATGGAAGCCGCTTCGAGTGGTCCGCGACCTTCATACACCTTGTCAAGGTCATAGCCCAGTATGGCAGTGTTAGCCACTTCAGAACCAGGCATGTAGCCTTCAGGCACCGTTACCAGTCTGCCCACCTTACCTTTCTTTGCGAGAAGGTCCATATAGGGCGTCTTGGCATACTGCAAGGGAGTCTTGCCTCCCAGTTTCTCTATTGGGTTGTCGGCCATGCCGTCACCCAGTATTATTATCGTTTTCATTGTCTTTTTCTATACATTATATATTAGCAATGCTCAGTACGTTTGCGAAAACGCCTGCGGCTGTGACGCTTGCACCAGCGCCGAATCCCTGTATGAGCATAGGATATTCCTTATAACGCTTGGTGGTAAGGGTGACGATGTTGTTGCTGCCCTCCAGCTCGTAGAACGAATGGTTGGATGGAATCTCCTGCAATCCTACGCTCGTCTTAACCTTTGGGGCAGAGGTATGGTTGCCGTTTTCATCCTCGCCGATTACCTCCATGCGAGCCACGAAGCGCCATTTGCAGCCCTTGGCGGCAAGAGTCTTGCGCTTAGCCTCAAAATCAGCGTCGAGCTGTGGCAGCTTCTTCCAGAAATCATCTACGCTGCCCTCGAAATACTCATCGGGCACGAAGAGATTCTTCTCTACATCAGCCTGTTCTACGCGATAGCCAGCCTCGCGAGTGAGGATGACGAGCTTGCGCACCACGTCCATGCCTGAGAGGTCGATGCGTGGGTCAGGCTCGGCAAAGCCCAGTTCCTTGGCTTGCTTTACCGTCTCAGAGAACGGCGTGTCCTCAGAGAGAGCATTGAATATATAGTTGAGCGTACCAGAGAGCACTGCTTCAATCTTCAGTATTCGGTCACCAGAGTTAGTGAGGTCGTTCATTGTGCTGATGATAGGCAGTCCGGCACCCACGTTAGTCTCAAAGCGGAACTTCACGCCGCATCGCTTTGCTGTCTCCTTCAGAAGCCTGTAACTGTCGTAGTCGCCAGAGGCGGCAATCTTGTTTGCTGCAATGACGTTGACGTTATGCTCAAGCAAAGGCTGATAGAGGGCTGCCACGTCCTTAGAGGCGGTGCAGTCAACGAAAACGGAGTTGAATATATTCATCTCTATGATGCCGTTGAGCAACTTCTGTGCATTAGAAGGCTCTGAAGCATCAAGCTGTTCTCTGTAATTGCTGAGGTCGATGCCCTCGCGGCAGAATATAGCTTTCTTGGAAGAGGCTATGCCCACCACGTTGAGCAGCAATCCAGAATTCTTCTTCAGGTTTTCTGACTGTAAGCGTATCTGCTCAATGAGTTTCGCACCCACGGTGCCTACACCGCAAATAAAGAGGTTGAGCACCTTATATTCAGATAGGAAGAAAGAGTCGTGGAGCACGTTGAGCGACTTGCGTAGGAACTCAGACTTTACAACGAAAGAGATGTTGGTCTCAGAAGCACCCTGTGCACAAGCGATGATAGAGATGCCGGAGCGTCCCAATGTGCCGAAGAGCTTTCCTGCAATACCCGGAGTGCGCTTCATGTTCTCGCCTACGATGGCAATGGTAGCCAGTCCGCTCTCTACCTGCATAGGGTACATAGAGCCGGAGGATATCTCCTTCTCAAACTCCTCGTTGAGCACACGTGCAGCCTCGTCGGCATCGCTCTCCTTCACGCCGATAGACGTAGAGTTCTCTGATGAAGCCTGTGACACCATGAACACCGATATGCCGTTGTTGGCAAGGGTGGTGAATATACGCTGGTTTACACCGATGACACCCACCATAGAAAGGCCAGTGACGGTGATAAGCGACGTGCCGTTGATAGAAGATATACCCTTAATAGGCTTGTGGTCGCCTTCTATCTTGTCTTTTATTATAGTACCCTCAGCCTCAGGGTTGAAGGTGTTCTTTACCTTAATAGGTATGTTCTTTACGCAAACGGGATATATCGTAGGCGGATAGATGACCTTTGCACCGAAGTTACAAAGCTCCATAGCCTCTACGTAAGACAGTTCCCTGATAGGGTAGGCACTGCTTATGACCCGAGGGTCGGCAGTCATGAATCCATCGACGTCGGTCCATATCTCAAGGATATCGGCGTTGAGGGCTGCAGCGAGGATGGCAGCGGTATAGTCAGAGCCACCACGACCGAGGTTGGTGGTCTCGCCACTCTCCTTGTCTTTTGCTATGAAGCCCGGCACCAAAGATATGCGTGGCAGGGTTGCGAATGTCTCCTTTACGAGTTTGTTCGTCTCCTCAGCAGCAAGCACATGATGTCCCTGCTTGTCCTCTGTCTTGATGAAGGTGCGTGAGTCAAACCATCGTGCGCCCTTTATAAGTGTGGCTACGATGTTTGAACTCAGACGCTCACCGTATGCCACGATGGCATCCTGCGTCTTCTCGGAAAGGTCGTGAATAAGATATACACCGAAATATATGCTACGCAACTGCTCAAGCAACGCATCTACGGTATTGAACAAACGCTCACGGTCCTGTGCGTCGGTAATAATGGTGTCTATCATCTTGTGATGACGGTCAACGATAGACTCGAACTCGTCGCGGTAGCGGTCGTCGCCTGCAAGGGCAAGGCGCGAAGTCTCAATAAGCTTGTCTGTGATTCCACCCAGTGCACTAACAACAACAATGACTGGCTGTTCTTTTGCCTCCTTCTCTACAATCTTCTTCAGGCTGAGAATACTCTCTACGGAACCAACACTGGTTCCGCCAAATTTTAATACTTTCATAAGTTATGTGTACAGTTATTACGATGTACGGTCGTTGTTTTGATGATTAAATTTCCCCATTACGATTGGGGCAGAACTTGATCTTTATACAAAATCTTGAGCAAAGGTACAAAAAAGTGGTAATATATCCCATAACCTTATTGTTAAAAAAACAAAATAAATATGCACACCTACTTAAGATGGCTCACCTTTAGTATGTCAAGCCGAAAGCCCATAAAGGAATAATATTGTCAGAACCAGACTCTATATCGTCACGAACAACATATCCTTCCTTGGCCATAGCTATCTGTTTCTTAGACTTTTTCTTGCCTCCAACCTCGAAAGTCTTGCCATCTATTTCAAAGTCAGAAATACTTGAGCTTATAACGTCACTCGTCACACGCATCTGATTATAGAAGAACGTCTCACGCAGATTACCAACGTCTGTGGCATTTCCGCCCATGACATAGGCTATGTTGGTATTGTCCAGATATACTTTCTCCACTTTGCCAATACCCCGTATGCCTCCCGTATCGTTTCTCAATTGCCCAATCATTCCTGCTTGTTCCATGTACATAAAATAATCGGGCAACACATTGCGACTCACACTCAGTACTACAGAAAGCGAGTCCATTACGGGTTTAAAAGGCACACTCTGGGCTATCACCGTTAACAATTTCTTCAGTTTACGTCCCGTGGAAGCATTCATGTTTGCATATTGTGGAATATCTACCTCCATAGTCTGGTTTATCACCTGACGCAACTCTATATCAAAATGGGCGTCTGACGAAAATGGGTAATATCCTCTCTGAAGATAGTCTCTAAACATCGGAAGCGGATGCACTACGTCGGGTATATTAGCCTTATTTGCAAGAATATCATTCAGTGTGTATACAGGGCATGACATATTGTGAAACAGTGACAGGTATTCCCGAAACGATAAGCCTTGCATCATAAATATTGGCGCACGTCTGCTTAAGTCTGCCGCACCTTTATATATATCAAGCACCGACGACCCGGTGAAAACAATCTTCATATCTGGATGTGAGTCATAAATCTGCTTCAACTCCCTTGACCAATTATCATACTTATGAATCTCATCAATAAACAACTGCTCGCCAGCCTCCTTGGCAAAATCATCTGCCAACTCTATCAATGAATGAGTAGAGAGGTACGCATGGTCAGCCGACACATAAAGCATTTTCCTGCCCTCACCATTTTCTTTTATATACTGTAGTATCATTGTGGTCTTACCCACACCACATGGTCCAACCAACCCAAACATACGTGCGTCCCAATTCACCTGACTATACATATAACGGTGAAAAGTTGATGTTGTCAGTTTTAACTGAACATTCATAAATGTCATCAAAGAAATATCCATAGTCCCCCTGATTTTATTAATTTATACACTTTTCGATTGCAAAGTTACAAAAATTGCACTAAAGTAGTGCAAAAAACGGCAAGAAATTGCACTGTCACAGTGCAATTTCTTGCCATTTTGCTTAAAATCATATCAAAAGAGAGTGTTAAACAATAACGCTGCTATGGTTAGTCATAGCAGCGTTATTCATATACATCTATCAATATGGCTTTATTCAATTTTTTCCTCAGGACACTAGTGGGCAATATTATATTTTTTGTTATTAATAATCAATCAATATGGCACAAAAAGTGTGAGCCTATTTGGCATCCTTTGTCAGATGTTTTTCTCATGCTTCGGCATCCAACTTATCGTTATTCACTTTTCACTCCCTACAAATCATCGTTATCCCTTTTTATTATAACGTCATTATCAGGGAAATAGTATTTGCGAAAAAAGAAATCTCAGTCAACGGAATACCATTGACTGAGATTTTTTGTTTATGTTACCATTCATGTTTATAGCGTTCTTATTGAGATAATATGTTTTTTCAAATGTAAGATGTCACCAAATTTGTAATCAAAGCCCTTCGTTCCAGGTTGAGCTGTTGCTGAATATTTTAATGGTTTGCCGTTTTTTGCGAAGTTACGAAAAAAAGAGAAATAATATATATTCTGCAAAAAAAGTTGTTTTTTTGCAGAACAATAATATTTAATTATCTTTGCATTAGGTCCTTACTAATTTGAGGTTTAGAATACATATTATTCTAAACCGTTAAAAACATAACGAAACTTGATTTTGCGAACCTGCGGTCACTGTGTGAAGCGTAAAGTAATGTATAGATTTGGACAGAAACGCTTGCAGGTTTCAGTTGCTTGCCGATATTCCCGTTTCGAGATAATTGTTATGAAAATGCTATAGTGATTGTCGAAACGAAAGAGGGGGTATCAAAACATCAAGTTTTGATACCCCCTCATCTTTATTGTTATTGACGGAAATACTTACCAGAATTAATATGTATATTGTGATGACGACTCAGTCACTGTCGTCGTTTCGTATGTCTGTTCCTCCTCTTCATAATAAAACACGGCATAGTCTGTACTTTCCATACATGAGGTTAGAATCTGTGATAGCAGTATGAATGCTACGCTTTTAATTATCGCTCTCATATCATTTTACTTGTTACGAACAGGCCAAACATCTTGATCCCAAGATTTTCTGTCTACTTCTTCAATTCCAGGTTTGTTGCAATACTTATGTAATACAAAAGATGTACCATCCCCTGAAGTAGATGAAGTCATCAGGTTTATCCTAGAATCTTCGGGAATAAATATAAAGTTGCCATTGGGGCCTGTAACCTTCCAACCTTCTTCCCCATTAATGGATTTTTCCTCAAATGTACATTTTCTTATAAGTTCCTCACATTCTTTCTTCGTCGGTGTACGCCATTCTTTACCCCAATTAACATACGCAGCATCATCTTCTAAGTCCAGTTGGGTTTTATTATCATAAAACATCTCATTTCCTTCTTGTGCATTTTCTTTTGTGATATACTTGGTGTACCCATACATATTCAAGTCAAAACCATCTTTATCTTTAATCGTTTCATTACGATAGTATTTATATGGCTTCTTCTCATTATAAGGCTCGGTTTCTCCCCATCGATAGCCTCTATTCAGACACTCTGTTGCCCATTCTACACTCAGTCCGAGATCAACGCTTTCATGAGTTTTGGACTCATCGTCAGGTGCTTCTGACTCAAGGTAAACCGTATCAACGTTATCTTGCAAATATTCAGTCAGATCACCATGTGAATTTGTACATGCCATTTCTCTACATAAGGAGACTATAGCAACAATCGCTAAAAAAAAGAATAGTTTTTTCATAAGATTTAAATTTTAAGTTGTTAATAATTCGATTTATCAAATACCTAAGATACTCATAATCTTATTTAGCATATCAACAGCATCTTGCTCATTTGCGAAAGAGTTAGTAGGGTATTTGTCTAATTGACCAGACACTTCGTTTGGCTTTTCTATCTTATCTACTTTAAGTGTCCTTATGCGAGTAGGATACGTAACATTTATATGCCACAATTTGTCTGGATTTTTAGACAATTTACCCAAAAATGATTGATTACTCTTAAAGAGGCTTTTGATTTGAGATGCTATACTCTCAAGCAAAGGTCTGTGTTTTATGGGAACGCAATAGTGATTAACGAAATTTCTCGAAACAAATTTTACTGGCCCTTTAATTTTGAGTTTTTCCCAGTCGTTATCAAACGGGACGCTTAGGTAAAAAACTTTCTCTTCATTGTTTATATTTATAATTTCAGAGGATGTCACCAGAGTTTTTACATCAGATGAACGAACTATGACATTCATGCCAGGATTGTTGTTTGGTTGACCTGTTGTCTTTTTTCTCATAATTTAAAATCGACCTATTGAACACCCCCAGTTTCAGCCTTTGTTTTTAAGTTTTAGCATAGTGAACAAAAAAGACGTGGGTGCTCTACTTCTGCTTATCCCTTGTCTGAGGCTCTGGTAAACCCAATCTATAAGGATAAGCAACCAGTCAGCCCACGTCAAGGGATTATAGTCAGTCATAACACCTCAATCACTATAATATGTATATATAGGATAACAAGGTGAGAGACTTAATAAAATCACCCACGCAGACGTTCCAATTGCGTTATCTTCTTATAGATTTTGAAATTTACCAGATTTCAGACAAAGAAGATTAACGTTTCGTAAACGTCCTTTCTTGATGTCATGGCGGTGGTGCCTTCACGAGGCATTGCCGTATGTGCATCAAACCAATATGTTTTGAAAACACAGCCCGTCCCGTGGACTGACTGTTTTCAATGGTAAAATTAAGAAAAATTTTTGATAGAACAAAATATTTCATCGTTTTTTTATAGAGGAAAAGCTTTTCACTAAAGTTTTGTTCTCCTGATATTGACGACAATTATGACAATTAATGACAAATATTATCTGAAATGCTATATAAGTTGTCTGAAATTGTCATAATTGTCGTTTTACCATTACAAGTATTTCTGACAAATTTATGTACAATTACTGGATATTCCTGTCAATAAAATGAAACAGCAATTTTCAGGAATTAATCAGCTCAAGTTTCGCTTTAGTCGCCTACGGCGAGAAATCTATCAAATCTTTTCAAATCAAACAAATCATGTAA
>CAMEWL010000015.1:0-53001 GCA_945941025.1 uncultured Prevotellaceae bacterium
GCGGGAGAGTAGGACACCGCCTTCTTTTCAGAAAACTCTGGATAACAGAAATGTTAGTCCAGAGTTTTTTTTGTTTTTCGGATGAAGGTCGAAAAGGAAAGAAAGAATGGATGGAGTGAAGAACTTTAGGAGAAGAGTCTGCTTAGGGATTGAAGAGTTTGCTTAGAGAGGAAATAGGTCTCCAATAGAGGAAAAAACTTTGCAATATATAGAGGAGGTCGGCAAGAGAGGTAATGCGAAGGAGTTAAACAATAATAGATAAATAAATGAACAGTATTTTTATTGTATTGCCAATTCTTACGCTGTTGATGTTTGACCTCGGTCTTACACTTCTGCCACGTGATTTCGTGTTTATTGTGCGCAAGCCTCGTGCGGCGCTGGTAGGTTTGTTTGGTCAGCTCATAATGTTGCCGTTGATAGCGTATGCTATAGCTTCGTTATTCTCGCTGCCCCCAATTTTTTTTATAGGTGTGATGCTTATAGCTTGTTGTCCAGGTGGTTCGTCAAGTAATATCTTCTCAAAGTTGGCAAAGGGTGATGTGGCATTGTCTGTATCGCTCACAGCCTTAAGTTCAATAATCACACTGGTCACTGTGCCAGCCATTATGCAGTGGGTTACGGTATATGTCGGAGCATCACAGGGCATACAATTGCCTGTCGTTAATCTCTTGATGCAGAATGTCTTTACCATGCTTGTCCCTATTGTACTGGGAATACTCTGTCGTAAGTATTACAGTAATGTTGCGATGAAGATAGACCGTGTACTGTCAAAGATAGCTTTCCCTGCTTTGATGCTGCTTGCCGGTATTTTCTTCGTTCAGCATTATGATACGATAACCACCCATTTCTCTGTTCTTGGTATGTGTGTTGGCTTGTTGCTGTTGACAGCTGTTGCCCTATCAGGAGTAGGCTCTCGTTGTATGCGTCTTAATAACAAGGAGCGTCGTACTATCGTGATAGAGGTAGGTATGCAGAACGCTGCACAAGCTATAGCCGTAGCGTCCAGTCCATTTGTCTTTAATGACGGACGTATAGCCATACCTGCTATCATCTATGCTTTGTTAATGAATGTGGTGTTATTGACCTATGTTTCTATAATAAAGGTAAGAGCAAAGGGTAAAGAACAATAATTCACAGTCTTTCTCCGCAGTGCTTGCAGTAATTGGCGTTGAGGTCCGTCTTCTGGTTACATCGTGGACAGCGACCGTTCTGTCCTTTCTTCTTTGTTACGTCAATCATGGTAGCGGAAACGATGCCGGTAGGCACTGCTATAATCGTGTAGCCTAATATCATTACCACGCCCGACAGGAACTGACCAAGTCCCGTGTCGGGCGTGATGTCTCCATAGCCTACCGTTGTCAATGTCACAATAGCCCAGTATATGCTTGTAGGTATATCGGTGAACTGTGTGCCGGGGTGGTGACACTCCACAATATACATTATGGTGCCGATGATGCATACCAACACTACGACAAAGAGAAAATACACCAATATCTTTGTCATGCTGCGTCTGATGCTCTCCAATAGCAATATACCCTCGTTGATGAAGGTAAACAATTTTAATACACGGAAGATGCGTATCAATCTGAATGTACGCATGATTGAGAAATATCTCAGCGGAGGGAAGAACACGCTGAGTACCTGTGGCATCGTCGCGAGGAAGTCTATCACGCCGAAGAAACTCAGTACGTACTCCCGTTTCACCGGTGAGCAGTATATGCGCAGTATGTACTCTACAGTGAATATCAGGCTGAGGAGATATTCCAATAGTATTATGGCGAACTTTATTATGCCGCGTGTGGTCATCTCCAGGTTAAGCAGCGCGTGCAGGGAAAAGTCGTTAACCTTCACTACGCTCTCCATAGCCGCACTGATGGCGCACAGCACTATGGCAATCATTATTGTGATGTCAACTGGACGCGACCATTTGTCCTCATCAGTAAAGAGGATTTTGTAGAGTCTTTCTTTATCTTTAAGCAGTGTGATGATTTTTTTCATGGAGACAAACTTACAGAAATTTATCCATTTACACAAGAGAAAGGAGGTAAATTTGTGCAAAGACGGTGTTATTTTGTGCTATTATTCTCCACATCGTCTAAATCTTTTGTGTATAAAATAGGGAAGTATTAACTTAGCGTATCTATTATTGCTATAGCAAGAACATAATAAAACTAAATACATATAATTGATGAAACAAAAACTATTTTCGTTGTTCCTTGTGGTCATAGGACTCATTGTGGGGACAATTGTGTCACAAGCAGCTACATTTTATGATTTTGAGATGGACCTGCGTGACGCAAATGGCGGCATTCTCACTGCTGATGAAGTGAGTGCGGCTACAACAACTTCTTTTGGTTTTTCTGTGGCAGAAGGTGGCACAATCACTCGTTCCACTGTGGATGACACAGAAGCGTTAGGCACCATTATCGGTAATACTGGTAATAATCATGGCCTGCAGAATTTTGTTGCAACAGTAAAAGTAAGTGGTCAGGTGAAAATCACGATGAGCACTTGTAGCTGGGGTGGTGAAGTTACTGTGAAAGATGCAAACAACGAGACGGTAGCCACATTCACTACAAGGAAAGGAGAAGGTGGTACAGGTTGTTACAATGGTAATGGCAAGGATGATGAAAATATCATAAGTGCAAAATACCTGGGTGATGCTACTACACTGACAATAAGTGGTGGCGGCTATGTGGGTTATTTTGCTGTAGAAGAGGTACAGGCAGCTTCTGCGGATGTTAGTTACTCATTAGGAGATGCCGTATGCTCAGGCACAATATTACCTACAGGTGGAACATATGCTGTAGGTGACGAATACACGATTCCTGCTAATAACTATACACTGTATAAGGAAGGTTATACTCTGACAGCGTGGACTGATGGTACAATTAATTATGCTGTTGGCTCAACGATAACTTTGCAGTCAGACCTTGCTCTTACTCCTGTTTTCACAGAGAATACAGTTTCACTTGCAGACCGTACAGAGCCTGTAACTTTGAAGTGGAACTTCCGTCGCGACCAGGGTGCTCCTGTCGTGGCTTGGCAGAATACTAATGGTAATATATGGGTAACACAGGCTACAATCAATAATGAGACTATTGATGTGCCTATGATTGTAAACACTAATCCTGGTAAGTTTAATAATTCCAGCAATACTGATTGCGCGCAGACCAATAACGGTACGTTGTTTACTATACCGAGTTGTAAGGGCGCTGTCGTGTCAACGGAGTGTCATAACTCATACTCTATTACTACTACTACTATTGATGGACAGACCGATTATACAGGTTTTGGAACAGCAAATATTTCTTATGAAATAGCAAACACTGCAGAGACTATAGATATAGTTATAGGTGACGGCTCTTACTATCGTTATATTCAAACCGTTCTTCCAGTCGTTCAGCAGAGCGGTGGCACTACTTACACAGACGAGGAGGTGACGGTGACATGGGCTATGACAAGTCAAAGTGAGCCTAACGCTAATACTGTTGCTCCAGAAGGTGTGGTTTCTATTGTTTCATTTGATACAGGAACATCTTCTATTGTTGGTACAGGAAATATAACCAATCAGAGTGGTACGAATGTTAAAACAGGAATAAAAGTCCAGGCGGCATCATCAGCAAATGACCTTATTTCATGGAATGTTAAACCAGCAGCGGGGCTGACATTCACACCTGTTAAAGTATCTGGTTATATCAACCGTGCTGGTACAGATGTTGAGAATGGTATAAAGATTTATGCTTCAAAAGAAGGAGAAGACAAGCTGTTACTTGGAACTTACACAGCATGGCGTAGTGGAAATTCTTCTTCTACAAAGACATACGACGCTTCTGCTGTGTATATGTATGAAATCACATTAACTTCAGAGCAACAGAGCGCATTGACGTCAGCTGATGGTTTCAAGTTGTATTCTACGGTGGGAGCATATAATGAAACAAAGCCAAAGCAGGGAATATTTGGTGAGGTTACTATCACTGGCACCGTCTCTGGCACTGTGGCTGATGTTGAGACCTTCACCCTTGCAGCGGCGGCAAACATTGCTGATGGTGGCACAGTGACAAAATATCCTAATGCTGATGAGTACGACGAAGGCACAGAGGTTACTCTGACCGCTACTAAGAACTTCGGTTACAATTTCGTGAACTGGACAGATGCTGACGGTAATGTGGTCTCTACCGAGGCTACATTCAAGTACACTGTAGATGCTGCTGCCGAACTGACTGCGAACTTCGAGCAGATTAATACTTACGAGTTGAAGATTGCTGTTGACGGTACTAACGACTATATGGTGAAGATTACCCCTGCACCAACAGTGGTTGATGGTAAGTATATGTATGAAAACGGAACTACTGTAGAACTTACAGCAGACCAATATGACGGTCTTGTTACTTTCACAAACTGGGGCGATGGTACTACTAACAGCACAAAGTCTGTATCAATGACAGAAAATGTGGAAGTTTCAGCAAACTATGCAGAGACAGACATCATTGCAGGTTGGGACTTCTATAAGAAAGGTAGCAACGGTCGTGTGGCAGACTTCCATTCTGCAGACAATGAATCTGCAGCACTGACACTCGTTAAGACAGGTACAACAGAGACAAGTGGATGGCTTGACAAGAGTACGCTCGCTTGTGGTGGCTATGAGAGTTTCAAGGGTGCTGCCACTAACTGGCGTACAGGCTCGCAGAACGGCGATGTAGGTAACTGGCACTGGCAGACAAAGGTAAATGCCGAGGCATTCCAGAACATCAATGTCCAGTTCCAGATGATGTATAACTACAACGCTTACCAGACATATAATGCAGAGTACTCTCTCGATGGTGAGACATGGGTAAACTTCGGTTCTATCACAATGACAGGTGCAAAGACCGCAGCTTCGTTCAGCGAGCCACTGCCAGAAGAGTGCAATAACAAGGCAAATCTCTGGATACGCATGGTTGCCGATAAGACCTCAAGCGTAGCAGGTGCGACTTCAGCCTACGATGGTAACACCCTTGCAATGTTCTTTATCACAGGTACAGAGCAGTTGCAGAATGACGGTGTAGCCCCTGTGGTAGTATCAACAGTTCCAGCGGAGGGCGCTACTGGTGCATCAGCAACAGGTAAGATTGTCCTGACATTTGACGAGAAAGTAAAGGTGGCAGACGAAGCTACAGCTTCGCTCAACGGTGTCGCTCTTACGCCAAGCGTAAGCGGTAAGACCATTACATTCGCATATAAGGGACTTGACTATTCTACAGCTTATACCTTCACACTCCCTGCTAACACTGTAGCAGACCTTACAGACAACTATAACGACCAGCCTGTCACCATCAACTTCACAACGATGACACGTCCGGCTGTCAGCAAGCAGATGTATGATGCCGTTGTAAGCAATGTCGACGAGCTCCTCGCAGCTATCACTGCAGCACAGTCACGCAGTGACAAGAACACCCGCTATCGTGTGTTCGTCAAGAACGGAGAATACACCATACCTCTCTATTCTACCCAAAAGACGTGCAACGGCTATGACGTTCCAGAGTGTATCACATTCATCAATACACAGAACCTGTCGTTGGTAGGTGAGAGTCGTGACGGCGTTATTATTACCAATGGCATCCCTGCCGACGCGACCTTTACGGGACAGTACGGCTTGACAAGCAAGTATGACGGTATCGGCAACAGTGATGTGTTCCAGATTAGCGGAAGCGATTACTACTTCCAGGACCTGACCATCGAGACCGGTATGCAGGATGCTACAGGTCGTGACCTTGCCGTTCATGACAAAGCTACACGTACCATATATAAGAATACCGCGCTGCGTGGTTACCAGGATACTTGGACCTCAAACAACGGTAACGGTATCTTCTACTTCGAAGGAGGTTATCTGCGTGGCCGTACAGACTATATGTGTGGTAAGGGCGATGCTTACTTCAACGGCGTAGAGCTGCGCCAGATTGCAGGTGGATATGCAGCCGTACCTTCTACTCCTAAGTCTATAGGATGGGTTTATAAGGATTGCGTTATCAATGGTGAGACATCTGTTGTAGATGCTGCTTCACAGACAACAGCAACAGCTGAGTCTGCTAATGGTAACTACACTCTTGGTCGTCCATGGGGCAGCGGTACTCCAGTTGCAGTGTTCATTGATACGAAGATGAACATAACACCTTCAGCTATAGGGTGGAAAGAGATGAGCGGCGGTTGGCCAGCACGTTTTGCTGAGTACAACTCACAGACCGCTACCGGCAACACTGTTGACCTGTCTTCACGTAAGACAATCTTCGCTGATACTCACGAGAACAATCCAGTATTGACAGCAGAAGAGGCAGCATATTATGCAGACATGTCAAATATGTTCGGCGAATGGGAACCAACACTGCTTACAGAGCAGGCACCAGTGGTACAGAACGTGGCAGTCAGCGGCAACACCCTCACATGGGATGACAATGACTATGCACTGCTCTATGCTGTTGTCAAGGATGGCGCGGTGATAGACTTCACTACTGACAATAGTTATGAGTTGACAGAAGAGGGTGTGTATAGCGTTCGTGCTGCCAACGAGATGGGTGGTTTGAACGAGGCATCAGAGTCTGTGACATACTCTGCACCTCTCATCCTCACCACATCACATAATATGGCAGGCTACCGCACATTCTACGATGCTGAAAACTCTTACGTTGCTGATGACAACACAATAGTATATGTTGCGCAGCTCAAGAGTGAGACAGAAGTGGTGCTCAGCAGACTTTCAGGCAATGTGGTACCTGCTAATGCTCCTGTAATACTCAAGACCACTGGACTGAAGGAGAACGGCACAGCATACGCATACTATCAGATTACGCTGACCCCTAGTGATGAGACAGCCTATTATCATGGTGTGAACCTTCTGGCTGTAACAACAGAAGGTCAGAACCTCTCTGCTGGTGCTTATCGCCTCGGATGGGATGCAGAAGACGGCGTAGCCTTCCGCCTTTGGAATCCGTCATCAGCTTCTGCCGGTATAGTATATCTTAATGTGTCTTCTTCTCTCGGTGCCAAGCTCAGCATCATCTTTGATGAAGAGGAGGAAGATGTTACTGCTGTAGGTGCTGTGCCCGAGTCTGCTGAGGCGACAACATCTGACGAGACCTATAATGTTGCAGGTCAGAAGGTAGGCAAGGCTTATAAGGGACTGGTGATAAGAAACGGAAAGAAATATAATAACAAATAATTTGATAATTATATTATGAAGAAAGAATATAACAGCCCAGCCGTACGCGTAGTTCTACTGCAGCCAATAACGCTCCTTGCAGGGTCAGAGACCATTCCTGTTTCTAACAAGCCTGCAACAGAATGGAGCGAGGCAAAGGGAGGCTTCGGTTCAGTTTGGACCGAGGACGAAACAGAAGAATAATATTCTGATGAAAACTTTTTGATTTGTAGCTGATAAAAACTGTATGTAGTCAGACGGTCATTATACCTTGTATAAAAGGTATGATGGCCGTCTTTTGCGTTCTTTTGTTTTTGATATTTGAAAAAAAAAATGTAACTTTGTTATTAATATGAGATAATACTCTCCTTGTGGTGGGAGTAATCAGGAGAAAATATATACTAACTATGAAAATACAACTCAATATACATTATGGTACGGAGACAGGTGAAGCACTGTTTCTAAACATACAAAATGCAGACGGCACGGTGCGTACGGTGCGCATGACCAATATGGACGGTGACCATTGGCAGTGTGAGCAGTCGGTAGAGCCCGACGGTGCATTCTGCTACTATTACTCGGTAGTCAGCGATGGTGTGGTACATCATACCGAGTGGACCACCCAGGCACACCGCCTTAATACAAACCGCCAAGGTGTGTCGCTCTATGTAACGTGGGATGTCTGGATAGATATGCCCCATGACACCTATCTCTATACTTCAGCCTTCACGCAGTGTGTGAATCGTCGTGAGTCCACTGCGCCGGTGCCGATGCGCGAGCAGCCTACGTGCATAAGGCTCAAGGTGCGTGCGCCCCAGTTGCGAGGCTATGAGCGTCTTGTCATGGTGGGCAGCCACCCCGTCTTAGGCGACTGGAGTCTGGACCGTGCCTTGCGTTGTGTGGAGCAGGCCCCTAATGAGTGGGTGTGCGAGGTCAGCGCAGAGTATCTGGCTGAGCAAGATATTGAGTTTAAGTTCGTGGCGGTGAGAGACGGTAATGAACTTGACTCTCCACTGTGGGAGACAGAGGACAACCGCCGTCTGCATGTGCCGCGTCTGCGTGGTGGTGAGATAGTGGAATATGAGTTGTCACAGGCGTTCTTCCGTATATGGAACGTGAAAAAGGCAGGCACGCTGATACCAGTGTTCTCCCTTCGCACCCGTGGCAGTTTCGGCGTGGGCGACTTTGGTGACCTCAAGACCATGATAGACTGGGTGGAATACACCGGGCAGCGGCTGCTGCAGGTGCTGCCGGTCAACGATACCACGATGAACCGCACTTGGACCGACTCCTATCCCTATTCATGTGTCAGCATCTTTGCCCTGCATCCGCAATATATGGACTTGCGCCAGTTGCCGCCACTCCGCGATGCTGCGCGCATGGCAGAGTTTGAGGCCCTGCGCCAAGAACTCAACGCCATGCCTGTGATAGACTATGAGCGTGTCAACCGTGCCAAGGAGGATTACCTGCGCCAGCTCTTCGCACAGGAGCGGACAGCTGTGTTGGGCAGTGAGGACTTCAAGACATGGTTTGACGAGGAGCAGCAGTGGCTTGTGCCTTACGCCATGTATAGCGTGCTGCGTGATGAGTATCATACCGCCGACTTCTCCCGCTGGCCTGACCATAATACATGGAACGAGGCAGACCGCGCGGCACTTCTTAACCCGCGCACCAAGATATACAAGCAGGCGGCATATTACTATTTCGTACAGTATCTGCTCGCCAGCCAGATGCGTGCGGCGCATGAGTATGCACGCCGTAAGTGCGTCATACTGAAGGGCGACATACCTATCGGTGTGCATCCCCACAGCTGTGATGTGTGGCAGGAACCGCAATACTTCAACCGCCGCTACCAGACGGGCGCACCGCCAGATGACTTCTCTATCAACGGACAGAACTGGGGCTTCCCTACATATAACTGGGATGCCATGCTCAAGGACGGCTGCCAGTGGTGGGTGCGACGCTTCCAGAACATGCACAAGTATTTCGATGCCTACCGCATAGACCACGTGCTGGGATTCTTCCGTATCTGGGAGATACCGGGTCATGCCGTGCACGGACTGTTAGGACAGTTCCAGCCGGCTCTCGGTCTTACTGCGGCAGAGATAACCACCTACGGACTGCCTTTCAACAAGGCAGTGTTTACGGAGCCTTATATCATAAAGGAGGTAATAGAGGATATCTTCCATGAGCGCGCGGCGGAGGTCAGGGACAACTACCTTGTGCCGCTCACTGACGGACGTTACAAGATGCGCGCGGAGTATGACACCCAGCGTAAGGTGGAGGCGGCAGTCAGAAACGATGACACACTGCGTGACGGGCTCTATACGCTCATCAGCGACGTGCTCTTCCTGCCCGACCATAAGAACCCCACGCTGTATCATCCGCGCATAGCTGCGCAACACTCATACATCTTCAAGAGACTGCTCACGCCTGAGCAACAGAGTGTGTTCAACCGTCTCTATGACGACTATTTCTACCAGCGCAATACCCTCTACTGGCAGCGTGAGGCAATGAAGAAACTGCCCGTGCTCGTTGAGGCAACGCGTATGCTTGTGTGTGCTGAGGACCTCGGTATGATACCTCCGTGTGTTCCCCAGGTGATGAGCGACCTGCGTATCCTCTCGCTTGAGGTGCAGTCCATGCCTAAGGAGTACGGCGTGGAGTTCGGTCGTCCTGAGCGTTACCCTTACCGTTCCGTCTGCACCCTTGACAGTCATGACATGGCACCGCTGCGTATGTGGTGGGATGAGGATGAGAACCGTGCCCAGAGATATTACTCACAGGTACTCGGCAGGCGTGACGAGGCACCCCATCCGTTGCCTTGCTGGCTGGCACGCGACATCATGAGCCGTAATCTTCTGGCGGAGTCAATGCTCTGTGTACTCTCACTGCAAGACTGGCTCGCCATCAGCGAGGACCTGCGTCACCCTGACCCACAGGCAGAGCGCATCAATATCCCTGCTAATCCACACCATTATTGGCGCTACCGCATGCACCTCAATATAGAGGATATGCTCGCCAACCAGCGTTTCTGTGATGATGTGGCGGAGATGATACGTCAGGCTGGCAGATGATTTGTGTCAGAAAAGGTACTATTCATTCAGTTCTATAACTCCAGCCTTTTCCAAAATTGGAAAAACGTGCTTGGCTAATATGCGGTCAGACTTCCTTTTCTCAGAATAGTATTCTGTATGCAGGTCGTCGTGACCGTATATTAGTTTCTCCATCAGCGCATCGTCAATCAGATGAGCCTCGGTATATTTCTTTCCATTGCTACTGTCAGAGATTAGATAGCATACCCTGTGGCGTATCTGGTTGCTGTTATAGGTGAAGTGGCTGCCTGTACCGGCAAGCATTTGTGAAGATGTCTGCCACAGTTGCGCTTCTTTTCCTATCACTTCGTTTACGAAGATAACGCCGTTGTCATTGCTACGCCAAGCCCTTGCGTAGCCGTTCTTGAACTGCACCTTATTACGTATCAGTTTACGGCAATTCACGTATAGCTCGTTATCCTTCTTTATGGCGAAGGCGTTCTTCTTCAGCACCTTGTCGATAGAGTCATTCCCTGTTGTCAGTCTGTAGTCATTACTGCCTAACCATAACTTCCGTCCCTGTCCGTTTTGAAGGCAGTATAACGTGTCTAAAGGCTCATACCTGTCGGCTATAAGGTCCTCATAGCTTTTATAGTAGCCGCATTTGGCATTTATGCTTATTGTCGTAAGCAGCAGAAGAGCATACACAATCAGATGCATATTTCTTCTTGTAGAAAGAATGTTGTTAACCTTGAACATCGCATACAAATTTTTTACTGTGCAAAATTATAAATAAAATTTGAAAAACCGATATCCTTCCCGTGGTTTTTTCTGAGCAGACAGCTTAACCGCAGTCAACACCCTGTCTTTTATGCTATGTGTGCTCAGATCGATGAGCACGGCATGCGTTGACGCTTGCAAGAATCTTTTCCGAGAAATTCACTCTCAATACCTGGTAGTCCATGTCTGAGGATTATAGGATTTAAGTATAAAGACTTAAGCAGGTCGATGACAGGCGCAAAAATCCTAAAATCCGCTTTCTATGTCCGGCGACGGCAAGGTGGTCTCTGGCTTGCTGATGCTTGCCGCTGACTCCGTACCGTTCCGTGCCACGGTGTCTGCCGGCGGTAGGTTGTCGTTCTCTGACGGTGGCGTGGAGCTTAACGAGCGTTACACTGTGGGCGGTAAGGTGCCGTAAAAGATGGACTCTGCGGAGCTCGACGTATGGCAGGAGAGGATTGCGGGAAGGCTGTCACTATACTCGCTGAAGCTCATGGAGCCTGAAAGACCGATGTATATTGAACTGCAGAAGAGACCCACCCCAGCCCTCCCTGTGAGGGAGGGAGATGATGCCAGTGGGGACGCTGACCGTTACACGCGTATCGTGGCTTCGCCTAATCCTTTCTCTTCGCAATTCGACGTGTCGTTTGAACTTGTGGAGGACTGTGCGGCCAAGCTGAGGTTGTATGATGTATATGGCAAACTTGCCTATACCAAGGATCTCGGCACGCTCGGCACAGGGAAGCATACGGAGACTATCGTGCCGAACGTGATTGACGGTACGTATGTGCTTAACGTCACAGCCGGAAGCCGTGTCCTTCGCACAATAATTGTTAAAAAAGGAGGTGCAAGATGAACAGGATTTTGTCAATTGCAATTCTTTTGCTAAATTTGTTTGTTGCTAATAATGTTCAAGCGCAGAGTTATAGCAGCGAGTTGGGGGTGGGAGACCTGATTAAGAAGGCGTGGGACAATGCACAGAACAGTAATGCAGATATATATGCCGAGGTGTATGACGATTGGGGGTACGAGTTCAATGACTATAGCGAGATAGGTGATTTTTCACAAGAGGTACTGTTTAGTGATGGAACACGTCTTCTCTATGGACTTGATCTGTATGGAGAAAAAATTAACAACTATGCGTCAGAATCTATAGCATACAGTGTCGGAACTTCATATAAACCTGATTCATATTATGAAACATCTTCATATTTATTGAAATATGATTTAATAATACCGTCAAATGGTAATTTACGAATATAACACGTTGTATTAACAATGATAAAAAAAATAGAGAAACCAATTCTTTTTACGATATTTGCATTGCTTTTGATTACATCATGCAATTCTGTACCGGAGTTCCATGCTCCAACACAGCATGTATTCTCTAAGGATAGTATTTCGTTAGATGTACATTGTATCAATCTAAATGAAAACGACAAAAAAAATACAGAATGCACAGACTATGTTTATTTCTATCCCAAGATAAATGGAAAGTCAACTGATGTTCACATAAGAGCGGAAATAGACCTGAATTCAAATCCAGGAATAATTAGTTGTGGTTTATACTACTATCAAGGTGATCCCATGAAAATGGATTTTGATTATCCAGGGTTTGTAAAGGATAAGCGCTTACCAGAAAGAAAGCAAGGTAAAGATGTTTACCAAACTTCATACCAGGAACAGTTGCATATACTTGAGTATGTAAAATATATATGCGAAAAAGAACTCTGTGCGGAGTATATTGGATATTTATGGTATATATTTGAGGATATTGGAGAAGTGAATATTGATATCACAGAACATTGTGGTATAATAAAGGGTGTAATAAAAGGCAATTACTTATTTCTTCCCCGTCTTTCAAGTGCGAGACATGGCGTAAGAGAAGGGCGTTTTGATTTTACTCCTGTAATGAAGAAAACAAAATTCGCAAAAGACATAAAGAATATCTTCAGCGATTATGATATTAACTTCAAAGGACCTTTAGCGTTGAATAGCATTTCTATAGTTTCATATGATGAATATGCAGCTAAACATAATTTTCGTAAAAAGCATGACTTCCAGTATGTATATCTGGTGAATAGTCACCTTATAATTTTACGTAAGAAAGCCAACGATAGTAATGATAAAATAGACAAATAACCTTTTTTCCCTCCAATCGCACCTCCCTGCGGTTGGAGGGAAATTCAAAACAAAACATTATCATGCGAAGAATACTTTTACTCGCTGTCATTACGTTGAATCACCGACGGCAACGAGGACGCAGGTTTCAAAGCTGGCAGCGTCATTGACGGTGATGCGCTGACGTACTATCAGACGAGGAAGTCGGATGACTGCACCCTGACCTTTGTTATCTTTCCAACAACGGATTACACCGACTACACGAATTTTCCATGTCTTATTTCAGAGCCGACAGGCTCCTAAGATTTTCAAAAAAGATTTTCAATGGATTTCTGCCCGTAAGGGCATGAAAAGAAATAAAGTTTCATCTGTTTTAACGTGAATTCGATGAAAACAAACGATGTTAATAAAAAAGTGGACAGAACAACAATTATAACAATTTTGACAATTTATTATGCATTATATCAATACCCATTGTCAATAATTCTTGCCAAGGTAGGCGTCACTGCATGCCGAGCGGTCATAATACTTGACAAGAATATTAACAATTTCGGACAATTTTAGATTACGATATTCAAATAATTGTCAGAATTGTCGTCAATAAAATAACAATATTAAGTTTGTAGTATTTTCAGTCGAACTGACGTTGTTTTATGTATTAAGTGAAAATAGGACATTTTTGTCATTGCTTGATTAAAATCATGTCAACGGAAAAACTCAATCTAGGAGAAAACGAAGCCTTAAAAACAGAAAAAGGGTGCGGAAAAATGACTTTTCGCACCCTTTTTTTCGTGAAAGCATAGCTTTTACGATGAGGAAGCATAGCTTTTACATCGTCATTCGATAGCTTTTACACCGTGAAAGCATAGCTTCTAGAGGGTAAAAACTACCGTTTTTTTATGCTTTTTTATAACCTACTGCTGATTATCAGATAGTTACAACCATCCGTAGATTTCGCTGTACGCGACCAGCAGGAAATTATTTTGAAATATCGCACGCATGAGGCGTTAACGGAAAGCCCCGGATAGGACATTTTGGTGATTTGCCCTCCGAGGGATAGTGGGAGTCATGGCATACTGTCCATGTATTTATTCCACCTCCTCAGTCTCACATCCACTGAACCCATATTCCAGCAAAGCCTTGTCCTTTGGAGAGCAGAAATATACTATCTGTGCGGTAGTACACACCTCACCACGCTGACGCAGTTCGGCATCAATGAAAGCCACGTTGCGCATCTGCCTTGATATGCGTGCGCGCATCTCTACCTTTCCGCCGTCAATGGTGATGGGCTTGATGTATTTCGTGTCCATCTTGCTTGTGACGGCCACGGTGCTCAGCTTGTGGAACACTACCCAGCCAGCCACCTCGTCGAGCATCATGCAGTGTATGCCGCCGTGCAGGGTGTTACGCCAACTCTGATACTGGCTGTCGGGCTCCCAGTAGCTTACCACGTCGTCGCCGTCCTCAAAGAACTCCAGTTGCAGTCCCTTGTCGTTAGTAGGACAGCAGCCGGGACAGCAATAGCCTGGCACGCTGAGCCATGGATTCTTTATTCTCTTAATCATAGATAGTTATTGTTTATATTTCAGGCTATAGTTTAGCGTAACCTACTGTGTAATAATCGTTACTATAAGCTCTTGGTAAAGGCCATTATTCCGCAGAGGGGAAGATATCGTCAAGTGTCAGTCGTTTCACAGGGGCAATGGTCTCCAGTGCCGGGATATCCAACTCCTCCTCCTTGCCCAGTATGAGGTAACGCAGAGGCTTGCCCTTGATGTGCAGACGCTCAAAGTCGGCAAGGTTACTCAGTGTGAGTGTCGGTATCTGCTCATAGAGGGTGCGGTTGATGTCATAGCTTATGCCGAGCCTCTGCATGGCGATGTATTTCGACAGTACGCTCATCTTCGTGGTGCGCTGTGCCGCCAGTGACTTCATGATGCTCTGCTTCGCGGTTGAGAGGAGAGTCTCAGACTGAGGCATGGAGTCGGTAATCTCACGGAACACACGTATGCAGTCGGTAGTCTTGTCGTTCTGTGATATGATGTGCTGCTGGTAATACTCCGTCTCCTCCTTGCGGGCAGGTGTGACGTATGATGCCCATGCGTTGTAAGCCAGTCCACGCGCCTCACGCAGTTCTTGGAACACCACCGCATTCATAGAACCGCCGAAGTACTCGTTGAACAGTGCTGCTACCGGCTCGTCGTCAACACTGTATGGCGTATTGTCGATAGTGTACATACGCATATTGATGTTCTTCGCATCGTATGGTGCGAGATATACCTCATCCTTTGTCGTGGCTATGCGCTTGCGCTGCTTGTTGGCAGGAACATTGGTAAGCTTACGTGGTGTCTTGTGCAGTTTGCTGATGATGACATCCACCTCGCTGATGGACTGCGGTCCCCAATAGAGCACGGTATGATTCATTGTAGGCAGTGCCTTTATAAGTTCGGTGAACGTCTCAGGGGCAGCATCCTGCAGTTCTTTGACAGACATGACATTGAGTGCGGGTGACTCCTTGCCATACATGCCATACTGTGCCAGTGCGGCGTAACAGTTAGACTGGTTGGTGCGTACCTCCTGACGGCCCTTGCGTACCTGGTTGATATATTGTGCGTACACGTCATCGTCAGCCTTCAGTGTGCGTACTATCTCGTCAAGCATGGTGACAGCCGCCGGCATGTGCTCGTTAAGGCCGGAGAGCGTGAGAGTCATGGTCTTGTCACCTACGTTGAAAGAGTATGAGCAGGCAATGTCAAAGAAGCGGCGCTTTATCTGCTCCAAAGACTCGCGCTTGGTGCCGAACAACTCGAAGAGGTCCTCTGCCACGTCATAGCGGCGGTCGGCATCGGTGCCGAAGTCAAAGAGGTATTGCAGGGTAAAGCGGTTGTCCTGCTCGTTTTTCTTATATAACAGAGGCAGACCAGACTTGGTCACCGTCTTCTGCATATCGCGGTCAAAGTCAACGAAGACGGGCTGTATAGGCTCCACCTGCATCTTCTCAAACTCAGAGAGCAGTGCGCTCTTCAGGTCGCGGTTACTTGGTATAGGCGTAATCTCAGGCTTGTCAATCTTGACGATGGAGAGGTCCTCGCCCTTCTTCTTATACACACAGATGTAGCCGCGGTTGAGGTTGCGCTGTGCCCACTGCATGATGTCTTGCTTCTTCAGCTTGCCCATACGGTCGAGCCTCTCCACCTGTTGCTGCCACGGTATGTTGTTGATGTAGCAGTCCACCATCTGGCTTACGCGGCTGCGGTTGTTGTCGAGGTCGTTCAGCTCAGCCAGACGGGCATTCTCCACAATGCTCTTTATCAGTCCCTCGTCCCATTGTCCGAGCTTTATCTTCTCCACCTCAGCGAGCAACAGCTCGCGCACGTCGTCAAGTGTCTGTCCCTCGTTAGGTGTGCCCTCAAGATAGAACAGGCTGTAGTCTTTCAGTGACCATACGCCGCTGCCAGCCTCAAGACAGCGCATCTTCTGGTTCAGGTCGGCATCAATGAGTCCCACGTCGCCGTTGCTCAGCAGCATGTCAATCATGGCGATGGTATCGTTTTGCAGACTTGATGCGCCTTTCATGCGCCAGCTCATGATGATGCTCTCAGTCTCCAGTCCCAGCACCGTGGTATCTTGCGGTTCGGTGTATGTAGGCTGCTCAGGGAACAGACGCGGACTGATGTCTGAGCCAGCCTGCCACTGTCCGAAGTATTTCTCTATAATCTCTATGGTCTTATCAGGGTCAAGGTCGCCCGCCATGCATATCGCCACGTTGTTAGGACGGTAATACTTGTTATAGTAGTTGCGAATGTTGACCTGTGAAGGATTCTTCAGGTGCTCCTGTGTACCTATGGTGGTCTGTGTGCCGTAGCTGTGGGTGGGGAAGAGCTTGCGCATCATGGCCTCCACCACCTTGCGGCTGTCCTTGGTCATGGTGATGTTCTTCTCCTCATACACAGCCTCCAGTTCGGTATGGAATCCGCGCATCACCATATTCTGGAAGCGGTCAGACTGTAACATAGCCCATCGCTCAATCTCATTGGCAGGGATATCCTCCACATAGCATGTCACGTCATACGATGTGTATGCGTTGGTGCCTTGTGAGCCGATGAGTGACATCATCTTGTCATACTCGTTAGGAATGTTATACTTAGCCGCGAGCTGTGACACAGAGTCTATCTCGTGATACTTCGCCTTGCGTTTTGCAGGGTCGGTCAGTGTGCGGTACTCCTCGTACAGGTCGCTTATCTTGGCGAGCAGCGGAGCCTCTGCGGCATAGTTAGTGGTGCCGAAACGCTGTGTACCCTTAAACATCAGGTGCTCCAGATAGTGAGCCAGTCCGGTGGTCTCAGCAGGGTCGTTACGCGAACCTGTGTTGACGGCAATGTGCGCCGTGATGCGTGGTTTCTCCTTGTTTACTGACAGAAAGACCTTCAGTCCGTTGTCAAGAGTGTATATGCGTGTGTGCATGGGGTCGCCCTGCACAGACTCATAGTTGCGTGCAACTGACTCTAAAGAGAGTGCCGCGCTTATCATTGCTATTGCGGCAGTGAGAATATAATGTTTCTTCAATGTCTTACCCTTTCTTTTCTTATAAGTATCAGTTCAAAATTAATTGTACATATAATTTATTTTCCCATTAATAAAAAATTCATGGTTAATTCATGGCCAATTCATGGAAATTCATGTTAAAAAAGAACTAGTTAACGTGTTTTTTATTCGACATGAATTTCCATGAATATTCCATGAATTTTCATAAGTTATTATATAAACCATTTCTGTTCTTCTACTTAATATTTATATTAATATTCTCGACTTTCGCCAGTATGCGAAAACGATGATATCCAGTCGCCTACGGCGAGAAGGTTTAGCTCGACGGCCGAAGGGAAAGTCAAGGTTTAGCTCGACGGCCGAAGGGAAAGTCAAATCATTCAAATCGGTACAAATCAAACAAATATATTTTGAAAGATTTGAACAGATTTGTGAGATTTCTGTCACATAGTGACACTCATTATTGGATGTTAAAGCGAAACTTGAAATTCTAATATTACATCAATGCGTGTTAATGTCTGAATATTCAGTTTTTCAATCCCTCAAGGAAGTCGGCTAACTGCTCCTCGCTCACATCGCCCATCTCATACTCACGCTCAGCATCGCGGCGTATGGCCTCCTTCCACTCGGCTATAGCCAGCTCGCGCTCGGCATCGTTGTCGTTATATCCCTTCCACTGTGCGTAGCTGTCATATATGTCGTGCATGTGGTCCTCAAGCATCTCGATGGTGCTGATGTCGCCGGAGAGTATGTCCTCCAGTATCTGCTGCACAGCCTCGGTGGGGGCGAGCAGTCCGAGCAGGTCGGTCCACTCCGTGGTGGTGTCGCTGCCCTCATACATACGCAGCGCCATGTCGTAGTAGAACAAGCCGCGTTGCAGTGCTGAGGCACTGATGGAGAAACCGTTCATGGTGTACTCGTCGGCGTCGCTGCCCTGCTCCTCCTGCAGCTGCTCCAGAGTGGCAATGGCCTTCTTTATATGCTCTACCACATAGGGTGACAGCCAGTCGAAGGTAATGAGCGAGCGGCGCGCCGAGAGGGGGCGCTTGTCGCGCTTAGGCCACTTCACTATGTCGCGGTATGTACCCACGGTACAAAGGTTCTGACCCGGCTTCAGACTCGTGCGGCGCGGTCCGCCTATCACGTAGGAGAAGGGGAAAAGCGAGGTGTCGGGGTGAGTCTCTATCTTACCCATAGCCATGGAGAATGTGCCAATCTTGGCAGGCCACAGTATGTGTGCACCGCTGGCGGTCTTGGCTCCGCGCTCCATGGTACCATAGTGTATCGGTCCCATCTTGTATGCGTGGTTGGAGAAGTTAGTGCCCGAGCCGGCGTTATAGAAAGAATACTCGCCGCCTATGAGCAGTGACGACTTGTGGTGGCTCACGGCAAACGGTCCGCACAGGGCTGCGCATGCCTCGCCGTTGTCCATGTGTGAGTTGGCAAAGAACAGTGAACTCTCTGATGTGAAGCCGCGGCCTATGTGGCATGCCTCACCCACGAAAGAGTCATAGAGGCGTGCACCGTCAACGATGGTGGCGCCGGCCTGTACTATCACGTTCTCCATTATCACGTCGTCACCTATATATACAGAAGCCTCGTTGGCAGCAGTCAGGGTGCAGTCTATCATACGTGATGCACCGCACAACTCACAGTCGTCGCCTATGCACACATTGGTCAGTTCGCGGCAGTCGGTGATGGTCACGCCGTTGCCTATGGTGGTGCATGTAGGTGTGTGTGTGTCAATGTATTGACGTGTCATGTCAGACAGTT
Organism: uncultured Prevotellaceae bacterium; assembly: GCA_945941025.1. Taxonomy (GTDB): domain Bacteria; phylum Bacteroidota; class Bacteroidia; order Bacteroidales; family Bacteroidaceae; genus Prevotella. Next base: position 19,429 of record CAMEWL010000015.1, read on the forward strand.
TGGAGAAGAGTTGTTTGTCCTCGGCGTTCTGCACCATGAGCGCCGCCGTCTGTGAGGTCAGTGCGCTGTAAAGGATGACGTTGCCGTCGCCTGCCTCGTTCTTTACACTCACCGTGACACCCTGTCCGAAGGTGGCACCGTCGGTGGTGCGTATCACTCCCACGCGGTCAATCTTTACCCCTGCGCCTATGTGTATCTCACCCTCGAAGCGTGTGTCGGTTATGTCGCGCGGGTTGAAGTTCTCAGCCACGCTTATCAGTTCCCAATCATTGCAGCGGCAGCCTTGCTCGCGCAACTGGGCTATCTCGTCTAAAGTAAGGTTTCTGTATGTCATTGTCCTTGGCTTTTTATTATTCATATTACGGGATTATTCTTCTGTCACGTCGTTCCACAGGAAGTCGTTGTACGGATATTTCTGCACGTGGAGCTCGCGCACCTTCTTATATATAGTGTCACGGAACTCCTCAATGTTCTGTTTCTCCTTGGCAGAGATGAAGATGCAGCCGAGGTTGTTGACACTCTGCTCCTCAGTGATACGCGCCATCCACGTGCGTCGCAGCTCGTCAAGCGATATCTCGTTCTTCTTGACAGGTGTGAGGTCGTCCTCGTCCTTCTCTGTCCATGTGTAAGCGTCAATCTTGTTAAAGACAATCATTGACGGCTTGTCGGCGCATCCCAGGTCTGCCAGTGTCTTCTCCACCACCTTTATCTGCTCCTCAAAGTCGGGGTGGCTGATGTCAACCACATGGAGCAGCAGGTCAGCCTCGCGTGTCTCGTCAAGCGTTGACTTGAACGAGTCAACGAGGTCAGTAGGCAACTTACGTATGAAGCCCACGGTGTCAGCGAGGAGGAAAGGCAGGTTCTCTATCACCACCTTGCGCACGGTGGTGTCGAGGGTGGCAAAGAGCTTGTTCTCGGCAAACACCTCACTCTTTGCCAGCATATTCATGATGGTTGACTTACCCACGTTGGTGTATCCCACCAGCGCCACACGTATCAACCTGCCGCGATTCTTGCGCTGTGTGGTCTTCTGCTTGTCAATCTCTATCAGGCGTTCCTTGAGCAGCGACATACGGTTGAGGATGATACGGCGGTCCATCTCAAGCTGTGTCTCACCTGGTCCGCGCAGTCCTACGGAACCCTTGCCGCCGCCACTACCTGAGCCGCCACCCTGACGCTCAAGGTGAGTCCACAGACGTTGCAGGCGGGGCAGCATATAACGATACTGCGCCAGCTCCACCTGTGTCTTGGCGTTGGCAGTCTGAGCGCGCATGGCGAAGATGTCGAGGATGAGGCTGGTACGGTCAAGGATCTTAACCTTCAGCTCAGCCTCAATGTTGCGCATCTGCTTAGCCGACAGTTCGTCATCGAAGATTACCATGCCGACGGGCTGCGGACCGTCACCCTCCTCAGGGTAGTGGGCCACCTCGTTCCACTCGTCGTATGCCTTCTCCTGTTCCTCTATGTATTGGCGTATCTCCTCCAACTTACCCTTGCCCACGTATGTGACGCTGCTCGGACCGTTAACCCTTTGCGTGAAACGTTTCAAGGTAACGGCGCCGGCGGTGTCGGCAAGGAACTCCAGTTCGTCAAGGTACTCCTTGGTCTTTGCCTCGTCCTGCTGCGGGGTGATAATACCCACAAGGACGGCAGTCTCTATCTTAGCTTCTGATATTACAAATTCTTTCATTGTGCTGTATGTTCAGACCAGCTCCACCAGCCACCATGCCAGGTGAGGCTGAGTCTTCGTTTATATTTTTATATTCGTTATCGTCTTCGTTATCGTCTTCGTTATCGTCTTCGTTATCGTCTTCGTTATCGTCTTCGTTATCGTTATCGTTATCGTTATCGTTATCGTTATCGTCTTCGTCTTCGTTATTAATTATCATGCACCGTCTCCCTGTATGCCGCAGGCGATATCCCCATAGTCTTGGAGAACAAGCGAGAGAAATAGTATTGGTCGTCGATGCCCAACTTCAGACATATCTGGTTAACCTTGAGGTCAGTATCTTTCAGCAGTTGACATGCCCTCTCTATCTTCAGCCTGTTGAAATAGGCGAGGGGACTCATGCCCGTATGCTTCTTGAAGAGTGCTGACAGATGGCTCTGTGAGTAACCGGTGTAGTCAATGATATTCTGCAGGGAGATGCGGTTCTCTATGTTCTCTTTCAAGAAGTGTATGGTCCTATCGCAGATGATATCCGCATCAGTGGCAGTCTGGGAGGTGTGGCAGTGTTGCTCTTCGGGACGTTGCGACTTGCGGAACTGTCCGAGGTATCGCATGGAAGCCAGGAAATGATGCAGCAGGGAAGAGGCATAACGCAGGTCCTCAAGGCTGTCGCCCGACTGCAGGGTAAGGAGTATCTCCTCAAAGATGTTGATACGGTCCATTATCCTGGAGTTAGTGGTGACATTGATGTTCTGCGGGGTTTGCATACCCTCTGCATACACCTCAGCATACTCGCCGGAGAAATGTACCCAGTAGATAGTCCAGGAATCACCCTTCGATGCACCGTAGGCGTGGGGCACGTCAGGTGGAAGGATGAAGAACTGTCCCCTGCCTACCTGGTACTCATGGCCGTTGACCCTGTACCATCCATTGCCATTAACGCAATAGATGAGTATATACTGGCCTATCGGCACCTTGCGGTCGCGGTAGTGGTGTGAGGCGCAGGGATAGTAGCCTATGTCAGTAACGTAAAGGCTTGATGCCAGACGGTCGTTCTTCTCCATCTCCACAATCATGGGGGGAAGCACCACCTGCCATTCGCCTTGAAAACCATCTTTTCGTCCTGTCATAGGCACAAAAGTACAAAGAAATACTGAGACTGCAAAGAAAAATCGTAATATAATCCATCTTTTATGCGTGTTTTTTCTATCTGGAATATGCTGATAATGTTGTATCTTTGTAGGCGAAATATATAATCTAAACAAGAAGTAATATGGACAGCAATAGAAAAGGTTTACTATATTTTGCCTGTGCGGTGTCGGCAATGGGCGGTCTGCTCTTTGGCTATGATTGGGTGGTGATAGGCGGTGCCAAGCCGTTTTACGAGTTGTATTTCGGTATAGACGGTTCGCCATTGATGCAAGGTGTGGCCATGACTACCGCCCTTGTGGGATGCCTCTTTGGTGCAATGGTGGCAGGCGGTGCAGCAGACAGGTTTGGTCGTAAACCGTTGCTGATGGTGTCGGCGGTGCTGTTCACTGTGTCGGCGATTGCTACGGGATTGGCAGAAGACTTCACATTATTTAATATAGCACGTTTTATAGGTGGCATAGGTATTGGCGTGGCATCGGCACTGGCACCGATGTATATAGCAGAGGTTAGTCCGGCGAATATCCGCGGACGTATGGTGAGCTTGAACCAGATGACGATAGTCCTCGGAATACTTGCCGCACAGATAGTCAATATGCTGCTGGCACGCGATACAATGTCTCCTGATACCCAGGCGTGGAACGTAGGGTGGGGCTGGAGATGGATGTTCTGGGCAGAGACACCTCCGGCTGCATTGTTCTTGGTGATGAGTTTCTTTATACCCGAGAGTCCGGTGTATGTGAAGATGAAGGCTGCACCACTGCTTGTGGGTAAGAAGGCTGAGGCAGGACTGGGAGAACTGTTCCAGCCCAAATACAGGAAGGTGTTGTTGCTGGGACTCGTGATAGCAGTGTTTCAGCAGTGGTGTGGCACCAACGTTATCTTCAACTATGCACAGGAGATATTCGTAAGTGCCGGGTATGACGTTGACGGTATGTTTATCAATATAGTGATAACGGGTATAGCCAACGTGATATTTACCTTCGTGGCGCTATATACAATAGAGAGATGGGGACGCCGCACGCTGATGTTGATAGGTGCCGGCGGACTCGGACTGATATATCTTATACTGGGCGGCTGTTATCTTGCCGGAGTTACAGGCTTCATCATGGTGGCGCTCGTGGTATCGGCGATATCGGTATATGCCATGACTCTCGGTCCTGTCACATGGACTCTGCTGGCAGAGATATTCCCTAACCGCATACGTGGAATAGCAATGGCAACGTGTACCTTCGCCCTGTGGGTGGGTTGCTGTACGCTTACCTTCTCCTTCCCGCCGATGAATGCAGTGCTGGGTAGCAGCGGTTCTTTCTGGATATACTCCGCTATATGCATCTGTGCTTTCACATTCCTGCTCAGAAATTGCCCTGAGACAAAGGGCAAGTCTCTGGAGGAACTGGAGGAAGAGCTGGTTAGGGATAAAGAATAGAGGGTAAAGTGTAAAGTATAGAGCGGAGAGTGTGAAGAATAAAGAATTAAAGGATAAAGGATAAAGTATAAAGTATAAAGTATAAAGTATAAAGTATAAAGAAAACAATGGTAAAAGCTTGGAGAGAAAAAGTAACGATTCCGACTTATGAGGTGGGAGAGGCAGATAAGAATCCTATATTTCTGGAGAAACGTGTGTACCAGGGCTCAAGTGGCGTGGTATATCCTTATCCAGTGATAGAGTCGATAGCCGATAGTCCGGTACCTCATGAGTGGAACGCAGTGTGGCTGGAGAATGAATATATAAGGGTGATGGTGCTGCCCGAGTTGGGTGGCAGGGTGCAGATGGCATACGACAAGATAAGGCAGCGCCACTTCGTTTACTATAACCATGTGATAAAGCCTGCATTGGTGGGACTGCTGGGTCCTTGGATTAGCGGCGGTATAGAGTTTAACTGGCCGCAGCATCACCGTCCTACAACATATATGCCGGCAGACTGTACCATAAAGGAGAACAAGGATGGCTCTGTCACGGTGTGGGTGAGTGAGATGGAGAAATTGTTCCATCAGAAGGGTATGGCAGGATTCACGTTGCGCCCTGGCTGTGCGTATCTGGAGATTCATGGCGTGTTGTATAACCGCACAGATGTGCCACAGACATTCCTGTGGTGGGCAAACCCGGCGGTAGAGGTGAACGACCAGTATCAGTCTGTGTTCCCACCAGACATCAATGCCGTGTTTGACCACGGCAAGAGAGCAGTGTCATCATTCCCTATAGCCACCGGCACATACTATAAGATGGATTACTCTGCTGGCGTGGATATCTCCAACTACCGCAATATCGCTGTGCCTACGAGTTATATGGGCGTAAACAGCCGCTTTAACTTTGAGGGCGGATATGAGAATGACACGCAGGCAGGTATGCTGCACGTGGCATCACATCATTTCTCTCCAGGTAAGAAACAGTGGACATGGGGAAATGGTGACTTCGGTAGGGCATGGGACAGGAACCTCACAGATGAGGCTACCGCAGAGGAGATGGCTGAGTGGAAGGTGGACCGTAAGGGCTTCCGTCCGTACATAGAGCTTATGGCTGGAGTATATACAGAGAACCAACCAGACTTCACGTGGCTGATGCCGTATGAGGAGAAACAGTTCACGCAGTATTTCATGCCTTACCGTGAGCTTGGCGTTGTGAAAGAGGCGTCAAAGGACTTGCTCCTTAACATCAATAAGGTGGCAGACACAGGCAACGTGGAGTTTAAGGTTATGGTCACCTCAAAGCAAGAAGTGAGGATAGAGTTGGTAACTGACGACGCTACTACGCTGTATGACAAGCAGCAGACTCTTTCTCCAGAGATGGTATTGACGGAAAGCGTAGATGTGGAAGGAGCAGCATTTGAAAACCTGAACCTGAGAATATATAAGACACTCTACGGCGAAGAGCGCGTAGTGTTGCAGTGGCATGCAGAGTCTGATGAGATACGTCCTATACCTGACAGCGCTGAGGCTGCTCTGCCAGTGGAACAGGTTAAGACCAACGAACAGCTGTTCCTTACCGGACAACACCTGGAGCAGTATCGTCATGCTACATGGAGTCCGGTGGATTATTACGAGGAGGCACTGAGACGTGACCCTAATGACGTGCGTTGCCTTAATGCCCTTGGCTTGTGGTATATACGTAAGGGACGTTTCGTGAAGGCAGAGGAATATCTGCGCAAGGCGGTACGCCTGATAACCAAGCGCAATCCTAATCCTTATGACAGCGAGCCTATATATAACCTTGCCCTCGCCTTGAAGTATCAAGGAAAGCTCAGCGAGGCTTACGAGCTATTCTGGAAATCGACATGGAGCAAGGCGTGTGCTGACGCAGGTTATTTTGAAGCTGCAAAGATATCTGTGGCACAAGGCAGGCTTGACGATGCCCTTGAAGAACTGAACCGCGGACTTGTTTATGGTGCGCACAATCAAAAGGCACTTGCCCTGAAGGCAGCGGTGCTCCGTAAGATGGGTCGCAAGGACGAGGCCTTGAAAGTGTGTGAGCAGGCTCTGGATACAGACTTGTTCAACTATGGCTGCCGCTATGAGCAGTATCTGCTTACAGACGACGAGAAGAAACTTGATGACATGAAGGAGATGATGGGCAGGTATGCGAAGCTCTCAGCCCAGGCACGGATGTGTGTTGCCAAGAACTATGATGAGGTGGCACTTGACTATAAGTCGGCAGGCCTCTCGGAAGAGGCTGCAGCCATCTGGAGCATGGCAATAGAGGCGGATGCCGCTACTCCTATGACATACTATTATATGGGTTGTTACGATAAGGCAGAGAAGACAGATTATACATACTGCTTCCCTAACCGTCCGGAGGATGTGATAGCTCTCGAGAGTGCTAAGCGCCTGAACCCCGGCGGAGCAATGGCTCCTTACTACCTTGGCTGCCTGTATTATGCTGCCCGCCAGTATGACAAGGCAGTGGAGAACTGGGAGTTGTCAGCAAGTCTTAATCCGAAGTTCCCTACCGTGTGGCGTAATCTTGCCTTGGCACGTTTCAATAAGCAGGACCGTCAGACAGAGGCTCTGGAATACATGGAGAAGGCATTCCACTTGGATGAGACCGATGCCCGTGTGCTGATGGAACTTGACCAACTGTACAAACGCTTGCAGAAACCACATGCTGAGCGCCTTGCCATGTTGCAACGCTACCCGCAGCTGGTGGCTCAGCGTGATGACCTTATCCTTGAGGAGATAACCCTGCTCAACCAGACGAGTAAGTATGAGGAGGCCATGCGTAAGCTTGACAGCCACCAGTTCCATCCATGGGAGGGCGGCGAAGGCAAGGTGCCTGCACAGTATCAGACGTGTCGTGTGGAGTTGGCTAAGCAGGCCATCAACGCAGAAAACTATGATAAGGCTGTGACGCTCTTGACAGAATGCCTGCAATATCCGCATCATCTTGGTGAGGGTAAGCTCTATGGCGCACAGGAGAACGACTTCTACTATTTCCTCGGCATAGCCTATGATGCCCTCGGTCAGGCAGACAAGGCGCGTGAGTGCTGGGAGGAAGCCGTCAAAGGTCCGCAGGAGCCTGCCGCCGCTATGTACTATAATGATGCAAAGCCAGATAAGATATTCTATCAGGGACTGGCATTGTGTAAGTTAGGTCGCACAGGCGAGGCTAACGGAAGCTTCTATAAGTTGGTGAACTATGGCAAGCAACATATATTCGAGAAACAGGTGATGGACTATTTCGCTGTTTCTTTGCCAGACCTGCTTATATGGGAAGACTCTCTCGACAGGAAGAACGAGATACACTGTAAGTATATGCTTGCCTTGGGCTATCTCGGTCTTGGCGATAAGGATAAGGCACGCCGTTACGCTGCAGAGGTGAGCGGTCTCGATATTAATCATCAAGGCATTCAGGCCTTGCAAACACTTGTTGAAGGAAAATGAGAAAGACACTGTTGACTATATTATTGCTCACCCTCGTCGGATTGACAGCGTGGGCTGAGGCTCCTAAGGTTACATGGGATAAGTATAGCCTTATGATAGATGGCAGGCGCGTGGTGCCTGTGATGGGAGAGGTGCATTACTCGCGTATCCCTGCCGATGAATGGCAGCGTGAGGTCAGGAAGATGAAAGAAGGTGGTGTTACCATCATAGCCACCTATGTGTTCTGGAACCATGTAGAGGAGGAAGAGGGCATATTCCGCTGGGACGGTCAGCGTGACCTTCGTCGCTTCCTCTCGGTGTGTCGTGATGAACAGATGCCAGTGGTATTGCGTGTAGGACCTTTCTGTCATGGCGAGGTGCGTAATGGCGGCATACCCGACTGGGTGTTCTCAAAGGGCTGCAAGGTGAGGTCACAGGATGCTGTGTTCCTGTCACTCGTGGAGCGGTTATATCGTCAGATATTCACCCAGGTGCAAGGACAGCAGTGGAAAGACGGCGGTCCTGTCATCGCAGCACAGTTTGATAATGAGTATCGTGGCAGTGGTGATTACCTTATGGCATTGAAGAACATTGCCCTTGGTATAGGCTTTGACCTGCCATTCTATACCCGCACTGGTTGGCCAGAACTGGCTAAGCCAGTGCCGTTCGGTGAGATGCTGCCGCTCTATGGCGACTATGCTGACGGGTTCTGGGACAAGGATATTAAAGAGTGCGTAGGTAACTATTACAAGGCTTTCCAGTTTAAGAACTTCCGCTCCAGTACGGCTATAGGTACAGACCTGCTGGGTAAGCAAGAGGAGAAGATAAACAAAGGTGATGAGCAGTATCCTTACTTCACCTGCGAACTGGGTGGAGGCATGGCTACAGCCTATCATCGCCGTCCCTATATCTATCCGGAGGATACCTATTCCATGGCTCTCGTAAAGTTGGGCAGCGGCTCTAACCTCCTGGGATATTATATGTATCACGGTGGTACCAATCCTGAAGGCAAGCTCCATACACTCAATGAGGTGCAGACATCGCCTGCCACGGCTAATAACGATATGCCGGTATGTACGTATGATTTCCAGGCTCCACTGGGAGAGTTCGGTCAGACTAACGAGTCTTATTACCGTCTGCGTCCGCTGCACCTCTTTATGCAAGACTATGGCGAACTGCTGGCGCCTATGGAGGCTTCGTTCCCCTCTCCGCAGAATGTGCAGAAAGGTGACGATTCGGCTTTGCGCTGGGCATACCGCTCAAAGGATGGCAAAGGCTTTGTGTTCATAAATAACTACGAGCGACTGCAGAATCTCTCTGCAAAGAAGAATGTGGAACTTGAGGTATGTGGCGTGAAGTTACCTAAACTGACAGTGCCCGCCGGCTGTATGGCTGTATTCCCAATAGGGATAGACGGCATACGCTATGCCACATGTCAGCTGGTTGCGCGTCGCAATGGTATGATATACATGATGCAGATAAAGGGAGTACCCTCCACTATCTGCATGCAGAACGGCAAGACCTTGAAGAATGTGAAACCTAAGGGCGCAAACACGCCTGTGTATAAGAATATATGTCTGTTGACGCAGGAGGAGGCAGAGAGCCTCTTCCTTGACAGTGTTGCCAAGCATGATGTCGTAGGCAAAGTGACGTTCACAAAGGTAAAAGAGGCTGGTTCGCTGCGCACTGTAAAGAAAGGCAGGGCAAAGGTGTCTGAGGCTCCGGGCGAACAAGACTGGGAGCAGGCTGCGGTCTATAAGATAGCGTTGGATGATGCTGTCAGTCAGGATGCCAGGCACCTGCTTAATATAGAGTATCAGGGAGACTGCGCACGTCTGTATGCCGATGGCAGACTCGTGGCAGACAACTTCCAGTATGGCCGTCCGTTCCTCTATGGACTGTGGCGTCTGCCTGCCGGCGTTAAGGAACTGGAGTTGCGCATACTGCCAATGCAGAGTGACATGCCGGTATATCTGCCTCGCGAGGCAGACAAGACTCCCGGTGAGAGTGTTAAGAGTATAACAGTAACTAAAGAATAAGAGTATGAGACATCTTCTGAGTATCTGCATTATAAGTATGTTGACGTTGCCATGCCTCTCGCAGAAGAGGATAGACCTTGCCGGCAGTTGGGAACTGGCAGTGGGTGAAGAGCAGCGTTACACAGACAATATCACCTTGCCGGGGTCTATGGTGACCAACGGCAAGGGTGATGATGTCACGGTCAACACAGTTTGGACGGGCTCTACATACGACTCATCATATTACTTTAACCCATATATGCAGAAGTACAGGGAGGAGGGTAATGTGAAATATCCGTTCTTCCTCACACCCGGGAAGCGCTATGTGGGCAAGGCGTGGTACAAGAAGACTGTGCGTGTGCCGTCAGACTGGAAGGGTGAGCGTGTCACTCTCTTCCTCGAGAGGCCGCATATAGAGACCACGGTGTATGTCAACGGCAAGGAGGCTGGACACCAGCTCTCGCTCTCCGTGCCTCATCAGTATGATGTGACAGACTTTATAAAGCCCGGTAAGCGTAATGAGATTGTCATCTGTGTGTATAACGGCATAGAGAACGTTGGGGTGGGACAGGACTCACACAGCGTCACCGACCAGACACAGGGTAACTGGAACGGCATAGCCGGTAACATAGAGTTGACTACGGAGCGCCAGCACGTAATCCGCATACTGCCCGACGTAGCCCATCGCAAGGCAACCATCGTCGTTGACGGTGAGAACCATGAGGTGTCGCTGGGCGATACTGTAAGGAGATGGAGTGAGTTTGACCCCTATCTCTATACTTGCACTATAGAGCATCATGGCAAACCGCTCAATGTAACCTTCGGTGTAAGGGACGTAACGGTAAGCGGCAGGGATATATATGTTAACGGCAAGCCAGTGTGGCTGCGCGGCACTGTGGAGAACTGCTGCTTCCCAGAGACCGGCTATCCTCCCACTGACGAGGCAAGCTGGATGCGTGTGTTCGGCAAGATAAAGGAGTACGGACTTAACCATGTGCGTTTCCATTCCTATTGTCCGCCAGAGGCTGCCTTCGTAGCGGCAGACAAGCTCGGCATCTACCTGCAGCCGGAGGGACCGTCATGGCCTAACCACGGTGTGAAGCTGCGCGCCGGACAGATTATAGACAAATACCTCCTGGATGAGTCCAAGCGCATAATTGACACCTATGGTCACCATCCTTCGTTTGTAATGATGGCAGCAGGTAATGAGCCGGCAGGCAACTGGGTAAGCTATTGTAACGACTGGGTAAAGGAGATGAAGGCCTATGACCCCTCACGCATATACTGCGGTGCCTCGGTAGGTGGCGGCTGGGCATGGGACGGCGGCTCCGAGTACCATGTGAAAGGTGGTGCAAGGGGACTGGATTGGAACAGTCACGCCCCACATTCTGATGATGACTACCTGTCACAGATAGAGTTCCCGCGTAATTATAAGGACAGCCAGCCTAACCGGTCACCGATAATAGCCCATGAGCAGGGACAGTGGTGCGCTTTCCCAGACTTTAAGGAGATACCACAATATACCGGAGCCTACAAGGCAAAGAACTTTGAGATATTCCGCGACCTGCTCCGTGACAACGGCATGGAGGGACAGGCAGAGAAGTTCCTCATGGCAAGTGGCAGACTGCAGACACTGGCATACAAGTATGAGATAGAGCGTAACCTGCGCACACCTGACTATACAGGCTTCCAGCTCCTCGGTCTTAATGACTACAGCGGTCAGGGTACAGCCCTGGTGGGTGTCCTCAATGTTCATTGGAAGGAGAAAGGCTATGTCGCTGCAGACGAGTGGAGGGAGTTCTGCTCTCAAGTGGTACCGCTGGCACGTTTCCCTAAGTTCGTGTATGCGGCATCTGACACTCTGACGGTGCCTGTGGAGGTGTATAACGCCTCTGGTACAGAAATCAGCGGTGCCGTGACAAGATATACCATCCTTGACGAGTCAGCAACGGTGATAGCCGACAGCGAACTCTCAAGTGTCGTCCTGCCCGAAGGCAAGAACATACCAGTGGGAACGGTGTGCTTCCCCCTTGACAGTATAAAGAAGGCGTCAAAGCTTACGCTGCGTGTAGTGACAGGCGGTGCTGGCCTTAACCAGTGGGACTTCTGGGTATATCCTGATACCGAGAGCGCTGAGACTACCGTGTATGTCTCTGATACGCTTGACGCAAAGACCGAGGAGGTGCTGAGGCGTGGCGGTACGGTGCTCCTTACCGCTGCCGGTAAGGTAAGGCTGGGCAGTGATGTGAAGCAATACTATCTGCCGGTGTTCTGGAACACCAGCTGGTTTAAGATGCGTCCGCCCCATGTCATGGGTGCGAGCATAGATACCTCTCATCCACTTTTTAAGTATGACTTCCCTACGGATGACTGGAGTAACCTTAACTGGTGGGAACTGCTCAACAGGGCTCAGGTGATGAACCTCATGGAGTTCCCGGCAGACTATCAGTCGCCTGTGCAGCCTATAGACACATGGCACGTGTCACGTAAGTTGGGTATGCTGATAGAGGCCAATGTGGCTGGCGGCCGTCTGCTTATGACTACAATGGATATAAGCAGTGACCTGTCCCACCGTCTGGTGGCGCGCCAGATGCGTAAGGCCATACTGAGCTATATGCAGGGTAGTGAGTTCCGCCCGTCACTGACTGTTGACATAGATTGCATAAGACACCTCTTTACCAATGACGCGCCAAAGGTGGATATGTACACCAATGACTCGCCAGACGAGTTGAAACCTAAGTTGAAATAAGTATAAATAGTTTTTAGCTGATAGCCGCCCAGTCCACGCTTGACTTGCGTAGTTCCTGCAGGCGGTTCCAAAGGATGGCATGCTGCGGAGCGTTGCAGTCGGGGTCCACGTCGATTACCTTCTGCGCCTCCTCACGTGCCATTTGTACTAACTGTCCGTCCTGGGCTATGTTGGCTATCTTCAGGTCAAAGGCCATGCCGCTCTGCTGTGTGCCCTCGAGGTCGCCTGGACCGCGCAGTTTGAGGTCGGCCTCGGCAATGCGGAAGCCGTCGTTGGTCTCACACATTATATTTATGCGCTTACGTGTCTCGGTTGACAGCTCCCTGCCGCTTACAAGTATGCAGTATGACTGGTCGGCTCCTCTGCCCACACGGCCGCGCAACTGGTGAAGCTGTGACAGGCCGAAGCGTTGCGCCTCCATTATCACCATCACACTGGCGTTAGGCACGTTCACACCCACCTCTATCACGGTGGTGGCTACGAGCATCTGCGTCTCTCCCTTGGCAAAGCGCTGCATCTCTGCCTCCTTCTCCTGAGGCTTCATTTTGCCGTGCACCTTGCTCATATTATAGTCGGGAAACACGTTCTGCAGGTGTGCAAAGCCTGCCTCCAGGTCCTGCAGGTCCATCTTCTCACTCTCTTTTATAAGTGGATATACCACATACACCTGTCTTCCTTTCGCCACCTCGGTGCGTATGCCCTTATACAAGCTTACCGTCTGGTCCTCATATCTGTGGAGCGTCTGTATAGGCTTGCGTCCCGGTGGCAGTTCGTCAATGACGCTGACGTCAAGGTCGCCGTATATCGTCATGGCAAGGGTGCGTGGTATAGGTGTGGCAGTCATTACGAGAATGTGCGGTGGATTGCTGTTTTTTGCCCACAACTTGGCTCTCTGTGCCACACCGAAACGGTGCTGCTCGTCAATCACGGCAAGTCCCAGATTGCGGAACTGCACGTTATCCTCTATCACGGCATGGGTGCCTATCAGAATCTTCACGTCGCCGCTAATCAGTCCCTCCATCACCTCCTTGCGTCTCTTGCCCTTGACTATTCCTGTAAGCAGTTCCACACGCACGTCAAGGTCATGCAGGAACTCTTTTATCGTGGCAAGGTGCTGCTCTGCCAATATCTCGGTAGGAGCCATCATCACAGCCTGGAATCCGTTGTCTATGGCTATCAGCATCGCCATGAGTGCCACGAGCGTCTTGCCCGAACCCACGTCGCCCTGTATAAGGCGGTTCATCTGCCGTCCGGTGTTCATGTCGTGCTGTATCTCCCGGGTAACCCTCTTCTGTGCGCCTGTCAGTTCAAAGGGCAGGTTCCGGTCGTAGAATTCCTTGAAAGCCTTGCCAACCTTAGGCAGCAGGTAACCCTTGTATTTGCGGCGGTTGTTCTGCGTGTAGCGCAGTATGTTGAGTTGCACATAGAACAGTTCCTCAAACTTCATTCTCTCTCTCGCATGCTGCATCTCATACTGGTTGTGCGGATAGTGTACGCGCCTTATGGCTTCGTCCCTGCTTACGAGGTGTCGGCTCTTGATGATAAAGTCGGGCAGAGTCTCGGGCAGTGGCGGTAACTTGTTGAGCAGCGTCTTCATGATGCGCTCCATGGTGCGCGATGTGATGCCGGCCTTCTTCATCTTCTCAGTGGTGATGTAGTAAGGCTGCATACCCATATCGTTCAGCTCCAGCGTGCTGGCATCGTCAATGTCGGGGTGACTTATCTGGTATCGGCTGTTGAATATGGTCGGCTTGCCGAATATGATATATTCCTTGCCTACCTTGTAGTTCTCTGTAACCCATCTTACTCCTGAGAACCATACGAGGTCGATGACGCCTACACCGTCAGAGAAATGTCCCACCAGACGCTGTTTGCGCGGTCCCATGTCAAAGGTCTCGTATGACAGTATCTTACCCTTGAGCTGCACGAAAGGCATGTCGGGGGTAAGCTCGCGTGTGGAGTATATCCTGCTGCGGTCCACATATTTATATGGATAGTATTCCAGCAGGTCGCCGAAGTTGTTGATGCCCAGCTCTGTGCTGAGTATCTTCTTGCGCTTGGGTCCCACACCCGGCAGATACATTATGTCTTGTTCAAGAATGGAGTTCATGTTACCTGTGATGCAAAGATAATAATTAATTTTTTAAAGTGCAAGGCTGAGTTGTCAAACTTGGTGCATTTTTCTTAAAGTTGTTAAAAGATGATGGGGATGTAGTTTGTTGTTTCAGATTTTTTTATTACCTTTGCACTCGCAAATTCGCTAAGGCGACCATGAGCCTGTTTCACAGACACTCATTATTTGCATCGTGCGAAGAAACAGTCGCAGAAAGACAAGAAGGTTTTTATAAAAAAATACAGATATGGAATTTTTAACAAACGAAAAGCTTACTATCGTCGGTGCAGGCGGTATGATCGGTTCTAACATGGTTCAGTCAGTGCTTATGCTCGGACTGACTCCTAACATCTGTCTTTACGACATCTTCGAGCCAGGTGTTCACGGTGTAGCAGATGAGATGGCACATTGTGCCTTCCCTGGTGCCAACATCACTTGGACCGTTGATCCACGTGAGGCTTTCACAGGTGCTAAGTACATCATCTCTTCTGGTGGTGCACCTCGTAAGGAAGGCATGACACGTGAGGACCTTCTCAAGGGTAACTGTAAGATTGCTGCTGAGTTCGGCGACTTCATCAAGCAGTACTGCCCAGACGTTAAGCACGTGGTGGTAATTTTCAACCCAGCTGACGTAACAGCTCTGACAGCTCTTATCCACTCTGGCTTGAAGCCTAACCAGCTCACTTCTCTCGCTGCTCTTGACTCTACACGTCTGCAGCAGCAGCTGGCTCAGGAGTTCAACGTACAGCAGGACAAGGTTACTGGTGCACACACATACGGTGGTCACGGTGAGCAGATGGCTGTATTCGCTTCACAGGTTAAGGTTGACGGCAAGCCTCTGGCTGACCTCCCTCTCTCTGCTGAGCGCTGGGCTGAGATTAAGCACAATACAATACAGGGTGGCTCTAACATCATCAAGCTGCGCGGACGCTCTTCTTTCCAGAGCCCTGCTTATCAGGCTGTGAAGATGATTGAGGCTGCTATGGGCGGCGCTGAGTTCACTCTGCCTGCTGGATGTTACGTTAACTGCGACAAGTGCGGTTACAAGAACGTGATGATGGCTATGCCTACAAAGATTACTAAGGACGGTGTGTCTTACACCAAGCCAGTAGGTACAACTGACGAGATTGCAGCCCTCAACTCTTCTTACGAGCATCTGCAGAAGATGCGTGACGAGATTATCTCTCTCGGCATCATCCCTGCTGTTGAGGATTGGAAGACTCTCAACCCTAACCTCTAAGAACTGTTCTTTCCCCTCTTGATGTGTGGGGAGAGACTATGATAAAGAAATCCGTGCAAACCATTCGGTTTGCACGGATTCTTTTTTTTCTCTTACAGCGGGATGCTTGCCAGAGTCCTCAATGACGATAGGGGAGTTAGTTGACTGTCCCCACCTATGTATTATCTCGCCTCCGCTATTACCTCTATCTCTACCAGCGCTCCCTTAGGCAATGTCTTGACGGCCACGGCAGAGCGTGCCGGGTAAGGCTCGGAGAAGAACTCCGCATACACGGCGTTCATGTCGGCAAAGTCGTTCATGTCGGCAAGGAATACGGTGGTCTTTATGACATCTGCCATAGACACACCGGCCTCCTTCAATATCGACTGCACGTTAGTCAGCGACTGACGTGTCTGCTCTTTTATACCACCCTCAGGGAACTGTCCCGTAGCAGGTATGATAGGAATCTGTCCGGAAGTATAGACAAGGCCACCTGCTTTTATAGCCTGACTGTACGGACCAATAGCTGCAGGAGCTTCTTTAGTACTGATAACTGTCTTCATCTTTCTGTGTATATTAAGTTACAAAAATTTCTCAAACGTCCTTCTTGTCTTTTCTCTTTGATTATGACTTATGAACTATGCATTCTTTTCGTTGGCCTGTGGTCTTTGTAAAAGCGTCACTGCGTGCCGAGCGATGCATTATGAATTATGAAACAAAATCTCCCCTCCTCCCATCTGCAAAAGTACATAATTTCTTTCAAACTACCGCTCTTTTGTGAGTTTTTTTTCGTGTCATGGCGAGGACGGCGTGTGCCGTCCCCGCCGCGTGGTGGCGGAATGTCAGAAGCCGAACTTAGCCCTCTGCCTCGGTGTCTCTATCGGAACAATGTCATCAGGTGTCAGCGTGAGCAACTGGAACTTGTCCTCGGGCTGCTGTCTCACGCATCTCGCGGCGTGCTGCATGTATATCCTGTCGAGCAGGTTGGTTATGTAGCGCGCGTTGCCCCACGTCTCGGGGTCTCTTACCTCGTAGGCCTGTGTCAGCGTGGTGCGATACTTCGTCCATGCCTCGTCGGTGAAGCTGTAGTGATAGTCCCTCACGCGGCACTGGGTAATCTCAAGCAGCTCGTCAACGGTGAAGTCGTTGAACTCAAACTTGTTGGGGAAGCGTGACAGTAGTCCAGGGTTGGTGTTGAGCAGTCTCATCATCGGTTCCCGGTAGCCGCACAGCACCACCGCTATGTCGCGTTGTGTCTCGTCTGCCAGAATGTTCATCAGCAGCTGTATCACCATGCGGCCGGGATCGTGGTCGTTCTTGCTGTTCAGCAGGTAGGCCTCGTCTATCATCAGCACGCCGCCCTTGGCCATCTCCACCACTTGCCTTATGGAACGCTCCTCGTCACCCCACAGCGTGCCGATGAAGGTGCCGCGGTCACACACCACCACGTGGCCTTTTGACAGCGCGCCGCTCTGGTGCAGCAGTGAGCCGTATATCTTGCATACGGTGGTCTTGCCGGTGCCAGGTCGCCCCAGAAACAGGCTGTGCAGCGATATATGGTGTTGCCTGTTTCGGGGAAAGTTTTTCCTCATCATCTGGTTAAAGCTCGTCAGCGCCACAAGGTCGTCCATCCTCTGTTTTATGTCGGCACACCCCACGAGTTTGTCCAACTCTCTTCTGGGGTTGGTTATGGGGCGCAGTATCTCTACCTTCACGCTGTTGTTGTCGTTCTGCTCCACGTTGCCGTCGGGGAAGGTAATGTTGTCAATGCTTTCGCCGCTCCTGGTGTCGCGGACGCTGGTGTCACCGTCGTCGTCATTACCGTTGGTGTCATCATCGTCATCGTTGTTGTCATCTTTGTCAGTGGACGGATTTTTGCTGAAGGTGTTGCTGTCATCAGTCAGCAGACTGTTGAGCATTCTCTCAAAGTCATTATCATCTTCCTCTTCCTCCTTCTCCTTCAGAGGCTCCTCTTTCTCCTCCTCGTGACCAAACATCACCGTGATGTCGTCAACAATCGGCTTGCCGGGCAGGTCATTATCCTCGTTCACCCTTATTTTCCTGCGCTTCATGCCCTTCACCCCGTCAATCACCATGACACCGGTCTCGCTCCAAATGGAGTTGTGAATAGGTGATTCGCTATACTCTTCCTCTGTCAGCAGCAGACCGAATACTTTCGTGTCGCTGTAGTATTTACTCAGTGTCATCTGGGTAGTCATGACGGCCTCGGTCAGCTTCCAGTAAGCGTCTTCGCCAGACAATATCTGGTCGGTGGCGTTCTTGGGGTAGTGCAGCTGCACTATCACAACGCTGTCAGAGTCGGCATAAACGTAGAGTGAGGTGTTTGTGAGCACAGGGGCGAGCTCAGTGAGGTGAGTAGAGTAAACGGCATAGTTGACGGCCATTGCATCCAAGTGTTTCCAAATAGTTTTTCTTGTAGGTTTCTGAAAATCGTCGATAAGTCTGTATTTTCTCATAAGTTACACATAAATAATAGTCATGCAAAACAAAAAACATACATATACCCTATATATAATGTATAGGGCGCAAGAGTACAGGGCTGGTGCGTGTGTACGCGTCAGCCCGTGGCATCTTGATAGAGTAGCTCGTTTGTGGGAGATGCTCTATCACACAAAACAATCATTGTAGCAATATTTCAAAGAACACTGCAACCGACGGGGTATAATCCTCCCCTGATAAGCCAAACTGAGGTGTCACCCCCTGTCAGGAATCATTTTGTCGTCTGGTCGCTTTCATGGTCTTTTCTTTTAATATTACTACGATTTTTATGTGATAGAATTTTGTTTCCGCGGCAAAGATAAGAAGAATAATTTGTTCCACCAAGAAAAAATGAAAATATTTTTTCGCAAGTGAGACAGGTTCGCTTGGATTGAAAAATCAAAGTGTAAGCAAAATAAGAAAAATTTTGTCAGAATGTAAACTTTTAAGTTAAAATCGTGACGTAAATTATTAACAACTGTTAAATACTCCGTAGCATCGTAAAAGCTATGCTTTCAGGGTGTGAAAGCTATCGAATGACGTTGTAAAAGCTATGCTTTCACGATGTAAAATGATAGCTTTCATTTTGTCATTTCATAGCTTTTGGCTTTTGAGGCATTTTTGGGCGCATGTGAAAAGTTCCGTGGCAAAAGAAAGACAACCTAACCAAAAGATGGTGCAGACACGATACAGAATTGAAATATTCTTTGTACCTTTGCACCATGGAACAGAATAACTCAGGCATAAACGCAGAAACAATGTTATTAAAATGGGCATTTTATACTTTTATCCTCTATATTCCCCTCGCTTTGGGGTTTACGTGGGTACTCCGACCATTGTGGCGCATCGTTCGTCGATATAATCCTGAAGATCCTGATGGAATAGACACAGGGGTAAGCTTTGAGGAAAGAAGGCGAGCCAGAAACTTCATCCTCTGGACTTTCGGATTGACCATCTTCTGCGCTATCTTCCAGTGGCTCTTTATGTACTTCACGGATGGAGGGGAAACGCTGAGAGCCTATCTAAAGTTAACAATGTAATAATAACAAATAAACAAAAGTAAAATGAAACAAACAAAATAATTTTTACGCCCGCTGCTCATGGCGATAGTCATGATGGTGGGAATGCTCGTGCCACAAGGGGCGTGGGCAGGTATGACCCTTTTAACCGAAGAGGGTAATGAATTTTTTTGCGAAGACCTGCGTACAGTGCTGCAAACATTGACGAGTTTACGAGAAATGGGATATCATGTTACAACCATGCTCATTAATGAGAACACTGCACTTTCTGAAGAGCTTGACTGTTCTAGTTTAGGGCAGGACATCACGATTGATTTGAACGGCTGTGTCTTAACTAATGACCCGTTGGTTGCAGACTGTATGTCTTGCATTGTTTTTTTTCCTAATGTGTGTGAGAATAGAATAACTATCCAAAATGGAACGATAGAGTCTAATGAATTAGATGCCATTTATTTTCAGGGTGTTGATTATGACCACCATCAAAAACTAATTCTCAAAAACGTCAATGTAGTAACTCGTCAGGAAGGTCGCCATTGCCTTTTTGATGCGATGTCATGGGAAGGGTGTAATTGGGGGTATGACGGTGATCCAGAAAGTTCTCCAAAACTCCAGATAATTGATTCTCAGTTTCATTCCAATGGCTGCTCGGCAATCAGTTTCACCCTCCTGAGGAACGATGAATATGTAAAGTCTATTCTGCCTGAAGGTCATAGTTTCTATAATGCTAACACGGATGTAGAACTGAAAGAGTGTGTAGACAGACCGTTTGTAGATGAGAATGGTAATCCTGCTACTGATATCAGAACCGGCGTTTCACCAGTTTCGCCAAAGATAAAAATTTCTGACCCTAAAGGGTATGAGGATTATTGTGGAAACTTTAAGCAGGCAATGGATATCTATGGATCTTACGGAATGACATTGACGCTGCTTGATGATGTCAAGGAAGGATTGTGTACAACAAACAGCAATTGTAAGTCCGTGACAATTGACCTTAACGGACATATCCTGGATATAACTCGTTTATATGCTAACGGTGATTATTTGAACATCATTGACAGCAGCGAAGGTAAGACGGGCAAGTTGATAGTCGAGAGGTTTGATGTCAAAACTCCTGCAGAAAACAACGCTGTCATTGAAGGAAATGTGATAACATTGGGCGATGACTATTTCACGAACAATGGTCTGGTGGAATATGTAGATGGAGGTTTCATTAACAATGGTGATTTTATCACGAGCTGGACATGGGCAGATGATCACTCATCGGCTACTTTGCGCATAAATCATGAAGATCTTGATGCAGTAGTAACTAACGAAGACACTACCCCCGCTACTTGTATCGCATCAGGAGTGCGCACCTATACAGCCGCTGCAACCTATCGTGACAGGAATTATGCTGATACCAAGGATGAGGAAATTGCCATCGATCCTAATGCTCATAGCTACACCAACAATACCCTGACCGCATCCCCTGTCGAGGATGGTCTCTATGCTTATGCTTGTGACAATGGTTGCGGCACACACACCGATGACCATATCATCAAGGACTTCAACGGCGAAGGTAATCACCTTGAGCTGACAAAGGACGGTGAGGGCAACTACTCTACAAGCGAGGATATCACTCTCGCAGATGGTGCTTCATTCTCTTCGCCTGTTGACTTCACTGCAAACAGCGTGACATACACCCGCACAGGCATCAAGAACCAGTTTGGAACTCTCGTAGTGCCATTTGATGTTAACGGTATGGGTGCAGACTATGACCTCTATAAACTCGATCAGGTATGTGAAAATGAGCTTGTACTCAGAATGGTTGATGTGGACGACAATGGTGGCATAGTTCCTGCCGGCACTCCTGTTGTCTTCCGTCTGCATGATGATTTGGCTGGAGATTATAGTCTCACCCTCACCGCAGCAAACACTACCGTTTCAGGTCAGCTTGCAGAAAGACCTGAAGCCTATGGTTACCAGGTGGTAGGTACATACGAGACAACTGTGCTTGACGAAAATGATTACTTCATCTCAAACAACCAGTTCTGGCGTGTGTACGACACGATGGTAGAAATTTCGTCTTGGGGCGTCAAGGTAGCTCCATTCCGTGCATACATTCATCCTACTGAGGCTGGTGCCAAGGCAAATTCACTCAGCATCAGGATTGCTGACGAAGACGATGACGTTACAGCAGTAGAGACTCTCAATGCCCTGACCGAAGGCAACGCAGAGTACTACGACATGAACGGTCGCAAGCTAAACAGCTTGCAGAATGGCGTGAACATCGTGAAGTACGGTAACGGTAAGATAGTTAAAGTAAACATCAAGTAAACAGACATTACAATGAAAAAGAAAGAATACAAAGAGCCATTTATCATAGTGCTCGAAGTAAAGAGTTGTGGCATTCTCGCTGGATCAGGAGAAGGTTCTTATAATGAGACCTTACCTATACGACATTTTGGAAGTCCAGAACCAGGGCCAGAACCAGATGGTGACGGCTACATCTGGGCAGATTAATCTCCTGCATCTCTGATTTACAGAGTTACATAGACTTATGGCGATGTTGGGCGTTTTATACCAGCATCGCCATTCTTATATAATTACAAAAAACATAACGTCTGCAAAGATATACTGTAGGAATTGCAGACAAGTATCTACTCCACGAAACGGGTGTTTACTCCAAAAGTTTCGGTAGTGCCAAACAAAGTATTTCCTTTGCAGGCGACAAAACGAAACGACAAATGGAAAATACTCCGAAGGAAATTGTAGTAACAGTGCCAGAGAGTCTGGCAGGCATATCAATCAGGAAGGACATACATTATTCTGATGATACGGTAATAAGCATAAGGGTAGAAGAACATGATCCGGGTCGTTACTCAGGTAGCGGTCCGGATTTCACTTTCTATGCGAAGGGACACGATAGATAAACGATTACTGGGATGCCCTGATCAATCAGGTGCATTGCGAGATTGGCGCAGACACAGCTTTTCCCAGACCCGCCCTTAAGCCCGGCACAAACAATAATAAAATTCTTCATACGAAAAATGTTTTAAAGGGTTGATATATAAAGATAACTAACACTATCTGTATGATTGTTTCATACGTTCAAACTCTGCTTGATGACGACGACGCTTCTCCCATTCCTGTTTGAGATACTTCTCAAAAGATATGGAGTCGTATTCTTCACGAAGGCGCTTGTTGTCCTCATGACGAATGAGTTCCCGCACATTCTCAATGGTAGTGAGATAGTCACGGTCATTAACAAGGAAAGGGCGAAGAGTCTGATATTCATGAAACTCATTATCGAACGAAGCCTTGTAAGCGGACATTGAGACATACATCACGATGCCGAAGACAATGCCCAGAGCACCGAAGCCAAAGGCAACGGCATGTTTCAACTTGTCCCATTTTTGATGTGTATTTTCATGCAATTCTTTCTCATTAATGACAGAATATTTTCTCAGTCTGCATCATTTTCAATTATTTTTTGTAAATTTGCGTAGAACTATATACTTCCATCCTGACAATGTCTAAAAGATGACGCAAGAAAATAAGGACATATTGTTGAAATTACTCAGTAAGCATCAAGAACTGGGCATGTCTGAACAGCTAGACTACGAGAAATTCTACCTATACTCTCTTATCACCCATTCCACAGCCATTGAGGGAAGCACCGTGACAGAGGTGGAGGCCCAGCTGTTGTTTGACGAGGGGATAACTTCAGGAAAGCGTAGTATAGTAGAACAGAACATGAATCTTGACCTGAAGACAGCATACGAATATGGGAGTGTCTGGATAAAACGCCATGAAGACATTACCGTAGAATCTCTTATCCGTCTGGCCTCTAAAGTAATGGCTCGTACGGGGTCGGAATACAATTCTCTCGGAGGCCATTTTGATGCTTCAAGGGGAGAGCTTCGCAAACTTAATGTAACAGCCGGGGCTGGTGGACGTTCATATATGAGCTATCTGAAAGTGCCACAACGGCTTGAAACCTTCTGCACAGAATTGAATGCTCGTCGCAAGGCTCTTGATACCTCCGATATATGTGCCATATACGACCTCAGCTTCTGGGCTCACTTCGAACTTGTTACGATACATCCCTGGGCTGATGGCAACGGACGCACCTGCAGACAGCTTATGAATCTCTTGCAAATGGAGCATGACGTGTTACCTACAAAAGTATTGAAGCAGGACAAGGCTGAATACATCCAAGCCCTCATTGACACACGAGAGAAAGAAGACATCAACATCTTCCTTGATTGCATGGCTCGTCTTCACATCTCCCATCTCCAAAGCGAAATACAGCAGTTCGAGAAATCCATGTAAAGGGGATAAGCAGAGAAAGGAGTACTGTAATCCATGATATCGAAGGTAGAAAACTGAAACAATTGTTTCAGTAAATGGGACGGAGAAAATGCACCAAGTTGGTGCAGAAATGGTAATCCCAAAACTTCACCATCTTGCTGGAGAATTGCAGTTCGCTGTTAATCATGGCATAATAATGCAAGTATTTAGTTGTTTTTAATGTTTTCTTGTATAAAATGCTTATATATGCACATGAAAAAATAAAAGTTCGAGATGAGAGAACTTTGTTTGACTGATTAAATGTAAGTAAAATATATGGACTCTAACCTATTCGTAGAAACCTTTAACACTTCTCCTAGTGTGAAATTGTTGAAGATGAGGAATGCCGAGTTTTTCTTGGTATTTGTGATAAGCGTGTTTGATGAGGAACGTGCAGTAGGGGAAGAGAGATTACAAATGTTATTGGAAACTCGACTTGATGAGCAGATGGATGCAATAGTGGAGGGGGACGATTCTGCTGAAACTCTTACCGAATCGAATGAGACAAAGGCAAAGAGACTTATAAGAGAATGGACCAATAAAGGATTTCTTACTAATTATCAAAATGAGGAAGGAGAAGTCATTTATGAGCTTTCGTCACACACGAGCAAAGTTTTAGATTGGGTGGCATCACTTAAAAAAGAGGACTATATCGGAACTGAGTCAAAGTTTAAAACGTTATTCTCGCAACTAAAGGAATTGGTAGAATACTCCAACGAAGATAGAGAAAAGCGTTTGGAACTCCTTCGCCAAAGAAAAGAGGATATCGAACGTCAGATAGAACGATTGGAGATGGGTGAAGAAATTGAAGTCTATGAAGATTATCAAATAGAGCCTCGCTACAATAGTCTGAATAAACTAGCAAAGGAATTACTTTCAGACTTCAAAGAGGTTGATGATAACTTTAAGGAAATCATAAAGCAAATCTATCAACGTCAAACAGATAATGAGGTGAAGAAAGAATTGCTGGTTTATATCTTTGATGCTTATGCAGAATTGAAAGAATCACAACAGGGAAAGAGTTTCTATGCATTTTGGGAGTTCCTGCTTTCTAAGGATTTACAAGAAGAATGGGACAAGTTGACAGATTCTCTTTTCGAGATGCTTGCAGAGAGAAAAATCGATGCAAAGGATTTATTCTTAAAGGATATAAAAAGATACCTGTTTAATGCTGGAGAGAAGGTGAATTTGACTAATCGCAAAATGAGTGAGAAATTAAGTCAGATTATTAGGCAAAACGGAAAATCTAATGCTCAAGCAATAAAACAGGTAATTAATGACATTAAAAAACAACTCATAGCAACAGCTGTGAATAAAGAGAAATCAGATGCTTCTCTGGAATATGAAAGTCTTGATATAAATTTGCCATTAGAGCGCCAATTAACTTATACTCCGAAGAAAGAAGTTGAATATAAGGATGTGCCTAAAGTTGCAGAACTTGGTATCGAAGACCTTGAGAGATTAGGCAAACTATACAACCCATATCATATTGACCGCAAAATACTCAGAAATCGTATAGACAAGGTTTTACGGGAGAATGGTCAAACAACGATAGCTGATGTTATAGAGTTGAATAATGGTATAGATAAAGGCTTATCGGAGCTATTTGGCTATATAGGCATATTAAAGGAATACAGAACGGTTGTTTCTCAAGACCGGACTCAGAGTATTTTATTTAGCAAAGATAAATCAATAGTAATTCCTGAAATAATTATTACACGATGAACGTAAGCAATATACAACCATATAGTAAGGCTATAATAAAACTGTTAAAGGGAATCGTTGAAAAGGACGATTCTGTATGGAGCGATGTCCTGGATTATCAGAATGAGATACAGGAGTATATTAGCGTAATGGGACTAGAACTAATTGTGAAGAAGGATGAAGGCTTTGCTTTCGTCAAGCAGATGAAGTTGGATGATGACAAGACGATGAATATGGTGTCGCGTAGGCAATATGGCTTCGACGTGTCTGTAATGTTGATTGTGTTACGTCAGATACTTGAAGATTTTGATAGCAATCCAACTGAATCTCAGTCATTCGACAAGTATGTGACCGCCGAAGAGATAAAAGAGGAAACGGAGCTGTTCTTGTCTTCTTCATCATACAATAGAGCAAAGTTCGAGAATGATTTGGATTCGTGTATTGCTCGAATTGTTGGCTTTGGTTTCCTCGTTGAACCTAAACACAATGAAGGAGTTAAGCGATACAAAATTCATAGAATAATCAAGGAAAAGATTACTCTTGATGATTTGTTGGAATTTAAAAAACAATTGAATGGCTATGATACCACAGATGAGTCTATTTAATACAAGTCCACAAGTGTCAGGTTTTAAACTTGACTACATGGAGGTTTGGAACTGGGGAACATTCGATAAAGAAATCTATCGTTTGACTCCTCAGGGCAATAATTCGTTGCTTACAGGCGCAAATGCTTCAGGAAAAAGTACTTTGATAGACGCTTTGCTTACTTTGCTCGTGCCATTAAAGCGTCAACGTTTCTATAATCAGTCATCTGGAGTAGAGAAGAAAGGCAATAGAACAGAGGCTTCTTATTTCTTTGGTAACTATGGTCAACAACAGGAAGGTGATTCTGGTATAGCATCGTTGAGATTACGCGGAAAGGGCGCTAGGTCTGTATTGTTAGCTACATTTAATAATGTTGATAACAGAATTGTGACATTATTCCAAGTGCGTTACTATTCTGGTGAAGAATTGAAAGTAGTCTTTGGTATATCATACAAGCCTTTAACCATTTCAGAAAACTTTAATGAATTTGATTCAAAAGGTGTATGGCGTAAGCATCTTGAAAAGGAGTTCAATAGTGGAAGCAAGAACCGTTTCATCGAGTTTTTTGATGGTCCTAATGCATATCAAGAGAAAATGATTAAAGTGTTTGGTATGCGTTCTGATAAAGCTCTTACTCTTTTCAATCAGATTGTCGGAGTTAAAGTGCTAGACGATCTAGATACTTTTATTCGTGGTAATATGTTAGAAGAGCAATCTGCGGAAGAAAAATATCAGGAATTAAGAGGAAGTTTTCAAAGCTTGATGGATGCCAAAACAAATATTGACAAGACAAAGGAACAGATTAAACAGTTGAAGCCTATTGATGAATTGGCAAATGAATTACAAAATGTTGAAAAGGAAATAAAGGAACGAGAGCATGAGAAGAGTTTGGCAGCATACTGGTTTACTACTAGAACGATAGAATTATGTGATGATGTATTGACTCGTTGTAAGAGTGACTTACAGAAAATAGAGGATGAAATAAATGGTCTCAAGAAGGGGAAAAAAGTACTTGAAGAACAGAAATCGACTCTTGAAGTGGCTATACAAACTGATGCTGTAGGTCAGGAAATAAAAAACTTAGAAAAGGATATTCGGATTTTGACAGAATCGCGTGATAATCGTAAGGAAAAATCAGATGCTTATAATAAACTTGCCCAAAAACTTGGGTTTACTCAAGAACCTGATGCTTCAACCTTTGATGCAAATAGAACGCAAGCAAAAAAAGAGAAGGAGCGATTGCAGAAACAAATTGATGATGAATTGTCAGAGAAAAAGCGTCATATACAGAATGATCTAGATAAAATTGGAGAAGATATTGGGCAACACGTAGAAACAATAACGTATCTACTAGAACATAAGAATAACATATCAGGTCGTGTTGCGGAGATTCGTGATGAGATACTTGAGAATATAGGTGCGACTACAGAGGAAATACCTTTTGTAGGAGAACTCATAAGTGTAAAAGACGAAGAACATGAATGGGAATTCGCAATAGAGCGCATATTGCATAATTTTGCGCTCCGACTTATTGTGCCAGAAAAATACTATCGAAAAGTAAATGAATATGTAAATGGGCACAATGTGAAAGGTAGAATAGTATATCATCGATATAATGGAGTTGAATCTTTACGAGAGTTTGAAAACAGACATTTGAGAGAGGATTCACTCTTGAATAAAATTGACCTAGATAATAAGTCTAAGTATATAGAATGGCTTAAAGATAGATTGTATGCAGAATTTAACTATTCTTGTGTAGATTCTCTTGCAGACTTTAATCATTTGATGGAAAAGGCTGTAACAAAAGAAGGACTCATCAAATCAAAAGGTGGCAAACATGAAAAAGATGATCGTCCGGAGATTCATCAAAGACAAAATTATGTCCTTGGATGGGATAATCGAGAGAAGATTGCAGCTTTGAAAAAAGAATATGAAGAGTTTTGTAATCAGCAGAAAGAGTGGAATGCAGAACTTGAGCAAATAGAAAGTAAAAAGAAAGAATTAGAGGAACGTAAAGATTCATTCTTTGAATTGTATCAGTATGAGAAGTTTACAGAGATTGATTGGCAGTCATGCGCTCAAAAAATAAATGAGAAGAGCAAACAAAAGAAACAACTTGAAGATACAAATAATAAGGTGAAAGCTCTTCAAAAACAATTAGAAGGCGTAAAGCATTCTTTAGAAGAGAATGAGAAACAAAAAGATCATTTAATTAAGAAGCAGACTTTAGCTAAAGATAGAGAAGATAAAACTCTGCAAAAACGTAAAGATAATGTTGATGCGTTATTATTGATGGAAAATGCTGATACCGATGAGTTTGAGGCGAGATATCCAGATCTTCAAAGTGTTGACCTTGATGGGTTGGATGCAAAACGCACTTCAATACAAACGTCTCTTGAGGAAAGTATAAAAAATCTGCGTGGATTAAAAAACAAGAAGGAAAGTGACTGTAGGGATAAAATCCGAAACTTTAAGTATCCTTCTGAGGAAATAACATCAAAATATAGGGATTGGCGTTCTGATGTCAATAGTCTGCCCGATTCTGTTGATTTTGTTAATGAATACAAACTTTTTCTCAAGCGACTATACGATGAGGATCTTCCAAGTTTTGAGGGGAGGTTTAATATGTATTTGCAAGAAACCATTGCCAATAATGTTTCTGCTTTTAATATGTTCTTCCAAAACTGGGAGGAGTCTATAAAAGGAACTGTTAATCAACTGAATTCGAGACTTAAGGATATAGATTTTAATACTCATCCTTACACCTATATTCAACTTGAATCTAATAGGAAACTGAATGTTGATGTTAATGAATTCCGGAAGTTGTTATCTGATGCTATGCCTAATATGCATAAAGTGGACTCTAGTATAGATGGAAGACGTGTTCATTTTGAACAGTATATAGAACCATTAATGCTGAGGTTACAGGATGAACAATGGCGTAAAAATGTGATGGATGTGCGAGGCTGGTTTACTTATAAAGCTGTTGAGTATTTCAAAGAGGATGACCAGAAACGTAATACGTACGAATCTATGGGACAGTTGTCTGGTGGTGAGAAGGCTCAATTGACCTACACAATTCTGGGTTCAGCTATTGCATACCAATTTGGCTTGACTAAACAGGGCTATGATTCTTCATTTCGCTTTATTGCAATAGATGAAGCTTTCCGCGCCCAAGATGAAGAGAAAGCTCATTACCTGATTTCTCTTTGTAAGCAATTACATTTACAATTGTTGGTCGTAACGCCGAGTGATAATATTCATATCGTAGAGAACGATATTTCATTCGTTCATTATGTGGAGCGTAAAAAAAACAATAGGTCAGTAGTCTATAATATGCCTATAAACGAATTTAAAGAAGAACGTCAGAAATCTTTAGAATCAGAATGATTAAAGCAACAGAAATAAAACATAAAGCAGAACGAAAGTATATAGAATATTTGCGTGATGTTGCTCGTGGTATTGATTTCACTTCTATTGAAATACCTTGTGACAAGAAAGCGAGTACCACAATGCCTGAATATCAGAAGGAATTTTCGGATATTCGTTCTCTATCGAAAGAGGTTAAAGGCTATGGCTATACAATAGAGTGGAAGACCGTCAAAACCAAAACTCTTGGAGAACAAGATTTACCTGCTAGAATATTATTCGAGAGTGCAGGTGATTTTGAGCGTTTTCTACAGAAGGTTGGCGAGGTGGCACAATTCCGTAAGGATGTATTGGCTATTACGCAAAGATATTCAATTCTCTCGTCTTGGATTGAAAAATATCCTCTGAAAGTGGTTGAGAATACTTCCAAATGGCCAGATATTTTGAAGGTCTTGGACTATTTTTCTTCAAATCCTAGTCCTCAACTTTATATTCGTGAACTGCCTATTGAGGTGCATACAAAGTTTATAGAGAGGAACAAAGCCGTAATTAGTGAATTACTTGATATTGTTATAGCTGATAAAGTTTGTTCTGACGAGAAGGATTTTGAGAAGCGGTTTGGGTTGCGTTATGATGAGCCTAAATTGTTGCGAATGAGAGTGCTAGACACCTCACTTGCTCCAACACTTTTCTCGGGTGTTGACGATATTTCGATGCCTTGGAGTCGGTTCATAAAATTATCGTTACCCATTTCTAAAGTATTTGTAGTTGAGAATAAAGTTAATTTCTTGACATTTCCACCTATTGCAGATTGTATTGTAATTTGGGGACAAGGATATGGAGTTTCTTCTATGAAGAATTCTGATTTACTCAAGTCTGCTGAACTCTTTTATTGGGGAGACCTTGATGCGCAAGGCTTTGAGATATTATCACAATTTCGCGGATATTATCCACAAACAAAGAGTTTTTTGATGGATAGATCAACATTTGATAAATACTTCGAGAATGATGCTGGTACACCTAGCAAAATCTCTGTAGAGTTGAATTTGACTGCTGAAGAATTGTTTCTATATGAATATATTAAGGCTAATAATTACCGTCTTGAACAAGAGAAAATCCCTCAGAATTATGTGATAGAACAACTTAAAAGCCATTCTTTGATTTGAGTTGTTGTCTAAGGTTCCTAAATATGATAAATGCAAGAGTACATATTATATATTATAACTCTAAATATAAATGATTAAATTTTCAAATATCCTCATTGTTTTTTGCTAGAACATTTTTTTTTCAGTACCTTCGCATCGGTTAGATAATCTTTCCCCCCTAACTCTATTATGAAACTACAAGAATTAATTGTTTTATTACGAAAGGAATATGATAGTCGTAACCTTAAATGTAACGCTAGATATGCGGCCTTGAATAATGTAGCTGGATATATACGTGATAGATTTGGTGGCGATTCTGTCAAAGGACACGAAACTGGAGATGATTGTGCGTTGCGGTCTATGGAGGTTAGAGTGTCAAATTGATGTGGTCATTCACTTAAGTGCAGCATAAGCTATGAATACAATAGAAGTAGTAGCAGCGGTTATCCGCAAAGACGATAGGATATTTGCCACTCAGCGGGGATACGGTGAGTGGAAGGACTGGTGGGAGTTTCCTGGAGGAAAGATGGAACTGGGAGAGACACCGGAGGAGGCCCTGGAAAGGGAGATACGTGAGGAACTGTCAACGGATATCAGCGTGGATGAGTTCCTTTGCACGGTGGAATACGACTACCCGAAGTTTCATCTGGTGATGCACTGCTATATGTGCTCACTGTTGACGGACTCGCTTCACCTGAATGAGCATGAGGCAGCGAAGTGGCTCGGAAGGGAGGAGCTGACAAGCGTGAAGTGGCTACCAGCAGATGTGGAGGTAATAGAGAGATTGCTGCTGAAATTGGGAAGTCAGAGCGAACCGTCAAAACACTTACCATAGCGTTACAAGAGAAGAACATTCTACGTAGAGTGAATGGTAAAAGAAATGGCTATTGGGAATTTGTAGAGGATTCTATTCAACAAGGAAGCAATATAGACAAAAATGAGTAATATACAAGATACAAACAACATCTCAGAACTCCAATCTCCTTTCGAACAGTTGAGAGAGGTTGATGCCGATGGCAAGGAATGGTGGAACTCACGCAAGTTGGCGCGAGTGATGGGCTATGGCAAATACTGGAACTTTGAACGTGTCATAGCTAAGGCACAGGCATGGACTTCACAGAAGGGCTATCATCTTGGTGAGCATTTTGTGGAGATAACAGAGATGGCGGAGTTGGGTAATGGTGCGGTTAGAGAAGTAACAAGCATCCGTCTGTCTCGTGCGGCCTGCATGGCTGTGGCTATGAATGCCGACCAAAAGAAAGAGATGGTGAAGGCTGCACAGCAGTACTTCAGCGCGACCATTACTCCAGACGTTGCCGTGAGAAGCATGGAGTCTTCTGTACTCATGTACAGAGGCGGACATGGGAAAGTACAGGTTCAAGTTATCTTCGACACCAATACTTTCTGGCTTTCACAACAAAGGATGGCAGAGCTATTTGGAGTGACAGTACCCACAATAAACTACCACCTCGACCAAATAGAACAAAGTGGTGAGATACATTTGTCCGATACTATTAGAAAAATTCGAATACCTTCGGGCAAATGGTCTGGTGAGGTGATGATGTACAACCTTGATGTGGTCATTGCCGTGGGTTATCGTGTGAATAGCTACGAGGCTACTCAGTTCCGTATATGGGCAACACAAGTTCTGAAAGAATACCTTACCAAAGGCTTTGTGTTGGATGATGAACGTCTGAAGGGAAAGAACGTATTTGGGGCAGACTACTTTGATGATTTGCTTGACCGCATCCGCGAGATACGTGTCAGCGAACGACGTTATTATCAGAAGATTACGGACATATATAGCGAGTGTAGTTCTGACTATGATAAGGATTCTGAGGAAACACAGTTGTTCTTCAAGACCGTGCAGAACATGATGCACTATGCTGTAACTAAACAGACCGCTGCCGAGATTATCTATGACCGTGCGGATGCAGAACGTCCTCACATGGGTTTGACAACATGGAAGAATACTCCAGACGGAAGAGTTGTGAAATCGGATGTTACGGTAGCTAAGAACTATCTTAGCGAAAAAGAGGTTGATTCGTTGAATAGATTGAGTAATGCCTTCATTGACATTGCTGAGCAACGCGCAGAAGACCATATCCTAATGACAATGGCTGACTGGTCGGCTCTCTTGCAGCGCTATATGGACTTGAACAACCGTCCATTACTTCCAGATGCAGGGCGTGTGACTCACGAACAAGCGGTAGAAAAGGCACTCACAGAATATGACAAGTTCCGTGTCATTCAAGACCGTGAAATCATGAGCGACTTTGACAAACAATTGAAACTGCTGTTTGGAGATAAGAAAGATTGATAATAATAAATCCGAAGTTCCCCCATACAACTACCCATACAAGTACCCGTACAAGTTCAATCGAAATACAATCATTTTCGGATTATGTCAAAAGCAACAGTAAAGAAAATACTTATGTCCATGCCCAAGGAAAAGATCATTGGTATGGTTCTGGAGATGTATGATGCTCGCAAAGAAGCAAAGGAGTATCTGGAGTTCTATGCGAATTCTGACGAGGACGGTAAGTTGGAAGAGTATAAGAAGATTATTACAGAAGAGTTCTATCCATCGAGGGGACGACAGGAGCCAAAGACTAGATTCTCGGTTTGTCGGAAGGCTGTTTCTGATTACAAGAAACTGAAACCTTCTCCAGACAAGTTGGCTGACTTGATGCTTTGCTATGTCGAGAACGCTTGTCAGTTTACATACGACTATGGTGATATGTGGGAGCAGTATTATACATCTGTAGAGAATAATTTCGACAAGACAATGGCATTCATTGCCAAGAATAATATGTTGGAGCACTTCAAGCCACGTTTGAGACAATGTATGGAGTGGGCCTCGCCATGCGGATGGGGATTTGCTGATACAATTGGTGATATTTATTATGAGTATTTCCCTGACGAAGATTAATACCTGTAAAAAATGCAGAATAGGCGCATAAAAGCAAATGGCGTGTAACTCATTGAGCTACACGCCATTTGATAGTGTTTTGTTATGTCTTTACTTATGCGTCTCATTTCATCTCCTCAAATCTAAAAGCCATTGTGTATCAGCTGATTACGAATATATGTAAACGATAAGAGGACGTAAAAGAGGTGGTTAAGCCAAGCAAAAGTAGAAATCC